>ONBX01000023.1 GCA_900316205.1 uncultured Eubacteriales bacterium
CATCTTTTGTCTCTTGGGGCTTGACTTTTAATAGTTAGTCTTCACAATCCCCCCATGCGTGTCCAAGCTTGGCCGCACAGGTTTGTCTACAGTCTGAAACGCACGCCCGCGAGGGCGTGCGTTTTTTACGGAGTCAGGTTTCAGCAGAGGCCGTATTCCTCCGCCAGCTTCCGGAAGGCGGGTATGGAGCGGCGGATCTGATCCGCGGAGACGCAGTAGGCGATGCGGACATAGCCGGGGACGCCGAAATCATCGCTGGGGACCAGGAGCAGCTCATACTTCTTGGCCCGCTCGGCAAAGGCCTTGGCGTCGGGCTCCGGGGTCTTCATGAAGAGGTAGAAGGCGCCGTCAGGATACACGCAGTCAAAGCCCAGCTCCTTGAGGCCGTTGTAGAGCAGGTCCCGGTTCACCTTGTACAGGGACACATCGGAGGTCTTGTCGATGCACTTTTCGATGACCCGCTGCATCAGACTGGGGGCGTTGACGAAGCCGCAGACCCGGCCGCCGCCGCAGATGGCGGCAAAGACGGTGGCGGCGTCCTCCATCCGTGTGCTCACAGCCAGATAGCCGATGCGCTCGCCCGGCAGGGAGAGGGACTTGCTGTAGGAGTAATCCAGAATGGCGTTGTCGTAGAAGCGCAGGATGCTGGGGACGGGCTGTCCGTCATAGACCAGCTCCCGGTAGGGCTCGTCGGAGACCAGGTAGATGGGGTGGCCGAAGCGCAGCTCCGCCGCGTGGAGGATGCCGCAGAGCTTTTTCAGGCTCTCCTCGGACAAAACCACGCCGGAGGGGTTGTTGGGGGTGTTCACGATGACCAGCTTGGTCTTTTCCGTGATGCTCTGCTCCAGGGCCTTAAGATCCGGCTGCAGATCCGCCAGCGGGGGCACCGTTACCAGCTTCCCGCCCACGCCCTCGGTGAACATGCGGTATTCGGGGAAGAAGGGGGCAAAGGCGATGACCTCCTCGCCGGGGAGCACAAGGGCGTGCAGGCAGATGGCAAGACCAGCCGCCGCGCCGCAGGTGACGTAGATGAGATCCTCCCGGGCGGGAAGGGAGAAGCGCTCCTGCAGGTCCTTTGCAATGGTCCTGCGCAGGCTGGGCAGACCGGCGGCCGCGGTGTAGCCGTGGAGGGACGTGCTGTCCAGACTCAGCAGCTCCCGGATGGCCTCCTCCACGCAGGGGGGTGCCGGCACGCTGGGATTGCCGAGGCTGAAGTCGAAGACCTGATCCGCGCCGATCTCCGCCTTGCGCCTTGCGCCGTAGGCGGCCAGCTCGCGGATGCAGCTTTTGCTGATGCCGAAACCGAGGATCTTTTCTGGAAGCATAACAAAACTCTCCCTTTCCTGTAATCTGATTTGCCTGTTCTTATCCATATTATACGGCCCGCGTATGGAAATGGCAAGGCCTTTGTTTCCTGTGCAAAAAATCCCTGGAAAACAATGGATTTCCGATTGACTTTGAACTGCCCATGGTTTATTCTGATAAAAAGTGATGGAGAGCATGCGGAGAACAGGGGGAGCTTGTGAAGAAAAACTTCAGCGTTTCCGGCAGAACGGAGCTTGCCGGCAATCATACCGACCATCAGAACGGAAGGATCCTGGCCTCCACGGTCCATATGGGCGTGACTGCCAAGGTCGAGGGGAACAGCAGCGACATGATCCGGGTCAAGACCCAGGGCTACGGGCTGCTGGAGGTGCAGCTGAACCAGCTGAGCGTGCGGCCCAGGGAGTTCGGCTCCCCCATCGCCCTGATCCGGGGCGTGGCGGCGTCCTTCAAGGACCTGGGACTCAGCATCGGCGGCTTTGACGCGGAGCTCCGAAGCACCCTGCCTGTGGGTGTGGGCCTTTCCTCTTCGGCGGCCTTTTCGGTGCTGGTGGGGCGGATCCTGAACGAGCTTTATAACGAGAACAAGGTGGATCCCGTGGTCATCGCCAAGACGGCCCAGGAGGCGGAAAACCGCTTCTTCGGCAAGCCCTGCGGGCTCATGAGTCAACTGGTCTGCGCCCTGGGCGGCACCGTGTATGTGGACTTCAAGACCCGGGAGATCCAGCGACTGGAGGCGGATTTCTCCGCCATGGGTCTCACCATGTGCCTCACGGAGACCGGCGGCAGCCACGCGGGCCTGGACAGCTCCTATGCCCGCATCCCGGCGGACATGACCTATATCGCCAACCTCTTCGACAAGGGCGTGCTGGCGGATGTGGACCCGGCGGAATTCAGGGCCAAGGGCTGGGATCCGGCCAACCGTCCCGTGCGCCGGGCCATGCACTTCTTCGATGAGAACGAGCGTGTCCCCCTGATGCGGGACGCCCTGAAAAACGGGGACGGGGAGACCTATATGCGCCTCATGAACGAGTCCGGCCGCTCCTCGGAAAAGCTGCTGAACAACATCATCACCAGCGCCACCGGGGACACCAAGCTGGCCGAGGGCTTGAGCCGGAGCCGGGAGCTGCTGGAAGGCCGCGGCGCCTGGCGGGTCCACGGCGGCGGCTTTGCCGGCTGTGTCCAGGCCCTGATGCCTTCCGATTATTTCGAGACCTACAAGGAAGGCATGGAAAAGACCTTCGGCCCCGGCTCCTGCCGGGAGATCCGCCTGGTGGGATAAAAGAAATAAGCGCGCTGCAAAATGCAGGAACCTGTCATTCCGAACCAGTGACCGACGTCACTGGTGTGGGAATCCGCATTTCTCTATGCAGGAAAACGGATTGTACCCGCAGGGCAGACCCCACGACCAGTTTGCGAACTGGTCTCGCAATGACAGTGCATTTTGCAGCGCGCTTTTTGCGTTCAGAGCTTTGCGTTTTTCTCAAAACGCAAAGCTCTGAATGTTTTTACGCCAAGCGGCCATTATCGGGGACGTAGACCGCGTCCGGATCGTAGAGGGAGATGAACTCCTCCAGGCAGAGATCGTGCTCGACCATGAATTTGGCGGCTTCCACGCCCACATAGCGGAAATGGGCGTGGGGGCAGGAGACGCCGTACCAGGGGGCCTTTTCGGCGGGGTAGCGGAAGATAAAGCCGTAGTCCGCGCAGTGCTCCATCAGCCAGGCGTAGAGCTCGGAATCGAAGATCTCCGGGTCCTCAAACTGATACTCATAGTTGGCGGCATGGCCGATGGTGTCGGTAAAGTCAATGGCAAGGCCGGTCTGATGCTCACTCACGCCGGGACCCTGGAAGCTGCGGGCGGTGAGCACGGGGTCATAGTTGCAGACCCAAAGGGTGGTCAGATACATATTCTCCAGCCACTCGGTGTTCAGGTAGGCCCGGGCAACATAGATGGAGTAGCCGGCGGCCCTGGCGTCTGCCATGAGGGTGGCGGCCGCTTCCTGAATCCGCTCATCGATGCCGATGCCCTCCAGATTGCCCCGCTGGCAGGTGATCCAGCCCCGGGAGTTATAGGAGTTGCAGAGGGTGAATTCCCAGCTGTGGATGTCCACATCGGGCAGGGGGTCCGAGATCTCCGGGACAGTGGGCTTTTCCGTGGATACCGGCGGCAGCGTGGGCTCCGGTGTTTCGGTGGTCTCCGGCTCCGCCGCGGTCTCCTCCGTCGCCGCCTCCTGGGCGGATGCGGCGGGGGCGGGGATCGCCAGGATGCAGACGACCATCAGCAGCGCGGCCAGAAGGCCCGCAAGGATACGGTTCTTCATGGCATCCTCCTTACTCCACGCCATAGAGGCTCAAAAACTCCTCCAGGACCAGGTTGTTGTCGGTCATGTAGCGGGCGGCCTCCAGTCCCACATAGCGGAAGTGCCAGGTCTCGTTCATGACGCCGGTGACGTCCTCCTTCCCTGCGGGGAAGCGCTGTACGAAGCCGTATTCCGCGCAGTGGGCCAGCAGCCATTCCACAGTGTCGCTCTTCACGATATCGGCGCTCTTGATCTCATAGTACCGGTCGGTGATGTCGCAGCAGAGGGCCAGCTGGTGCTCACTGCAGCCGGCGGGCATGGTGATGTAGTGGCCGGCGCCGTCCTTGCCGTCGGTGATGCCGTTGTTCTGGCAGACCCGGGTGAAGTTTGCGGCCTGGTCGCCGTAGCTGCGGTAGCCGGAGGACAGGAAGATGGGCAGGCCCGCGTCCTTGCAGCCCCGACCCATGGCGATCAGCGCCTCGGCAATGCGGAGGTCCACCGGGCAGCGGTTGCCGTTGTAGGAGGTCTGAATGTCGGTCTCGTCCAGAGTCTGGTGCAGGTAAGCCAGCTGCTCCGGCTCATACTGGCCGATGGAGTGGTCGCCGTTGACCAGGGTGAACTCCCAGCTGGTCACGTCCACGTCGGGCGGCTGGGGCAGCCCCTTGGCCGCGGCGTTGGCCAGGGCCTTGCCGTAGGGGGAGTTGGGGTCCACCGTGGGGACCGGCTCCTCGGTGGGCTGAGCCTCCTGGGCGGGGGCGGTGATGACGCCCTGCTCCGGCTGGACGGCGGGCGTCTCGGCCTGAGGATCGGAAGCAACGGGGATCTCCTCCTGGGCGGGGGCTTCCGCGGCCTCGGCAGGGGCGGCGGTGTCGGCGGCCTGGGCGGGAGCGCGCAGCTCCTCATACCCGGCGATCTGCAGATAAGAATAGGCGGCGAAGATCATAAAGACCAGAAAGGCCAGAATGACCCGCGTGCCGCGGCTGTAACGCATGGCAGTTTCCTCCCGGAAGATTTTTGTACAGTATATCTTATCATTTTGCGCCACGGGGGTCAACACCCTTTTTTGGCCATGGGCCGCGCAGATAGGAAGCCTTCGGAAAACACGAAGAAGGAGGCGCACCCTTGCCTCCCCTGTGTAAGGGGAGGTGTCGCGGCGCGTTCTCACGCCAGCGCCGTGACGGAGGGGTTGTGGCCCTCGTGCGCAGCGCCTTCCCCTCTCAGGCGCTTTCGCGCCAGCTCTCCCCACGCGATCGCGCGGGGAGAGCCAGGCGGACTTGTTTTTTGGCCGGCAGTACCTCTTGCCAGAGGCGCCGGTGCTCTGATATAATGGGAACATATACAACATAGGAGGAGATCGCCATGAAGATCACCTGGTATGCCCATTCCTGCTTTCTGGTGGAGACGGAGGACGGCTCCGCAGTGCTGGACCCCTATGCTCCGGGCAGCGTGCCCGGGCTCAGCCTGCCGCCGCTGGAGGCGGATCTGGTGCTGTGCAGCCACGAGCACAGCGACCACAACTTCCGCCGGGGCGTGAAGCGCAGCGGGAAAGAGGCAAAGCTGCACATCGAAAGGATCGAAAGCTTCCACGATGAAAAGCAGGGCGCGCTCCGGGGACCCAATACCATCCACGTGCTGGAGGCTGAGGGCCTGCGCGTCGTGCACCTGGGGGACCTGGGCCACATGCTCAGCGACGAGCAGATCGCCGCCCTGGGCCGTGTGGATATCCTGCTGATCCCCGTAGGCGGCTACTTCACCATCGGACCGGAGCAGGCCGCGGCGCTGGCGGAGCGGCTGCAGCCGAGCATCACGGTGCCCATGCACTACCGGGGCGCGGGCTTTGGCTATGAGGTCATCGGCCCGGTGGAGGACTTCCTCTGCCGCCGGGACAAGGTGCTGCGCCTGGAGACCAATGTCCTCCGCCCCGAGGAGCTGGAGACGCCGGTAACAGTGGTCCTCCGCTGCCCGGTATGAGAGAAAAGTGAAAAGGGAAGAGCATATTGCAAGATGCGCACATCCCGGTAGTTACCGTAGGGGAGGGCCTTGCGCCCTCCCGGCGGAAGCAGGCTTTTATAGCAAGAAATGTTCGGCGAATTCGTACAATCTGCGAGTTCGCCGAACATATATTATGATAGTGCATGATGCTGCCGGGAGGGGACATACCCGCAGGGCACGCAGAGCCCCTCCCCTACGTGCGGACCAAGGTCTCCGCTTATTGTTTGTGTATTGCAGCATGCCCGTTTTCACGTTTCACTGTTTTTTCCCGGCCAGGAAGCTTAGCTCATTTCCCGCCTCGTCCCGCAGCAGATAGCAGCGGATCCGCCCGTCCGGCTCGTAGACCGTGTCCACCCACAGACCCTCGCCCAGCCAGTCGCAGATCCGGTAGCCCCGGTCCAGGTCCTCGAAGGGTCCTTCGGCGCCGCCCTCCCACTGGAGGACGCCGTTGGTATCGCAGATCCCCCGGAGGAGAAGCCCCTCGTTCACGGGCAGCAGCTCCGGATCTCCCGTGTGCTCCGGCAGGGCATAGACCAGGTCCTCCCCGCCGCTGAAGCTGCGGGCCACAAGGCTTCCCGCAAAACCGTACCAGATCCGATCCTCCAGCACCAGGGGCGGCGAGGCCCCCTCCGGACTGAGAATGAACTCCCGGCCGTTTTCATTCCGATAAAGGATCCGGCCGCTGTCGGCCTCCCGGTAGAGGATGCCCTCTCCCATGGGCCAGAGGAAGGAGCAGGGCCCCTCCAGCACAAGGGTGTCGAAATTCCGGGCCATGTCCAGGGCCTGGCCGCGGCCCGCCTCGTCGCAGTAGTACAGCAGGCCGCCCCGGGCGGTCAGGCAGCTGCAGGGCCCCCGGCGCATCAGCTGCCGCTCGCCGCCCTCCGCCGAAACCCGCTCCATGGCGCCGGTGTCCCGGTTGATGTAGCAGAGCCAGCCGTCCACATAGCACAGATACTCCGGCACGCAGCCCTCCGCCAGCACCCGGAAGCCGGAGAGCTTCCCGTCCTTCCAGGTGTAGCGGGCCAGCACCGGCTTCCAGTCCCGGTCGAAATCATAGCAGTAGAGGCTGCCCTCCCGGTAAAGCACCCGGTTGGCGTTCAGCACCCTGGCCATGGCCTGGCTTTCCTCTAGACTCAGGCTGATGGGGGCGAGCCGCTCTCCCGCTGGCGCGCCGCCGCCCGTGCTGTCCGCGGCTTCCCGGCCGCAGCCTGCCAGAAGCAGCAGCAGAAGCAGCAGCGGAAGCATTCGTTTTTTCATGCCGGCGGCACCCCCTTTCTTGATAAGGGAATTGTATCACAAGAAACGGGTCCCGGCAATCCCTTGCAGAGCGCCATCCTTCGTGGTACAATAAACCGAACAAATCCCCGAAAGGAAGAATGAGCATGGGCAAAGGAAGAAAAAGTCTTGCGCTGCTGCTGATCCTGGCGCTGCTGGCCTCGCTGCTGACGGGCTGCGCGGTCACCCCCGTGAGCGAGGCGTCGACGCCGGAAAGCCAGAGTGAGTTCCCGCCGTTCTCGGAGGAGCTGCTCCTGCTGCCGGAGGATGAAGCGACCGGGGAGACAGACCCGGCGGCGGACACGGCCCCGGCGGAAGATCCGGCGCCCACGGCGGACGCCGCTCCGGATGAGGACGGCAGCTATACCACCAAGGAGGACGTCCTTGCCTATCTCATCGCTTACGGCCACTTGCCCCCGAACTTCATCACCAAGAACGAGGCCCGCGCTGCCGGCTGGGAAGGCGGCAGCCTGGAACGCTACTGTCCCGGCAAGTGCATCGGGGGCGACCGCTTCGGCAACCGGGAGGGTCTGCTGCCCTCCGCCAAGGGCCGGGTCTGGACCGAGTGTGACATCAACACCCTGGGCAAAAAGTCTCGGGGGGCCGAGCGCATGGTCTTTTCCAACGACGGCCTGATCTACTATACCGGGGACCACTACGAGAGCTTTGAGCTGCTCTACGGCGAGCCCTGAAAAACGCGATCCCGCCCCAGATCCGGAGGCGGGACCATTTTTGCCGCCGCTTTCGACAAAATTCGACAAAAGTCAGCCGCGGGAAAGAAAGATCTTTGTCGAACGCCCTTGTTCGTTGTCAAAGAAGCAGATATTATGTCAACAAGTTTCCCGCGGGATTCGACAGCATTCTGTTGTCGGGAAAGTGTCAGCTATGGTAAATTAAATGCGACTTAACGGTAAATATGCGCCCGGGAAGTTCCGGGCGATCCGCATACCGCATTGATGGGAGGAAAAAGTTATGGAAACTAAAATCCGCATCCTGCTGGCCGACGCAAACCCCGATTTCGCAGCGCTCCTGGCCGACACCCTTGCCGCCGAGCGGGACATGGAGCTTATTGGCGCCGCCGCCGACGGGCCGGAGGCGCTGAATCAGCTGCAGAGCCTGAAGCCGGATCTGCTGCTGCTGGACCTGGTGCTGCCCAAGCTGGACGGGCTGGAGGTGCTGCGCCGCCTGCCCGAGACCGGCTGCAAGTGCCCGGTGATCGTGCTTTCCGGCTTCATGAACAGCCAGGTGGTGGCGGACTGCGCCGCCCTGGGCGCGGCCTATTTCATGCCCAAGCCCTGCGACACGGCGGCCCTGCTGGAGCGGGTGCGCCAGATCGGCGGCGCAGGCAGCGAGGACGCCGCCCTGGAGGGCATCGACTGCCGCCCCGCGGCCCAGGCCCAGCGCCGGGAGGTGGATCTGGAGGCCCTGGTCACCGAGATCATCCACGAGATCGGCGTCCCCGCCCACATCAAGGGATATCAGTACCTGCGGGAGGCCATCATCCTCACCATCAAGGACATGGACATCATCAACGCCGTCACCAAGGTGCTCTATCCCGAGGTGGCCAAGCGCTTTTCCACCACGCCCAGCCGGGTGGAGCGGGCCATCCGCCATGCCATCGAGGTGGCCTGGGACCGGGGCGATATCGAGGTGCTGCAGAAGTACTTCGGCTACACGGTGTCGAACATCAAGGGCAAGCCCACCAATTCAGAATTCATCGCCATGATCGCGGATAGTCTCACCCTTCGCCAAAAGCAGGCCAGACGGTGAAAAAAGCCGCTGATTGCAAGGCTTTGCGGGTTGGGCGATTTTGGAAGAAACCAATGAACACTATGAAAGTATGTGTGAAAACCGCCTGAAACACCAATAAACTTTCTAGCCCGAACCAATGAATATCCCCTGTTTGTTGCCTCTTGGAAAAACCAACAAACAGGGGATTTATTATGCCTGATAGTACCGATCCTCTGCCCAGCGGGCGGGATTGTTTTCGATGTACTCACAGATTTCAAGGTGATCTTTCTCGTTTCGGATCACATGCTCATAGTACCCTCGCTGCCAGAGCTGTAATTCCGGATTCTTCTCATGGATCCGTTTGCTGCTGTTCATTTTCAGATACCCGACCGCTTTGGCAAGAAGCGACCGCGTTCCGTCTGCCCGTAGGGGCGCTTCACGAAGCGCCCGTTCCGCCTCGATTCGCAGTAGCAGATGAATGTGGTTCGGCATGATTATGTAATGATCCACCGCCAGATTGGAATACCGTTCCGGAAGCGATCGAATGACCGCATCAACGATCTGACCGATCTGCGTTAGTTTGACCGATACGGCGGGCGCTTCGTGAAGCGCCCCTACGGCGATATCGGAGAGAATACAGCGGCGTTCATGGGTGCAGATGGTGACGAAATACGCGCCGGGGGCGGAATAATCGTAGTCCTGCAGGCGGATTTGTTTCCGTTTCGGAAGTTCCATAGTGAGATTCCCATTTCTTGTGTTGGGGCGATAGCCGAAGAGCCCGTTGCCTGCATCATACCACAGAACAGAAACAATGTGCACAGCGCCCCATCATTTTTATTTCTTCCAAGAGGAAAATCGATTGTTTTATGCTTGACGATATGATATGATAATGATGCCACGCAATTCAATATAGTTTCCTAATAGGGAATGGTTTTTGCCTTTTGGTAAAAATGCATTCTCCATCTTTGCATTCCCTATTAGGATGTTAAAGAATTGCGCGGCAGCAAACGGAGGTGCGTTTTTCGTGCGTGGTTCCGTTTGGGCCACGCACTTTTTTTCCCGAAAAGTGGGTGGCACATCACAGAAAGGAGGTCGCCTTAGAATGGATGGGAAAGCGTATTTCCAGGATTGCTGTAGAGAAGTAGGCATCGATTGTGAGAAGTATTTCAAAGTTGGCAAAGGAAAGAATAGCGGAGGCCGCTATAGATATGATTGTGATCCGCATTCCAGAAAACCAACGCAACTATTCGCAATAAAGTATTTTTCAGATGAGGGCATTTATCTTGCCTGGAACTTGCGAGAGGAAAAAGCACACACGAAGACAGTTTTTAGCCTTACCAAAAAGACAAAAGCAATAGAAGTTATGGCTTCAGGAATCTCAGAAGAATCAAAAAAGATTGAATATGGCGAATTGGGTGAAGAGATCGTCTATAGATTCAAGCGTGAGAGTGTTGATCAGTTTTTAAAAAGATTTGCACCAATAGAGAGGAGATAAACATGGAAACACTGATTTTTTTAGGAGCGATTGCGGTTATCGTCCTGTGGTACTTTGTGGCAGCAGAATTTCGGCGTATTGCAGCCATGAAGGGTTATGATGAAGCGAGGTATTTTTGGTGGACATTCCTCGTCGGTCCTGTTGGTATGCTGATGGTCGTTGCTCTTCCACAGGAAGCAAAAGTTCCTGATGAGGTCAAGCCTGACGAACTGCCTGAAATCTAAGGAGGATGCACCATGGGCGAAAGATACTCCAAGCTCTTTTCACTGCCTGGAATACTATACGCAGAAGGTGCGCCTGTTATTGTATCAGCGGGCAATCTTCTGAAGGACAATCAGACGGGCAGGGTGCTGGTGCAGCTCAAGATCAAAAACATTGCCGCAAAGCCGCTCAAGGCCGCGACGGTGCTGATCCATCCGCTGGACGCGGCGGGCAAGCCCATGGCGGGTGACACGCAGCAGAAATATCTGGATCTCACAGCCAAAACGGGAGAGGAATTCGGACAGAAGACCGCTGTGTACCTGCCCGACGATTCCACGCGCGGTTTGGCTGTCGAGGTCACCCAGGTCGTTTTCTCCGACAGCAGCACCTGGGAGGGCACGGACGCCGCCTGGGAGCCGCTGCCCGCGGGTGAAAGCCTGAGCAGCAGGCTGGGGGACGGGGAGCTGGTCAAGCAGTACAGAATCAAATTCGGCGAGAGCTGCGAAGTTTATCCCCGGGAACACAAGGGCCTCTGGCTCTGCGCCTGCGGCGCCTGGAACCGGGACGAAGCGTGCTATGTCTGCGGGAAGAAAAAGGCCGCGCTGCTTCCTCCTGACCTGGACGCGCTGAAAGCGGACCGCGACGCGCGCCTGGCGAAGGAAAAGGCGGAGCGGGAAGCCAAAGAAGCCGCCGACAAGGCGGCGGCGGAGGCAGCGGCGGAGAAGGCGAAGAAAACGAAAAATACCCTGGCCATTGTTCTTCCGACCCTGGCGGCTGTCCTGGCCCTGGCTCTGCTGGTGACGAAGGTCGTGATCCCGAACAGCAGGTATAACGCGGCTGCCGCCCTGCTGGAGGCCGGACAGTACGACGAGGCCATCACCGCCTTCGAGGCGCTGAACGGGTACAAGGACAGCGCGGAGCAGATCACTGCTGCGAAAAACGCGATCGCTGAGGAAGAGCGGCTGGCGCGGGAAGCGGAGATCGAAGCGGAAAACGCGGCGGCTTACGCCGAAGCGGAGGCCCTGCTGGAGGCCGGGCAGTATGACGAGGCTATTGCCGCTTTCGAGGCGCTGAAGGGGTACAGGGACAGCGCTAAGCGGGTCACTGAGGCGCGGGAAGCGCAGACCGAAGCGAAAAACGCGGCGGCCTATGCGGAAGCCAAGGCCCTGCTGGCAGAAGGGAAAACGTATGAGGCGGCGCTGGCTTTCTATCAGATCAAGGACTACAGCGACGCATGGGAACGTAGTTTCCAACTTTGGGGACAGATCACGCAGCGGGAGACCTTGAGTGCCGGAGGCTCTCATACCGTGGGGCTCAGGGCGGACGGGACGGTTGCCGCCGTGGGATCCAACAAGTATGGCCAATGTGACGTGAGCGAATGGCAGGATGTGGTCGCCATCTCCACCAAAGGCTGGCATACGGTTGGCCTCAAGGAGGACGGGACGGTTGTCGCTACCAAGTATACCGGGGACTTTGATTACGGCCAGTGCGATGTGAGCGGCTGGCAGGATATCGTCGCCGTCTCCGCCGGAGCCCGTCATACCGTGGGCCTCAAGGCGGACGGGACGGTGGTTGCCGTGGGGTCCAACGCATACGGCCAGAGCAATGTGAGCGGCTGGCGAGACATCGTCGCCGTCTCCGCCGGAGCCTGTCATACCGTGGGCCTCAAGGCGGACGGGACGGTGGTTGCCGTGGGGTCCAACGCATACGGCCAGAGGAACGTGAGCGGCTGGCGGGATATCGTCGCCATCTCTGCCGGGCATTTTCATACCGTGGGCCTCAAGGCGGACGGGACGGTGGTTGCCGTAGGGTCGAACACATACGGCCAGAGCAATGTGAGCGGCTGGCGAGATATCGTCGCCGTCTCCACCGGGGACGCTCATACCGTGGGGCTCCAGGCGGACGGAACGGTGGTCGCGACGAAGTATACCGGGGAAGATGACTTCGGCCAGTGCGATGTGAGCGGCTGGCGAGATATCGTCGCCGTCTCCACCGGGGACGCTCATACCGTGGGGCTCCAGGCGGACGGAACGGTGGTGGCTACCGAGTATACCGGGAAAGACTACTTCGGCCAGTGCGATGTGAGCGACTGGCGGGACATCAAGCTGCCCGATTAAGAAACAGAACCGGCCTTGAGAGAAGCCGGAGCAACAGAACGGGGCGACCGCAGGTCGCCCCCTTTTTTCTCCTTCTCTGAGGGAGGTGGCAGCCGTCGATCCCCCGCCCTACGCGGATGAGATCCCCGTTCTGTCATCCTGAGCCTTGGCGAAGGTTCTCGCCCCCGGCGCAGGGTCACGCTATCCGGAGGCCGCGATAGATCCCGCCGGGCGCCGTCGAGATCCTTCGTCGGCGAAGCCTCCTCAGGATGACAGCGTGGGATGCGCGGCACGATGCCCATCCCCGCCCGTAGGGGCGGCCTTTGGCCGCCTCATTCTGTTGCGTGGGTCAGGCGACCACAGGTCGCCCCTGTGAACTGCCCGGGACTCCGCTCGCGGTGCACCGTGACAGCACAAAACGGGCGAGGGAAACAGTCGCCCTTACTACGGGCGTGCTGCAAAACGCGAAAAAGAGCGCAGACCCTGGTCCTAAGGTAGGGGAGGGGCTTGCCCCTCCCGGCAGCTGGAAACATAGAATCATAAAAATGTTCGGCGAACTCGCAGAGTGTACGAGTTCGCCGAACATTTTTCTCGATATTATTCGTTTGTTGATTGAGGAACCCCTATCGGCCTTCGGCCACTTCCCCCGGAGGGGGAAGCAAGATCCTCCCCTACGATGACGACTGGGCTAAGCGCTTCTTTTGCAGCGAACCTTTTGCGCTTTTTCAGCCCATCACCAGGCGGATGCTCACGTCGCCGCTGCCGAGAAGCTCACGCAGCTCGTTTTCATCCAGGCCCTGGATCTTCCCAAGCCTAGTGTAGGCCCAGGAGTTGGAGCCGTAGAAGAGCACGATGCTGTTGCCGGAATAGAGCACGATGTCCCCCGGCTCTGTCACGGTCTGCACGTCGCTGCGGGGCAGGCGCGTACCCAGAGATCCCACCTGCTCGAAGCCGCCGTAGCCGGAGAGCGCCACCGTGAGCCCCTCCGTCCCGGCCAGCTCCTCCAGAGCCCGGACGCTGTCGTTGTCCTCCCAGAGGACCTCAATTTCCTGTTCACCGATCCATAGCTTCAAGCTCGTCTCCTCCTCTTCTGGTTCTTCTGCCAGCGCTTCCGCCTCCGCGGGAGTGCGCGTGGGCGCCGCTGTCTCCGCCGGGGTGACGACCGGCGCTTCCGTCTCCGTTGCCGCTTCCGTGGGGACTGGGGCGGCCTCTCCGCCGCAGGCGGAGAGCAGCAGCGCCGCCAGCAAAAGCAGCAGGCTCAGCCGCGTTCTCATCACAGATTCCGGCCCATCTCCCGGGCCTTTTCCAGGGCGGGGCTGCCCGCGATCTCCCCGGCGCCGGTGACGCCGCCGCCGAAGACGCTGCCGCAGAGCTTGGCCTTGGGGAAGCACTCCACCCAGCCCTCCAGGCCGCTCTGGGCCCGCAGGGGCACCTCGTCCTCCGCCTCCGCGGCGGAAGCGAGGAAATAGACCTCCCGGAATTTATAGTCCGAGACGAAGAGGGGATTGGCCCGGTCCAGCAGCACTTTCATCTGCCCGCTCATCTCATAGTAGTAGATGGGCGTGGCGAAGACCAGCACGTCGGCCTGCTCCATCTTTTCCACAATGGGGCCCATGTCGTCGGGGATGACGCAGCGGCCCTTTTCCTGGCACACGAAGCAGCCCAGGCAGAAGCGGATGTTCTTGCCCCGCAGGCTGATTTTTTCCACGCTGTTCCCCGCCTCTTCCGCGCCGCGGCCGAAGGCATCGGCCAGCGCCTCGGAGTTGCTGTGTACCCGGGGGCTGGTGGACAGGATCAATACTTTTTTGCGCATCTTCTTATCCTCACTTCAGATTCTCGCGGAAAAACCGCTCCATTTTGTCAAAGGGGATGATATCCACCCGGTCATAGAGGTCGGTGTGCACGGCGCCGGGGATGATCATGAGCTCCTTGTTGGCGGCGTACTTGCTGTCCTGCACCATGGCGGCGTAGGTGTCCCGGCTCAGGTAGCAGGAGTGGGCCTTCTCCCCGTGGATCATCAGCACCGCGCCGCGGATCTCTTTGGCGTAGGTGAAAAGCCGCATGTTCATGAGGGAAGTGCCGGTGTTCACGGTCCAGCCCTCGTTGGAGTTCAGGGACCGGGGGTGATAGCCCCGGGGCGTCTTGTAGTAGTCGTAGTAGTCCTTCACGAAGAAGGGAGCGTCCTCCGGCAGGGGGTCCACCACGCCGCCGGCCCGGGCGTAGTCGCCGTTTTGGTAATCCAGGGTCCGCTGGGCGTTCAGAGCCAGGCGGGCCTGGTGCCGGGCCTCTTCGCTGTCGGCAGCGTCAAAGTAGCCGTTGCCCGCCACCCGGGACATGTCGTACATGGTGGAGGTCACGGTGGCCTTCACCCGGGTGTCGATGCAGGCGGTCTGCAGGGCCATGCCGCCCCAGCCGCAGATGCCGATGATGCCGATCCGCTCGGCATCCACCAGATCATGGCAGGAGAGATAGTCCACCGCAGCCTGGAAGTCCTCCACGTCCAGGTCCGGGGAGTGCATGGCCCGGGGGAAGCCGCCGGACTCGCCGGTGAAGCTGGGGTCAAAGGCCAGGGTCACGAAGCCCCGCTCCGCCATGGTCTGGGCATAGAGGCCGGAGCTCTGCTCCTTGCAGGCGCCGAAGGGGCCGCACACCGCCAGGGCGGGCAGCTTTCCCTCCGCTCCCTTGGGGCTGTACAGATCCCCCGCCAGGGTGATGCCAAAGTGGTTTACGAAGCAGACCTTCCGGTGCTCCACCTTGTCGCTTTTGGGAAAGGTCTTGTCCCATTCCCGGGTCAGCTGCAGTTCTGCCGTTTTCATCATGATTTTGTACTCCCTTTCTGTTTTTCGGTTTCCCGGATCAGCAGGTCCAGAGCGTCCAGCCTGCGCTGGCAGCCGTGGAGCTCCTCCATGAGCTCGCCCCGGGCGCTCCGCAGCGTGAGCACCGCCTCCCGGAAGTTTCCCTCCCGGCAGAAAGCCGCCGCCCGGTCCGCCTGGGCCGCGCTCAGGCCCAGCTCCATCAGGCACGCTCTGTCCATCTTCCCGCCTCCGCTCTGTTTCTGATGGACCCAGTATACCCCCTTGCGCGGAGGCTCGCTAATGGTTATAATGCATATCGTGATATTCAAATTTGGCATATCATACTAATTCCTGATAGAAAGTAGACAAAGATTTGCGAGGCAGAATTGCGCCAGACAAGGCGGACTCCGCCGAGCATAATGGAGATATATGGTCAAGGACAAGGAGTCCAACGCAGTATGGCACAATTCTGGCCGCAAAGACTGTCTTGTTTCTATTAGGTAGTAGTATCTGGAGGGAAAACGATGGAGATCCGCACCCTGCGCTATTTTCTGGCCGTGGCCCGGGAGGAGAACATGACCCGGGCGGCGGAGCTGCTGCACGTCACCCAGCCCACCCTCTCCAAGGCGCTGCGCTCTCTGGAGGAGGAGCTGGGCAAAAAGCTCTTCACCCGCCAATCCTTCAGCATCCGCCTCACCGACGAAGGGGTGCTGCTGCGCAACCGGGCGGAGGACCTGGTCACCATGGCGGATCGGATCGAGCGGGAATTCGTGTCCCTGGACGACATCACCGGGGGCGATCTGTACCTGGGTCTCGCCGAATCCTGGCAGATCGGCCTGCTGGCCCGGCAGATCCGCCGGCTCCGGGAGCGCTTCCCGGACCTGCGCTATCACATCACCAGCGGCGATACCGAGCAGGTGGCGGAGAAGCTGGACAAGGGGCTGCTGGACTTTGCGGTGCTGGCGGAGACGCCGGATCCCCGGAAGTACGAGGCCCTGCCCTTCCCGGAGGCGGACCGCTGGGGCCTGGTCTTTCCCGCAGACGACCCCCTTGCCGAAAAGGACGCTATCCGGGCGGAGGATCTCATCGGCCTGCCCCTCTTCTGCTCCGGCCAGGGCTGGGAGAAGGACATCCCCCTCTGGGCCGGGGAGCAGATGGCGAAGCTCCGCCTGGAGGGCTCCTTCCGCCTGTCCTACAACGCCTCCCTCTTTGCCCGGGAGGGCCTGGGCTATCTGCTGACCTTTGACCGTCTGGTGGACACCTCTCGGGGCAGCGGCATGGTCTTCCGCCCCCTGACCCCGCCCCTGGAGACAAAGCTCTATCTCGTCTGGAAGCGCTACCAGACCTTCTCCCCCATCGCCGAACGCTTCCTGGAGCAGCTCCGGATCAGCTTCTCAAGAAGCTGATCCGGAGAAGGAAGAGTGAATAAGGAATAAGGAATAGGGAATAGAGAATAGATCTCTGCGGGGAGGATCGGATTCGCGCGCAGGGGCGGGACTGGCCGCAGGGGCTGCCCCTGGCTCCCCCGCCGGGGGAGCTGTCACGGCGGCTTGTCGCCGTGACTGAAGGGGTTCGACGGTGACTGGGGGATACGGCAGCCCGAAGCCTTCCCCGCGCACGGAGAATTGCGGCCTTACGCACTTGCCTCTCCCCGCGACGGGGGAAAAGCGCCATCGCGCTGTCGGGGGCAGAAGAAGCGATGGTGCTTTTTCCGCAGCGGTCGGAAAACACGAGGATCAGCGTAAGCCCGATGTGTTTTCCGGGCACCGCAAGGTGGAGGAGCTCTCCCCCTGCCTTCGGCGGGGCGAGCCAGGAAAACAGGACACACTTGCCCAGATGCCTCAATTCCAAATTCCGACTTATTCCCGTCTCAGGGCGTCGTCCCCGATAACCGTTCCCCCACAAGGATGCGCTGCCGCATCCTTTTTTCATACCCTTTTGTCCGCTCCTCTCTTTTTTGCTATAATAATCGAAAAAACTGTGACCTTTGCCGACTTTTGACGTTATGAAGGGTGAAAGGAGGGTTTGCCATGGAAGACGCAGCGATCGTGGATCTCTACTGGCAGCGCTCGGATCAGGCTATCCCGGAGACCGACCGGAAATACGGCCCCTACTGCCACAGCATCGCCTATCAGATCTGCGCCAACCGCGAGGACGCGGAGGAGTGCGTAAACGACACCTGGTTTCGTGCCTGGAACCTGATGCCGGACAAGCGCCCCGCCGCTCTCTCCCCCTTCCTGGGGGCCATCGTGCGCAATCTGGCCCTGGACCGCTGGCGCCGGGCCAGACGGCAGAAGCGGGGCGGAGGCGAGACGGAGCTGGCCCTGGAGGAGCTGAAAGACTGCCTGCCCGCCCGGGGCCGGGTGGAGCAACACCTGGAGGAAGAGGAGCTTGCAGCGGCCATCAACGCCTTTCTTGCCCGCCTGCCGGAGGCGGACCGGAAGCTCTTCGTGGCCCGCTATTGGTTCCTCACCCCTGTCACCCGGCTTGCCGAAAAGCTGGGATGCAGACCGGGCAGCGTAAAGACCCGGCTCTATCGCCTGCGGCTGCGGCTGCAGGAGGAGCTGAGAAGGGAGGGCCTGGTATGAGCTCCTATGCCCTTTTGCAGGCCATGAGCGGCATCCGGGCGGATTACGTTCTGGAGGCGGAGGACTTCCTGGACCTCTCCGGGGAGGTCCGCAAGCCCCGCCGAACAAGGCGGCGGCTTTGGACCACGCTGCTGGTGGCAGCGGTGCTCCTGGCTCTCTTCACCATGACCGCCTATGCCATGGGCTGGTTCGGTCTGCGCCAGCGCATGATCGAGCTCCCGGCCCAGCCCTCCCCTGCGGCGGAAAGCGCCGCGCCGGACGCATCCCCCGCGCCAACGGCCCAGCCGCGGCGCTGGGTCTCCCTCAACGGCTATGTGGACTCGCCGGAGTATCTGGCCAACGCGGAGTGGCTGCGCTTCCGGGACGAATATCTGGCCTCTCACCCCGTCAGCAACGACGTTTCCTGGATGGAGGGCCTTGACGAGGAGACGGTGGACACCTGCCGTTTTTACGGCGTCTACGACCCGGCCATGCTGGAGGAGCTGAACGCCCTGGCCGAGCGTTACGGCCTTGCCCTGCACACCCGCATGGTCACGCCCGTCAGCCTGGAGGAATTTTACCGTACCGCCGGGACCGGTGCCTTTCTGACCAAAGGCGATGGGAACGGATACATCTATGAGGACGGCTCTTTCATGTTGGACTGGAACCTGGACGGGCAGGGCAGCATCATCACGATCCTCAAAAACCTCTCCGGCACCATCCTGCCCTATATGAGCGGCATCGACAAGCCGGAGAACTATCGGGAGTGGGAGTACACCACCGCCCACGGGGACACGGTGCTGCTGGCCCTCAACGAAAGCCGGGAGGACATTGCTGCGGGCCGGGCGGATCTGCGGATCTTCTATGACCGGGATGAGGTCTTCGTCATGGTCTGCGATGGCTTTTACCGGGCTGGGAGCGTCAGCGAGGCGGACTGCGAGGCGGTGGCGGACCGGATCCTGTTTCGCGAGCTCGTGAAGACCGCGCCAGACCTGGACGAGGGATACCGGGAGCCCACCGTCTGCGCGGAACCGGGGGATGCCGCAACGCTTGAAGATTTCCTCGCCTCCCCGGAGGGGCAGGCGGCCAGAGCCTGGAGTCAGGCCGCCCGGTCCCGCCAGGGCACCGAGGCGGGGCGACAGGAGCTGGCAGCCCTCCGCCCCGGCATTGTGGAGCGCTATGGCCTCACGGATTCCGTGCGCTTTCAGGATGTGACGAGCCGGAGCAATGTGAATGCCGGAGGCTTTGAGGACGCGCCCTATCCTCCCATCAGCTTTGAGGACTTTGCCGCCCTGGGCTACGAGGAGCAGCTTGCCCGGCAGTTCTCCGGCTTTGAATACTGGGACAACGGCGTTATGATGGGGAGCTTCAATCACATAGAATGGATCTACATCCCCTTCGGCGCCTTTTGCGACTACGGCTATGACCTGACGGCGGAACACTATCCGGACGTTTGGTTTTACCGTACCAGGAGCGGGACAGTGGTCCAGCTCTGTGCGGACCTTACCAGGTCCCGTGAAGGTCCGGCGGTGATTTGCCGGACGGAGAGGGGTTGGCTCATCGGCCGCGGTTATTCCTGCCACAACGCCGAGGAGCTGGAGACCTGGGCGGACGAGATCGACTATACGCTGTTTCCGTGACAGCTCCCTCAACGAGGGAACCGTAGGGGCTGCCGCCCTCTGTCAGCCCCAAGCCTTCCCCCAGCGGGGGAAGGTGGCAGCCGCCGATCCCCCGCGAGGCGGCTGACGGATGAGGGAGAGCCTTGAATAACAGGATTCATTTTCTCTCTCCCTCACCTTTCAACTTCGCTGACATCTTCCCCCGCTGGGGGAGGAACAAGGCGTCCTCCTATAGACAATAGAAAGGACTTATCATGAACAAAAACATACGGCTTTGGGCCGCGGTTTTGGCGCTTTGCCTGGCGCTGAGTCTGGGGCTTGGCGGCTGCGCGCCCAAAAACGAAAACCAAACAGCAGCCCCGCCCGCCCGGGAGGGGGTCAGCACCTACGGTGCCGGGGAGAACCTGGCTCCCGACGGCAGCCCCTTGGAAACCGTCTATGTCCCCGGCATCCTGGAATTTGACCGAAGCCTGCAGCCCTTCACCCGCTTCCAGACCTCCCCCAACGGGCTTTACGCCTTTGACGAGCTGGCCCAAAAGCTCTATGAGTTCGATGGGGAGGGCCGCTGCCTGCGGGAGTGGTCGGGGGGCTATGCAGACTACGAGGCCCTGGCCAACCCCGTCAGCAGCACCTGGCGCCTGGAGGCCCGGGAAGACAGGGCCGCCCGCGCCACGGACTACCGCGTCCTGTGCCTGGAGGGCGGGCAGGAGAGCGAGGCCCTTTCCTTTCGCTGCGAGAATGGGACCGCCACGCTGGTTGGTCTGGAGGAGGGCTTCTTGCTCTATCGCTTCGGCTGGGACGAAAACGGTGTCAATGCCTTCACCCTGGAAAGCTACGACGCCGCGGGGCAGCTGCTCCAGAGCCGGGATCTGGGGGAGTGGATGGAGATCTACCGTACCGGGGACGGGCTGTACTTTTTCGGCTTTGACAGCCGCGGCGTCTATCGCTATGATCCCGTGGACTCTTCCCTGACCCGGGTGGACAGCGTGCCGGAGGACTTTCGCGTCTGCGGTTTTCAGGGCGGCGCCGTGTCCCAGACGGATGTGCTGTATCTCACGGATTACAGCTATCTCTATCGCCACAGGCTCGGCAGCGGGGAGAACGAGCCGCTTTTCCGCTATGACGCGCTCTTCCTCTCCGAGGGGGTGGCGCCCGTCCCTATCGGGGGAACGGAGAGCTTCTTTTTCCTGGATCTGCGCAATGAGTCCAGCCCCTTCCGCATCGTCTCTCCCGTGGCGAAAAGCAGCCTCCCCGCGGAGAAAAAGATCCTCACCCTTGCCATCAACGAGATCATCCCGGAAGAAAAGGCGCGACATCTGCAGTATGGGAGCTTCCACGATGAGATCCTGGACTTCAACACCGTGAGCCGGGACTATGAGCTCGTTGTGCGCAATTACGCGGATTGTCCCGATCCCTTTCTGGCCCTTTCCGCGGACCTGGCTGGCGGCAACGCTCCCGACATCATCGACGTGCGGGGCTTTGGCAGCGCCATCTGCTCCCCCGCCGCGGCGGAGGATCTGCTGCCCTATGTGCAGCGGGACCTGGGGACGGACGCCCTGCTCTCCGGGCCGCTTGCGGCGATGATAACCGACGGCAAGCTCCTGAGCCTGATGCCAAGCTTTTCTCTTGTGGCCATCCTGGGCCCCGCTTCTCTTCTGGACGGGCGGGAGATCGAGAGCTTTTCCGCGCTCTCCGACCTGGCGGGCGGGGCGGAGCGGGTGTTTGACCAGAGCCTGGACCGGGAGAGCTTTCTGCTATGGGTCTTCGCCAACAGCCGCCGGGACTACACAGCCGACCAGGCGGAGGACCTGCTCCGCTTTGCCGCCGCCCTGCCGGAGGATAACATGCAGATCCCCGAGGGTCTCACGGAGCAGGAATACCGGGAGGCCCTGGCCCATGGCACGGTCTTCCCGGTGGACTACGGCCCCATCCGCGATGGGCTGCAGCGCTTCCAGCTTGCCCTTATCGCCGATCCCCTCGGCAGGACCCTGACCACCGGCGCGGCCTCCATCCCGGAGACGGAGGGCTGGCTGGGGGAGCGGGTCTCTGCCCTGGGGCTCCCCGGCACAGAGAGCAGCGGCATCTACCTGGCGCCTACCCGGGAGCTGATGATCCCCCAAGCCGCGGCGAATAAGGAAGGCGCCTGGGCCTTCCTCTCCTTCGTGCTCAGCGACCGCTACCTGGTCCGGGGCTTCACCGGCAGCTTTTCCTATGGCATCCCCCTCACCCGCGCGGCCTATGACCGGGGCATGGCCCAGTACGAGATCTGGATGGACGGTCAGCTGAGCGGCACCGTAAACGGCATGGATTACGAGCTGCGCTATGACCCGGAGAATGCCAAAGCGCTGTTCCTTGCGCTGCTGGATGAGGTGGAGGGCGTTTGCCGGGACGGGGACGAGCTCTATACCGCTGTCCGCCGCACAGCGGAAGCGTACTTCTCCGGAGACAAGGCCATGGAGCAGGCCGCCTCCGAGATCGCCCGGCAGCTGCGGATCTACCATGCGGAACAGGGACAGTAAAGAGGGAAGTGTGAACAGGGAAGAGAGAATAAGGAACAGATCTCCGCAGGGAGGATCGGACGTGCCCGCAGGGCTTCCTGTGTGGCATCTGAAAAGGCCCCCTTGCCTACGAAGGCGTGAGGCACCAAGTCCTTTAGGGAAGGGGGCTGTCGCCCTCGGCTCCCCCGCCGGGGGAGCTGTCACGGCGGCTTGTCGCCGTGACTGAAGGGGCTCGACGGTGACTGGGGGATACGGCAGCCCGAAGCCTTCCCCGCGCACGGGGAATTGTTGCCTTACGCACTTGCCTCTCCCTGCAACGGGGAGAGGTGTCGCGAAGCGACGGAGAGGGGCCGCATTCCTTCCAACGATTCCCCCTCTCAGGCGCAAGCGCCAGCTCTCCCCCTGCCTTCGGCGGGGCGAGCCAGGAAAGCAGGGCACACTTGCTCGGACTCCGTAATTCCGAATGATTCCCCGTCCGCAGCAAAAAGCCGCAGGCATATGCCTGCGGCTTTTTGTTGACTTCCGATCCGTCCAACAGCGGCTGCTCAGAGCGCCTTCCCCCTGGTGGGTCGGATCATTCCTCTCGATAGACACCCTGAATGTACTGAATAAAGTTCATGATGTCTCTGTTTTTCTTGCTGCTGACGCGGCAGACCAGAGAGATATCGACGTACAGCGGTTCTTCCAGTGTGACCCCTACGAGACCTGGCTGTTTTTCGACCATCTTCCGGTACATGAAGCCGCAGTACCCGTGATTCGTGATCAGATTGATATGCACACCGGTATTGTTGCACTGAAACAGCTCCGATGTGGGCAGCAGATGCTTGTTGAGCTGCTGCTGTACGACGAGACCGATCTGATAGCGGTCCTTGCAGACTACCAGTTTCTGCCGGACGATCTCTTCCCAGGAGACGACTTCCTTGGAGGCGAGTTCATGCTGGGCGCCGACGCAGAAGCAGATTTCAAAGGAGGTCAGGAGCTTGGACTCGCAATGGTAGAGCCCGTTGTTGTCGCCTGTGGCAAGGCACAGGTCCATTGCCCCGTCGGAGATTTTCCGACGCAAACTGGGCGAGGCCTCATCAAAGAGATCAAAGTGGATCTGCGGGTGCATCCGGCGATAAGCCTGTAGATAGTCCATATTGGCAATGACGATCATCGGCGACATGCCCAGCCGGATCACATGCTTGTTGCGGCCGAGATAGGCCATCTTTTGATCCAGCACGTCGATTTTCTCCAGGATCTCCTTGGCGTCCAGCAGCAGAAAGCTGCCTTCCCGGGTCAACTCAAGGCCGCTGTTGGTTCGGTGAAAGAGCTTGACCCCGTGTGTCTTCTCCAAATCGATGATGGCCTGGGACACCGCCGGTTGCGTCACATGCAGAATTTCCGCAGCCTTCGTGATGCTTCCGCTGTTGCAAACTTCCACGAAAAAACGAAGCTGATGTATCTTCACGGAAATCCTCCTCCCGTTTCTCATACCTGCTGCTTCCGCCTTCCGTCCGGACTGTGAGACACAGACTCCTGCCGACTTTAGATTACACCTTTGTGATGCAGCTCTGCAAGGGTTTCCTGGGAGTAGCCGATTTTTTCCAGCAGCCTGTCCGTGTCTTCACCCAGGAGAGGCGCCGGCTTGCGATAGCTCGGGCCGGTGCGGCTGAGCTTGATGTGATTGCCCGTTACGCGCATGCTGCCTCCGTCCATCGGGTGAGGAAGCGGAACAAACATCTCCCGGGCGCCGGCAATGTGCGGGTCGTTGACCGCGTCTGCAATGGTGTTGATCGGAGAGGCCGGAATGCCGCAGGCAAGCAGACCTTCGATGAGTTCGTTCTTGCTCTTCTGCAGAAAGACGGACTCGATGATCTCCTTGAGCGCACCGCAGTTTTGAAGCCGCAGCGGATTTGTACAGAAGCGCTCGTCCGTTGTAAGCTCCGGCATTCCCATATAGGCGGCCAGCGCGCCGAACAGCTTGTTGTTGCCGCAGCCGATCACGATCTCCCCATCCTGACAGCGGAAGGAATCATAGGGGTACAGGGATTCATAGCGATTGCCGAGCCGGCCGGGGATGCGGCCCTCAACAAGATAGATCTGGTTTACGATCTCCAGTCCCGCCACGGTAGAATCCACCAGCGACACATCCACCATCTGTCCCTGTCCGGTGCGGCGGGCCTCGTGGAGGGCTGTCAGAATGCCGATCGTCACCGACAGCCCGCCGAGCACATCTGAGATCGCGGTCCCGCTCCGGGTGGGTTGACCATCCGGCCATCCGGTAATGCTCATCAGCCCGCTGACGGCCTGACCGATGATGTCATAACCTGCCCGGTCCCGATAGGGACCGTATTGACCAAAGCCGGAAACACAGCCGTAGACCAGGGCGGGGTTTACCTCTTTCAGCGAGGCATAGCCAAGACCGAGCCGATCCATGACGCCGGGGCGAAAGTTTTCCAGTACGATGTCGGCCTGCTTTACCAGCTTCAGAAAGATTTCCTTCCCCTCCGGGCTTTTGAGATCCAGGGTCATGCCAAGCTTGTTGCGGTTGAGGTTGAGATAATAGCTGCTCATGCCGCGGATGAAGGGCGGAGAATTGCGGCTGTCATCTCCTTTTCCCGGCTGCTCGATCTTGATGACGGTTGCGCCGAAGTCTGCAAGGAGCATCCCGCAAAAGGGGCCTGCCAGCACACGGCTCAAGTCCAGGACGGTGACGTCTTCCAAAGCGCCTGTCACTGCTTTCGCCTCCTCACCCACGCTCTCAGCCGATGACTTCCTGCACCAGGGCCAGCCACTCCTCGTCTGTCAGGAAGCGTCTTTTTTCTGTCCCCAGCTTTTTCACCCGCTGCAGAAGCTCTGAAACCTGCTCTTCCGTATAGCTCTTGCCAAGCTGGTCGAGCTTGATCTCGATGGAGGCCTTGCCGCTCTTCTTGCCAAGCACCATGCGGAAGCGGTTGCCCACAAATTCAGGGCTGATCGCCATCAGCGTTTTCGGCTCGCGGCGCATCACGTCCATGCCGAGGCCGGTCTCGCGCGTATAATGCGCCCCGCCCACGAGCGGCTTGTTGAAGGCGAGCTTGACGCCCGCACATTCCTCCACGAACCGGGAGGTCTCGGTGAGCTTCTCATAGTGGATGCCGGTCTCCACACCCAGCAGCGCATGGCAGGCAACCACGATCTCTTCCAGCGGCGTGTTGCCGCAGCGTTCGCCCAGCCCGTTGATGCAGGCGTGAACCACCTCCGCTCCGGCGCACACGCCCGCAAGCGCAGTGGCGACGGACATGCCCAGATCGTTATGCGTGTGAACCTCCACCGGGATGTCGACCCAGCTCTTGATCTGGCGAACGAGATAGTAGATCGCATCCGGCAGCGCAGAGCCGGTGGTGTCGATCACGGCAACAGAGTCCGGCTTTGCCTTTTCGACCACTTCTGTGACGAGGCGCTTGAGGAAGGGAAGCTGTGCGCGTGTGGTATCAAAGGGGAAGAATGCAACCTTCAGCCCTTTTTCCTTGGCATAGCGAACGGCAGTCAGGCACTTTTCCAGTACCTGCTCCTCGCTCCAGCGGTACTGATACAGCAGCCGCGGCAGACCGGAGGGCGCTTCGATGATGACCCCGTCCACGCCGCACTCCAGCGCCTTGTCAATATCGCTGACCATGGCGCGGCAGAAGGCGAAGATCTCTGCCTTCAGACCGAGCTGGCAGATCTCGCGGATGGCGTCAAAGTCCTCCTGCGTGACGGCAGGCATGCCGGCTTCGATGCGATCGACCCCCAGCTCGTCCAGCTTTTTGGCAATAGCAATTTTGTCCTCCTTCCGGAACACGACGCCCGGCGTCTGTTCGCCGTCCCGCAGCGTCGCCTCATGAAACAGGACTCTTTTCGGAAGGTGGTAGCGGCTCCTGACATCGTCGCAGAAATTGTACTCGCTGATCCACCAATTCTCTGTTCTTTCCAAGGACATGATCGTTTCCTCCCCTTTTTATTCTTTTTCTCCGCATGCGCCGCCGCAGCGGTGCTCGATCAGGTTTTCCGCCCGCGTTATGTTGAAGAAGCCGCACATGCAGGGCCTGGCCATTTGCAGAGCCGCCTTGCGCGGCGTGATCAGACCTTTGTCCACGTCAGCCAGCAGCTTCTCCACCAGCTTGCTGCTGACCATGCCGTGGCCGCACATGGTGGTATACTGCCGGATCTCCTCCGATGCCAGATACTCTGTCTTGCCGAAGATACCCACCGGGCGGTTGACCGAATGGGGCTTGACGCCGGCCTGTTCACAGATCGGCAGGACCAGATCCCACAAGGCGGTCACAACGATGGAGACGGGCCCGTCCATTTCCGCAAGAAATTTCACGAATCGCGCGGCCTTGTCCTTGTTGTCGAATACGACGAAGGACCCGCGTCCATCCTTGATGTTGGCGATGATCTCCTCCGGCGGATGCTCCACCATGTTTCCGGTGACGATCGAACCCATGTTGACCGCGCCGCAAAGATTGGCGGTGGCAAAAAACCACTGCAGAAATGGCTTGGAGCCCTCGAAGTTTGCACCCTTCTGAGGATGGGCCATCACACAGATATCCCCCTGCAGGGATTCGATATTGCCATATCGAAACGATGAATGAGACACGAAGCGTTTCCTCCTCTTTTTTCTGTCAGCAGCCGGGCATCGGCTCTTTGCTGCCGGAGGAAAAATCAAAGAGCGGCTTGCCGAGACCGATGTTCACCTTCATATTTGGATAGGGCTGATAGCCCATGGACAGGAGCGTATCCAGATTGGGATCCTCCAGCTGATCTCCCAGCTTGGAGATCACGCCCAGGGAAAAGACGGTGTCGATCTGATCCTCTACAGAGCGGAGGGTCTCCAGCACCTGGGGAAGCTGCTCGCTTTTGACGGTAAACTCCAGAATACCGGACAGAACCTTTTCGTTCAGAAGCTCATCACGAAACTTCCCCGTGCTGGTATCCAGCATCAGCGCGGTGATGGGATTGTCCTCCTCCCACCGGATGCCGATCTTGCTGAGCGCCATTGCGACAAGCTCCATATCCCGCAGCCGCGTTCCGACGCCGGGGCGTCCCATTTCAACGCCGACGCCGGCATAGCCCATGCGGAACCGTCCGGTGATATCGTTTGTTTTCATTTCCACAGTTCCCCGTCCGCCTATTTTTGTTTTGGCGGAGATCGCGCTGGGATCGCTCATGATCTTCCGGTTGATGCGGATCTCGTCCAGCTCGGTCTGCTCGATCGCCCCGCGGGGGCAATTGGCGCTGCGGAAGCACACGCCGCATTCCACGCACTCGTCGGTATTGATCTGCACAATCCGTTCGTGAACCTCGATTGCACCGACAGGGCAATAGGGAACACATTTTTTGCAGTTGACACAGCGTTCTTTATTGATGATCATATTGTGCACCCCTTGTCATTCAGATTCGCCGGGCTCCGCTGCCGTCTCAAGCTTCGGCTTCCGGATCCATTTTTCAAAAGCCCATTTCAACACAGGGAACAGGATGCAGACGATGGTCAGTGCGAAGAAGACCTTGCACAGCGGGCTCGCAACAAAGATTCCCAAGGAGCCGTGGGACATGATCATCGCCTGGCGGAAGTTCTGTTCAATGTCGTTGCCCAGGATCAGCGCCAGGAGCAGCCCCGCCACGGGGTAACCGCCCTTTCGCATGAAGTAGCCCAGGAAGCCGAAGATAAGCATGACGATCACATCGAACATGCTGTTCTGCAGACAGAAGGATCCGACCACGCACAGGAAGGCGACACAGGGATACAGCACCTTCTCGGAGATCCGGACCAGCCAGGTAAACACCGGGATCAGGCCGATGTTCATCAGCAGCAGAATGACGTTGCAGACATATAATCCCGCGATGATCGCCCAGGCAATGTCCGGCGTCCGCTGAAACATCAGCGGGCCGGGCTGCAGATCCTGCATGATAAAGGCGCCCATGATCAGCGCAGCAACCGACGAGCCCGGAATTCCGATGGCAAGCATCGGCGTCAGAGCGCCGGCAACGCAGGCGTTATTTGCAGCCTCCGGGGCAGCAACGCCCTCCAGCGAGCCCTTGCCGAATTCCTCCGGATGGCGGGAGACCTTCTTTGCCGCGCCGTAGGACACGAAGGTGGCAAGCGTGGCGCCGGCTCCCGGAAGGATGCCGACAAACAGGCCCAGGACCGTGCCGAGAAACGTGGCGGGGGTGACGCGCTTGAGCTCCTTGCCGTTGGGAAGGGTCGAGCGCAGGGACACCTTGATTTTTCCCATGGAGGCAGCCGATCTGGCCTCCATGCCGCAGAGCACCTCGGTAAAGCCAAAGAGACCCAGTGCGGCCGGGACAAAGTTGATGCCGTCAAACAGTTCCGGGATCCCGAAGGTCAGACGCAGCTTTCCGCTGACGTATTCGGAGCCCATCGTGGCGATCAGCAGACCGACGGCGACCATCAGCAGGCCCCGTACCGATTTGGAGTCCGTTGCCATGCTGATCGCGACCAGTCCGAAGAGCATCACGATGCAGGTCTCGGCAGACCCGAAGGCCAGGGCTGCTTTGGCCAGCCAGGGGGTAATGAAGGTCATGCAGATGATGCCGATCATGCCGCCTATAAAGCTGGAATAACAACTGATCCCCAGCGCCTTGCCGCCCTTGCCCTGTTTCATCAGCGGGTATCCGTCCATACAGGTCATAACGGCCGCGTTGTCGCCGGGCGTGTTGATCAGAATGGAAGAGATCCGTCCGCCATACATGGCGCCGAGGTAGATCGCGATGATCAGGGAGAGCCCTTCCACGTGAGGAAGTGAGTAGCTGATCGGCAGCAGCAGCGCGATGCCGCAGCTGGGTCCCAGACCGGGGATCGCGCCAACCACGGTGCCGATCAGACCACCGAGAAGGATCCAGAGAAGAGCGCTGGGCGTCAGAACGCTCAGGATACCTGAGCCCAGAGATTGTAAAATGTCCTGCATCTCTTATCCTCCTTTCAAAAGAGCAGCCCGCGGGGGAACTGGGCCATTTTCAGAATATACGCGCAAATCAGCCACATCACGGCGGGAAGACCGATACTGACGGGAATGCAGCGCGCCCAGGGGATTTTGTTCCAAAGCAGCAGGCTGAGAAACAAAAAGAGCACCATCGACGTGAAAAAACCGAGAATAATGCTGAGAAATACAGAAAACAGGAACAATAGCAGATAAAAAAGCGCAACGCGCCTGAGCTTTTTCGGATCGACCGAACGGTCGATCGTTTTCAACTGCGGTATAAGCTCAATCAGATTGACGGCGCTGAGGATCAAAACCAGCACCGCACACACAACTGGCCAGAGTCTTGCACTGGGGATTCCCATCGTGTCAAACATCGGCAGGTTGGATGTGTTGATGATCGCCACAACCGCAAAACAAATGGTAAAAACCAAAACGACGATTCTTCCGATCAGAACCAAGGCGATCCTCCTTTCCTAAGGTCGGTCCAACCCACGCGGAAGCTGCGGGGTTGAAAAAAATAGTGGGCGAACCGTGGTTTGCCCACTATTTCACGCGCTGCGGGCATGGCCCGCAGGCATTATCCTTCATACATATCCAACTGTTTCAACAGATCAATGAAGCGGAGCTGGGTGTTTTCCAGATACTCTTTTGCCTCATCGCCGAAAAGCGGATCGGCAGTGAAGAGATACTTGTCAACGAACTGTTCCTTCCATTCATCGGTGGCGACCATCTGCCGGAAGTACTCGATCAGGATCTGGCGTTCTTCCTCGGGAATATCGCCCGGAGCCACAACGCCGCGGAACATGCCTTCCACCACGTCAACGCCCTGTTCAACGAAGGTCTTCCCATCGGGATAAATGGCAAGGCGCTCCTTGTTGGCAACACCCAGCACTCTCAGCTGGCCGGATTCAATAAAGCTTCCGCACTCTGTGGGCTTGGATACCGTCATGTCGATATGGCCGCCCAGGCAGGCGGTCACACCGTCCGCGCCGCCGCTGTAGGGCACATAGGTGTAATCGATCCCGGCGGTGGAGAATACCAGCTGAGCGAAGGTGTGGTTTGCGCCGCCGGCAGCCGCGCCGCCGCAAGTCACGGTTCCGCCGTTTTTCACGAACTCAATGACGTCGGTGAAATCCTGGAAGGGGCTGTCGGCCGGGACGACCAGCATGTTGGAGTCAATGCCGAAGATGCAGATCGGCGTGAAATCGTGCAGATCGACCCCGATATCACCGGAAAGGGGCGTCGTAACAAAGGCGGGTGTTACAAGCAGCAGATAGTATGGGTCGCCGCGCTTGGCAGCGGTATATGCCATTGCCACTGCGCAGCTTCCGCCGGGCTTGTAAACCACATTCAAATTGACGGGCGCGATCCCCTTCTGCATGATGATGTCGCTGAAAGTGACTGCCGTCAGTGCAGTGCCGCCGCCGGCAGAGAAGGGGCAAACGACCTCGATGTCCTTCTCCGGGAATTTAGTGGCGGGTTCCTCGGCGACAGGCTCCGCCGCTTCCTCAGGTGCTTCCGTTTTTTCCGTGCTCTCTGCTGCAGCGGGAGCAGGTTCTTGCGCTGGTGCCTGTGTCGGCGCCGGCTGTGATGACGAGCCGCAGCCGGCAAGCATGCCGACGATCATCAGGACTGCCATCACCAAAGCGATTGCCTTTTTCATTTGCATCCTCCTTTTTAGAATGTTACCGTAAATGTGTGTTTTGACGTCCGGACTGATTGTGTATAGAGTGTAGCCGATATAAAGAAAAAAAGCAAAATATAAATATTTATGCACTCATAACCACCGTTTATTGGAAGAAAATGTATCCCTTTTTCGGTATATGAGAAAAAGGAGGCATTTCTGTGAAAACAGAAGCAATTGTCCAAGGCGGCTCCCCTGTTCTTTGTTGCATTTTGCCTAAGGCCCGCCGTGGTCCGCGTCCGGCGCCCCCGGCCCCATTAAGTTATATTTATACAGGCGTATTTGTTCGCGCGCAGATCGTAAAGCAGTCACCAGAACTCCCTTTCGCGCCTTCACCTGGAGCGCAGCTGCAGCCGTAAAGGGAAACCGGGAGAGCGCCTCAACAGGCGTTCTCCCGGTTTCTCTAAGCCGGCGATCTTGCTCCGGCCTGTGTCATGCACAAGCTGAAAAGCCGCCGCGGGTGGTTTTTCCCTGCGCTCCGACTCTGCAAGCCGTATCTTTTTTGCGATATGCCCTTATTCCACGTTCTTTTTCGTCCCATTTCCGCGGATGTCCACGGCGATCAGGTGGTCGACCTCGTCTCCCCGGTGGCCCACATAGTAGCTGGTCAGGTTGGCGCTGGAGCAGGCGTGGTTGGGGATGATCCGGATCCGGTCCCCCACCTTCAGGTCGGTCTTGCCCTCCACATGGAGCTTGCCCACCTCTTCCGAGAGCCCCGCCACGGTGATCTCCGGGTGACCCATCACCACGCCGTAGCCCCGGATGGAGCTGTTGCCGTGGGCGCCCTGGTCCAGGCCCAGGCACTTGGCCCCGGCGTCGCAGAGAAACAGATCCTCTCTCGGGTGGGAGATGACGCTGGCCAGGATCGTCAGGGCGCAGTCTTCCTCCCGGGCAGTGCCGGTGGAGAGCTGGATGGCGTCCATGAAGATGTAGTTTCCCGGGTGGTAAACAGTCAGAAGTTCATCTCCGATGGTGCCCCGAAAGGTGGGGGTGGAGCCGCTGGAGACGATCTCCGGCGCAAAGCCCGCCGCCTGCAGGGACTCCACCGCGGTTTTCACCGCCGCCCGCTCCTCCCCGCAGTAGCGGGGCAGCTCTTCCCCGGAGCCCGCAGCGTAGACATGCCCCGGGTGGGTGGAGAGACCCCGGAAGGTGAGAAAATCGAACTGCTGCAGAGCCCGGGCAAAGGCCCCGGCCTCCTCCGGCGGGATGCCGAAGCGGTGCAGCCCCGCGTCAATGATAATAGTATAGGAAAGTTTGCGTCCGGCTTCTTTTGCCGCCTCATTCAGCGCGCGGGCGGCGTCCGGCCCGTCGATGCGCAATATGAGGTCGCATTTCTCCGCCACCCGGAGCAGCCTTGCAATGGAGAGGGGGTCTGCCGCGGGATAGGCGTACATGAGATTGTGATAGCCTGCCTCCGCCAGGGCCTCCACCTCGTCCAGGGTGCCGCAGAGAAAGCCCGATGCCCCGGCCTTCGCCTGCACCGCCGCCAGCTCCAGGCTTTTGTGGGTCTTCACCATGGGCCAGAGCTGTTTGCCGTGAGCCGCCGCCTCACTGGCGAAGCGATGGACATTTCGCTCCATGATATCCAGATCCAGCAGCACCGCCGGGGTATAAACTTCACTGAGCTTCATGCGAATCCTCCTTTCCCGGTCAGGCCAGCAGCGTCTCGGTGACATAGGCCGTCAGCTCCTCCGGGCCGATCACGTCCCGGAAGCGGACGGGCTTGCCCCTGAGCTCCCGCAGCCCCCTTGGTGCGGGGACGCCGGTGAGCGCTTCCAGCTTTTCCATCTGCCGGAAGGCGTCCTCCGGCACGGCCTCGCCCAGGGCTTCCAGCACCGCCGCCGGGAACTTGTAGGGCGAGGCGGTGGAGAGCACCACCATGGGCGCTTCCCGCCGGAAGTCTTCCGCCACGCGGAAGGCCACCGCCGTGTGGGTGTCGCAGAGGTAGCCCCGCTCCCGCCAGAGCCGGCCGATGGTCTCCTTCGTCTCCTCCTCGGTGCAGCAGCCCGCGGCGAAGCTCTCCCGCAGCTTTGCCATCAGCGCCTCGGGGAAGCGGTAGCGGCCCCGCTCCTCCAGCTCCTTCATGCAGCGGCGCACCAGCGCGGTGTCGCCCCCGGAGATGTAAAACAGCATCCGCTCCAGGTTGGAGGACACCAGGATGTCCATGGAGGGGGAGGCGGTCTTGTAAAAGTCCCGCCGCCTGTCGTAAACGCCGGTTTCGAAAAAGTCCGTCAGCACCCGGTTGGCGTTGGAGGCGCAGATCAGCCGCCCCACCGGCAGGCCCAGACGCCTGGCCATCCAGCCCGCCAGAATGTCCCCGAAATTACCGGTGGGCACGGTGAAGTCCACCGGAGCTCCCACCCGGATCCTGCCCAGCTCCGCGAGGCGGGCGTAGGCGGTAAAGTAATAGATCACCTGGGGAGCGAGCCGCCCGATGTTGATGGAGTTGGCCGAGGAGAAGGAAAAGCCCCGCTCCCGCAGCGCAGCATTTTCCCGCAGACAGGCAAAGGCCTGCTTCACCCGGGTCTGGCAGTCGTCAAAATTGCCCCGCACCGCGCAGACCTGCACATTGGCGCCCGGCTGGGTCGTCATCTGCAGCTGCTGGATCTCCGAAACGCCCCCGGCGGGGTAGAACACAAAGATCCTGGTGCCCTCCACGTCGTGGAAGCCCTCCAGAGCGGCCTTGCCCGTGTCGCCGGAGGTGGCGGTCAAAATCACAGTCTCCCCGGGCAGGGCCTTCTGCCGCCTTCCTGCGGAGATCAGCCGGGGCAGCATGGAGAGGGCCACGTCCTTGAAAGCGGAGGTGGGCCCCCGAAACAGCTCCAGCACATAGTCCTGCCCCACGGGCACCAGAGGCGTCAGCTCCTCGGTCTCGAACCTGCCCGCGTAGGCACGGCGCACCAGCTCCCCCATGTCCGCAAAGCCCGGCAGCAGATAGCTGAGGATCTTTTCCGCCCGTTCCAGGGGCGCGCAGGGAAGGCAGGCCCTCCAATCAAAGGGACGGGAACCCAGCTCCTTTTCCACAAACAACCCGCCGTCGGGGGCCAGACCCTCCAGCACGGCGCCGAGATCGTCGGTTTCGTATGCAGAACGGGTACTTTGAACCAGCATTTCGGCAGCTCCTTTTGTTATTATTTCAAAAAAGCCCGGACAGTTCTTCGGGCCGCTCTTATTCTACCAGCTTCCCCCGGGGAAATCAATGCAGGAGGACGCCTTTCCCGGCTTTATCAAAAGGAAGCATTGACTTCCCGACTGATTTCGAGTACAATCAGACATAAGTACAGAAATGTACAATATACAGAAAGGACAAATGGAAAATGAAAAGATTTCTTGCTCTTCTTCTTGCAGTCATGATGGTCCTGGCTCTGGCCGCCTGCGGCGAGGCCAAGCCCGAGTCCGCTGCTCCCGCTGAGGGCGGCTCCGGCGAGCCCAGCTTCCAGGGCAGCTACCTGATGGGCACCGGCTCTGCCACCGGCAACTACTACAACTTCGGCAACGCCGTCTGCACCGTCATCAACCAGGTTACCGGCGCCAACATCACCGTCAACGCCACCGGCGGCTCCACCGAGAACGCCCGTCTGCTGGGCTCCGGCGAGAATGAGTTCGCCATGATCCAGTCTGACGTGTTCAGCTATGCCCACCAGGGCATCGAGATGTTCGACGGCTCCCCCATCACCAACTTCAAGGCTGTCACCGCCTGCTACCCCGAGATGGTGCAGATCGTCGTCCGCAAGGACAGCGGCATCACTTCCGTTGCCGATATGGCCGGCAAGAAGATCTGCGTCGGCGCTGTGGGCTCCGGCTACGAAGTCGCCGCCCGTCAGATCCTGGGCGCCTACGGCATGAGCTACGATGACATCGACGAGCAGTTTGCCGACCAGGCTACCGCCAAGAACGGCGTGCAGGACGGCACCCTCGACGGTATGTTCCTCTGCTCCGGCTACCCCAACTCCAACGTGACCGAGCTCTCCCTCAGCGGCAAGATCGAAGTCATCACCATCGATCAGGAGCACCTGGACATTCTGACCAGGCAGTACCCCTTCTACTCTCCCTTCACCACCCAGACCGATGAGTACAACCTGGGCCATGAGATCACCAGCGTGGCTGTCAAGTGCATGCTCGTCTGCTCCGACACCTTCTCCGAGGACGAGATCTACGCGCTGACCAAGGCCATCTACGAGAATCTGGACGCCATCAAGGAGATCAACTCCAAGGCCAACTACATGAGCCTGGAAGCTGCGCTCTCCGGCATCCCCAGCGACCTGCACCCCGGTGCCGCCCGCTACTTTGCCGAGCAGGGCATCGAGATCCCCGATTACCTGAAGTAAACCCGTGTGCCGGTCAGGCAGGGCACATCTGCCCTGCCTGATTTCTTATCCTGAAACGGAAGGAGATCCGCAATGGCACTGTTCAAGAAAAAGAAAAAGGTCGATCCCGAGGAGATCGATCTTTCCGCCCTGGACCGCGAGTCCAAATACAAGATCTTTTCCGGCAAGGTCGAGACCGTCATCGAGATCGTCCTGACGCTGTGGGCCCTGTTCCAGCTCTATGCCTCCATTTCCAACAAGGTCCCCCTGCAGATCCTGCGCTATACCCACCTGGGTCTGGCCATTTCCTTTGCCTTCCTTCTCTATCCTGCCACCAAGAACGCCGACCGGCGGAAGCTTCCCTGGTATGATATCGTGCTCTGCGTCGCATTCCTCTGCGTCTCCGGCTACTTTATCATCAACTACAAGCCTCTGCAGTTCCGCGCCGGCGCTTATAATATGATGGACACCATTATGGCGGGCCTTGGCATCGCGCTGGTGCTGCTGGCCTGCTGGCGTGTGGTCGGTCCCCCCATCGTCATCATCGCAAGCTGCTTCTTCATCTACGGCATGGTGGGCAAGTACATGCCCGGCTTCCTGCATCACAGGGGCTTCGCCTTCAAGCGCATCATCACCCATCTCTTCATCACCACCGAAGGCGTCATCGGCAACCCCCTGGGCGTCTGCTCCACCTTCATCTTCCTGTTCATCCTTTTCGGCGCTTTCCTGGAGAAGACCGGCATCGGCCAGTTCTTCATCGACCTGGCAAACTCCCTGGCCGGCTGGGCGGCCGGCGGCCCGGCCAAGGTGGCCGTGCTGTCCTCCGCCCTCCAGGGCACCGTTTCCGGCTCCTCCGTGTCCAACACCGTGTCCACCGGCTCCTTCACCATCCCCATGATGAAGTCCCTGGGCTATGAGCCGGAGTTTGCCGGCGCCGTGGAAGCGGCCGCCTCCACCGGCGGGCAGATCATGCCGCCCGTCATGGGCAGCGCCGCCTTCCTCATCAGCGAGACCGTGGGCGTGCCCTACCGGCAGCTCATGGTGGTCGCCGTCATCCCGGCGCTGCTCTACTTCGTGGGCATCTGGATCAGCGTCCACCTGGAGGCCAAGCGCCTGGGTCTGAAGGGTCTGCCGAAAGACAAGCTCCCCAAGACCTGGCCCCTCATGCGGGACAAGGGCCATCTGCTGCTGCCCCTGCTTGCCATCATCTATCTGATGCTGGCGGGCTTCACCGTCTCCCGCGCCGCCCTCATCGGCTGCGCCATCTGCATCGTGGTGCCCTATCTGCGCAAGGGGACCCGGGTGCCCTTCCTGCAGATCTTCAAGGCCCTGCCCCAGGCGGCCCGCAGCGTCATCTCCGTGGCCACCGCCTGCTCCACCGCCGGTATCATCATCGGCATGGTGACCCTCACCGGTCTGGGCCAGCGCATCGGCTCCGGCATCTTCGATCTGGTGGGCAACAGTGTGTTCCTGGCGCTGGTCTGCGCCATGTTCACCTCCCTCATCCTGGGCATGGGCGTTTCCACCACCTCCAACTACCTGATCACCTCCACCATCGCGGCGCCTATCCTGATCAAGGCAGGTATCCCCCTGCTGGCCGCCCACATGTTCTGCTTCTACTTCGGCATCGTGGCCGATATCACCCCGCCTGTGGCCCTGGCCGCCTATGCCGGCTCCGCCATCGCCAAGGGCAACGCCTTCAAGACCGGTGTGAACGCCACGAAGCTGGCCATCGCCGCCTTCCTGATCCCCTACATGTTCGCCATGAACCCGGCCATGATCATGATCAACGGCGGAGAGGTGATGCTCTCCGGCGGCGCCCTGCTGAAGGCCCTGCCCATGATCCTCACGGCCATCATCGGTCTCGTTGGCATCGGCGGCGGCTTCATCGGCTACCTCTTCGGCAAGCTCAGCATTCCGCTGCGCCTGGTCTCCTTCGCCGGCGGCCTGCTGCTGGTGGTTCCGGGCACTCTCACCGATATCATCGGCGTGGCGCTGGTGGCTCTGGTGGTGGTTTTCACCAAGCTGCGCAGCAGGAAGAATACCCCCGCCGAGGCGGCGTAACACGAAAGAAAAGGCTGCTGAAAGGGTAAAGTCCCGTTTATGCCGTAGGGGAGGGGCTTGCCCCTCCCGTGCCCAAAGCACCGGGAAAACACAAGAAAAACCGGGATGAATTCAGCCTGTCTTTCGAATACATCCCGGTTCTGTTTTTCGTTATGCCGAAGCAGCGTCCTTTATCGCTTCGGCTTCTTCACAAAGCGGGAGGAGAAGCGTTCTCCCAGGGAGGCGGCCAACTCCTGCCGCAGCGCTTCGATCTCGTCCTGCTCCAGCGCTCGCTTCGGCAGCAGGTACACGTTCTGAGGCGTGGTGTAGATGAGAAACATGGAGGCCAGCTCGAAGCAGCAATGCAGGCTGTGGAGATTGAAGGACTCCCGGATCTTCTTTTCCGGGATTTCGATGCGGATGCGGTGATCCTCCAGCAGGACTCGGTATTCGCAGCCGATCAGGCTCTCCGGGCTTCTGATGTAGCGGCGGATCTCCTTTTCCGCCCCGGCGAAGAGCAGCAGCCCCCAGATGAGATAGGCCGCCGCCAGGAAGAACACCAGGGGATTGGGCGTGCCCAGGTTGATACGGGCGCCGATGTAGTAGAGCAGCGCCGCCCCCAGCACCAGGAACAGGATCTGCAGCGCCCTCCGGTGGCGCAGAAACAGCCCGTAGTAGCTGGCCCGGCGAAAGTCCGTCAGCTCCGTGCGAAAGCTCGTCTCGATCTTCTTCATCGCGTGTCCTCCTGTGTTCTTGCCGCGAAAAGCCTTGCTTCCCCCTTCGGGGGAAGTCCCCAGTGCGCACACTGGGGAATAGGGGTTGCTCCGCCGTTGCCCCGCCATGGCCCCCCTTGCCGAAAGGGGGCTGTCACCCTTGGCTCCCCCACCGGGGGAGCTGTCAGCGAAGCTGACGGAAGGGGTGCGACGGTGACTGGGGGATACTAGTCCTGCGCCGCTAAATATCTGTCATTTCGACATTACAAAGTCATTATAAACCAAATCCCGTCAAATGCAAAGGAAACAAACATCATGAAATACTTACTCGTCATCGGCGACGGCATGGCCGACAATCCCGTCCCCGCCCTGGGCGGCAAGACCCCCCTGGAGGCCGCCTCCATCCCCGCCATCCACCGCCTTGCGGCCCGGGGCGTGGTGGGCAGCGTCGTCAACTGCCCGCCCCAGCTCCCCGCCGGCAGCGAGACCGGCATCCTCTCCATCTTCGGCTGCGATCCCCTGCGGTATTTCACCGGCCGCTCTCCCATGGAGGCGGCGGCCCTGGGCCTCACCCTCCGGGAAGGGGACTGCTGCTACCGCTGCAACCTGGTGGGCCTGGAGGCCGGGGACCTGCCCTTTGAAGAGCGCCGTATCCTCTCCCACAGCGCCGGCTCCATCTCCGGCGAGGACGCCCTCAAGACCATCCGGGCCCTGAACGCCGACCCGGATTTTGCCGCCGCCATGCGGGAGGCCAAGATGGAGCTTCCCCCCATCGCCACCTTCCGCCCCCTGGCCATCGAGCATGACGGGGACTTTTCGGGCATCCGCTTCATCCCGCCCCACGACCATCTGGGCGAGGTCATCGGCCCCCTGCTCCCGGAGGGGGATCCCAAGGCAAAAAAGTTTGCCGATCTGATGCGCCTGGCCAACCGGGTCCTGGAGCATCATCCCGTCACCGAGGCGCGCCGCGCTTCCGGCAAGATGGGCGCCAACGGCATCTGGTTCTGGGCCGAGGGCACCGCCGTGAGCCTGCCCTCCTTTGAGGCGGCATACGGCCACCGGGGCGCCGTGGTCAGCGCCGTGCCCATCTGCCACGGCATCGGCGTGCTCAGGGGCCTGGAGAAGGTGGAGGTGGAGGGCGCCACCGGCGAGATCGACACCAATTTCGAGGGCAAGCTGGAGGCCACCTGGCAGAAGCTGCAGGAGTATGACTTCGTCTGCCTGCACCTGGAGGCCCCGGACGAGTGCACCCACAACGGGGACCTCCCCGGCAAGGTCCAGTCCATCGAGTGGCTCTCCTCCAAGCTGGTGGGTCCCCTGGTGGAGCGCCTGGAGCGGGCGGGAATGGATCACCGCATCCTCCTCCTCTCCGATCACAAGACCCTCACCGCCACCCTGGGCCACGACGGCGACCCGGTCCCCTATCTCTTCTACGACAGCCGCGTGGATACCGGCCGGGGCACGCCCTATACCGAGGCCGCCGGCGAGACCGGCCCCTTCCTGGACCACGGCTTCGAGCTGTTGGACATCCTCTTCGAGAAAAAGCCCCTGCTTCCCCCTCGGGGGGAAGTGGCCGAAGGCCGATAGGGGGAACAACAAAGACCCGGATGGGAGCTGCTGCCCTTGGCTCCCCCTCCGGGGGAGCTGTCAGCGGAGCTGACGGAAGGGGTTCGCCGTGACGGAGGGAGTCAGTTTCCCGCCTCTGGCGTAGGGGCGCATCACGATGCGCCCGCCCAAGCCTTCCCCCAGCGGGGGAAGGTGGCGCGAAGCGCCGGATGAGGGCTCCGTATGGGCGACCCTTGCGGTCGCCCGCCCCAACCTCCCCTGTGCAAGGGGAGGTGGCATCCAGCGTGTTACGCCCGCTGGATGACGGAGGGGTTGTTCCGTCCCGTATCGCGCCGTGCTGCCAGGGTCTCGCTCCAGCAAAGGAACTCACGGCCGCTCATGGGGGTGTACCTTTCTTTTGCTTTCGCTTTTTCTCCCTCACCTGTCAGCTGCGCTGACATCCTCCACCGCTGGGGGAAGAACAAAACCGTGCGGCGAATTCGAAGCTTGTACGAATTCGCCGCACGGTTCTCGTTTACAGCCCTTTTTTACCGCCGGGCGGGGACAAGCCGCCGCCCCTACGCAGATACCTCCGACCCTTTTGTAGGGGCCGGCGTCCTCGACGGCCCGCACAGCGCGCAGCGCTGTCATGGCTTCGCGCAGCGAAGGATCTCGCCCCGCCTTTCTTGCCTCCCCCTCCGGGGGAGGTGGATCCGGGCTTTCCACAGCCCGGATCCGAAAGGGGAAGCCTTCGAACGAGTATCCGATCCATCAAAAACACCCCGAGGACTTTTGCCCTCGGGGCGTTGCATTATCTCTTTATATCAGCCAAGAGAGGTAAATTGCCTTCTGCCGTATCAAAATGATCATACTCTTGCTATAAAAATGTTGTTATTTTTTTCATGGCATGGTATTATGGATTTGCGACGCAATTCAATAATTTCCAAGCAGGGAATGGTTTTTACTATCGGTAAAAACGCATTCTCCATCTTTGCATTCCCTGTTTGGATGTATAAGAATTGCGTCGCGGCAAAGGAGCTGTGCGTTTTTCGCGCGTAGCTTCGGCTGCGCGCTTTTTATTTTCCCGAAAAGGCGCAGTGAAATATGATGAAAGAGAGGAAAAAGGGAATGAAGAACAAAACCACTGCGCTGATTCTGTCGATTTTGGTTGGAGGCCTCGGTGTAGACCGCTTTTATCTCGGCTACACCGGGATGGGTGTCCTGAAATTGCTCACTGCCGGGTGCTTTGGTATTTTGTATCTGATCGACATCATTCGTATTGCAACCGGAAGCCTGCTTCCTGCAGACGGCTCTCCCTATGAGGAGGACGGGAAAGTGGCTGTACAGGCGAAGCCTGCGGCAGATCCCTACGCCGAACTGGAAAAGCTGAATACCCTGCACACCCAGGGGGTCCTGAGCGATGAAGAGTACCAGAAGCTGAAAGCCGCTTGCCTGGCGAAAATCCAGTAAAGGGGAAAACAGAGGAATGAATAAATCATCTTCCAAAATGTGGGGCATGATCGCCGGTGGAATCATGCTGGCGATTACGGCCATTAGCGCTTTTTCTCTCATTCGAAACTATATCCAGGTGGATTCGCTCTATAGGCCGCCATTTTTGCAAGTATACTGGTCAAGTGTTATCGGCTGGATCCTTAGCGTGCTCTTTGCCGTATCGCTTCTGACGGACAACCTGAATATGGCCAAGATCGTCGCAATTTTGAAACTTGTGTTTAGCGGAGTCTCTCTTGTTGTTGTCGTTGCAGCTGCGATTTCTCAACCGGATTATATCATTCCGGCGCTGGTCATCATAAGCAACATTCTGAGTGTTGCAGCAAACGTTCTTATCCTTATGGCTCTGCTGAATCGCGGGAAAATGGGCCTTCTGTTCTGTATCGTTTCGGTTGCTGCGGGTCTCTTGTCGTCACTCGTCAGTATGCTTGGATACAGAAGTCCGTTTGGACCGGCAATCGTGTCGGCTCTGACGACAGGACTGTTTTCAGCAGCCCAATACGTGCCGCTTGGACTGTATCTAGCAGGAAAAGACACGGCCGTCGCAGCGACAGCAGGTCGGGCTCCGGCCCGGGCTCCTGCGGACAACAGAAGCAGCATAGAAAAGCTGAGCGCTTTGAAGCGCCTGCTTGACAGCGGCGCCATCTCGCAGGAGGAGTTTGACGAGAAAAAGAGGCAAGTGCTCGGGCAGTAAAAAGAATTGCCCGTCGGGCCGTTCGTGAACGGCCTATGGGCTGTCGGGCCCGGTATCCTTGCTTCCCTTTCCTGTAGAAGTAGCCGAAAGCTCATAGGACAACAAGGCCCCCGATGGGGAGCTGCCGCAATGGCAGTTTCCCATCGGGGGTCTTGCTGTCTTTTCTCGGCCCGCCCCGCGGTCACATCCCGCCGAGGAAGCACTCCTGGCTGGCCATTTCGGCATAGAGGATGGCCTCCCGGTCCCGCAGGTCGCAGACCCGGATGACGCCCTCGAACAGGCTGTCCCCGGTGAGCTCCCTGTAGCGGTCCGGGCAGGCGTCGAAGAGATCCTCCCGGAACTCGCAGCCCGCCTCGCCCTGATAGAGCGCCGCGTAGAAGATACCGGACTCCACCAGGTCCTGGAAGAAGTGGCTGCCGTAGCTCAGCTCCGGCCGCAGCCCGTGGGAGGAATAGGCCAGCTCGCAGATGCAGGCGAAGCGGTTGATCTCCGCAAAGCCCACCGGGACGCCCAGGCTGGGTGTGGTGGTGCCCCAGCGGCCGGGGCCCAGGAGGATGGCCTGCTGGTCCTTCAATGCGGCGTTCAGTACTCCGATCTGCCGCGCCACCTGGTATTTCCGCTGCTCCGGCAGGTCCAGATAGGGCCCCACCTTCACAAAGACCACGTGCCTGATCGGGATGGCGGCGTTGCCGCCCATGAAGTTGCCCTTGATGTGCCAGAAAAAGTCCTTCACCTTGGGCTTCACCCCGGCCTGGCCCAGGCCCCGGGTCTGGATGGTCCGGCACTGCAGCAGGTTCACCCGGTACTCCCCGTCGGGCCGGAAGTTGCAGGCGTATTCGATGTCCACCGGATACTGGTAGGTCTGGGCCAGGATGGCCATGATCCGCTTCATCACGGCGGCAAAGTCCGTCCGCCGCAGGAGCTTGCGGAAGTTCAGCAGGTCCGGCACCGGCTCGTTGTAGAGCCCGTACTCCCGGAAGCGGGCCGCCGCGGCGGTGTCCGGCTCCATAAAGAGGCTGGTGTCGGTGCCGATGGTTTTCTTGTCCAGCTTCTCCAGATCCACGGTGGTGAAGCGGTTGCGCCTGAGATCGATGGCGTCCACCTTGTGCTGGCTGAACTTGTACTCGTCCCCGTAGGCCACCATCAGCGGCGCTGTGGGATTGTCCAGCCGGATGAAGCGGGCGTAGTCGTCCGCCTCCCGGTCCACGGCCCGGGTGCCCATGCCGAAGACCAGCCGCAGCATGCCGCTGTTCTGCTCCCGGTCCTCCGTACCCATGACGTAGAGGTTCTTGGAGTGGCCCACCCCCGCCAGATGGGGGTAGTAATAATCCCCGTGGCAGTCGCCGCTGACCCGCATCACCAGCAGGGCCATCTGCTCGTCCCGGTCCAGCAGGTGCCGGTCGGTGCGGTACTTGATGGCGTCGGGGCTCACGGTGCTGGCGTAGACGGTGCGCACCGCGTTTTCAAAGTCCCGGTAGCGCTCCTCCGGCGTGCCCTGGTTGGGGCAGAAAACGCTGTCATATTTCCCGGCAAAGGCGTTGCCGATGCCGTCCTCCAGCAGGGAGCTGGAGCGCACGATGATGGGGGACTGGCCGAAGTATTCCAGCACCGAGCGGAACTGCTCCTTGATGTTGTGGGAGAATTTGCCGTTCAGCAGCAGCTCCTGCAGGGCCGGGGCCACCCGGAGATAGTCCTCCGGCGTCACCATCCTGGTGCGGTATTCCCAGATGTTATTTTGCACGGCGTAGGTGTAGAACACGTCAGCGCCGATGAAGTAGGAGTCATGGGGCTCGATGCGCCGCTGGAACAGCTCCGGGTCCGTGTCCCGTATGATGTTGCGGGCCAGCAGCATGCCCACGGACTTGCCGCCGATGCAGCCGGTGCCCACCTCCCGCTTCTTGATCTCCATCAGGTCCCGGACGGAGAAGTACTTGCGGCAGAGCTCCAGGCGCTTGGGCTCGTTGCCCAGCAGACAGCGCAGGATGTTCTCCTTCAGGGCCATGCCGTCGGGGTCGGTGGGCTCGGGGCTGCCGGCCTCCACCGAGTCGAACATGCTGTCCCAGCAGTCCCGGCGCTCGCCGGTCTGGGTGAAGATGTCGAAGAGGGCATAGGTGTCCGCGCTGGAGGAGAGGACTCTGCTGTTTGGCCCATCCACCATCAGGGGGAAATACATGGTGTCGGTGTGCCGCCCGTCCACCTTCACCGGGTGGATGTAGCTGCGCCCCTCCAGGCTGCGGATGTTCAGCAGCACATTGGTGGCGTGGCGGATGCGGGAGATGGTCTCATAGGTGTGCCGCTCATAGCGCAGGGGGATGTAGGCGATGGCCTTCCGCTCCCGGAGAAATTCCGCCGTCAGGCAGAAGAAGTTGCACACCATGGCGTCGGAGAACCAGAACTTCTGCAGGTCTGTGAGACAGTCCAGGATAAAGAAGGCGTCCTCCGGCTCGGCGCTAATGATCCGGTGGACCTGGACGGAGAAGGTCTCAAAGCCCACGGTGGCGTCCAGATCATACTGGCGGATGTTGGCGCCCCGGCGGGCCAGAGCCTCCGTGGCCACCACCTCCGGGTGACGGCCGAAGCGCAGATACACGATGCGCCGCCCGGTGAGGGCAACGCTTGTGACAAACTGGGTGGCGATGAAGACGAAGTCGCCGATGCCGGCCATCTGCCAGGTCACGGTGTCCCCGGGCCGCAGGTAATCCAGGGTCCGGTCCAGGGCTTCGATTCCGGTGGAAATGCGGATCTCATTGCTCATGGAAGTCGCCTCCTTCTATTGTATTACGGGTCAGCCCGGCAGGACAAGCCAGATGGCAAGTCCCCACTGGAGCAGAGCGATCAGGGGAAAGCCCACCACAAATTTCATGTGCTGGGTCTTGTGGCGGAAGACCTGCATCCCCAGGACTCCGCCCAGCGCGCCGCCCAGCAGAGCCAGGGAAAAGAGCGTAAGCTCCGGCACCCGGCGCATGCGCAGTCTCGCGTGATTCTTGTCGATACCCATGACGATAAACAGAACCACACTCATCAGCGAAAAAAGAATGATGAGGAAAAGGCCGGTGTTGTTTGCTGTGATCATATGAGCCTCCCGTAGTACCAGCCGGAGGTGCCCTTGTGCTTGACAAAGTAGCCCCGGGAGCATTCCTCCACCACCCGGACCCGGTCCCCCTCGCGGAGCGGGAGGACGTAGTCCGTGCAGTCGTTGCAGTCGGTGATGGGATTGTCGGTGAACAGGTATTTGGTCAGGATCTCCATCTCATAGCCGGTGCGGCGGTGGCGGCAGCGGGAAAACTCCTCGCCCCGCTCCAGCACCTCCACGCTGCTGTCGCCCCAGCGGATGTAATAGGAATGGTCCCCTTCGGCCTGCTCGTCCAGTACGGTGCGCTCGGGGAAGGGGTCGTAGGAAACGAAACCGAAGTCCTCGCTGTCCCGGTTGGGGATGATGAGGCAGTTGAGCTGCCCGTCGTCCTTGAGGACGCAGCCGCCGTCGATGCTGGCGATGCGCTTGACGCGGTCGATGATGGGGTTTGCGATCACCTTGTCCGTGCCGTAGAGTACCGTGGGCCAGTGGCCCACCACGGTCCACTTGTCGCAGTAGCGGTCCAGGGTCAGGAAGTGGTCCACCTTCACCAGCTCCCCTACGCTGTGGTCCTCCAGGCGTTTGCCGGGGGTGCGTCCCGCGTGGACGAAGACGAAGTTCTCTGTCTCGATGGCGTGGGGCAGGGAGCGGAGAAAGTTCCACTCCAGAGGGAAGGCCCGGAGCAGGCGGTGCTTCACGGCGGTGAAATCCCCCATGTCGAAGGGGTCGATGCCGGCGGCGTTGCACATGTCCCAGAGCAGGCCGCTCTTGCGCCAGAGCACGTACTGCAGCACCTTCTCGTCGTGCCTGTCGTCCCACTCGGGGCGGAAGAGCTCATACCAATCGTCGCAGTTGCCCAGCAGCACATGGGTGTTGCCCCGGCGGGCCAGCTCCATGAGGATGCGCAGCATGCGCAGACTTTCCGTGCCCTTTTCCAGGAAGTCCCCGTCGATGATGAGCTCGTCCCTGTCCGAAAAGCCCGCCTTGCGCAGTACGCCCTCAAAGTAGGGGACGTTGCCGTGGATGTCGGACACCACCAGAATCCGCCTCCCCGGCGCCGGGTTCCAGCGGAGGATATTGGGTTTTGTCACAGGTCATCCCGCCTTTCCGTGAGGGGCCGCTCCAGCAAAAGAAGCTTGCCGTGGCTGCCCTCCTCCTGATCGATGCAGGTGAAGCCCTCCCGCCTGTAGAAGGCGCAGGCCGCGGCGTTGTCCTCCGCCGCCAGCAGGCGCAGAGCCCGCCGGCCCTGGGTGCGGAAGGAGACGATGGCCCGGCCCAGGGCCTGGATGCCGTAGCCCTTGCCCCGGTATTCCGGAATGAGATACAGCAGGCTCAGCCAGCCGCAGCCCTCCTCGGAGGCGCGCAGCGGGTCCAGGTCCACCAGACCCACAGGCTTGTCCCCGTCCAGAAGCACCAGCACGGAATCGGGATCCAGACGCAGGTGCTCCCGGGCGGCCCTCCAATAGGGCTCGGGATAAAAGCCCCGCAGGTCCCCGTGGGCGGCCAGCCAGGCGTCCCGGTAGCAGGCGCAGTAATAGTCCCGCTCAGTCCGGGGGTCCAGGGGCCGGTGGCGCAGGGTGGCGGTGCTGCCCCAGCTGCGGCGGGGCAGGGCGTCCAGATGGGAGTCGTCGTTGAAAAGCTCCAGAGAAAAGGAGCCGTTTTCCCAGCGGAGGACGGTGACGGCGGTGTTCAGCAGCATGGGCAGCTTCTCCCGGTCCCGCAGGTCGATGCCTGTGATGCGGGCGAGGAGGCAACGGATGGTGACCCCGTGGCTCACCACCGCCACCCGGCCCCCCTCATAGCGGCGGGCGATGGCCTCCAGCGCGGGATAGGCCCGGTCCGTCAGCTCCGCGAAGGTCTCCGCCCCCTCCAGACGCCAGCTGGCCGGGTCCGTGAGGAAGCGCTGGGCAAGCTCCGGCTCCTCATAGAGGAGGTTGCCGAAAAACAGCTGCTCCCAGGGGCCGATGTTCAACTCCCGCAGGGCGGGGGTGGTGTAGAGAGGCAGGGAGCGGGGCTTGTAGACGGCGGAGGCGGTGAGCATGGCCCGGTAAAGGTCGCTGGAGCACACCGCGTCAAACTTGAGGTCCCGCAGCCGATCCGACAGCAGGGCGATCTGCCGGCGGCCCAGCTCGGTGACGCCGCCGTCCCAGTGGCCCTGCATGATGCGAAAGCGGTTTCCCTCCGCCTGCGCGTGCCGGATCAGATAAATTTCTGTCATAACTTGTCACTTTCCTTGACCAAAGTGGTCGAATACAGTATAATATAGCATCATTCATGAACAGCAACGAATTAAAGTAATTATATCCTCTTTTGCCTTGCTGCACAAGCCTTTTCTTAGGGGGGATGCGCGTGGTTCGCGCGGCGATCCTGGCCTCCGGCGACGGGGGTCGGCTCCAGGCGATCCTGGACGCCATGTATTTCAAAGAGATCCCGGATTTCCAGCTGGTGGCGGTGATCTGCCCCCGGCGGGAGGACTATGCCATGACCCGGGCGGCCAACGCCGGCGTGCCCGCCTATGTGGTGGACCCGGAGCTCTTCCCCAACATGACCAGCCACAGCATGGCCGTGGCCAACAAGCTGCGGGACATGGACATCGAGCTGGTGATCCTGGCGGGTTACGACCTGCCCCTGGGCGTGGTGCCCTATCAGTTCCGCAACCATATCATCGGCACCTATCCGGCCCTCTCCCCCGCCTTTGAGGACGTGGAGGGCGACGTGAACCGGGCGGTGCTGGAACGGGGCGTCAAGGTCACCGGCGCCACCGCCTATTTTGCCGACGGGGACGGCGGCGTGGGCGGCATCATCCTGCAAAAGGCCATCGACGTTCTGCCGGACGACACCCCCGAGAGCCTGGGCACCCGGGTCATGGAGGAGTGCGAGTGGAAGCTCCTCAGCCGGGCCGTGGCCCTCTACTGCGGCGGCAAGCTCTCCGTCCACGGCAAGCGCGTCGTCGTGGCGGAGTGAAGCGCGAGGGATAGAAAAGATTGAATAGAAAAGCGAAATAAGGCAATGAAAAGCAGAGGCAAAAGCCTCTGCTTTTTGCATGGAGGGCGGGAAGCGTTGAGTTCGTTTGCTGGTTGAACTGCTGATGGGGTTGGTATACGGCGGGATCTTCCAACCTATCATCGTGCGCCTCCGCACTTTTCAACAAGATCAACCCACAAAAAAACACACATTTCAATTTGCTGGATGCTTCATTAACTACACATTTCAAAATGCATTGCACTCTAAAAATCGCACAAAGCAATAGCTGATGAAAAAATCTGCCGTGTGACGGGCGCGGCCTGACGTGCCCCTTCGGGGGGACAGGGCGGCGGGAGGGGCAAGCCCCTCCCCTACGGCGGAGGGAGAAATGCGCGTATCCCCCAGTCTCCGCCGCTCCCCTTCAGTCAGCTTCGCTGACAGCTCCCCCGGAGGGGGAGCCAAGGGCGACACAATGGATGGCCCCTATGACGGAGGGAGAAATGTGCGTATCCCCCAGTCGCCGTCGCTCCCCTTCAGTCAGCTTCGCTGGCAGCTCCCCCGGAGGGGGAGCCAGAGGCACCAGCCCCCTTTAGGCAAGGGGGCCAAAACCGGGGAAGGCGGAGGCTTGACCGGAAGCGGCGGCGGTGGTAAGCTGAAAGCGAAAAGCGGGGATTTCTCGTTTTTCGGAAAGAAGCGAGACAGAAGATCGCCGATGCGCGAAAAGGATCAACATCGATGGAAATGTATGTACTGATAGCGGTCCTCGTTGTGCTAGCAGGGATCGGGGCCTTTTTCCTCGCCCGGCGTGCCAAAGGGCCGGACCGGTCGGATTCCGGGACAGCAGGACCCGTGACGGAGGACCCGGGCCCGGCGGCGCAGGGCGTCAGATTCGAGGAGCTCTCCGCCCTCACCGAAGCGGAAGAGGCAGCGCTGGTGGAGATCAAAGACCCCAGGCTCTTGGCGAAGATCGACAACGCCCTCTCCGGATCCCTGCAGGTCCTGGGCAACGCCGGGGCGCTGGAGGAGTACCGCCAGGCGGTGAAGGCGGCGGGGAAGCTTTACCGCGCCATCCTGCCCAAGGGCGCGGCGCGGGGGATCCAGGGCATCAAGAGCTCGGCCGCCCTTGTCCCGGTGGAGGGAAACCCGGTCGGCGGCCTTGCGGCCATGAACGTGGCCTCGGCGGGCATGTCGGCCTCGGCCATGGTGGTCGGCATGTATTATATGAAGCAGGTCAACGACCAACTGGGCCAGATCGGCGGCGAGCTGGATCGGATCGCCGCGTTCCAGGACCGGGAATACCAGAGTCGGGTCTACGCGCTGGTGGCCCAGGTGCAGAAATGCTCCCAGTTCCAGGCGGAGATCCTGGAGAGCGAGGAGCTGCGGAAGCGGGAGCTGGATCACCTGAAAAGCCTGGAGCAGGAGTGCGCGCAGCTCTTGGGTCAGGCCAATCTGACGCTGAAGGAATACGAAAAGAAAACGGGCCTGGATTACGCCGGCTATGAAAAGCTGGTAGCCGAGGCGCAGGTTTGGTATCAGGTTCAGCAGATCCTGCTGGATGTGATGCTGGAGATCGGCGAGCTGAGCTATGCGCTGAATCTGGGTGCGGTGTCCAGGGAGAACTGCAGCGCCATGTTCCTGCCCTACTCCCGGCAGGCGGACGAGGCCTTGGAGGCGCTGAAGGCCTGGCACAGGAAAACCGGCGCGGCGCTGGAGATCGATCTGGACGAAAACAGAAGACGGCGCCAGGGTGTGGAGGGCTTCTTCATGAACATCCCGGCGATCTTCAATCAAAAGCTGCACTATCGGGAGCTTCCCGAGCGTACGGCGTCCATGATCGCAAAACAAAGCGCCGGGCTGCAGAACACGGCGCAGCAGCACGAGACCGACCGCTTCCAAAAGGACCTGTGCCTGATCGTGAAGGACGGGAAGCTGTACTATCTCCCGGAGAAGCCGGTAAAGGACAGCTGAGGGGTGACTCCCTCCGTCACGGCGGCAGGCCGCCGCGACAGCTCCCTCAAAGAGGGAGCCAAAACAGCCTCCCTCCCTGAGGGAGGTGGCATCCGGCGTCTCACGGAAGCCGGATGACGGAAGGAGTTGCTATTCCTTCAGCTACTGGGACAGCCCCCGGAGAGGGAGCCGACGGGGACGGGCGCAAAAAAACCACTCACAATTTGTGAGTGGTTTTTTTTGATCGATTTTGGAAGATTCAGTCCTGCGGACTTACTTGCCCATGTTCATCTGGGCGGCGACTTCGGCGGCGAAGTCCTCTTCCTTCTTCTCGATGCCCTCGCCCTTGACGAAGTGGACAGCGTCAACAAACTTGACGGAGCCGCCCAGCTTCTTGGCAGCGTCGGCAATGTAGCCCTCGACGGAGCCCTGGAACAGGTCGGAGCGGACGAAGTCCTGCTGCAGCAGGCAGTTTTCCTTGTAGAAGGCGTTGATCTTGCCGGCGGCGATCTTCTCCTTGATGGCCTGGGGCTTGGCAGCCATCTTGGGGTCGTTGTTCATGAGAGCGACCTGAACTTCCAGCTCGTGGTCGATGTCGGCCTGGGGAACCAGGGACTTGTCCCAATACTTGGGGTTCATGGCAGCGATCTGCATGGCAACGTTCTTGCCGATCTCGGTGGCGTCAATGCCGCCCTCGACGGCCAGGTTCACCAGCACGGCGCGGGTGCCGCCCATGTGAACGTAGGCAACGTTGGTGGGCTTGGCAAAGCGGACGAAGCGGCGGATCTGCAGGTTCTCACCGATGGACATGACCTTCTCGGGCAGGATCTCGGCCACGGTCAGGTCGCGCTCGGGGTACTTGCACTGGAGCAGAGCGTCCACATCGGCGGGGTTGTCGTTCAGAACGACCTTGCAGATGTCCTTGACAAACTGCTGGAAAGCTTCGCTCTTGGCGCAGAAGTCGGTCTCGCAGTTGACTTCCACAACGGCGCCCACGCCGCACTGGGGGCAAACGCGGGCATAAGCCATACCCTCGGCGGCCACGCGGCCGGCCTTCTTGGCGGCCTTGGCCAGGCCCTTCTCGCGCAGCCAGTCGACTGCCTTTTCCATATCGCCGTCGGTGGCCTGGAGAGCCTTCTTGCAGTCCATCATGCCGACGTTGGTCATCTCACGCAGAGTCTTTACATCCTGAGCGGTAAAAGCCATTGAATATTCCTCCTGTAAAAAATCCTGAAAGAAGGGGCGTTATTCGCGCCCCTTCTCATTGTTCCTTATTCCTCGGCGGCCTGGGGGGCTTCCTCGACCTCGGCGTCGGCGCCCTGGTTGCCTTCCTGCACGGCGTTGGCCATGGTGGCGGCGATCAGACGGATGGCGCGGATGGCGTCGTCGTTGGCGGGGATCACGTAATCGACCTCATCGGGATCGCAGTTGGTGTCCACGATGGCGACGATGGGGATGTGCAGCTTGCGGGCCTCGGCGATGGCGTTGTGCTCCTTGCGGGGATCGACCACGAACATGGCGCTGGGGAGCTTCTTCATCTCCTTGACGCCGCCCAGGTACTTCTCCAGCTTCTCCATCTCGCCCAGGTGCTTCATGACTTCCTTCTTGGGCAGCATGTCGAAGGTGCCGTCTTCCTGCATCTTCTTCAGCTGAGCCAGACGGTCCACGCGGGTGCGCATGGTCTTGAAGTTGGTGAGCATACCGCCCAGCCAGCGGGCGTTGACATAGTACATGCCCACGCGGGAGGCTTCCTCGCGGACAGCGTCGGTGGCCTGCTTCTTGGTGCCGACGAAGAGGATGGTGCCGTTGTTGGCAGCCAGGTCGCGGACGAAGGCATAAGCCTCTTCCAGCTTCTTCACGGTCTTCTGCAGGTCGATGATGTGGATGCCGTTACGCTCGCAGTAGATGTACTCGGCCATCTTGGGGTTCCAGCGGCGGGTCTGGTGACCGAAGTGGACACCGGCTTCCAGCAGCTGCTTCATGGATACGACAACGGAGCCCGAAGTCCGCCTCCATGCGAAATGCCTTGACATTATATAAGAATTGTTTCCAAATTGCAAGAGCTTGTTGCGGGAAATTCCAGGTTTTTTCGGGCTTGTTTCCGCGAAAAATTGCAAAACGCGCCGCGCTGTGGTAAAGTAGGGAAAAATGACAGTCTGCAGGGGAGGTGAGCGCGTGAACGAATTTGATCCGGAAAGCCAGTTCAAGGAATGGAAGGGCGATTTTTCCCAGAGCGAAGAGGCCCGGGAGATGGCCGCCTGGGCGGCAAAGGTCCGGGAGCAGGAGGAAAAGGACGCCTGGATCGCCCAGCGGAAGGCGCAGGAGCGCAAGGCCCTCTGGGAAAAGGCCAAACAGTGGCTGCTCATCGCGCTTCCCATCGTACTGGCACTGGGGACCCTGATCCTGCTGGGGATCCCGGGCTTCACCGCTATCCGGGCCGGGGACGCGGCGGAGGCGGGAGACTACGCCAGGGCCGCCGGGCTCTACGAGTGGGCCGGGAAATGGAGCCTCTTCGACAAGATCTTTGAGGCCTCGAAGAAGGCGGAGAAGAACCGGACGATGCAGCGGCTTCTCAACTGCAGCGCCGGAGCGGAGGACTGGGAGATCCCCAAGAGCGCCGTGCGCCTCACCGGGACCAGCGAGGGGCGCAGCGGCCCCGTCACGGTGGAGATCCTTGCGGACAAGGACCGGATCTGGCGCATCACCGTCACCGAGCACAGCGAGGAGGAAGAGATCGGCGGCCAGGCAGCCAGACAGCTGCCGGAGCGGATCTACCGGGCTCAGTCCGTGGACGTGGACGCGGTGACCGGGGCCACCATCAGCTCCCAGGCCATCTGCCGGGCGGCGAGCCAGGCCCTCAACAGCGACGAGGCCTGGGCCGCGGGGATCTACGCCTGGAAGTTCGGGGCCATCACGCCCATGCCGCCTCCCTCGCCCACGCCGGGGCCCACACCGGAGGAGCTGAAGGTCTTCTACTATGAGACGGAGCTGGAGGAGTTCACGGAGAAGGTGGGCGAATCCGTGCGGCTGCGGGTGCGGGCCTATCCGGAGGCGGATTTCGCCGACGCGGTGTACCAGTGGAGCGTCAGCGATCCACGGCGTCTCACCATCACCGTGAGCGAGGATACCCGCACCTGCACGGTGCTCTGCCTGAAGCACGAACCCGGCCCCGTGACCCTGACCGTGAACTGCAACGGCGTGGAAAAGCAGATCACGGTGTATACGAGAAAGTAGGAAAATGAAGGAATGAACCCCTTCCGACCTCGCCGCAGGCGGCTCGGCCACCTCCCCCATGGGGGGAGACAAGCAGGAGACCCTTGCTTCCCCCGAGGGGGAAGTGGCCGAATGCCGATAGGGGGATTACCGTCTCGCGAAGCGACTTCATCAAAAAAACCGGAGCCATCTGGCAGATGCTCATAAGAAAGTTTTGAAACAAAAACTGATTCGGGCATCTGGCTGACGGGGTTGGAAAATGAAAAGACGGAGTGTTACATACACAATTTGTGTGTAACACTCCGTCTTTAACTGCGCACCTAATCTCCCGAAAAAGATTATTAATCACTCGCTTCCCGTATCCGATCGACAATCGTTTGTCTTGAAAGCGCCTTGTAAGAGAAAAGCGGAATGACGGCACCAAGAGCGATAAAAACAGGAAGTGCAAGAACTGCTGGCAGAAGGGTAAAGTGCGCCGAGAAGAACCAAAACATTTTTTCCAGTACTCCCGAAAGCAATGGCTCAAGGACCGCGCTCAAAAGAATTGCAAGAAACGCTGATCCTACTGCATAGAACAATCCTTCCCAAACAAGCATAGCTCTGAGCTGCTGCCCGGTCATCCCGACAGCCTGAAGCATGGCAAGTTCTCTTTTGCGTGAAACAATGCCAGTGATTACGGCGTTCACGAAATTGATAATCCCTACGAGTCCTACGATGAAGCTCAGTACTGTGCCCAGCAGCAGAAACATACCTCGGAAACTGTTAAACTCCCTTTCGTAGGATGTTCGGCTCTCGTAATTATATTCCTGGCCTACTCCCTTGGTGTAATTGGAAAGAAATGTCTCCATGTCTGAGTTTGCTTCCTCGATCGTATCAAAGGCATAGTACACAGGCTCCTGATTAGCCGCGTATTTCGTAAAGGTTCCTGCATTCATCACGTACGCATCGCCCATGATCGCCCGAATGGACAGTGTATAAGGAAGCGTGACTACGGCCGCAACCTCAAAATCTATATCAGTATACTTTGCTGCCCGTCTGGACCATGACAGCCCGAAGTCCTCATTTTCCCCAAATACATGCCCTGTCTGCGGGTCATAGTATTCAAACGCTTCCACGTACCGGAGGGTTAGTGTATCGCCCACATGAACCCATGACGACCCGTCGATGACCTTTCCATAGTCGTCCATCTCGCTTATCGCCGCAATATAATGCCCGTCGGACTTGAAAAGAGGAGCCAGGTCACCTTCGATTACCGTCATTCGGTTGAGAAGATATTCTTCTGCGCCGTAAATCATAGTATTTATGGCTCGTGTTCCAACATCGACCGGTTCACCATTTTCAAGAAGCGACTGACCGAATTCCGGATAGTAGTGACTGAAATAGGAAGTGATATGTTCTTCCGGTACAATCTCTTCGAAGTTGTTATATTGGAAGTACATTCTTCCGCCATCCCTGACGCCGCCCTGATCCCAAATCGCCTCGAGAGCGGCCTGCGATACGCCGTCAGCACCCTGACCCGCACGGAAATAGCTGTTGGGCGCGACAAGAAAATCGCAGGCAGTTTTGTCGCGCAGATATTTATTCATGTCAAAACCGTTGGTGAAGAATACCGTCATGGACAAAAGCACAACCGCCAGCGCGAGAGACAGCACGGTTATGATCGTCTTCGAGCGGCTGCGGCCCAGGTTTGCCCAGGCCAGGGCGCAGGGAGATACCCTGCCTGCGCGGCGGCGTGTTTTCCTGTATTCTGATCCCTCCGTGTAGCGCACCGCCTCCACCGGACTGACCTTCGCGGCCAGACGCCCGGGAAGCGCACAGGAGATCAGCACAGTTACGAGTGAGAATACTGCCGCGCCGAGGAAAAGCAGCGGGTGGGCGGATACTTTAGCAACACCGCCGATACTCAGATTGTTGAGAACGACAGGTGCCAGAAGGCCGCCCGTCAGCCAGCCAAGCAGCAGTCCAAGCGGAATCCCGATCAGGCTGAGCGCCAGCGCCTGCAGCCGGATCACTCGCCGGAGCTGTCGGCCTGTAGTGCCGACCGTTTTCAGCAGGCCATAGAATCGAACATCTCCTGCGACTGAAATACGAAAGACGTTGTAAATCACCAAATAACCGGTCAAAAGGATCACGGCGAGCATCAGTGCAAGAATAAAGACAGTTTCTCCGTCCATTCCCGCTGATAATTGAGCACCAGTGTAGCCCCAGTTTACGCCCGTATCGATATAATTGTTCTTTGCGGCGTCGCTGCTTTGATATCCGTGTCGTTCCAGTATTTCCACTAAGTCGGCTTCAATATGCCGGGAGCTTTTCAGCATGACATCAAGCCCCCAGGAGCCAACGCCATTTTCAAGACCAACATAAGGTGAGGCGTACCCCAACTCCTGGAGCACTTCATCCACCCGGCTTTCAGGAATTAGAATAATGTGTGCCGAAGCAACCGCGTCACTTTCCCACCATCCGGAGAGCGCAAAAGTCTGTTCGGTAGTGACCCCACCAATTTCAAGGGTAACTGTGAACAATGTACCGATTTTCGGCTCGATCCCAAGGCACTGCAATACTGCGAGATCTGTTGCAGCTTCATTGCTTCCCTCGGCGGGAGCGGCACCATTCGTAGGAACGCAATAAGACCACTTAGCTGCCGTTTGATCCCAATGGTGAAGCTCTACATTTGTCTTGGCAAAGCAATCATCTACCGCACCGCCGAGGAATCGATGCAGGCCATACGCTTTGATCAGGGGGTCGGCTTTCAATTCATCATACTGATCCGGCGTCAGCCGCTTGAAGCTTCCGTGTGTATATCCACCAACCATGCGGAAATTCGATTCCTGGAAGGAAGCGTTGATAGACATTGTTATGGTGAACAGCGCCGTGAACAACAGCGCCGTCAGGGCGATGGCGAGGATCGCGGCTGCGTTGCGTGTTTTGTTCGCCCGCAGGCTTTTCCAGGCGAGCCGACGGACGCAGGCATTGTTTTTCACTCTTACCATGCCGCTCACCTCCGGGAGAGTACACGCCCGTCCTCGATGCGAATGATCCGGTCGGCCAACTGTGCCAGTTCCTCGTTATGGGTGATCATAACAATAGTCTGGGAAAAGCGTTCACTGGTGATCTTCAAAAGCCCCATCACATCCTGGCTTGTTCTGGAATCCAGGTTGCCGGTGGGTTCATCGGCTAAAACGATTGCAGGTTTCGTGGCAAGCGCGCGTGCAATCGCGACGCGCTGCTGCTGACCGCCTGAGAGGGTGTTCGGCAGATTGGACAGTTTGTTCTCCAAGCCCAGTGTGCGGATGATCTGATCGATATATGCCTTGTCGATCTTTCCTCCATCCAATTCAACCGGCAAGACAATATTCTCCCAGACGCTCAGTACTGGAACAAGATTGTAGCTTTGAAAAACAAAGCCTATTTTACGGCGACGGAAGATCGTCAGTTCTTCGTCTTTCAGCGTTGACAGCTCTCGGCCATCCACTGTTACAGTTCCGGATGTCGGGCGATCTAACCCTCCAAGCATGTGAAGGAGCGTCGATTTCCCGGAACCGGACGATCCGACGATTGCAACGAACTCTCCGCTTTCTACGCACAGATCCACTCCATCCAGGGCGCGAACTTCCGCTTCACCGGAGCCGTAGGTCTTGCGCAGATCCTTTGTTTCCAAAATCGCCATAAGTATGCCTCCATGGAAAAAGTCTGTATTGCCTTCTTTGACAATACAGACTTTAGCATAGGATTCTTTCCAGGGTCTTTCTCAAATCTAACAGTTTTGAAAGAATTCATTCTCGCGGCAGAAAGATGGAGAACGTCGAACCTTTTTCTGGTTGGCTCTCAAGTTTGATATACCCGCCTTGACCGGATATGATTTCCCTCGCCAGATACAAGCCAAGCCCAACACCTTTTTCCTCTGCCACAGAGGGGGATCGATAAAAGCGCTGGAAAATCTTTGTTTGCTCCTCTTCCGGAATGCCTCTGCCATTGTCCGTAATGACTATGCGGCAAAACATATCATACTCTGAAACGTGAAGAGAGACTTCACCTCCAGCTGGCGTGTACTTTATGGCGTTGTCGATCAGATTTCCAACAGCTTCCGCTGTCCACTTGGCATCAAATACCGCAAATGCCTCGGTCGGCTCCTGCTTGAGCGAAATGTGTTTTTGCTGTGCTTTGGGAAGATACTGCCTGATCGTTTCCGCAAGCATGGGCTCAACTTTGGCACGCTTAGTCTGAAACTGATAGATACCAGTTTCCAAACGGGATGTTTTGACCAGCGCATCAATCAGCGTTTTGAGTTTTTCGGATTGCCCGATCAAAGATGTAATTAGCAGTCTAGCATCATCGGAAGTTTCCTGCTCATCCAAAAGCTGAGCATAGAGAAGGATGTTGGCCATCGGTGTTTTTGTCTGATGAGAAATATCCGCTACCAGAGCTTCGATTTTCGCTTTCTGTTCACGTAAATTGCGTGCGGAGATGGCGGAGCTTTTCAAGTAGTGCGAAAGCTTTGCTTCCATAGAAGAGAGCATACTCTCGTCCCATGCGCTTTCCGAAAAGTCTCCACGCATGGCTTCGTCGAGCATGGCATCAATTCTTTTCAGCGTTTTCCTTGTGCTGTGCCGATCAAAAATCACCACGAACAATGACGCCAGAACCGCAACAGCGGCAGTGATGATTAACCAAATCTGCATATCACTTCATCGCCCAGGTATACCCGAGTCCATACACCGTCTTCAGATATTTCGGTTTGGACGGATCATCCTCCAACTTGTCACGCAGCCGTTTCATTGTGACGGAAAGCGCATTTTCATCGACATATTCCGCTCCGTCACTCCAGATCCGATCCACAAGCACGGGACGGCTCACGGTCATTCCTCGGTTATCCAAAAGGATGCGCAATAGCTTTTGCTCCGTTTTGCTCAGTTCGATCTGCATACCTGATCTCCGAAAAACCATGTGGTCAAAATCGAATAGAAAAGGATCTGACTGATAGATGGAAGACTCCCGCTTTTGCTCTCTGCGTAGCTGAGTATTTACGCGCGCTCGCAGAATAGCGAGGGAGAAGGGCTTTGTAATATAATCGTCCGCGCCAGATTCAAGCCCGACCACAACATCCGTTTCCATATCGTTTGCAGTCAGCAGGATAACAGGAATAGAACAGCGATTGGATCGCAGCTCACGCAGATAGTCTAGTCCGTTGCCATCTGGAAGATTGATGTCCAGAATGAGGAGTGCATAATCTGAAATCGAAACTTTCCGTACTTCTTTTAGTGACCGACACCGATCAATCTGCAATTCATCACTCTTCAAGGCTAGACAAATACCTTGGCCTAGTGCCAAATCATCTTCTAAAAGAAGCACTTTATCCATTTGCCTCACCTCCATATTGTTTTCTCGCGTCGCTAGTTTACCTCATAAATTCACAAATTTCAATGGCTCGTCCAGACTACAGATTCTATGGCGATGGTATTATCTCCGCAACGGAAACTGTGCGAACTAGAAAGAATGAGCCGAGCCTATGAGGATGAACAGCGTGAACTCAGAGCAGAAGCAGAAGTCTTACGGCAGGAAATCGAGACACAGGAACGACAGAACCAGAACCTTGAACTTTTCATTCAGAAGATCAGGAAGTACGCGGATATGACAGAGTTGACGCCTTATGCGGCTCATGAGCTGATCAAGGCGATCTATGTCGGGGCACCGGATAAAAGCAACGGAAAACGCCGCCAAAGCATCCATATCTGCTATGATTTGATTGGGTTCATTCCACTGAATGAATTGATGGAACAGGAAATGGCATGACCCGAAGATCATGCCATTCCTGATAACTATAAAACTTTCTTACGAGGGGCGGCCTTCTGGCTCCGGTTTTTTTGACATTATGGGTTTCAGACCTCGGGTTCGGCGGGGGTCTCGGGTTCAGCGGGGGATTCTTCCGTCGCGTCCTCCGCGGGGGCTTCCGCTTCGGCCTCTTCTTCCTCCCGGTCCTCCAGATCCTTCGGCAGGACGGCCATCAGATCCTCCTTGCCGGGATTTTCCAGGGCGGCCACCCGGTTGGCCTGGCGCACCACCATGTCCTCAAAGACGTTGCGTACGTCCCGGCCGTTGCCGAAGTTCTCAGTCCGCTCCTCGTAGAGCTGGGTGAACATCTCCACGGCGGCCTTCTCGGTCTCCTCGTTCATGGTGTAGCCGTTCTTTTTGCAGCGGATGCGGAACATCTCCATGAGCTGCTCCCCGTTGTAGTCCGGGAAGAAGAAATACTTGTTGAAGCGGGATTCCAGGCCGGGATTGGAGTGGATGAACTTCTCCATGGGGCCGGTGTAGCCCGCCACGATGACGATCAGATCGTCCCGGTGATCCTCCATGGCCTTCAGGATGGTCTCGATGGCCTCCCGGCCGAAGTCGTTCTCGCCGCCGGAGGAGAGGGAATAGGCCTCATCGATGAAGAGCACCCCGCCCAGGGCGGATTTGATGACCTCCTGGGTCTTGAGGGCGGTCTGGCCCACGTAGCCAGCCACCAGACCGGAGCGGTCCACCTCCACCAGCTGGCCCTTGGAGAGCACGCCGATGGCGGCATAGAGCCCGCTGACGAGCCGGGCCACGGTGGTCTTGCCGGTGCCGGGGTTGCCCACAAAGACCATGTGCAGGCTCATGGGCGGCACGGGCAGCTCATACTGCTCCCGCAGCTTCCGGACCTTCACCAGGTTCATCAGGTTCTTGACGTCCTTCTTGACCTCCTCCAGGCCCACCAGATCCTCCAGCTCCGCCATGAGGGTGTCAAAGTCCGGCTTCTCTGCCGCGGCCTCTTTTTCGGCCTCGGCCTCGGGCTTGGTCTCGCCGCCGGTGGTCTGTACCTGGGGCTTGTGCTTGTCCTGGAAGCTGGGCTCCCCGCTGGTGACAAAATCCAGAGGGTTCAGGCCGTCCCGGCTCTTGCGCACGCCGGTGGTGTCGCAGATGGCGGTGAGGCGGTCGGTGCAGTCGGTGATGTAGGCGGCCTCGGCATAGGTCACGTCATCGTCCACGGCGGCAAGGTAGAGCAGGATGTTGGTCAGCATCCGGATGAAGGTGCGGGAGGTCTCGGTGCCGCGCCTTGCGTCGCTCTCCGCCAGGTTCCAGAAGAACACCGGGGGCATGAACACGTCCTCCTGGCAGGCCGCGCTGGTCAGGTTCCAGAGGAGCCAGGTGGGCCTGGGCTGGCCCTTGGAGTAAATCTGGTTGGCCATCTCCACATGGCGCTCGGTGATGCTGCCCGCCCGGCTCCAGAGACCCAGGGCGCAGCGGGTCATGAAATCGTCCAGATCCTTGGCAAGCTGGCTGCTGCCGATGCGGTAGAAGGCGTCGGTATTGGCGAGATAGATCTTGTGAAACTCCTCGGGGGAGCGGTTCCAGGTGGTAGGCATAGGGCGTCTCTCCTGTCTGTATGTTATTTGCGCTTTTCCTTTCTATTATAATCCAAATCCCGCCAGGGTCAAGAGAAATGAAGGAATGAAGGGCCTGCGGCTAGGGAAGGAATTGCGGTGTCCCGCTTTGCGGGATACTGCTCCCCCTATCGGCCTTCGGCCACTTCCCCCGAGGGGGAAGCGAGGGGCCACCTGCTTGCCTCCCCCCCCATGGGGGAGGTGGCCGAGCCGCCTGCGGCGAGGTCGGAAGGGGGATCATTTCTTCATTAGGCGAAGCAACTTCATTCCTTCCTTTTCTCACCGCCAGCGTTTGCGGCAGCAGCGCCGGGGCATCAGCCTGACGCCTTTGGCTTCCGCCGCGGCTTTCGGATCCCGGGCGGCGTCCACACGCTGCCACACCGCTTCAAACTGCCGGAGCTTTTGCCGCAGCTCCCGATCCCTTAGGTTTTCCGTAGGATTCACACCCCTTTCTCCTCGTTCCAGCCTATGCGCACACTTGAAAAGAGGTGCAAGTTGTGCCATAATATAAACTACGAAAATATGGGGCTTTAAAAACGATTTTGAGAAGGACGGGATGTGTTTTGGCCAGATTTTTCATTGCGGGAACCAACATTGCCGGCGGCAGAGCCATCATCCGGGGACGGGACGCGGAGCATGTGAAGGTGCTGCGCCTGCGCCCCGGCGAGGATGTGACCCTCTGCGACGGGGAGGGCACCGACTATAAGTGCCGCCTGGTCCAGGCCGACAAGGAGCAGGCTGAGATGGAGGTGCTGGAGGTGGTCCGCTGCCCGGCGGAGCCCAGCGTAAAGGTCACCGTGCTCTGCGGCCTGCCCAAGGGGGACAAGACCGAATACATCATCCAGAAATGCGTGGAGGCCGGGGCCCAGGAGATCCTTTTCTTCCTCTCCGACCGCTGCGTGGCACGGCCCGATGCGCCGGAGAAAAAGCTGGAGCGCTGGCAGCGCATCAGCGAGGAGGCCGCCAAGCAGTCCGGCCGGGGCATCATCCCCAAGGTGGGCTGGGTGGGCGATTTCGCCGGGGCTCTGAACGCCGCGGTGCAGAAGGACCTGGGCCTGTTCCTCTATGAGACCGGGGAGCGGGAGGGCCTGGACGCGGTGCTGAACAGCAGCCGGGATCTGAAGACCCTGGCCCTCATCACCGGGCCCGAGGGCGGCTTTGCCCCCTTTGAGGCGGATCTGGCCCGGATCACGGGGCTTCGGATCTGCTCCATGGGCGAACGGATCCTCCGCTGCGAGACGGCGCCTGTGGTGGCGCTGACAGCGGTGATGTACGCCACGGGGAATTTGGGATAAGAGGGTATGGATATGGGACGTTTTGACGAAAAAACCTGTCTGGATTACTTTGAAAAGCTGCTGGCGGTGGACAGCACCACCGGCTTTTATGAGGAGAGCGAAAACCAGCTCTGCGCCATGCTGGAGGAGCTGGAGATCCCCTGTCGCCGCATCCGCAAGGGCGGCGTCATCGCGGAGCTGGGCGGCGAGGGGAGCCCCCTCTGCATCACCGCGCACCTGGACGACATCGGCCTCATGGTGCGGCACCTGAACGCCGACGGGACCCTGAACGTGTGCCCCGTGGGCGGGCTCTACCCCTTCTACTGCATGATGGAGAACGTCCGGGTCCACACCCGGGAGGGGAAGGTCTACACCGGCACGGTCTGCCGCACGCCCAACTCCATCCACGTGACGGAGGAGGAGCTGCGCCAGACGGCGCCGGATTTCCGCACGAATGTGTGCGTTGTGCTGGATGAAAACGTGAAGAGCGCCGCGGAGGTGCGCGCTCTCGGCATCGAGACCGGGGACAGCATCGCCCTGGAGCCCCGCTTCGTCTACGCCAACGGCTATCTCAAGAGCCACTTTGTGGACGACAAGGCCTGCGCCGCCGTGCTCCTGACCCTGATGAAGGCCATCCGGGAAGAGCGTGTCACCCTCAGGCGGAAGGTCTACGTCTACTTTGCCTTTTATGAGGAGATCGGCCACGGCACCACCGTGCTGCCCGAGGATGTGGAGGACATGATCGCCGTGGACATCGCCCCCACCGGGCCGGACCAGAACTCCGACGAGCGGAAGGTCTCCATCTTCGCCAAGGACTCCCGCTACCCCTATCACTGGGGCTTGACCAACGAGCTGCGGCAGGCCGCCATCGACGCCGGGGTGGACTATGTGATGGACATCTTCACCCCCCATTACGGCACGGACTGCGATCCCAGCATCGCCGCGGGCTACGATCTGCGCCACGCGGCCATCGGCCCCGGCACCGCCAACTCCCACGGTTACGAGCGGACCCACATCGAGGGCCTCCGGGCATGCTTCGAGCTGCTGTGGGCCTATCTGGAGCGGTAATACCATCCTGACAAGGAGGAATAGAAATATGAACGAGAATTACGCAAAGGAATTTGACGGGATCGTTGAGAAAGCAAAGGCCTCGAAGAAGCCCATGCGGGTGGCCGTGGCCGGCGCGGACGCGGAAAACATGCTGCGGGGCATTTTCGACGCCCAGGAGGCGGGCTTCGTGGAGCCCCTGCTGATCGGAAACGAACAGCGCATCTCCGCTCTGCTCAAGAAGCTGGGTCTGGCGGAGCGGTCCTACCGGCTGCAGGGCATCGACGATTCCGCCGACCCCGTTCAGTACGCCATCGAGATGATCCGGGCCGGAGAGGCGGACTGCCTCATGCGCGGCAACACCCAGACCCGGGATTTCCTGATGCCGGTGCTGAACAAGGCCAATCACCTGATCCGGGAGGACGCCCTGGTGACCCACGTGGTGTTTTTGAAGGTCCCCGGCTATGAGAGGCTGCTTGCCATTTCCGACGTGACCCTGCTCATCAATCCCCCCATCGAGACCCGCAAGAAGGTGGTGGCCAACATGGTCCGGGCCCTGAAGGTCTTCGGCGTGGAGAAGCCCAACATCGCCCTCTTGTCCCTGGTGGAGACCCCCAGCTTCCAGATGCGGGACAGCGTGGAGGACCAGACCATGGTGCGCCAGCACGCCTCCCGCCCCATTGCCGACTGCAACCTGGTTGGCCCCATCGCTTATGACCTGATCATGAGCAAGGAGGCCGCCCGCCTGAAGGGCTATGACTGCCCCTTCTGCGGCGAGTTCGACGGCATCGTGGTGCCGAACCTGATCTCCGGCAACCTGATGGTGAAGGTCCTGCAGCGCAACGCCGGTGCCACCGGCTGCGGCATCCTGGTGGGGGCCAAGATCCCCATCGCCATCTGCTCCCGTGCCGACGAGCCGGAGCAGGCCTTCCTGTCCCTGGCCGCCTGCGCTGCCATGTGGGACAGCGGGAAGTATTTCGGCTGATCAGTTTTTCGTTTTTGTTTCTGGTTTCTGGAGAAAAAAGTCGGGAAAGCTCGCTTTCCCGACTTTTTTGCTGTTTTCAAAAACAAAAACTAAAAACTCATTCCCCGGTGCCCATGAGGCCCAGCTCTTCCGCATGGGGGCGCATGCCCTCCAGGCAGAGCTCCGTGACCTCCCGCAGCTCCATGCCCAGCAGCTCGCAACCCCGCAGGATCAGCTCCCGGTCGCACTTGGCGGCAAACTTTTTGTCCTTGAACTTCTTGAGCACGCTCTTGGCCTCCAGATCCCGGATACCCTGGGGCCGCATCCGGGCGCAGGCCTGGATGATGCCGGTGAGCTCGTCCACGGTGTAAAGGCTCTTTTCCATATTGGTCTCGGGCTTTACGTCCGTGCAGTGGCCCCAGCCATGGGAGAGGATGGCCCGCACGTCCTCCTCCGGGACGCCGGCGGCCAGCAGGGGCTCTTTGGTGTGCTGCAGGTGCTCCTCCGGATACTTTTCATAATCATAGTCGTGCAGCAGCCCCACGGCCTGCCAGTGCTCCGGGTCTTCGCCGAAATGGCGGGCCAGGGCGCCCATGGCGTAGCTTACGTTTTTGGCGTGGAGCAGCAGATTTTCCTGGGTGACCATGCTGCCGTTCAGAACGGCGGCCTGTTCCAATGTGAGCATGGGATGTGTCTCCTTTCCGGGATAGCGGCCTGTGACGTGCCGCAGTGATCATGACCCCCATTATAATGACTATAGGATGGCGAAAAGCCAAAAAGCTTTTCGCCGCGCCGCTTTGCGGCGCAGCAAAACAGCATAGCTGTTTTGCCCTATATTCATTACAATAAGCATCGGGCGAATGATTCACAGAATCATTCGCTGCCAAACATGTCGTTTGGCAGCGAAGTCAATCGAGTTCTCGATTGACTTCGCCATCCGATGATCATTATACCCGGAGAGGATCAAAACGCAAGGCAAGATCTGGAAAGCGCTTACATGCATCCGTGAGCTTGTGCAAATCATACAAAAATTTGAAAAAAACTTCCGACATTTGCAACAAGTTTCGGCGCCTTTGCCAAGTTTCCCTTGCTAACACTACAGCAGAGTGATAAGATAAACACACATATCATCCGGGGCCTTGCAGGAAAGAAGCTGCAGGCCCTCGGGTGTGGAGGAGATCCCGGTTCCGGGATCGATCGATACCGTCTCTCACGGCCGGACCGGCAGATGGAGCCGATGGGCGTTTTCCCGCCGGTGCGGCCCCTTTTCCGCCCTTGGGAGAGGGAGAGCAACAGAAGAGGAGTGGGTCAATTTGTTCAAGATGCTCAATCCGCGGCGCTTCTACCATGAGGAAGAGGCCCTGCGGCGCTGCCTCCGCGCCGGGGTGAGGAGCATCACCACCCGAAAGCTGAAGCTGGCCCTGGCGCTTAGGGAAGAGGGAAAAGGGAACACGTAGGGCGGGATGCCTTCATCACGCCGTGATCGAATCCCGTACTGGGGCGGCGGAGCAATGGGGATCGCTCCCTGCGCGGAGGGAGATTCCCTCCCATTCTCGCTCAACGGCTGTTCCTACGCACCATGTCCGTCCTCGCCGTAGGGGCGGCGGCTTGTCCCCGCCCGGCGGCAGTGACCTGTTCCAAATAATAGGTTCGGCGAACCCGCACAAACTGCGAATTCGCCGAACCTTTTTTCATGACAGTGCTTTATGCTGCCAGGAGGGGCGAGCCCCTCCCCTACGCTCTCTGCCGAGCTTTCCGCGGACTGTCAGCTTCCTGCAGACAGCGTGTTTCCCTTTTGTCTCAGACGCTCTCGATGGCCCGGACCAGGCGGTCGGGGTAGTTGCCGATCATGCAGTCCACCCCCAGGCGGATGAGCCTGCGGGCATCCTCCTCGGTGTTCACGGTCCAGACGTTGACCTTCATGCCCCTGCTGTGGAACAGCTCCATCAGCTCCGGCTGATAGTCAAAGACGTGGAAGCAGGGGTGGGCGTTGTCGGCGTTGCAGTGGTCCAGATAGTGGGCCATGTCCTGCAGCGGCGCCTCGTAGAGAAGGCCGGTCTCCAGCCTGTCACCGCAGAGCTCCTTGAAGCGCTGCATGGAGACATGGTTGAAGGAGGAGACGAAGACCTGATCCTCCATATGGCGGGAGCTGATCTCGTGGAGGCAGCGCTCCTCCAGCTGCGGATAGAATTCGATGCCGTTTTTAAGCTCCAGATTCAGCTTCAGGCCGCTCTCCTTGCAGAAGTCCAGCAGCTCCGGCAGGGTCCAGATCTGCTCCCCGGCAAACTCCGGGGATTTCCAGGAGCCGAAGTCCAGCGCCATCAGCTCGTCATAGCTCATATCCCGGATCAGACCGTGGCCGTTGGAGGTGCGGTCCACCGCCTCATCGTGGCAGAGCACCAGCTCGCCGCTGCGGCAGATGTGCACGTCGGTCTCAATGCCGTCGGCCCCGGGGACCTCCGCCACCTTGCGGAAGGCCAGGGGCGTGTTTTCGGGGTAGATGCCGGAATAGCCGCGGTGGCCCAGCACCAGGGGACGCTTTCTCGTGTTTTCCATCTTGGCGCCTCCTCAGTAGAATTCCTTGATATAATCCAGCACGTCCTGGCGGCTGCCCTGGAAGGGACCCGGCGTCTCCATCTTCAGGGAGACCAGAGCCGTGCAGTAGAGCAGGGCCTCCTCGATGCCGGCGCGCTGCCGCTCGGTGATGTAGCCGGCAAAGGTGGTGTCGCCCCGGCCGGTGCGGCCGGAGAGGTTGCGTGCCTTGATGGGGCAGGTGTAGATCTGCTTGCCGTCATAGGCCAGGACCTCGGTGTTGTGGGTGATGAGGACTTCCTTGGCGCCCCAGCTGTACAGGAGCTTGGCGGCTTCGGCCCGGTCGGTGAGGCCGGTAAGGATCTCCGCCTCGGCGGCGTCGGTCTTCAGATAGTCGATATAGGGCAGATACTGTTTCTTCTCGGCCCAGTCGTGGAAGGCCATGGTCTTGTCCGGCTCCACGTGGCGCAGCAGGCACTGCACGTCCACGGCCACCTTGCCGTGGCGGCTGGCCTCGGCAAAGAGCTCGCCGTCAAAATCGCCGTAGACCAGGCCCGCGAAGTGATAGATGGAGGTGTCGATCTTGGGCAGCTCCTCAAAGCGGAAGGGGTCGCAGACACCCATGGAGGTGCAGGCGCGCTTTTCCTTGTCGGCGGTGAAATACTGGTTGCGGATGGAGCAGGTGGCCTTGGAGGGGCTCCAGTACAGATCCGCGCCGGAGCCGGCAAAACGGGCTTCCACATCCGCGTCGGCGGGGTTGAGCTTGGTGAAGAGAGCGGTCGCGTTGCCGGAGCGGGCCGCGGCAAAGCCGGAGGCCACCACCGCGCCGCCTACCTCCTTGCGCTCGTTTCCGAGATAGTCGATGTTGTGGTCGAGGGAAACAGGCCCGATCACCAGCACGTCGTAGTGTTTGCTCATGTTGTTCCTCCTGTATGTTTTCGTGTTGTATCCGATAATGATCATCGGATGGCGAAATCAAGCGAGAATTCGATTGATTTCGCTGCCAAACGACAGGTTTGGCAGCGAATGATTCTCAAAATCATTCACCCGATGTTCACTGCAATGCGTATATGGCAAAACAGCCATGCTGTTTTGCTGCGCAGCAAAGCTGCGCGGCGAAAAGCCTTTTCGCTTTTCGCCATCATATAATCATGATAGAACCATTATAGCGCCATGCGGCCGGGATGGCAATTCTTTTCGGCACTTTTGGGGAAGGATCGCTCCCCGCAATTCAGGGCAGGAGAACGCCCTCCAGCCGGAGGAGCGCCGCTTTCTTCTCCAGCCCTCCCGCATAGCCCGTAAGGCTGCCGTCAGCCCCCAGCACTCGGTGGCAGGGGATCAGGATAGAAATGGGGTTTCTCCCCACGGCGCCGCCCACCGCCTGGGCGGAGAAGCGGGCAAGGCCCCGGCGCTCGGCGATCCGGGCGGCCAGTTCCCCATAGCTCACGGTGCGGCCGTAGGGGATCTGCCGCAGCAGCGCCCAGACCTCCTGCTGGAAGGGGGTGCCGACAGGCTGCAGGGCCGGGGTGAAGGCTGGCTCGGCGCCCGCGAAATAGATCTGCAGCCAGCGGGCCGTCTCTTCAAAGATCGGGAGGGCACGCGCCTCGGCGTTCTCGGAGAGCCCCGCGGCAAAGTGCTTCTGCCCGTCAAACCAGAGCCCGGTGAGGGCTTCCCCATCGGAGGCCAGGGTGATGCCGCCCAGAGGGGAATCCAGATGGAAACGATAGTCCATATGCATGCGCCTTCCTTTTCATTCACGCAGACGACCCCGCGGCCGGAGGCCGCAGGGTCGTTTTTGTGTTACAGCTCGGTGACGGACACGTCCACGTCCGGGGTGATCTCCACGGTATAATCCGGGAAGGCGGCGGAGACCTCCTGCTGGAGGATCTGCAGTCCCTCCCGGGCGGGGATCTCAAAGCTCATCACCGCGTCGAAGGACATGTGCTTTCGCTCGGTGTCCACGTAGAAGCCGTGGAACTGCACCGCCCAGTCGTGGGACAGGACAATCTTGCGCACCTCGTTCTGGATGCGGGAAGCCTCGTTGTCGCCGGTGTTGAAGGAATAGACCCCCACGCCGGTGAGGATGACGCCGGTCTCCTTGTAGACCTTGGACTCCACCCGGCGGGTGAGCTGGTCCACCTCCCGGACGGTCATGGTGTCCGGCAGCTCCAGATGCACGGAGGCCAGGTCCTTGTCCGGCCCGTAGTTGTGCAGGATCAGGTCGAAGGCGCCCCGGACCTCCGGCTCCTCCGCCAGCAGGTGCTTGATGCGGTCGGTGGTCTCCTTGTCCGCCCGCATGCCCAGGATCTCGTTCAGGGTCTCCACCATCATTTCGATGCCGGATTTGATGATGAAGCCGGAGATCACCACGCCCACATAGGCCTCCAGCGAGAGGCCGGTGGTGAGAAACAGGATGGCGCAGACCAGCACCGAGGAGGAGAGGATCGCGTCAAAAAGCGCGTCGGACCCGGAGGCCACCAGGGAGCCGGAATTGACCTTTTCACCCTGGGCCTTCACATAGCGGCCCAGCAGGATCTTCGCCGCCACGGCCACGGCGATGATGATGAGGGAGACGGTGCTGTAATCCGGGGTCTCCGGCTGGAAGATCTTCTTCACCGATTCCACCAGGGAGGTGATGCCGGCGTAGAGCACGATCCCCGAGACGATCATGGCGCTGAGATACTCGATGCGCCCGTAGCCCAGGGGATGCTTCTTGTCCGGGAGCTTTCCGGCAAGCTTGGTGCCCACGATGGTGATGATGGAGGACAGGGCGTCGGAGAGGTTGTTCACCGCGTCCAGGGTGACGGCGATGGAGTGGGACACGATGCCCACGAAGGCCTTGAAGGCCGCGAGAAAGACGTTGGTCAGGATGCCGATGACGCTGGTGCGGACGATGACTTTTTCCCGGTTCAGCTCCGGGGCGGCGGAATTGCTGCTCATAAACAGACCCTCCTTGGATCGATAATTCTAACTTGTTCAATATAACATAAACGAGAAAAAATGGAAAGAGGGATCCTGCCGGAATCCACGCCTTACACGGGTCCGGCGGCCCCTCTCCGTCACTTTGTGACACCTCTTCCACCTTGCGGTGCCCGGAAAACACATCGGGCTTACGCTGGTCCTCGTGTTTTCCGACCGCTGCGGAAAAAGCACCATCGCTTTTTCTGCCCCCGGCAGTGCGATAGCGCTTTTCCCCCGGCGCGGGGAGAGGCAAGGTCCGTTTACGTGGCGAATTGCTTCATCTGGTCGAGGATCAGCTTGCCCACGGCGTCGGCGAACTGAGAATGGTCCCGGATGCGCACAAAATCCTGGCCGTAGACCATCCTAGCATAAGGGAGATCCAGATCCGCCCCGGTGAACACGCAGATCACCGAGAGCCCTTCGGCCCGCAGGCGGCGCACCTCCTGGGCGGTGTCGGTGAGGGCCCGGATCCCGTCGTAGCTCTGCCCCACTTCCCCTTCGCTGCGCCGGATCTTGGCGATGTCCAGGGGCTTCACGTCGGAGAGGACGATCAGCATCCGGTGCTCGTAGGGGGCGCGGAGCATCAGCTCCCCCGCCGCCCGGAGGGCCAGCCCGTCCCGGTTGCAGCCCTCGGTGCTGTAGTCGAAGATGCCGCTGTTGTCCCCGGCGGCGTAGTCATTGAACAGGCGCAGCACGGTAAAGCCGCTCATGGAGCAGAAGCTCATCACCCGGCAGGGCACATGGCAGCGGGAAAGAGCCTCCGCGATGATATAGGCCTGGGAGGAGATCTTGGCGGCCTTGGCCACCTGGGAGTGAGAGGCGTCCAGCAGGATGTCCACGCTCATGTCCCCGGCGTTTTCGTTGGCGAGGCGGCGGAAGATACGGTCGTCGTCCAGCTTCGCGCCCCGCCAGGCCAGGGCCGGGTCAATGGCGCCGGCATTGGCCTTCACCAGCTCCGGCTGCATGTGCAGAAGGACGGAGTTCATGATGCGGGTGCTGAGCTTTGCGATCTGCACCCGGTTCGCGAGCTCGTTTGCCTTGTAATAGGTCCGGTTTCCGGCGATGAGCTCCTGCTGCCGCTTTCGCTGGTGCATCTCAAAGCTGCTGTAGACCCCGCGGAGCTCCACGATCTCTCCGCGGGTGTAGAACAGGTGGGTGAAGCGGTGGTTTCCGGTGCAGAGCTTCCGCTCCAGCTGCAGCACCTGCTCGGTGGGGTAGAGGGACTTGCCGAACTTGGTCTCCAGAAAGTCGCGCATCTCCGATTCGGTCAGCTTGCTGCTGAGGGTGTTCTCCTGGGTCCAGGAGGCCACGTCCCCGTGGTAGAGCTCCTTTTCGTGGAAGAGGATGGGCCCGCGCTGGAGGAAGCTGTCCACCGAAAGGCGGCGGAGATGGCGCAGCCGGTATTGCAGGCGGATCCGCCCGTCCCCGTAAAGGCCGTAGCGCTCATAGAAAAAGGCGCGGGCGGCCTCCACGATCTCCCCGGTGCTCATGGCGGGGTCCAGACGCAGCTCCGACTCCGGAGGCTCCGGACGAAGCCTGGCCAGGGCGGGACGCTCTGCCAGCTCCGCGCGATAGAGCAGCGGCTCCAGGGCGTTCCAGAACAGGGCCTGGTAAAAGGCGGCGTCCCGGTACTTGTCCAGCATGGCGAAGAGCCCTTCCAGCTGCCGGTAGTCATAGTGCCGCCGTGCCGCGCCGAAGATCACGTTCCAGTAGAGGTCCACCTTGCCCTCGGCGTCGTAGGCCTTGAAGTCCGGCACGAAGGAGTAGTCCCCGGCGCAGGTCCATATGATGTTGTCGGCCCGCCTCTTCTGCAGGTCTGTGATGCTCTGCTTCATGGTCGTTCCCTCATGGAGCCGGTTCCGCGGCTTCCGGTTTCCTCCATTATCGGGACCCTGCCCCGGACTTGTCAAGTCCTATTCCGTATCAGGGGCACAGGGAAATGGCCCCGGGGATCCGGGCGTTCGCGCTTAGTGTAAAATAGATGTAGGAAAAATAAAGACAGAGGGCACCTCAAAGTGGTTTAATGAATTCACCACAAACCATTAGCCACAAGAAAGAGGTGTCC
>ONBX01000051.1 GCA_900316205.1 uncultured Eubacteriales bacterium
TTCGTTTGTCCCTTCATAATATCGCCCCCCTGTCCATTTTACCAGATCATGGAGGCATAGTCATCTATTAATCATCGTTTACCTAGAAACTAAAAACTAAAACTCACTCCTTCGCCTTGAGCTTTGCGTTCTTCGGCAGGGCGAAGCCGGGGACGAAGCGGTCCCAGCCGGTGAAGGTCAGCATCAGGGCGGTACCCACGATGAGAAAGCTGAGATAATTCTTGCCGATGATATCCATGGGCGAGAAGTAGCGGATGGGATAGACCGCCGAGGCAATGCCGGCGAAAAACACCGGGAAGCAGTGCCAGGGGATCAGCTGGGAGCCGTAGATGCCCATGGAAGAGGTAAAGGCGGCCAGACGCAGGCGGAAGCGATAGGCGTCCTCCTCGCTCTCCGTCTCCACATTCTTCTCCACGATGTCCCGGACGATGGGGCTCATGGTGGCCACCTGGGCAGCCTCGTCCGCCAGGGCCATGTTGCCCATCAGGCAGAGGACGCCGCACCAGCCCATGAGGCCGTGGACCGTGCGGGAGATATGGACCACCAGGCGGGACAGGGGCTCAAAGGCGTTCATGGCGTTCATGATGCCGCCGAAGGCCGAGACCCACATCATCATCACGATGACCCATTCCCCCGCGCCGGAGAAGCCGCCGTAGAGCAGGTCGTTGAGCCAGATGTGGAGGTTTGCCGTCCCGGCGATGTAGCCCAGCACCAGAGACGAGAACATCCCGACGCCAAGGCAGATCAGGGTGTGCAGCCCCAGAAAGCTCAGCACGATGACCAGCAGCATGGGGATGACCATATAAAAGGGCACGCCGGTTTTCACTTGGTCCAGCAGCAGCACCGCCGAGGGCCGCCGCTCCGCCAGGGCCTCATAGGCCTCCGCCGGGATGCTGTCCAGCGCGGCGCTCACGTCGCCCTGCACATTGGGCAGGTCCGCCGCGGCGAAATAGAAGACCACCAGGGCGATGGCAAGGCAGCCGAAGCACCAGGCCATCTGATGCTTGATGCGGTCGATGATCTTCACGTCCTGCATGCCGCAAGAGAGCACCGTCACGTCCGAGATCATGCCGATATTGTCGCCAAAGCAGGAGCCGCCGGCGATGGCGCAGAGGGTAAGCAGCACGTCTCCCCCCACCAGGTGGTTGAGCCAGAGGAAGATGGGTGCGCATGCGGCAAAGGTGCCCCAGCTGGAGCCGGTGGCAATGGAGAGCACGCAGGTGACAAGCAGGGAGATGACCGCCACCGTCCGCGCCGTGATGCCGAGCCGCAGGGCCAGCAGGATCAGAGAGGCGCCCACGCCCGTGGCCATGAAGCACTCCGCCACGCCATAGGCAAACATCAGGATAAAGAAGATCAGGGCGATCTTCCGGGTGGCGGAAAGGCCATGCTCAAAGGCCTTTTCAAAGTCCTTTTCCCGATACAGGATCATGTAGACGGCCAGGGCCGCAAAGGTTGCCAGGGGGCCGGCAATGAGCAGGTCCAGCTTGAAAAAGATCACCAGGGTTGCAAAAATCAACAGGGGGATAAACTTGACTGCTGCGATCAGATGGGGGTGCTTGGAAGGCTTTTCCGCTTCCCCGGCGGGGCTGTTTTCCCGTTTCTTCTCTTCCACAGGCTCATCCTCTTTGTCCGTATTGTGCGATTACTTATTTTTATTATAACTCCATCTCATGGATAAAATCAAGTCCGGGGCAAGGCTTTTCCCGCTCTGCGTCGATCTGTCGGGCAAGCCAAAGGAAGGCTTTGGCTGTGCGCACTTCCGTCTCCTGAAAGTGGTTGCCGGGGTTCCACTCCAGGGCGGCGCGGTGATCCTTTTGCATCAGTGCATACTGCTCCCGGATGCAGCTTCCCACCGAGGCCATCACCGCATTTTTAGCCCGCTCCTCCCGGTCCCCCAGGCTGAGATAGACATAGGGCGCGCGGATGGGATCAGCCTTAACATAGTCGAGCCAGCCGGGAAACCACACCGAGGGGGAGGCTGCCGCAAGGCCCGTAAAGAGCGCGGTCTGCGTTCCCGCCCAGAGGGCGAAGAGGCCCGCCAGGGAATAGCCGCCCAGGCAGAGGGCGGCCTCCTTCCCCAGGGCGCAGCGGCCCCGCAGCTCGGGCAGCAGATGTTGAGTAAGAAAGGCCAGGGTCTCCCCCGCCCCGCCGCCGAAGGGCTGCTTTCCGAAAACCGGCGGCGCCTCCCAGGGGCTGAGCTCTTTGTTCCAGTCCCGGATGGAAAAGGCCGCCAGGGCGAAGGGCAGCGGCGAGCGCTCCATCAGCGCAAGCTGCCGGTCCAGCAGGCCCTCGTCATGCTCGTCCACCGGCTGGAGAAAGAGGATGCGGGGATCTTCGTGGCGATAGAGCGTCACGCTCCGCCCCTCCAGAGTAAAAACATCCTTTTGCATGGATAACTCCTTTCGGGAATGCTTGCGGGGCTCAGTCCCGCTCCCGCTTTTTCAGCCAGGCCAGATAGCCGAAGCAGGCCAGGATCTGGGCCACGGTGGAGAGGGGGACGCCCAGGCCGATGTAGAAAAGGCGGCCGGAGGCGCGGCTCATCCACCAGGCCACGGGGATGCGGATGAGAAAGGCCGCCGCAATGCCCTGGAGCATGACAAAGCCCGTTTCTCCCAGGCCGTTGAAGTAGCCGATGAAGCAAAAGAGGAAGCAGGTCAGCAGGCAGTCGATGGCATAGGCCCGCAGATAGTCCGTCCCGGCAGCCACCACGGCGGCGTCCCGGGCGAAGATGCCGCAGAGCAGGTCCCCGCGGAAGAAGGCCAGGAAGAACATGCCAAGGCCAAAGGCGGAGGAGGCCAGGATGGCAATGCGCAGGCCGCGAAGGGCCCGCTGATTCTCCCCTGCGCCGTGGTTCTGGGCCACATAGGCGCTCATGGACTGCATGAAGGCCGAGGGGATCAGCATGATAAAGGCGCAGACCTTCTCCGCCACGCCTACACCGGCAGAGGCGGTGAGGCCCAGGCTGTTCACGATGGCCAGGATCACCAGGAAGGACAGGCCCACCAGCAGATCCTGCAGGGCGATGGGCGTGCCGAAACGGATCATCCGGCGCAGGATGGGCCAGCGCATGCGCAGGTCCCGCCGTGTGAAGGCGAAGGGAAAGCTCCTTTTCCGCAGCACCAGGAAGGAGATGAGCACGCTGAGCGTCTGGGAGATCACCGTTGCCAGTGCCGCCCCTTCGGCGCCCTTGTGGAGGACAGCCACCAGCAGCAGATCCCCCGCCACGTTGCAGGCGGCGGCGATGGCCACGGTCATGAGGGGCGTGCGGGAATCCCCCAGGCCCCGCAGGACGCTGCCAAGGACATTATAGGCCACGATACTGACAAAGCCCAGGCCGCAGATGGCAATATAGCGGCTGGTCTGGGCAAATGCCTCCTCCGGTGCCTGCATGACCCGGGCGATGTCCGGCGCGAGGACGGGGAGCAAAACCGTGAGTCCCAGGCCCACCAGGGCGAAGAAGGATGCGGCGGTGCCGATGATGCCGCCGCCCTCTTCCGTCTCTCCGGCGCCGATCTTCTGGCCCAACAGCACCGTGGTGCCCATGGCAAAAGAGCTGACCAACCCCGTCACCGTCATCATGATCTGAGAACCCACCGCCACACCGGAGACGTCCTTTGCTTCGGCGTACTTACCAACGATGAGCAGGTCCACCGCGCCGTAGAGCGCCTGCAGGAACAAGGCCAGCAAAATGGGCAGGGAAAAGGCCAGCAGGGGTCCCAGGATGGGCCCTTTTGTAAAATCCCGAATACGCTCTTGTTTCACAATATCCTCCAAAAAAGCCGGATAAGCAAGCGGGCTTTTCATCCCGCTCTCTTATCCGGCTTCTCATTTCCATCGAATGATTTGCCCTCCGAGGCTTTCACATTGTAGCAAACAGGACTGCGAATGTCAAGCGTTGTCCTTCTGCTCGGCCCGGTCCCAGTCCCGGTTTTCCAGGCCCCAGTCGCAGAGCTTGTCCAGCACTGAGACCAGAGACTGCCCCCGGGGGGTGAGGGTATACTCCACCTTGGGCGGTACCTCGGGGTACATCTTCCGGTGGATCAGCCCGTCCCGCTCCAGTTCCTTCAGGTTCTGGCTCAGGGTCTTGTCCGCCACCTTGCCAAGATACCGCTGCATCTCATTGAAACGCACCGGCTCATACTCCATCAGGCAATAGAGGATAACGGGCTTGTACTTGCCCGCGATGAGGGAGAGAGTGTAGCTGTAGCCCGTGTCGCTGAAGCGGGCCTCCGCGATCTTCTTTTCACTCATAGCTTACCTGCAGGCAAGTACCTAACTAATTTGTTGGTACTTGCTTCCTTTTCCAGGCCATGGTATCATACTTTACGCAAAAATACAAGACGGAGGTTTCTCTCATGAAAGATTTCGGTGTGCAGCCTTTTCTGTTTCCCATGCCGGTGTATATGATCGGCACCTACAACGAGGACGACACGGTGGACGCCATGGCCATGGCCTGGGGCGGCATCTGTGCGGAGAACATGGTGGCCCTCAATCTGGAGGAGGACCACAAGACCGTAGCGAACCTGCAGGCCCGGGGCGCCTTCACCCTGTCCGTGCCCGGCCGGGACACCCTGGCGGAGTCGGACTTCATGGGCATTGCCAGCGCCAACAAGTTTGCCGACAAGTTTGAACGCACCGGCCTGCACGCGGTGAAGAGCAGCCGGGTGGATGCCCCCATCATCACCGAGTACCCCCTGACCCTGGAGTGTCGGGTGCTGGAGATGCAGCAGCAGCCCTACGGCCTGCGGGTCCTGGGAGAGATCGTGAACGTGCTGGCAGACGAAAAGGTGCTGGACGAGCAGGGCAAGATCGACTGCGGCAAGCTCAACACCTTCCTCTTTGACCAGATGCGCCACGACTACTACGCCGTGGGCGAGGTCTGCGGCAAGGCCTGGTTCTCCGGCGCGCCCTTTGTGAAGAAGTAAGATATGACTTCCGGCAAAACCGCTTCCGTTGCATCGGAAGCGGTTTTTTCTTGGAAGTCCGTTTTGTGGGACAGTGCTTTTGATAGACTGGCATCGTGAAGGGCAATGGGGTCCTCCCCTCTTGCCTTTCGGAGAGAAAGGTTCTATACTGTAGGCGGAGACCGCAAACCGGTCTCCGGCGGAAAGGAAGCGATCATCATGGACGTGAGCATTCAAAATCCCGCCTGGGACGCACTGACCCGCGCGGAGAAGAATCATCAGCTGTTTCTGAGCCAGAAGCATACCCTGGCTCTCTTCCTGGAACGGGGCGCCATCAGCCGCGCCCAGCACGACAAGAGTCTCCACGACCTGGAGATCAAGATGGGAGAAAAATAACATGGACAAATCGCTGCTGCGGCAGGCAATGGTGAAATTCTTCAGCGGTGTGCTGCTGGTGGGATTGCTGCTGTTTCTGCCCGCGGGGACGCTGCACTTTCGGCGAGCCTGGCTTCTCATGGGCATCCTCTTTGTCCCCATGTTCCTGGCCGGGCTGGTCATGCTTTTCAAAAGGCCGGAGCTGCTGCGCCGGCGGCTGAAGGCCCGGGAGGCCGAGGGCGAGCAGCGGACGGTGATCGCCCTGAGCGGTCTGATGTTCCTGCTGTGCTTCATCCTGGCGGGGCTCAACTTCCGCTCGGACTGGATGATGCTGCCCCGCTGGGTCTCCCTCGCGGCGGCGGGCGTCTTTCTGCTGGGCTACGGGCTCTTTGCCGAGGTTCTGCGGGAAAACGCCTATCTTGCCAGGACCATTGAGGTGGAGGAGGGGCAGAAGCTCATCGACACCGGGCTTTACGGAATCGTCCGCCATCCCATGTACAGCGCCACGGTGCTGCTCTTTCTGGCCATGCCCCTGGTGCTGGGCTCTCCCCTCTCCTTCGGGGTGATGCTGCTGTATCTGCCCATCATCGCAAAGCGCATCCGCAACGAGGAGAAGGTGCTCTCCAAGGGACTGGAGGGCTACCGGGACTACTGCCAGCGCGTCAAATACCGCCTCTTCCCGGGGATCTGGTAACACACGCTTCCCTCTATTCTGCTGAGGGCACTCCGGGAAAGTGGTTGACATAACATCATTACAAAAAACAGGGTAAGGCACATTCGTATTCGTGTGATACGAATGCGCCTTACCCTGTTTCTATTCATCTTTTTCTGCCGGGAGGGGCAAGCCCCTCCCCTACGGCTTATTCTCCGAGGATACCGCGGTAAATCCGCAGATTTTCGTCCCCGTGGACGCAGAAGACGACCCGCTCCAGGCTGCTGCTGCGCAGATAGTCCCGTACAGTCGCAACGGCGATTTGGGCGGCCTCTTCCTTGGGGAAGCGGAAGACGCCGGTGGAGATGCAGCAGAAGGCCAGGCTTCTCAGACCCTTTTCCTCCGCGAGGGTCAGGCAGGAGCGGTAGCAGGAGGCCAGAAGCCAACCGTCCTCCTCCGTCACCTCCCCGCTGATGATGGGGCCCACGGTGTGAAGGACGTATTTGGCCGGAAGATTGTAGCCCCCGGTGATCTTGGCGCAGCCGGTGGGCTCCTCATGGCCCTGGCGGCGCATGAGGGCGGCGCACTCCTCCCGCAGCTGCAGCCCGGCGGCAGAGTGGATCACGTTGTCGATGCAGTTGTGCCCCGGGCGGAAGCAGCCCAGGAGCTGGGAATTGGCGGCGTTCACAATGGCGTCGGTATCCAGGCGGGTGATGTCCCCCTGCCAGAGGACGATACGGGGCTCCCCGGGGACAGCGGGCATCGCTGCCGAGGAGACCACGCCCTTCTCCTCCCGCTCCTGGCTCAGCAGTTCGTCCTGAACCTCGAAATAGCGGGACGGGAGAGCGCCGGGCTCCCGGACGTTCATCAGGCAGCGGAGGAAAAAGCGCCGCTCCTCACCGCTCTCCGGCAGGCGCTTTGCCTCCCGGCGGTATTGGGGCATCTCCTCCAAAAGGGTATCGGTGAGAAAACCGATCTGTTCGTCTCTTGTCATCGCTCGATCACTTCCACGATCTCCCCGATGAACATGGTGTGGGGCGGGACCCGAGTATAGATCCAGTCCGCCACCTCCTTTGGCACCTTTTCCTGCTCAAACTGGTGGGAATAGAGCTTGCGGCAGACGAAGCTCAGCTCCGCCTCCCGAAAGTCCACACCGTGCTCCACGGCCACGGGGGTCAGGGCGGTGAGCGCCACCTTGTCCCCGTCCCGGCCGGAGCGGCTGCCCAGGATGCCCAGATCCTTACGATACTGCTCGGGGAAGAAGCTCACGGTGAAATACTCGTTCTCCTCCAGGTAGCTGTGGGTGTAGCGGGCCGGGGAGACGTACACCGTGAGCACCTGCTTTCCCTTGTGGGGCGGGCCCCAAATGGTGCCCATGCTGCCCCAGCCGATGGTCATGGTATTGTAGTTTTCCATGGTCCCCGCCGTGACCAGGGCCCAGCGGTCGTTGAAGAGGCGGAAAACCTCATAGCTCTTTTCCGTGAAATCCATACGCATGCTCCTGTCCGGTCTCATTTCCACACTCAGTATAGCAAGTTCCTCCGTCCCTGTCCAGAACCGGAGAGGAAAGAAAGGGCGTGCTGCAAAATGCACCGTCATTGCCACACCAGTGACATCGGTCACTGGTTCGGAATGACAGGGCTTCGCATTTTGCAACACGCCCTTCTATTCTTTCCGGATTCAGTAATTCTCGTTGGGTGCGCCCTCGGCGTTCTCCATCTCCATGGCCAGCTTCACAATGCGGCTGGTGCCAAGGCGATCGGCGCCCAGGTTGATGAAGTCCTCGGCATCCTGCAGGGAGCTGATGCCGCCGGCAGCCTTGACCTTGACCTCGGGAGCCACGTTGGCACGCAGAAGGGCCACGTCCTCCCGGGTGGCGCCGCCCTTGGAGAAGCCGGTGGAGGTCTTGATATACTCACAGCCGCAGGCGCTGACGATGTGGCAGAGGCGGACCTTTTCCTCATCGGTGAGCAGGCAGCACTCGATGATGACCTTCAGGAGCTTCCCACGGGTGGCCTCCCGCACAGCGGCGATGTCCTTGGTCACGTCATCCCAGCAGCCGTCCTTCACCATGGAGACGTTCACCACCATGTCGATCTCATCGGCGCCGTTCTTCACCGCGTCCGCCGCCTCGAAGGCCTTGGCCGCCGTGGTCATGTAGCCGTTGGGGAAGCCGATGACGGTACAGAGCTTCAGCGCGTCGCCCACATAACGCTTGGCGCCGGGGATGTGGCAGGGCGGGATGCAGACGCTGGCGCAGTGGTACTTCATGGCCTGGTCGCAGAGTTTGCGGATCTCCTCGCCGGTGCAGTCCACCCGCAGGAGGGTATGATCGCATCTTTCAAGAATATCTTTTATTTCCATGTTGATGCTCCTTTATGATTTGGTGCCTTCATTATACAGGCTTTTCCCGGCATATTCAAGTCCCTCCCCCTCATAAGCTGGAGGGAATGAAGGGGAAAGGATGTGCCCATGGAAAACTTTTCTGAAACGAATCTGGTGCAGCTTTGCGGCAGCCCGGAGGGGCCGCCCCGCTTTTCTCACAGCAGCAGAGGGCAGGACTTTTATCTGCTGCCGCTGCGGGTCCGGCGGCTCTCCGGCGTGGAGGACCGGCTGAATCTGACGCTGCGGAAGGAGCTCTTGCCTGCGGCGGCAAGCGGCGGCAAGCTTGCGGTGACGGGAGAGCTGAGAAGCTTCAACAATCACAAGGGGGACGGGCCGAAGCTGGTGCTGACGGTTTTTGTACGGGAGCTGGCGTCCTGGGACGGCGAGGATCTGAACCGGGTACGGCTGATGGGGACCCTGTGTCGGCCGCCGAAGCTGCGCAGCACACCGCTGGGCAGGGAGATCACCGACCTGATGCTGGCGGTGAATCGGCGCTGCGGCCGCTCGGACTATCTGCCCTGCATCTGCTGGGGGGCGCTGGCCCGGAGGGCGGAGCGCTGGGACACCGGACAGCGGCTGCAGCTGGAGGGGCGGCTGCAGAGTCGGGAGTACAGCAAGCTCACCGAGGCGGGGTACGAGACGCGGACGGCCTATGAGGTCTCCGCGGCGGAGGCGGAGGAGGCACCGCTTCTCTGAGAAAAGGCTTTTTCGTGCTTTTCCACTACTTTTGTCGAAGGCCTTGACGGTGCTTCCCGGCTGGTCTAAGCTGGCCGCGGAGGTGGTTTGATGACGAGACGGAGGGATCCGGCGGCCCGGGCCCTGCGGGTGAAGATCCTGCTCATGGCGCTGGCCCTGGGGCTGATGCTCTCTTCCCATCTGCGGCCGGTATACCGGATCACGGTGGAGGGAGAAGCGCTGCCGGGGCGATACAGTCTCGGGCAGGCGCAGGCCGGGGAGGCCCAGGCCCGGGAGATCGCAGAGGAGATTCTGGGAAGCACCGACACGCTCTGCTGCCCGGAGAAACGGCTTTGCCTGACATTGCGCCGGGCGGACGGAGAAGCTGCCACACTGACCGAAGCACTGCTGGAGAGGACGGAAGGGATCCAGACGGCGGCAGAGGTCCGGGTCAACGGGATCCGGCTGGGGAACGTGGAGGACGGTGAGGCCCTGGAGCGGGCGCTGCAGCGCTCCATCCGGGGGCAGATGCCCTTGAAGGCGGTATCCGGCGGCATCAGCGGCAGGCTGGAGCTGCGGCCGGTTTACACGAGGGTGGGCTCCTGTACGCCATACAGCGACATGGTGCTGCTCATCACCGGCGTGGCGCCGGTGATCTACCTGGATCCGGAGGGGAAGCTGGCCTGACGCCGTCTCCCCTCTTGTACTTTTTACCTGAATCTGATACAATCGAGGCCAAGAGCAGAGAAAGAAGGAATCGTCCATGCCCACGCCAAACTGCACCCGAACGCTTCCGGAGGGATACCGGGAGATCCTGTCCATCGACCTGCAAAAGGATCCGAAAACCGCGCTGCTGGTAAACGGCCTGACCCTGATCCCCACCGTGATCCTGGCCCTCATCGGCCTTGCGGTAGCGCCCATTCGCAGTCTTTTTGACATGTCCCGGGGCTTTGGGCCCTATTTTCTCCGCTTTGGCATCATGCTGGCGGGACTGTTCCTCTATATCGTGCTGCACGAGCTGACCCACGCTGCTGTGATGAAGGCCTACGGCGCGAAAAAGCTGCGTTTCGGCTTCACTGGGCTTTACGCCTACGCCGGCAGCGAGGAGGACTATTTTGCCAAGCGCCCCTACCGGCAGATCGCCCTGGCCCCTCTGGTGGTCTGGACGCTGGTCTTTGCCGTGCTGGCCTTTCTTGTGCCCCGGGACTGGTTCTGGGTGGTCTGGTTCTGGCAGATCATGAATGTCTCCGGCGCGGCGGGTGACGTGTATGTAACGGTGAAGCTCCTGCGCCAGCCGAAGGATATTCTGGTGAAGGACACCGGCGTCGCCATGACGGTCTATTCCGGAGAATAAGAAAACGGCTGTGAAAAACTGCGTTTTTCACAGTCGTTTTTACTTTGGGATGGATCATCTCAATACACAAACTCGGTCTCGCCGCAGACGGTGAGGCCGCTTTTTTTCAGGACCTCGGCGGTTACGCCGTCGCCGGGGATCACGGTGCCGCTGAAGCTGCCGTCATAGATCCGGCCGCTGCCGCAGGAAGGGCTCCGCTCTTTCAGCAGCGCGATGCGGCAGTCTTCCCGCAGGGCGGTCTCCAGAGCAAGCGCTGCGCCGCGGCGGAAAGCCCCGGTCACGTCCTCCCCCGCCGTGTTCACCACCCGTTCTCCCCGCCGCTCGCTGGGAAGGCGGGGCGTGGGCAATCCCCCGTCCCGCTCGGGACACACGGGGACCAGGCGGTAATGCTCCCGCAGGGCCGACAGCTTTTCCTCCGGCAGGGCGTTGTTCCCGCCGTTATACTTGCAGTTCGTCCCCAGGAGGCAGGCGCTGATGAGAAGGGCTTGCTTCATCCCAGCTTCTCCAGCGCCCGGTCATAGAAGTCCTTGGTGCGCGTATCGAAGCAGACCATGCGCACGCGCCTGATTTCCGGATGCTCCCGGAGATAAGCCGCAATGGTGCCGATGGCGATCTCCGCCGCCTTTTCCAGGGGGAAATGATAGACGCCGGTGCTGATGGAGGGGAAATCCACCGTCTCGCAGCCGTTTTCCGCCGCCAGCTCCAGGCAGGACCGGTAGCAGGAGGCCAGCAGCTCCGCTTCTCCATAGCCGCCGCCGTGCCAGACGGGGCCGGGGGTGTGGATGACGTATTTGGCAGGCAGACGGTAGCCCCTGGTGATCTTGGCCTTGCCGGTCTCGCAGCCGTGGAGCGTGCGGCACTCGGCCAAAAGCTCCGGCCCCGCTGCCCGATGGATGGCGCCGTCCACCCCGCCGCCCCCCAGCAGGGAGCAGTTGGCGGCGTTCACGATGGCGTCCACAGGCTGCCGGGTGATATCGCCCAGGATGATCTCGATGTTCGGCATGGAAAGAACCTCCCAAAAAGAGTATTTGGAATAAGGAGTCTGGGCAAGTGTGCCCTGCTCTCTTGGCTCGCCCCGCCGATAGGCAGGGGGAGAGCTGGCGCGACAGCGCCTGAGAGGGGGACATTTCTGCGGGTTAACGGCCCCTCTCCCCAACGCTGGAGAGGCAAGTGCGCGTTCGCTTTTCCCGTGCGCGGGGAAGGCTCCCCCTATTGGCCTTCGGCCACTTCCCCCTTTGGGGGAAGCAAGCGCTTGCGAAGGTCCCGCATTTACAGAAGCGGCGTCTCGAACGCTGCCGTGTCCTCTCCCAGGTCGATGACGATCTTGTCGTTCCCGGCGCGGAGGCGAATGCTCTCCACACCCTGGCCGCGCCTGGCGATGAGTTCGGCGGCGATGGCGTCCTCGATCTCCTTCTGGATGAGGCGGCGCAGGTTCCGGGCGCCATAGGTGACGGAATAGCCCTTCTTCACCAGGTAGTCCAGAACACTGTCGTCCCAGGTCAGGCTGTGATTCTTCTCCGCCATCACGTCCCGCAGCTCGGAGAGCATGAGGGTGGCAATGCCGCGGAAATTCTCCTCCGTGAGCTGGTTGAAGCAGACCACCTCGTCCACCCGGTTGATAAACTCAGGCCGCAGAAATTCGTTCAGCGCCTTCAAAGCCCGCTCCCGGCTCATGTCCGAGAGGGTGCCGCCGAAGCCGACGCTGCCGGTCTTGTTGCCGGAACCGGCGTTGGTGGTCATGATGATGATGGTGTTTTCAAAGTTCACCGTGCGGCCCTGGGCGTCGGTGATGCGGCCGTCGTCCAGGATCTGGAGCAGGATGTTCATCACATCGGGATGGGCCTTCTCGATCTCGTCGAAGAGCACCACACTGTAGGGCTTGCGGCGGATCTTCTCGGTGAGCTGGCCGGCCTCGTCATAGCCCACATAGCCCGGAGGGGAGCCGATGATGCGGGAGACGGAGAACTTCTCCATGAACTCGGACATGTCCAGGCGAATGAGGCTCTCGGGGCTGGAGAACATGTCGGCGGCCAGGCGCTTGACAAGCTCCGTCTTGCCGACGCCGGTGGGACCGACAAAGATGAAGCTCACAGGCTTGCGCTTGACCTTGAGTCCCACACGGCTGCGGCGGATGGCGGCGCAGACCGCGTCCACGGCCTCGTCCTGACCCACGATGTGCTCCTTGAGACGCCCGTCCAGGTTGGCCAGGCGCTCCAGCTCATCCTCCTTGATGCTGGAGGCGGGGATCTTGGTCCAGAGCTCGATAATGCGGGCAAGGTTATCCACGGTGAGGGCGGGGCGGCCCAGGGCGTCCAGAGCCTTCAGCTCCTGCTCCCGCTGCATTTCCTTGCTGCGCAGCTCTGCCAGGCGGGCATAGCGCCGGTCCAGCTTCTCCGGATCACTCTCGCTGTTGTCGCTCTGCAGGGCTTCCCGCTCAAAGCGCAGATTCTCCAGATCCCGCTGGGCGATCATGCGCTTTTTGATGTTCTCGTCCTTCAGATTCACGTCGGAGCAGGCCTCGTCGATGAGGTCGATGGCCTTGTCCGGCAGGAAGCGGTCGGTGATATAGCGCTCGGAGAGGAGCACGGCCTGGCGGCACATCTCCTCGGAGATGGTGACGCAGTGGTAGTCCTCGTAATAATGGGCGATGCCCTTCATGATCTGGATGCTGTCCTCGATGGAGGGCTCGGAGACGGTGACCGGCTGGAAGCGGCGCTCCAGGGCGGCGTCCTTCTCGATGTGCTTGCGGTACTCGGTAAAGGTGGTGGCACCGATGACCTGGATCTCGCCCCGGCTCAGGGCAGGCTTCAGGATATTGGCGGCGTTCATGCTGCCCTCGGCGTCCCCGGCGCCGACGATGTTGTGCACCTCGTCGATGACCAGGATGATGTTGCCCTCCTTGCGGATCTCCTCGATGAGGCCCTTCATGCGGCTTTCAAACTGGCCGCGGAACTGGGTGCCCGCCACGAGCGCGGTGAGGTCCAGCAGATAGACCTTTTTGTTCTGCAGCTTATAGGGAACGCTGCCCATGGCGATGCGCTGGGCCAGGCCCTCGGCAATGGCGGTCTTGCCAACGCCGGGCTCGCCGATGAGGCAGGGGTTGTTCTTCTGGCGGCGGTTCAGGATCTGGATCACCCGCTCCAGCTCCTCCTCCCGGCCCACCATGGGCTGGGTCAGGTCGATGCAGTAGTTATCCAGGAACTTGTGCTTGGCGGGGCGGGGCTGTTTGCCCGGCTGGTTCTGGGTCTGGGAAGGCGGCTCCTCCCGGGAAGCCGCGTTATTCTGGGCGGCGGGCCCGCCGAAGAGGCGATTGAGGAAGGGAAAGGTGGCAGTCTTGCCATCATCGTCGCCCTCGTCCTCCGCACCGGAATTGTCCAGGTTCATGAGTTCCTCCGCGCCGTTGAGGGCAGTGGTCATCTCCCCTGCCAGGCCCTCCAGATCCTCATCGGAGATACCCATGCGGTTGATGATATCGTCCACAGGCTTGATGTGCAGCTCCCGTGCGCACTTGAGGCAGAGGCCCTCGTTTTTGGCCTGGCCGTTTTCCAGTTTGGTGATGAAGATCACCGCCACATTTTTGTTGCAGCGGGAGCAGAGAGTGGGATTCATAGTCATTCCTCCTTGGGGATTCAAGACAAACAAGGTCGGCATCAGCCTGCCTTGACAATGTGTCGACAAAGTCAGCAGAAAAAAGGACGGAAAGCCTCAGACTCAGAGGCCTCGCAGAGTTCGCGCCCGCAGGCGCGAAAAAAATCTAATCGTTTTTCCGGGGACATGCGCCTCGGAAAAAAACACCTCTCAGCCCGCAAGTGTGCGAGCGTCCCCCGTCCTTGTTTCTCCTCGTTTTCCAAATTCAAAGCATATGCTTTGAATTTGAGAGGAAAACGGAGGGAGCGAAGATGAAGTTTTCGCCGGTTCCTTCGTATCCGGCGGAAACGGAATGGAGCGAGCTTCGTTTGACGAAGTGCGCGCAGCGGGCTGCAAGCTCCTTGCAGGCAAAGGTCCCTTGGCCTTTGACTGCAGATGAGAAAAGGCCGGCTGACGCCGGCCTTGAAATAGTCTGTTTGATTACAGCAGGCCGCTGGTCAGGAATTTGATTTGCAGGAAGAACTGGGCCAGGGTGGTGCTGGCGAGAGTGTCCTTCCCGATGACCACGCCCAGGAAGCTGAGCACCCAGCAGAGCAGCACACAGTACAAAAAGCCCTTCACAAAGCCCAGCACCGCGCCGCCGATCTCATCCACCAGCTCCAGGCTCGGCAGCCGGAAGGAGAGGTTGCCGATGTTGCCGATGGCCACCAGCAAGATCAGAATCAGCAGGAAGGCCACCACCAGGCAGCCCACGTAGCTTGCGGTGGTGCAGAGGGTGGAGACCACCGCGTCCGTCATGCTGACGCCGTTGCGGTCGGCATACTCCACGGATTTGAGGGCCATTTCCTCCGCCCGATCCTGGTAGATGCCCACGGTCTTCATGCACTCCACGGCGTAGTCATAGCGCAGGGAACTGTCCCGGGCCAGAATGTCCTCCAGTGACAGGTCGGTATAGCCGTAGCCCAGAGTCTCCAGCACATCATCCCGGGTGTTCTGGGAATCGATATAGCCATCGGCAAAGGGCTCCAGCACGGGGACTACTTCCCGGGAGTAGGCCGAGGAGAGAAGGCTGCCGCCGAAGAGGGCGATGATCACCGCGAGGATCCCGGCGATGCCGCCGATCAGGCCCTTGCGATAGCCGCTCCAGGTGCAGATGGCCACTATGAGCAATAAGGTAATATCCAAAATCAGTCGTATCATAGCATTTTCCCTTTCTGTAAGACAGGATCTGCCTCAGGGAGTCACGTTGCATTATAGCACGCTTTTCTCGAATTATATCACGCTTTTATGAACAAATAAACTAAAGAATTGTGAAGACGCTTCCCGCTGTGTCCTGATAATTCCGAATTCCCGGCTCACTTCTCCATCATTTCCCCCACCGCGCCATCGTACCAGATGCGGTTGAGGTAGAGGCCCTGGGGCGGCATGGTGGGGCCGGTGAGGCGCCGGTCCCCGATCTCCAGCAGCTGAGGGATCTCCTCGGGCAGGAGCTTGCCGTAGGAGGCGTAGACCATGGTGCCCACCATGGCCCGGCACATATTGTAGAGAAAGCCGTCTGCACAGATGGAGACGGTGATCAGGTCCCCTTCCTTCTCCGCCCGGCACCAGTACACCGTGCGCACGGTGGTCTTGGTCTCGGTGCCGAGAGAGCGGACAGCCCTGAAATCATGGGTGCCCTCAAAGGCCCGGGCCGCCTGCTGCATGAGGGAGAGGTCCAGGCGCTGGGGATAGAAGCAGGCACGCTTCTGCAAAAAGGGATCGGGCACGGCGCTGTTCAGGATGCGGTAGATATACTCCTTTTTGAGGCAGGAGCCGATGGCGTTGAAGTCCTCGGGCGCCTCCACCGCGTCGGAAACGGAGATATCCCCCGGCAGGCGGGAATTCACCGCCAGGGGGAAGCGATCGATGGGGATGCGGCAGTCCGTGCGGAAATTGGCGCAATAGCGCAGGGCGTGGACCCCGGCGTCCGTCCGGCCGCAGCCCACGGTCTTCACCGGGTGGCCGCAGATCTTTGTGAGGGCGGTCTCCAGGGTCTCGGCCACACTGATCTCGTTTTTCTGGACCTGCCAGCCATGATAGGCGCTGCCGTCATAGCTCAGGCGCAAAGCGATGTTTCTCATAGCGTTCACAGTCCGAAATGGCGCAGCAGGATCATGGCGGCCAAAAGCAGCGCGCCCAGCGCCAGGGCCCAGAGGTCCAGGGCCTGGAAGTGCAGCTGCTTCATGCGGGTACGCCCGCTGCCGCCGTGGTAGCAGCGGCTCTCCATGGCCACGGCCAGCTCATCCGCCCTCCGGAAGGAGGAGACGAAAAGGGGCACCAGGATGGGCAGCAGGGCCTTGGCCCGCTGCAGCAGATTGCCGTTTTCAAAGTCCGCACCCCGGGCCTTCTGGGCGGACATGATCTTATCCGTCTCCTCGATGAGAGTGGGGATGAAGCGCAGGGCCATGGACATCATCATGGTGATCTCATGGACCGGCAGCCCGATCTTCTTCAGGGGATTCAGCAGCCGCTCCATGCCATCGGTAAGGGCCATGGGGCTGGTGGTATAGGTCAGCAGGAAGGTGCCGGCGATCAGCAGCACGATGCGCAGCACCATGGCGACGGAGCGCTCCAGTCCCTCACGGGTGATGGGCCAGCCGGGGAAAAGGGGCGTGCCCTGGGTATAGAACAGGTTCAGTGCCGCGGTAAAGACGATGATCAAGAGCATGGGCTTGAGGCCCTTGAAGATGTTGCGGGGAGAGATGCGAGAGATGGCCATGCAGAGGGCCGTGACCAGGACCATGAGCCCGTAGCCTGCCCAGCCGGAGGCCATGAAGAGGGCCACGATGAACACGATGAGCAGCAGGATCTTGCTGCGGGGGTCCAGGCGGTGGACCGGCGTATCGCCGGGGAAAAACTGGCCCAGGGTGATGTCCTTCAGCATATGCCCACCTCCTTCAGCGCAGCCATGAGCTGGGCATGGGTATAGATGGAGCCCCGAAGGGGGATCCCCTTTTCCCGGAGAGCCATGGCGAGAGAGGTAGCCTGGGGCACGTTCAGCCCGATTTTGATCAGCTCCTCCGGGCGGGAGAAGACCTGCTCGGGGGTCCCATCCATGGCGACGGTGCCATGGTTGAAGACGATGAGCCGCTCGGTGAGGCGGGCGGCGTCGTCCATATTGTGGCTCACGATGATGACGGTGGCGCCGCTCTCTCTGCGGTAGCTGCAGATGTTCTCCAGAATCTGGCGGCAGCCCGCCGGGTCCAGACCGGCGGTGGGCTCGTCCAGGATCAGGATGCCGGGGCGCATGGCGATGACGCCGGCGATGGCCACGCGGCGCTTCTGGCCGCCGGAGAGCTCCAGGGGCGAGCGCTGGAAGAGCTCCTCCTCCACGCCCACGAAGCGGGCAGCCTCCCGCACCCGCTGCTCGATCTCCTCCTTGCCCAGGCCCATATTCTTGGGGCCGAAGGCGATATCGGCGAAGACCGTCTCCTCAAAGAGCTGGTACTCCGGGTACTGAAAGACCAGGCCCACCTTGTTTTTCACGGCGCGGCGGGTCTTCTTGTCCTGATTGATATCCTCTCCATCCACCAGCACCTTGCCGGAGCTAGGCTTGAGCAGGGCGTTCAGGTGCTGGATGAAGGTGGACTTGCCGGAGCCGGTGTGCCCCAGCAGGCCAACGAACTGGCCCGATGGGATCTGCAGGCTGATATCTTGAATGGCGGTTTTCTCAAAGGGGGTCCCTGCGCTGTAAACATGCGTCAGAGCCTCCACGCGAAGATCAGACATAGTGTTACTCCAAATGTTCAGGATTTGGCGCTGGCGATGATGGCGGCGCAGCTTTCCGGGTCCATGGCCGTCTTGGGCAGGCCCAGCTCGTGGAGGACACGGGTGGTCTCAGGAACATCCAGGCCCTCCCGCTCCATGAGTTCCACCTGGGAGAAAACCTCCAGGGGCGTCCCGTCGGCCACGATGGAGCCATTGGACATGACCACCAGCCGGTCGGCCCCGACGCACTCCTCCATATGATGGGTGATGAGCACCACGGTCATCCCCTTCTCCCGGCAGAGACGGGTGACGGTGTCGATGACTTCTTTTCTGCCCTGGGGGTCCAGCATGGCGGTGGGCTCGTCCAGGGCCAGGACCTTGGGCTGCATGGCCAGGACCCCGGCGATGGCCACCCGCTGCTTCTGGCCGCCGGAGAGCAGATGGGGCGCGTGCATGCGAAATTCATACATGCCCACCTGCTTGAGGGCCGCGTCCACACGGTCGCGGATTTCCTCCGAGGGGACGCCCAGATTTTCCGGCGCGAAGGCCACATCGTCCTCCACCACGTTGGCGACGATCTGGTTGTCCGGGTTCTGGAAGACCATGCCCACGGTGCGGCGGATGTCCAGGAGCCTGTCTTCATCGGCGGTGTCCATGTCCCGGACCCAGACCTTGCCGGAAGAAGGCAGAAGGATGGCGTTCATGTGCTTGAAAAGGGTGGATTTGCCGGAGCCGTTGTGGCCCAGCACGGCCACAAAGCTGCCCTCGGCGATCTCCAGATTCACGCCGCAGAGGATTTCTCTTTCCCCCTCGGGATAGCTAAAGTGTACGTTTTCAAAACGAATGATCGGTTCCATATGATTCTGTTCCTTTCCGCCTTGGCTCCCCCCTCCGGGGGAGCTGTCTGCGAAGCAGACTGAAGGGGCTGGATCAAGACGCGGCAGCCGCCTTGCGGTGCCCGAAAAACCGTTCGGGCTTACGCTGATCCTCCGGTTTTTCGACCGCTGCGGAGAAAGCTGACTTCCTTCTGAACGCCTTGCCGCATAGCCGTTCCCGGCCCGCATTGCAGCGGCCCGCCAACGGCGCGGCTGCGGAGATTCCGTCCTCGCTTCATCCGCCACCGGCGGCGCGAGGCCGAAATCCTGCCACCGGCAGCGGAAGTCAGCTTTCCCAGCGGCAGGTGGCCCCGCAGGGCAGATACAGGCCGCTGTCGGTGACGGGCAGGGCCAGCTCCCGACTCTCGGAGCGGCCGCCGTACTTTTTGGTAAAGATACTCTCGGTGACATAGCTGAGCACCGAGGGAGAAAGCCCGGTGGTGTAGGAATTGATGATGACGAAAAGAGGATCCTCGCTGAGCACTCCGGCGCAGAGGGATACAAAGGGCCAGAGATTCTGCTCCAGCTTCCACACCTCGCCCCCCGGTCCCCGGCCGTAGGAGGGCGGGTCCATGATGATGGCGTCATAGCGCTTTCCCCGGCGGATCTCCCGCTCCACAAACTTGGCGCAGTCATCCACGATCCAGCGGATGGGCGCCTCGCTGAGACCGGAGGCGGCGGCGTTTTCCTTGCCCCAGGAGACCATGCCCTTGGCGGCGTCCACATGGCAGACCTCCGCGCCGGCCTTGGCGCAGGCCACGGTGGCACCGCCGGTATAGGCGAAGAGGTTCAGCACCCGGATGGGTCGGCCGGCGGCGCGGATCTTGGCCATGGCCCAGTCCCAGTTGGCGGCCTGTTCGGGGAAGAGGCCGGTGTGCTTGAAGTTCATGGGCTTGACATGAAAGCGCAGCTCCTTGTAGCGGATGGTCCACTCTCCCGGGAGCCTGCCCTTGTCCCAGCTGCCGCCGCCGCTCTCGCTGCGGCGATAGCGGGCGTCCCGGTCGTTCCAGTGGGGGTTTTTCCGGGGCGTGTCCCAGATAGCCTGGGGGTCCGGACGGACCAGATAATAGTCCCCCCAGCGCTCCAGCTTTTCTCCTTTTGAGCAGTCCAGCAGTTCAAAATCCTGCCAGGAATCGGCAATCCACATAGCGTTCTCCATCGGTTCTTCCTTCATTGTACATAGCAATTCAGGGTATTTTACCATGCTTGAGGCGGCAGGTCAACAGGATTCTTGCGGTATTTCCCCCGGGTCTTGCGGCCCAGGCAGCGAGCCGGCAAGCATCCGGGACCAACCCCTCCGTCAGCCGCCTCGTGGGAGCTCGGCAGCTGACACCTCCCCTTGCACAGGGGAGGTGTATAGCACTTGCCGTAGACGAGATCCTTCAACTGCGCTGCGCTCCGCTCAGGATGACAACGCTTCGCGTTGTGCGGGCTGTCGAGGACGCCAGCCCCTACAGTGGGAACGGGAAGCTGAATCAGGATCTCTCTTTCCACTTCACTCTTCACTCTTCTCTTTTCACTCTTCCCTTGCGCATGCAAAAGGCGCCGCCCTCCAAAGAGAGCGGCGCCTTTTTGCATGTGCATCAGTGGCAGTTGAAATAGTAGATGGCGGTGGTGTCGGTGAGGATCACATCACAGCGGCCCTGGTAGAGATACTGGAAGCACTCCGTGGTGCCGCCGGCCAGCCGGGAGATCTGGCCCAGGCGCTTGACGATACCGGGGTCAGACTGGAGCGCATCCATGGCCTCCACGGTGGAGCACATGGCCAGCGCCTTGTGAGAGAGCATGTACTTGTTCTCGATAAAGGCGTCTCCCCGCTTGGCAATGACGATGTCATTGTGGACATAGGGGCCGTAGCGCGCCACCCTGCCGGCGCTGATATCCTCCGGGTCCAGGGCGATGCCGCCCCAGGCGCAGTCGATATTGCCGGAGGAGAGCTCGATATAGACGTTCTCCTTTTCGATGGGCTGGATCTTCAGGTCCCAGCCCAGCTCCTCGCAGACGGCCATGGCCAGCTCCACATCAAAGCCCCAGTACTGGCCGCCGGTCATATAGGCCATGGGGAAGGAGTTGATGTCCACACCGATGATGAAGTCCCGCTGGGTGGGCGTCTCCAGCCGCTGCAGGGCCTCGGCATTCTTGCCGAAGGTCACGATGCGGCTGCCGAACCACTTGACGGCCAGTTCATCGATCAGGCCCTGGGCGTTGAGCACCTCGATGGCGGCCGCCACATAATAGGCCGTGGGGTCGCCGGTGCGGAAGGCCAGGGAATAGTCCTGCTCCACCAGAGTGGCCACCGTCTGGACTTCCCGGGGGCTGCCGCCGCAGGCCGCCATGCTCACGCACAGGGCCAGGAGGAGCAGGATACAGAGGATTCTTTTCATGGGCAATTGTTCCAATCAGTACTTGAGCTTATCTTTCTTCTCCCGCACCTGCTTTTTGCGAAGGGTGGGCTTCAGGATGGCGGCAAGGGTCAGGATCACCAGGGCGGCGGCGCAGAGGATCAGCACCACCATGCGGCGGGAGGCGGCAGGGTCCTCCTGCCCGTCCGCAGGCGTCTGGGCAGTGGAAGAGGGGATCTCCACCGGGATCTGTCCGCCTTCCGGGGCAAGCGCTGCGGGCTCCTGGGCGGCAGCGGGATCCGCGGGGCTCTCCGCACCGGGGGCGACGGGTGTCACAGCCTCCGCAGCCGGGGTCTCGGGGACGACAGGGCCGTTCTGGCGTGCCTCGTACACGGCATAGGCATCATCCAGGCTCAGGGTATAGTCCTTGAAGATCACAGCCAGGTCCCACATGACCTCATGGGTGATGCCCAGGTTCTTGGTCATGACCGTGAGGACAAAGGGATGGGGGGTGTAGATGATGCCGATGGTGTTGTTGTACGCCACATCGCGGCGATCGATGTAGTTGCCGTATTTCTGGGCAACTTCATATTCCCCGTTCATGGCACCGTGGAAAACAGAGCCGTTGTCGGAGTTCTTCATGCACTCGATGATGTTGGGGAAACGCTCGCTGTCGTTATAGAGCGTCTTCATCACATCGGTGAGGAAGCGAACGGTGAAATAGCTGTAATCCAGGAAATCAGGATCGTAGTAGGCTTCCGGCAGAGACGAATAATTCTGGTAGAGCTTGCGCACTTCCTTGTCCGTGCCGATGTAGTTCATCATCTGATGGGCATAGGCGTTGTTGGAATAGGTGAGCACATAGCGCTCCGCCTCCTCCAGGGTCAGGCCGTTGAGGTTGCTGTCCTGGGTCAGTTCCCCGCGGCTCTCCCGCTCGGCCAGGATCATCATCAGCGGCACATAGTAGACGCCGGCGCCGAAGTTCCACACGTCGCCGTTATAATACCATGTGTCGCCGGTATCCAGATAGCAGTAGCCAACGCTGATGTTGTCCTTGTTCAGGGAGCGGGCCGCGGCATAGGCCTCCACCAGGCGCTGCATTTCGGCCGGGTCGATGACCGCATAGCTGGCGGGATCGGCGGGGATGGCGGAATTCGTGTCTTCCGCAAAAGCGGTCAGGGGGCAAAGCAGGGCAAAGCAAAGGAGCAGGGCCAGGGTCTGGGCAAACAATCTTCTCTTTTTCATTTCCTTCCCTCCAAGCAAAGTATAGTGGTTTCTTACAACAGGCTGATCCCGTCCTCCTCCCGAAGGAAGCGGGCGACATAGAAGCTTTCCGCAGCGCGGATCAGATATTCGGTGTCCCGGGCGCCGGCCGTTTCATAGGCCGAGTGCATGGCAAGCTGGGCAAGGCCAATGTCCACCGAGTCCACCGAGACGTGGGCGGTGCTGATATTGCCCAGGGTGGAGCCGCCGGGCAGGTCCGCCCGGTTGGTGAAGCGCTGGGTGGGTACCCCGGCCTTTTTGCAAAGCTCTGCAAAGGCGGCGGCGGAGACAGCGTCGGTGGTGTAGCGCTGGTTGGCGTTGTACTTGATGACGATGCCCTTGTTCATCTCGGGTCGGTCGTTCCGGTCGGCATATTCGGGGTGATTGGGATGGACGGCATGGGCATTGTCCGCCGAGATGAGGAAGCTGGACGCCAGGCAGCGGCGCAGATCCGCGCCCAGGCTCTCCGCCGTCCGGGCCAACACATCCTGCAGGAAGGTGGAGCCGGCGCCCTGTTTGGTGCCGCTGCCCACCTCTTCATTGTCAAAGACGCAGAGCACCGGGAGGCTTGTCCCCTCCGCCGCCCGGAGGAAGCCCTCCGTGCAGCCGAAGACGCACTGCAGATCGTCCAGTCTCGGGGAGGAGATGTACTCTTCCGCCGCGCCCCAGACGGTGCCGGGGGTGCGGGGATAGAGGAAGAGGTCCTTTGCCAGCACATCCTCCTGCCGGACGCCCAGAGTATCAGCAATGAGGGCGTCAAACTTCTCCGCAGCCGCCGCGTCTCCGAAGAGGGGGAGCATGTCGGTATTGGGGTCAAACTTTTTGCCGTCGTTGGCGCTGCGGTCCATGTGGATGGCCACATGGGGGATGAGCAGCAGATCCCGATCCACGTTCAGGAGCTTGGCGCTGATCTTCTCCCCTTCCCGCACGATGGCGCGGCCCGCCACGGAGAGGGGCCGGTCCAGCCAGGAGGCGCAGATCATGCCGCCGTACTTTTCCACGTTCAGCCGGGTGTACATTCCCGCCGTGGGCACCGCTGCATGCTCCTTGATCTTGAAGCTGGGGGAGTCCGCGTGGGCGGCCATCATGAGAAAGCCCTTCCACTCCCCTTCCGGGATGCGGAAAGCGATGAGCGCGGAGGCGTTGCGGCGGACAAAGTACCTGCCGCCTTTTTTCAGATCCCAAGCGTCCTGCTCCCGCAGCTCGGTATAGCCCTCCGCCGCCAGGCGCTTTGCCAGGTTGCGGCAGGCGTGAAACGCGGTGGGGCTTTCCGCAATGAAGGAAAGCAGCCGCTCATTCCAGTTTTCCATGTTCCTTCCTCCTTGGGTCGGCTTCCTTATATTCCGGTTCAGTATAACACAGTTTCTCCCACCTGAACAGGGCGATTTCAAAAAGTTTAAGAATTCTTTGGAAAGTGGTCGAGGGCTGTCGGGAAGGGCGATCCGGGATTGCATTTGTGGAGGCTCTGGTGTATAGTGAAGGCAGCAAAACTGCGAATAAGCTGAAAGGAAGTGCATTCCCATGAAAGTTTCCGAGCTGCCCTATCGGCGGGTAACGCTGGAAGAAGTGAAGGCCGTGATGGAGGATGTGATCGGCCGCATCCGCAGCGCAAAAAGCGTGGAGGAGATCCTCGCCGCCCGGGAGGACTACCTCAAGTGCGAGCTGGAATATGCCACCAACGCCAGCCTTGCCAGCATGCGCTACACCATCAACACCGTGGACCCCTTTTATGTGGCGGAGAACGAATATTATGACGAGATCGGCCCGGTCGTCTCCAATTACAGCGTGGACTATGCCTCTGCTCTGCTGGATTCCCCCTTCCGCAAGGAGCTGGAGGAGAAGCTGAGCCCGGTGCTGTTCCAGTCCATGGAAGTTTCCCGCAAGGCCATGTCCAACGAGATCATTGAGGACATGGTGGAGGAGAACAAGCTGGTGCGGGAGTATTCCGACCTGATGGCTGCCATGGAGTTTGAGTGGAAGGGCGAGAAGCTGCCCCGGGCCATGCTGATGAAGTACGCCAAGGACCCGGACCGCGAGACCCGCAAGGAGTGCTACGAGGTCCTGGGCCGGGGTCTGGAAGCGCACAAGGCGGAGCTGGACGACATTTTTGACCGGATGGTCCATGTGCGGGACCGGATGGCCAAAAAGATGGGCTACAAGAACTTCGTGGAGCTGGGCTACTACCGGATGGGCCGTCTCTGCTACGACCAGGAGAAGGTGGCCAATTTCCGGGCAAATGTCCTGAAGGACATCGTGCCCGTGGTGGCAAGACTGCGCAGCGAGAACGCCAAGCGCCTGGGCATCGAGGACTACAAGTTCTATGACGATGGCGTCATCATGCCCGGCGGCGACCCCAAGCCCTTCGGCAAGGCGGAGATCTTCGCCTCCGCCAGGAAGATGTACCACGCCATGGGCAAGGAGACCGGGGATTTCATCGACCTCATGCTGGAAAACGAGGCCTTTGACGTGGACTCCCGCAAGAACAAGTGGGGCGGCGGCTACTGCACGGAGTTTGCCAAGTACAAGCAGCCCTTCATCCTGGCAAATTTCAACGGCACCGCCGGGGACGTGGACGTGGTGACCCACGAGGCCGGCCACGCTCTCAACGCCTACCTCATCGCCGACAATCGCTTCGCCCTGGAGCTGGGCTGCGGCGGTATGGAGACCGCGGAGACCCACTCCATGAGCATGGAGTTTTTCGCCTGGCCCTACATGCAGGACTTCTTCGGAGACGACGCCGAGCGCTACAAGTTCATGCACGCCCTGGAGAGCTTCTCCTTCATCCCCTACGGCACCATGGTGGACGCCTTCCAGCACATCGTATACGAGCAGCCGGATCTGACTCCCGATGAGCGGGACGCGGAGTGGCTGAAGCTGGAAAAGCAGTTTCGGCCCCACATCTCCTTCGAGGGCATGCCCTATCTGGAGAAGGGCACCCGCTGGCAGTATCAGATGCACATCTACGAAAGCCCCTTCTACTACATCGACTACTGCCTGGCCCAGACGGCGGCTTTCCAGTTCCTGCTGGCCTCCCGCAAGGACTATGATGACGCCTTTGCCCGCTACCTGCGGCTGAGTAAGCAGGGCGGCGAGAAGGTCTGGACCGACCTGCTGGAGGAGGCGGGCTTCCCCTCTCCCTTCCAGCCCGGCGCCCTGGCGGACCTGGCCAAAAACGTGGAAGCCCTTCTCGAGAGCATCCGCGTATAAAACTCATACAAGATTCAAGCTGTCGACAAAGTGTCGACAGCTTGAACCGCCAAAATGGAAACTTCCGAAAAAGTTCCCATTTTGGCATAGATTGAACGTGAAGGGGGGCATACCCTCCCCCCTTGTATTATTAAGTCGTAGTTAATA
>ONBX01000005.1 GCA_900316205.1 uncultured Eubacteriales bacterium
TCACCATAGCTTTTTCTGCTCTGCAAGACAGGGCTTGGTTTTTGTGGCCTTTTTCAGGGCCTTACCCCTTCTTTTTTCGCATTAACCGTCCCCTGTCCCCTGTCCCATGTCCCATGTCCCATACATGTTTGGGGGATTTTACTAATTCGATAATTTCGATTTCAGTCAGATTTGACTGTTGAGATTGTTCTTTTTCAGTGATACACTGAACTCATATTATTATATTATAGAGCATTGAAAGAGAATAGCTCTATTTTATTGACAAGTCTTAGATTATTCGGCAGTACAAAGGAGCAGAAAATGAAGAACAGCATTCTTTCTAGAAAAGTTGTCGCACTGTCTCTTACGCTTGTTATAGTATTCTCTTTATCTGCCTGTGGCGAGAAACCAGCAAAAACAGATGCAAATAGTTATGCGGATCAAGCTGAGTTCTTAAAAGATATGGCAAAAGGAATTCAGAGCAGACTGGCCGCCGTAGATGACGAAAAACATGCCAATGATACAGATGAGCAGAAAGCAGAATACTACAAGGCTTTGGTGAAGTGCGAACTGGATCAGATCGCGAAATATGAAGATGCTGTTTTTGAGGACAGTAGATTTGACGAACTAGCTCATCATTATATTCACGGTTGTCAGATGCAATATTCAGGTGCAGAAAACATAAGGAGTACAAGTCTATATAAAGCATTATGGAATGGTGGCTCTACTGTAAGAAGTGGGATTATCGTGACCATGTATGAGCGGTATGATTTGCCCATAGACAGTAATACTGTTTCTTACTACACTAACTCCAATTCAGGATATGTTGTAAGTGAATCTCCCTCTTCCTCAGCTTCAAATAAAACAGAAGGAACTACACCATATGCCTTGGGGACGGTAGTCACAAAAAGCTGTGAAAAAGGTGAGGCTGCTGTTTCGCTGGATGACGTAAAGATTAGAGGAACGATTCTTCAATTTACTGGGACAAATCACAGTTCTCTTTATTTTCCTAACAACCATAGTGTTTGGCATATCAGTTATTATGATGCGGATGGATATTTGCTTGAGACCTCAGGCCTATTTGGCTCGAATTGTAACGCAGATCCGTTTAAGCCTGGCACAACTGTAGAAAACTTTACTATAGATTTTTCATATTCAAAGTTTTCAGATGATATAGTGTTTTTCTCAGTAGATGAGTTCGTTTTTGATGGGAATGATTCAGGGACATTAAATACGAGTGTGCGTTTCAATTATGCATTTGACAAAGACGGTAATCAAATCGACTATTATTCATTGAAACGGTAGCTTTTGCTTTTTCTGGCCAAGACAAGGGGACGTACCTTTTGTCCCACCTGACCCGGCACAATTGAATCCAGAATCCGCTTCGCTGGGACCTCATCCACCGCAAGCGGTCCCCCTGTCCACCTTGCGGTGCCCGAAAACTGCTGCGGGCTTACGCTGATCCTTGCAGTTTTTGACCGCTGCGGAAAAGGAGCCCTCGCTTTTTCTGCCACAGGCAGCGCAAGGGCTTCTTTCCCCCGTGCGCGGGGAAGGCTTTGCGGCACCCCGGGGGCAAGCCCTCGGGGTGTTTTTGCTGCGGCGGAGGGGACTCCCTCAGAGAGTGAGCCAAGGCAAGGCGGGAGAATGGCTCTTGCACCGGGGACGGGGAGCGGCTATAATGGGGCGAGAATACGGAAAAAAGGAACGATCGCCATGCCGAATGTACTTGAGATCACAGATTTTGCAGCCCCGGAGCTGGACGTTTATGCCAGACTCACGGAAAACCAGCTGGTGAACCGGGCGGACCCGGAAAACGGTCTCTTCATCGCCGAGAGCCCCAACGTGATCCTGCGGGCCCTGGACGGAGGCTATGAGCCGGTGTCCCTTTTGATGGAGCGCAGGCACATCGAGGGCCAGGCCCGAGAGGTGGTGGAGCGCTGCGGGGAGATCCCCCTCTACACCGCGCCCCTGCCGGTGCTCACGGAGCTTACCGGCTTTCCCCTGACCCGGGGCGTGCTCTGCGCCATGCGCAGGAGACCCCTGCCAAAGCCGGAGGAGATCTGCCGGGGGGCAAGGCGCGTCGCCGTGCTGGAGAACATCATGAACCCCACCAACCTGGGGGCCATTTTCCGCTCCGCGGCGGCCCTGGGCATGGACGCGGTGCTGCTGACCCCGGCCTGCTGCGATCCGCTGTACCGCCGGTCCGTGCGGGTGAGTATGGGGACGGTGTTTCAGGTGCCCTGGGCCTATCTGGGGGAGGACGTGAACCAGTGGCCAGAGCCGGGGATGACCCGGCTCCGGGAGCTGGGCTTTCGCTCCGCCGCCATGGCGTTGCGGGAGGATTCCGTCTCCATCGATGACCCCGATCTGATGGCGGAGGAGAAGCTGGCCATCGTCCTCGGCACCGAGGGGGACGGCCTGGGCGACGGGACCATTGCCGACTGCGACTACACCGTGCGCATCCCCATGTCAAACGGGGTGGACTCCCTGAACGTGGCGGCGGCCAGCGCGGTGGCCTTCTGGCAGTTGGGGAGGCGGCCATGAGCATCTGGTACCCGCGCTTTTACCCGGCCTTTCGCTGCCGGGCTGACCGGTGCCGGCACAGCTGCTGCCGGGGCTGGGAGATCGACGTGGACAAGGACAGCGCGGAGCTCTACCGGGGCCTTCCCGGAGAACTGGGGGAGGAGCTGCGGCAGGCGCTCTTTTCTGATGAAGAAGGCTGGCACTTTCGCCTGAATGAGGAGGAACGCTGCCCCTTCCTGGAGGCCGACGGCCTTTGCCGGCTCATCAAGCGCCTGGGCGAGGAGGCCCTCTGCAACATCTGCGCCCTGCACCCGCGGTTTTTTGAGGAGCTGGACGCGGATGAGCTTTGGGGCCTGGGCCTGAGCTGCGAAGAGGCGGCGGCCCTGCTGCTCAAAGAAAAGGAGCTGCGCTTCGTGTGCAGAGAGAGCGGGGAGAGCCTGGACCTGCCGGGCCTGCTGCGTTCCGTGGGACTGGCCGTGCCCCGGGAGACGCTGCGCTATCGCGTGCGGATCGACGAGGAGCGGCGGCGGGAGATCCTTCGGCGGTTTGGGAAAACGGAGCCCATCGACGAAAACTGGCCCCGGGAGCTGAAAGCGCTGGAGCATTCGCCCCTGCCGCAAGCGGGCGAGGGCGAGGATTACCAGCGGATCTATGAATACCTCCTCTACCGGCAGATCGAGCGAGCGGAGGAGCGGGACTGGGAGAGCATCGCGGACTACGCGGCGCTCTGCACCGACTTCGTGGCGCTGTGGGACGCCCTGGAAGTGGACACTGCCGCCCATCTGCGCCGCTTTTCCGAGCAGATTGAGTACAGCACCGAAAACGTGGAGATCCTGATGGGATAAAGAGAACAGCTCTGGGCGGATACGCGCTGCATGCGTATCCGCCCAGAGATGTTTTGCTGTTCGGCTGCAGCCGCGCGGGCCGCCACAGGACGCCGGCCCCTACGGGAAGAAGGGGGGACCCCTTCCGGTTCCGGGCTGGTAACAGCCCGGAACCACCCCCCGGAGGAGGCAAGAGCGGCCCCTCTCCGTCGCTTCGCGACACCTCTCCCCGACGCGGGGAGAGGCAAGGGGCCTGAACAGGGACGGGGCGGGATCCTTCGACTCGCCCTTCGGTCTCGCTCAGGATGACAGCGCTGCGCGCTGTGCGGGCCGCCGGGGACATCCCGACGCGCGAGAAACATCCCGACGCGCGAGAAACGCGTGACGTTCCAAACTCTGCCGTGACGTTCCAAGCTCTGCTCGGCCCCTACGGCGAACCGACAGTTTCTGCGTAGGGGCGGCGGCTTGTCCCCGCCCGGCGGCAAACAGGTCTGTGTACAAAAAACGTGCGGCGAATTCGTACAAGGCCACGAACTTGCCGCACGATCCAGTTTTTCCCCCGGCGGGGGAGGATGTCAGCGCAGCTGACAGGTGAGGGAGAAAAGAGCAGAGCCTCAGCGATCGTCTCAGCTTCTCCCTCATCCGCCCCGGTGCGCCGCCGAGCAATACTCGGCGCTACGGGGCACCTTCCCCCGCTGGGGGAAGGACTTTGCGGGCGGATGATATCCGCCCCTGCGAATGGCGGTCGGGCCGCAGCGCAAAGCGGCGCGGTGAAAAACCTTCAGCCTTCCGCCGTCATATAATCATTATAATCCGCCTCGGAGGCGAAGAGGCAATAGCGCCCGTCCACCAGTCCGTAATATCCGCTTGCCGTAAAATAACCTCTCATGATCGTCTCTCCTTTCACAACCGGGCCCGTTTGCCGCTTTCTGTTTTCTGAGCTCAGTATAGAAAAAGCACTGTCCCATAAACCGGACTTTCAAAACCGCTTTCTGCTTCCCTTTTCGGGGCGGCTGTGCTATACTGAAAACGAGAAGAAAAAGGGAGGGATCGAGATGCCAAAATCACCCAATCAGAAGCTGAAGCTGCTGGTGCTGCTGCGCTTTCTGGAGCGGCAGAGCGACGAAAAGCACCCGGTGACCATGGCGCAGATGATCGAGGAGCTGTCGCGCTGGGACATTCAGGCTGAGCGCAAGAGCCTCTACGACGACCTGGAGACCCTGCGGAGCTTTGGAGCGGACATCGTGGGACAGCGGGGCAAGAATCCCGGCTACTACCTGGGAGCGCGGGACTTTGAACTGCCGGAGCTGAAGCTGCTGGTGGACAGCATCCAGTCCTCCAAGTTCATCACCGGGAAAAAGACCCTGGCCCTGATCCGCAAGCTGGAGGGACTCTGCAGCGTCCATGACGCCCAGGTCCTGGAGCGGCAGGTCTTTGTCCGGGGCCGGGTCAAGAGTATGAACGAGAGCGTCTATTACAACGTGGACGCCATCTCCGACGCCATCAGCCGGGACCGGGCCCTGCGCTTTCGCTACTTCGAGTTCACCGTGACCGGGGAGCGACACTACCGGCGGGAGGGGGGCTACTACCAGCTCAGCCCCTATGCCCTGATCTGGGACGATGAAAACTATTACATGCTGGCCTGGGACGAGGCGGAGGGCCGCTTCAAGCACTTCCGGGTGGACAAGATGACCCACATCACGGCCCAGGACCGGCCCAGAGACGGGAAGGAGGCCTTCACGGCCCTGGATATGTCGGTGTACTCCCAGCGGGTCTTCGGTATGTTTGCGGGGAAGACCGAGCCGGTGCGCATGCGCTTTGCCCGGCATCTGGCCGGCGCCGTCATCGACCGCTTCGGCAAGGACGTGATCCTGATCCCCGAGGGGGAGGAGAGTTTCACCGTGACGGCGGAGGTGGCGGTGAGCCCGCAGTTTTTCGCCTGGGTCTTCGGCTTCGGCACCGAGGCGGAGATCCTGTCCCCGGAGGCTGTTCGGCGGGAGGCCGGGCGGCTGGCGGCGGACATCGCCGCGAAATATGGAGAATGAGCGGGAACGCTTCCTTCCCGAAATGCCACACCTTTCCCTTGCATTGTGATGGCGGATACGATAAAATAATATGTACCGCTGCTGCGGGGAAGAAAGACGAATCACAACGGGGCCGGCACGCGGCCCCTGTCCGGCCGGAGCGCTGATAGGAGGAAATGACACATGTTTTGCAAATATTGCGGCAAGCCCATCGACGAGGGCACCATGCGCTGCAGGATCTGCGGCAGGCCTGTGGGACCGCTGGAGGGCGGAAACGGCTTCTGGGATCTGACCGAAGAGAAAAAGGAAGCCGTGCCGGAGAGCGAACCGGCTCCGGCCCGGACGGACCCTGCCGTTACCGAGGAGCTGAAAAGCCTGCGGGAGGAAGTGGAGAAGCTCCGCAAGGAGAAGAAGATGCACCCCGCCGGGAAGCGTGCGCTGCCCGCCGTGATGGCGGCGCTGTTTGCCCTGCTGGCCCTGGCCCTGGGCGCCTTTGTGCTGTTCCAGCTCCGCGCCGCTGATGCGAGGCTGCAGGGCCTGGAGAGAAAACTGGAGGAGTCCCAGACCAGGATCCGGGCCATTGAAGCGGCCAATGCCAGCGAGGAGCAGTCCCAGGCGGAGGAGCAGAGCACCACTGCCGGCGAACGCAAGTGGCAGGGCATCGGCGAGCTTACCGGGATCCCCCTGCAGCCCAGTCAGCAGCTTTTCGAGGGCCCCAACAAAGGCGACAACGACGACCGGGGCCAGAGCATCCGCCTGGGCTACCCGGAATACTTTGAGGAGACGCCCATCTTCACCGCCCGCTTCCTGGGCCAGCCCGGGACCTATCGGTTTTTCTGGGTCAGGGTGGAGACGGATGAAAACACCAAGGAGGTCTTCTTTACCCCGCTGACGGAGGAAGAGGGCTATCTCTTCCACAATCCTACGGCAGGGGACCAGGATAAGATCTATCGCCTGTCCATCGGCGGAGAGGTGAAGGAGGAGCACCTGGGCCACTATGCCTTTGTGGTGGTGGATACCCAGACGCGCTTCGGCTATGTGAGCCAGATCGTGGAGCTCTATGACCGGGCCGAGCAGGTCATTGCCCCCGCGGCGCAGAGCGAGCAGAGCGGCGAGGGATACGCCGCGGAAACGACCGGTGATGGCAATGGCAACTAAGACGGAGACCGGAAACGGTATGCTGGGGATGACCGGCTTCCTCTTTTCCGTGAACGTGGAGCGAAAGCCGGAGAACGGGGAGGACAGCTTTGTCTATGCCCTGAACGAGAGCCGCGCCCTGGTAGGCGTGTTCGACGGCGGCCCCGGCGCGGGAGAGATCCCCGCGCTGAAGGGCAAAAGCGGCGGATATCTGGCTTCCCGGGCGGCAGCGGCGGCCTATCTCCACTGGTTTGAAGCGCTGCAGCCGGGACAGGAAAGCGACCCGGACGACGTGAAGGAACGGGTCCGGACTTATCTGAAGCTCTGCCGGGAGCAGGCCGGACCGGGATTCTCCGGGCGGCTGCCCACCACCGGGGCTGCGGCGATCTGCAGTCCGGCCCGGGGCGGGGCGGACGTACAGCTCCACTGGGCGGGAGATTCCCGGGTGTATCTGCTGGACGGCGCGGGCCTTGCCCAGCTCACCGAGGACGATCCGGGCGGCATCGATGCCATGCAGAGCCTCTCCGGCGAGAGGAGAACAGCCAACAGGATGCGCGGGGACCGGAATTTCACGATCCATACCGCCCGGCTCACCATGAACCGGCCCGGCCTGCTCTTTGCCGCAACGGACGGCTGCTTCCGGCATCTGGGGACGCCCATGGAATTTGAGTATCTGCTGTTGAGCACGCTGCAGAGTTCACCCAATGCCGAAAGCTGGGAGAGCGGTCTTTCCGAGGCCCTGGGCAAGACGGCGGAGGACGACTGCAGCATCAGCGGCATCGCCCTGAACGCCGGCAGCTTCGATGAGCTGAAGCGGCAGCTGGCGGGGCGGAGCAGTCTGGTTTACCGGACCTATATCCGGGGCCTGGACGCCTGCACCGAAGAAGAGAAGCAGCAGCTCTGGGAGCATTATCGGGATCATTACCAGCGCCTGCTCTGCCGCGTGTAGACAGGCTTGAATATCATGGGAAGAAAGCGGGTTTAGCATGTCAAGGAAACGGAAAAGCCCTGTGGGCGTGAAAATCATAGCCTGTCTGCTGCTGTTGGGAAGTCTGGCTGCGCTGGCACTGCCTTGGATGAAGCTGGCGGCGGAGGTGGGACCGAATCAGACCCGGATGAGCCCGGGAGAACTGATCCAGAATTTCGCGGGGCTGGATGCCGCCGCGGTGCTGGATTCGGTCCAGTCTGAGCTGACGGCCGCCGGCGTCCAGATGGACGTCAGTGCCCTGAGCGATCTGCTGCACCGGGTGCTGGACGGCCGCTTTCTGCCCCATGAGATGGGCATTGCGTGCCGGGATCTGTCGGTGATCTGCCGGGCTGCCCACCGGCTGGATCTGGCCGGCACCATGGAAACCCTGGCCTACGGCGTCTGGGGTGTGTTTGGGCTGCTGGCGCTGCTGGGCCTCATCGCCTTGATCTGCCAGCTGACGGATCACCGGGGCGGCATCGTGCCCTACTTTCTGCTGGGCGCCCTGGTCGCCGGGGGACTGCTCTATCTGCGGCAGACTGCCAACGACTATCTGGTCCGGGAGAGCGAAACTCTGCTGGCGGGCTATGGCATGAGCGGCCTGATCCAGTATCTGGGCGTCAATGTGGAGATCGTGAAGATGGGCATCGGCGCCTATCTCTGCCCGTTCCTGGCCCTGCTTTCTCTGCTGCTGATGGGCATCAAGAAAAGGGAGCCGGAGCCCCGCTATGAGGCAAGCCCCTATCCCGCCCGCAGGACCGGAGCGCAGCAGTCCCGACCCGCGCAGAATGTTGCCGCGGCGTGGCAGGAGATGAACAGCGAAGCCCGGAAAGCTGCCGGAACCGCGCCCGGGACGGCTCAGAGCCCTGCGCCCAGACCGAGCCAGAGTGCCGCACCCAAACCGAGCCAGAGCGCCGCACCCAGACCGAGCCAGAGCGCCGCACCCAAACCGAGCCAGAGCGCCGCACCCAAACCGAGTCAAGGGACCGCGCCTGCAGCGGCAGCTGTGTCCATCCAGGCCGGGCGGGTCCCCCTGCCCGGAGAGCAGAGCTGGACCTGTGCCTACTGCGGAAGACGCATGGGAGCGGACAAGAACTTCTGCGACCTCTGCGGCAGCACCCGGCCAAAACGCCGGGAGGCGCTATACTGCAGCGCCTGCGGCGCCAAGCTGCGGCCTGACGCCCGCTTCTGCAGCAACTGCGGCAGGAGCGTTGTGACCGAAGAGAAAACCGGCGGAGCCGCCGGAGAAGCGTAAGAATCAGCGCGGGAGATCGGGACCTGAGTCCCTTCTTTCTGTGCGGCAAGGAACATAAGCCGCTGGCTCTGCCCCATCGGAATGAAGAGACAGCCCGCGGCGTCAAGGGAGCACTTTGCACCGGATAAAGGAGAGACGAGAGATGACAGCTTGTCCGCACTGCGGTGAGCCCATTTCGAAAACTGAACAAGTCTGCCCCGCCTGCGGAGCGGAGATCCTGCCGGAAGAAACTGCTGCCTCGGAGACCAGCCTTCCGGCAGAGGGGCAAGCCCCGGAGCCGGTGAGCCCGGCAGAGGAGTCCGCCCCGGCGGAGGAGTCTGCCCCGGAAGAGGAGACTGTCCCGGCGGAGGAACCTGCTCCGGCGGAGGAGTCCGCCCCGACGGAGGAACCCGCCCCGGCGGAGGAATCTGTTCTGGCGGAGGAGTCCGCCCCGACGGAGGAACCTGCTCCGGCGGAGGAATCTGCTCCGGCGGAGGAGTCCGCCCCGGCGGAGGAGTCCGCCCCGGCGGAGGAACCTGTCCTGGCGGAGGAGCCCGCCCCGGCGGAGGAGCCTGTTCCGGAGAAAAGGCCCGGCCTGCTGGAAAGGCTGCGCCGCATGCGTCAGGAGCAGAAGCCTGCCATTTTGTTTAACAGCGATGTCAGAAGAAAGGTCCTGCGGCGGATCGGCTATACGCTGACAGCTTTTGGCCTGCTGGCGCTGCTGGCGGTGGCCCTGTTTCTGATCCACATGCAGAGACAGCAGAAGGAGATCGAGACGGAGCCTGTGGGAAAGACCGGCTCTCTTCCCGCCCGCGCGGCGGTGATCAACTACTTCACGCCTCCGGAGGCGGATCGGGTCCGAACGGAAGCGGAGCTGAGCTTCCTGCCGGATGAGCTGATCGTGGTGGCGGAAGCGGGCACTTCCTATACGGATATGGAGCGCTTTTTCGGAGAGCAAGGCATCCGGGTCGCGGGCTATGTGGAGCTGACAGACACCTATCAGCTGCGCCTGCCCGGAAAGCACAGCCTGTACGGGCTGGCGCGGCTTGCCGATGAGCTGGAGAAGCAGGAACAGATCACCTGCGCTGCCGTGCATGCCGTCTGGGAGCCTGTGGGCTGCACGGTGCCGGAGGACCCCTGGGACAAGAGCGTCGATTGGGCGGAGTTGAGCCCCGGCGCCTCCAACTGGGGCCTCACGGCCATCGGCGCGCCGGAGAGCTGGGAGCTCTTTGAACCCGGCACGGTGCGTCTTGGCCTGATCGACAGCGCCTTTGACGGCGAACAGGAGGATCTGCGCTTCGGACTTCTCAGCGCCAATGAGAGCTACAGCCGCGCCCGCGGCGCAGAACAGAAGGAATTCTGGCAGCACGGTACTGCTGTGGCAGCCGTCGCCGCTGCGGTTCACAATAACGGGCTGGGCCTCAGCGGCGCGGCGGAGGACTGCCTGCTCTATGCCTATGGCAGCGGCACCCTCTGCTGCCAGATGGAGCAGCTTTCCACCCTGGCAGAGCTGGCAAGCCAGGATGTCCGGGTGATCCAGATCGGCCTGAGCTGGCAGGAGGAGCTGCTGGAGGAGATCAGCCGGGAGGAGTCCAAGGCCCGGCGCTATTACTGGAGCGATCCCGCCCGGGTGGCGGAACTCAGCCTGGAGAGACTGCTGGAAAAGGGCTATGACTTCCTGCTGGTGCTGCCGGCGGGCAACGGGATCCAGGGACAGGGCGGCGACGCGGCCCTGGTGAGCCCCTTCGCGGGACTGGAGAAAAAAGAGCTCCGGCAGCGTATCCTGGTGGTCGGAGCAGTCGGCCTTGACCGAAAGGGGAGACTCTATGAGGCGCCCTTCAGCGGCAGGGGCGATCGGCTGGATCTGCTGGCCCCCGGCGTGGACATCTACACCGCGCTGCCCCAGGGCGAATATGCCCGCCTCAGCGGGACCTCTCTTGCGGCCTCCTTTGTATCGGCCACCGGCACCGAGGCCTGGGCCATGAATCCTGCCCTCAGCGGGGCGGAGCTGGGAGAGCTGCTGCGCCGCGCGGGACAGACCCCGGTCCCGGACAGCGAGACCGGCCTGCTGGACATGATGGCGGCCCTGGAGACGGCGGAGAAAGGGGCGAAGGCGCTGCCCGACCGGGCGGAGGAGGAGCTGGCCCTGGACGCCTATGCCGCCCTGCTGCACGAGGGCGTGCAGCTGCAGGGCAGGGACGCAAGCGTGCGTCTGCCCGCCCGGCACTATCTGCTGCTGGATATGGACGGGGACGGTCTGCAGGAACTGCTGGTCTATGCGCTGAGCGAACAGGACGACAGCGCCAGCTTTGCGATCTACGGCTTCCGCAACGGAGAGCTGTGGGAGCTTGGCAACGCCTGGGAGACCTGCCGCTTTGCCTCCTGGGCCAATATGTCCCTGACCCTGGAGGTCTGCGATGGCCGCTTCCTCTATGCGGCGGCGGAGAAAAACTCCGGAAGCTATGGAGAGATGGGCGAGCGCTTCTGGCTGCGCTATGACGGAGCTGTGCTGAGCAGCGAGCCGGGAGACGGACGCCCGGAAAGCAGGGAAACCATCCTCCTGATCGAAAACAGCAGCATCACCGACGAGGGGATCCCCATTGCCTCCGCCCGGGATGCACTTTGGGATCGGGTCTGGTGAGAGAGGGAGACGGAAGCGAGCTCCGCAGTCTGCTGAGATCGAAATGAGGAGAGAGACATGCCCCTTTTGATCGTTCGCAATGACATCACGAAAATGCAGGTGGACGCCATCGTGAACGCCGCAAACGCCGGCCTTTCCGGCGGCGGCGGTGTGGACGGCGCCATCCACGCCGCAGCGGACCCGGAACTGCAGGAGGCCTGCCGCAAGCTGGGCGGCTGCCCGGCAGGGCAGGCGCGGCTCACGCCGGGCTTCCGGCTGCCCTGCAAATGGGTGATCCACACGGTGGGACCCGTCTGGCAGGGCGGCGGCGCCGGGGAGCGGGAAACGCTCCTGTCCTGCTACCGCAGCAGCCTGGAGCTGGCGGAGAGCCTGGGCTGCGAGAGCCTGGCTTTTCCGCTCATTTCCTCCGGCGCCTACGGCTACCCCAAGGAGGCGGCTGTGGAGGCGGCGCGGGAGGCCATCGAGCGCTTCCTCTGGGAGCACGAGATGACAGTCTATCTGGTGCTCTACGGGTCGGAGAGTCTGGCGGCTTCCCACAAGTACTTTGACGAGATCCGGGAATACATCGACAATGCCTATGTGCAGGAGCATCCCTACCGGAGAAACCGCCGGGAGAGCCTGCTTTTCCACCGGGAGGAAGCTTCTGACAGCTTTGGCAGCGGCGCAACGCCGGAAGATCGGCCCTTCGAGGCGGAGAGCATGCCGCTGTTCCACGCTGCCCGGGCGGATGAGGAGACCGCTTCTGATGATCGGGAGTGGGCGCCTGGACCGTCGGGAACTCCCGCTCCGGCCTCCCAGCAGCCCGCGCCCAAGCCAGCGCCAAAGGAAAGCGCCCCTGGAATGCCCTTGGGGGGGCATGCACATTACGCCATATCCTTTGACAGCCGCTTTGGCCGCCTGGACGAGAGCTTCCAGCAGATGCTGCTGCGGAAGATCGACGAGCGGGGCATGACCGACGCTGCCTGCTACAAGCGGGCCAATATCGACCGCAAGCTCTTTTCCAAGATCCGCAAGGATGTGGGCTACAGGCCCTCCAAGCCCACCGCCGTGGCCTTCGCCGTGGCGCTGGAGCTGGACGTGGAGGAGACGGAGGAGCTGCTGGAAAAGGCGGGCTTTGCCCTGTCCCGGAGCAGCCGCTTCGATCTGATCGTGCGCTGGTTCATCGAGCGGGAGATCTATGATGTGTTTACCATCAACGAGGCCCTGTTCGAGTTCGACCAGGCGCTGCTGGGGAATGTGTCATGATCTATACGGAGAATACCAACAAGGCCCTGCGCCTTGCCTATGAGGCCCACGCGGGCCAGTTTGACAAAAGCGGCGTGCCCTATGTGTTCCATCCCCTGCACCTGGCGGAGCAGATGGAGGATGAGGAGAGCATCATCGCCGCGCTGCTGCACGACGTGGTGGAGGATACCGCCTGGAGCCTGGCAGATCTGCGGGCCATGGGCTTTCCAGAAAAAGCGCTGGAGGCGGTGGCCCTGCTGACCCATGATCCGGCGGAGCCCTATCTCAGCTATGTGGCGCGGGTGAAGGAAAACCCCATCGCCCGGCGGGTGAAGCTTGCGGATCTGCGCCATAACAGCGACCTGAGCCGCATCAAAAAGGTGACGGAGCGGGACCTCAAACGGGTGGAACAATATGCCGCGGCCATCCGGCTGCTGGAAGCGTAAAAAAAGATCCGGCCCGTCGGCCGGAAGGGGAGGAAGATCCATGAAGCTGAGCAAGATCGTCATCACCGGCGGCCCCAGCGCAGGCAAGACCACCGCCATGAGCTGGGTGCAGAACGCGTTCACCAAGCTGGGCTACACCGTTCTCTTCGTGCCGGAGACGGCCACGGAATTCATCACCGGCGGCGTGGCCCCCTGGACCTGCGGCAGCAACCTGGACTACCAGAAGGTACAGATGGAGCTGCAGCTGACCAAGGAGCGGCTCTTTGAAAAGGCCGCCCGCACCATGAAGGCGGACAAGATCCTCATCGTCTGCGACCGGGGCGCCATTGACAACCGGGCCTACATGAACGACCGGGAGTTTGCCGAGGTGCTCGGGGAGGTGGGCAAAACCGAGCGGGAACTCATTGAGAGCTACGACGCGGTGTTCCACCTGGTAAGCGCGGCCAAGGGCGCGGAGGAGTTCTATACCCTTGCCAACAACGCCGCCCGCTATGAGACCGTGAGCCAGGCCGTAGAGATGGACGACCGGCTCATCGAGGCCTGGAAGAGCCATCCCCATCACTATGTCATCGACAACTCCGTGGAGCTGCGGGAGAAGCTGAAAAAGCTGATCGCCCAGATCCGGGAGTTTCTGGGCGAACCCGCACCCTTCGAGATCGAGCGGAAATTCCTGATCGAGATGCCGGATCTGGCCGCCCTGGAAAAGCTGCCCGGCTGCCGCCGGGTGGAGATCGAGCAGGCCTACCTGAAAACCGCGGCGGAGGAGAAGATCCGGGTGCGCAAATGGGTGGAGGACGGCCGGGCCATCTACTACAAGACCCGGCGCCGCCGTCTCAACGGCCGGAAGCTGGAGGTGGAGGAGCGCCTGACCCAGCGGGCCTACAAGGAGATGCTGGAGGAGGCCGGCGACAGCCTGCAGCTGCTGCACAAGACCCGCTACAGCCTCCCCTGGGAGGGGCAGGTCTTCCAGATGAATGTCTACCCCTTCTGGCAGGATAAGGCCATCGTGAAGCTGGAGCTGAACGAGGAGAACGCCCTTGTCCAGCTGCCCCCGATGCTGCAGCTGATCCGGGAGGTCACCGGCGAGCGGGAGTACAAGGACTACGCCCTGGCCGCGCTGGAATAAGAGAAAAGGAAACAGAGCTGTGAATCATGCTTTCACAGCTCTGTTTCCTTTTGCGTTATGAAAAATCCGATCAGTCCGGGAGAACCTCGTTAAACTGCGCGTACCACTGCAGAACCTTCTGGAGGAGCAGATCATAGCGCGCGCGGAAGAAGGCCAGGGTCGCGGCCTCCTCGTTCTCCCAGGCCTCAGGGGAGACCTGAAAGCGCAGATAGTAATCGGAGCGCAGCGGCTCCCAGGTCCGGTCCCAGATCTGCAGCTGCTCCTCCACCCGCTCGGGGCGGAAGTCGACTGAGCCGATCTGCTGCAGGGAGCGCAGAAAGAGAAGACGAAAGTCCTCGTTTTGCATGGCGGCGGCAAAGAGCGGGTAGTTCTCCAGAGCCAGCTGAAAATGATCCGTCGTCACGTCGGTGCTTTCATCCCGGTAGAGACCGGCGCTGCAGCCGATGTCGTGGAGAATATACTGCCAGCGGCCCTCCCGGCAGGAGTCGTCCCGGGTCCGCCAGAGGATATCGTTGACCTCCCGGAACCAGTCCCCGTCCCCAATGTAAATGCGCAGGGCGCAGTAGTCGGCAAGAGACTGGACGTCCATGACGCGGCAGAAGTCCGCATAGATCTCCGGATCGCCCAGGTCCCTTTCCGCATAGGCGGCCAGCTCCTCATAGGCGGCCAGGTCTTCGGGCCGTCCCTCCTCCAACTGCCCGTCCTTGACGACGATCACCTGGGCGCGGTCCACCCCGCAGCGGTCGTGGAGCATCTGGACGGAGACCTTCTCCCGGAGCAGGTAGGGCCCCCAGTATTCCCCGTTGAGAAAGAGAATGGCGGGGCGGCAAAACGGCACGAGGAGATCCCGGTCCCACACCAGGTTCTGCAGGAAGCAGTCCTTGTATTTGAGCCCCTCGGTGTTGTTCCCGCCGGCCCGGAGAGTGAAGCTCCGGAGCGCATCCACGCCGGGGAAGAGCTTGCAGCGCAAAAGCTTTTCCCCGTAGGAACCCCGGAAATAGAGGGTAAAGGACTTCTGGCTGAAGCGCCGGGAGGAACCTCCGGCGATGCGGATCCCCGCGGCCTGCTCCAGAACGGGACGATTGCCGCCGTCATAGAGCTGGAGGGTGCAGGGCCGCTCCCAGCTTCGGCCCCGCTGGGTGGCGTTGGATTCGTAGAGCCACCACTGCCGCTGGAGGAGGACGTCCTTCGCTTCTTCACTCTCCTCCCAGGCGGAATAGACTGCGCCTTTGACCAGGATCCCGCGCTCTTCGTCCAGCAGATCCTCCGGCTCGGCGAGGACGGAGAGCACCAGGCAGCCGGGATAGCGGGCGGCAAAGTCCGCCCCCAGAAAGTAGACCCTGGTCTGGGAGGCGGCGATGCGGTCGTCAGCATCCAGAAGCGAGACGCGAAGGATCCTGCCGCAGGGGAGATCTCCACTCTCCAGCAGAGGCGTGTCCAGCGGAGAGAGCAGCCGGTCCCGCTGCCGCAGCAGGGTGCCGGAGGCCTCCTTTTTCAGCGTAAGTTCCAGCGCATTGGCGCCGCAGCTGTCCTCCGGCGTGGGGCAACGCCCATCAATGGTATAGGCGATGCGGTAAGACACCGGAGCGGTGACGGTGACGCGGATCGCGTCCTCCGGGTAGGCGCCGGACTCCAGTGAAAAGCGGATCTCGGGCTTCGGCGGGGGCAGGGGGAGTTCATATGCTTTACCGGGCAGAGAGTGTGTCCGGATCACCACGGAGAGAGAGCCGACTCCCAGAAGCAGAAGGATCGGCAGCAGAAGCAGCGGTGCAAGGCGTTCCCGACGGGAGAGCACTTGTGCCGTCGCTTCTGTTTTGTGCAGTTTCAGGCCGCTCTCCCTCCTTTCGGGATCCTGTGCCCGGGAAGTCTCCCAGCTCCAGAAGGACGGCCCGGCAGGGAGCGCCGTCACAGCCGCTGAGGTTCAGAGGGGCGCAGTTGAGCAGATAGGCGCCGTCGGGCACCGCGGCAAGGCGGATGCCCTCCAGCAGCACCACCTCCGCGCCCAGCAGCACCCGGTGCACGGCGGCGGGGGCGTTCTCCGGTCCCACGGTCTGGGATTCGTTGCCGTAAAGCGCGATCCCCGCGGCGGCGAAGACCCGGGCCGCCTCCAGGGTCAGGGTGGCGGCGCCTTTCACGAGGATGCGCTTTTCCGCCCCGGTGCCGGATGCGGCGGCGCGGGTGAGCATGGCTTCGGCGTCCTCCGCGGTCACATCGCCGGTGTGTGCCTCCACCCAGGCGGGGCCGATGCATTTCGTGAGAGGCACCTGGTCGATGGGCTTGCCGTCCCGGATGAAGTGGAAGGGCGCGTCCACATGGGTGCCGTTGTGCAGGCAGAGGGACATGGAGGTCAGGTTATACTCGCTGCCCTCCTCCATCCGGCGCAGGGGGATCTTCTCGGGCTTGGGATCCCCGGGGAAGACGACACATTCAAAAAGAGGCTGGGTGATATCGTAGATCATGACAAACTCCTTTCACGAAAGCGGGTTGTAGCCCCAGTATAACACGCAGAAGGCCCCGCGGCAACGGGCGAGGAATTTGCCATTCTGCCTGTATAACGTTTGAAAGGGCCAAAAGGTTTCAAAGAGAATAAAAAATGCTGTCCCGAGGACAGCAGAGAGAGGGAATAGTGAATAGGGAATAGGCAATAGAGAAGAAGGGAAAAGGAATGCGGTTCCCGTTTCGCTGTAGGGGACGGCCTCCCGGACGTCCCGGCGGCATTCGGCATATGCGACAAAAAAGGTCTGGCGAATTCGTGCATTCTGCGAATTCGCCGAAGCTTTCCTTTTTCTCTTTCATGTGCTGCCGGGAGGCTGATAGCCTCCCCTACGGCGTGAGAGCAAGAGCCTCGCGCAGATCATTCGATCTCGTAGCGCTCATAGCAGTTGAGCAGCACTTCGCAGTCGCAAAAGCCGCCCATGTCCCGCATTTCCTGCAGGAGAGGCTCCAGCTTGTCGGGCGGGCAATGTGCTCCTACCCACTGGGCCGTCTTTTTCAGTGTGTGGTCACAGGGCTCTTTATCCAGCTCCTTCTGGAGGAAGCGGAAGAGCTGTCGGACCTTGGTTTTATTCAGCAGGTACTTTTTGTTCTGCTCCGCTTTCCACTTTTTCAGCAGTTCTTTCTTCTCCTGTTTGGACAGTTCCATGGGGGCCTCCTTCTGATTTGGCGAGTGGAATCAGGTGTTTCGGACGGCGGTATACCAGACCGGGCCGGTGGGATAGAGACAGTCCAGCGCGGGAAGAAGCTGGGCCTCCGCCTCGTGAAGGGCGGCAAAAAGCTTTTCCAGATGGGAAACGGCATCCTGCCGGCTTTCGGGCAGATAGGGGATCCCAGCGATGCGTCGGGAAAAGCCTGCCCCTTCCAGGGAAAGAAGAACGTTTACTTCATCCCCCATGCGGCCGGTATCAAACTCCAGAGTAAGGAAATGACCGTTAGGGGTTGGCTTTTCCATGCGCAACAGCCGCTGAACGGAGCCGAGATAGCGATAGGAATAGGCCTGCCCAAGGCGCTTCAGCGCAGGGGCAAGAGAGACAGGGCCGCTTCCGCTTCGACGGGGAGACGAGAAGCGAGCTTTGAAAAAGGCTTCCCATTCGGAAACTGCAGATTCGCTCTGCCGCTCGATCCGCTCCAGCTCCGCCTGCTCCTCTGGCGCAAGAGTAAAATCCAGGCTCTCCCAATGCCGAATGCCGGGGAGTAGGGCGGCCAGGGCATCCAGGTAGGGGGAAGCGTCCAGAACCTCGTCCCCATCTGTGATGTCAATACACAGTTCAATGCCGCTCTGCCGGGGAGATACCGTCCAGCGATGCAGGATGATGCACGGTCCCGTCAGCTCGTTCCGGGAGACGTCAATGGCGGAAGGCCAACTGCGGGAAAAGAAATCGACGCCATGGTAGCAGAGAGAAATCTCGGAAAAACCGTAGCGCTTGTGGAGCTTCGGCATCAGGGGCAGAAGAAGGTCATGAGCCTCTTTCCCGGGGAAGGAGAGATTGGAAAGCCGGTGAAAGCTGCAGTCCTTCTCTCTGCGAAGAGAAAGAGGGCCGAGAGCGGGGCAGTCTGCCAAGGCGCGCTCACAGGCGCTCTTCTTCCGAAGAGCCTGCTGCGCTTCTTCGCGGCAAAACTCGCAGGCTTGCAGTTTCCTGCAGTTCCGGCAGCTCTCCCCGCTGAGAATCTTCTGATAATACGCGGAGAAATCCATATCCTCAAAATCATAGAGGAAAGCCTGATAGGAAAGACCGAGGTTGTCAAGATAGCGGTCCACCAGTGAGGGCCACTGAGAAAAGGGGATCTTTGTACCAATGAAGAAAAAGCAAGAGCGATAGACGCGCAAAGGGGATCACACTCCTTCTAAGAAAGCGGCAGGATCATCAAACCGGCGGTGGAACGGCTGCAGCCTCCCGGGCAAGCTGCATCAGCTCCCGCTCGCCCTCCACCTCACAGGGGTAGGGGTAGCGGACGGCGACGCGGTCGAAATCCGCGGCGATCTTTTGGGCCTTGGCAGCATCACGCTCCGAAAGAAGGGCCAGAGCATAGGAGGTGCGGAGGACGGAGATGTTGGTTTTCATGGCCTTCATCAGCTTTTGCTGCTCCTTGGTGAGAAAGCCCTCCAGGACTTCCTGGCGATTGGGACCGATGAGCTCCACAAAGATCCGGTCGCAGGTGAGCTGCCCTCGGGAGAGGCCCATGCCCGCACTCTCATCCGCCAGCAGGCGCGCCATCATCTCGTCCGCCTCGGCAAAGCGGTGGGCGTCCATCAGGCGGGAGCTGGCAAGGGCTTGGGCGGAGAAGAAAAGATTGGCGCTCACGGCGCCCGCCTCCGGCAGGGTGAACCAGTCTTCCGGCATGTCCTTCAGACGGACGCCTCGGGAGAGCGCCTCGGTCATCTTCAGCTGGACCCAGAAGACGCAGACAGCCTCCTTGCTTTTCATCAGGGTGAGGGCGTTGCAGCCGTCGTTGTCCACGGGCCCCAGGTGGAGGGGAATGCCGTTGGTGAGGGCGTAGTAGACCCCGGCCAGGGCCAGCAGGCGGAGGAACAGCCGCAAAAAGGACGAGGGCGGGAGCAGAAGGGAGAGGGCGAAAAAGAGGGCGGCGACAAGATTCAGGATTGCCCCGCCGAAATTGTAGAGCAGCACGGGCATGGTCCCGTCCCGAAGCTCCGGTGGGATCATCAGGCATTGACCGCCGGTGCCGGCCAGGGAATAGCGGCGGAAGCGGAGCTTTTCCTCCTCCCGCACCAGCATCAGGCTGAAAACGCGGAAGGAGAGGAAACGGTAGCCGGTGAGAAGGCCGAAAACCAGGTGCCCCGCCTCGTGGATGATGACCTGCAGCAGCATGGCGGCGTAGAGGGAGAAGAGCGTCAGCGCGAAAAGCAGCAGCTTTTGCCCGAGGGAGAGACCCTCACCCAGGGGAATGAGGTAGTTCAGGAGCAGGACCCCGGCGCAGCCGCCCAGCAGCAGGGAGAGCAGCATGGGGATCCAGGACTGGCCTTTGTGCCTGGGCTTTTTCTCTTTTTTCATGGGAAACCTCCTGAAAGGGAGTCAGAATGGGATCGTCAATCCCGGACAAAACCTTCCGACCAGTCGGCCTTTCCGACGGTCCAGCGCTGGATCGTCCAGGCAGAGCGGCGGTATTGCGCCTGCAGCTCCGCCAGGGCGGCATTGGCCTGGGTCAAAGAGGGAAAGCAGCAGCTTTCCACAAGGTCGATCTCATCCAGATCCCGGTTCGTGTTCCAGCCGAGGATCAGGAAAACCTCCTGGAGCTCCTTGCACGCCGGCCCGGACACTTCCTTCTCGGTGATCCGATAGGTGCAGGGATAGTCGCAAAAGCCCGGGACATGGGCGAGCATCTCCGCGGCAACGGCCTCCGCCTCCTCCCGGGAGGGGTAGAGCCCGATGGAGAATGCCTCCTCATAGGAATCATGAGAGAGTTCCGGATCGATGATGGTGAGTTGATACAGCATGGCAAGCTTCCTTTCTCAAAACGGAAGCATGAGGATCATATATATTGTTACTATATATAGAAGAGGAAGAGGTACAAGGAAGAAGAAATGCGCTCTTGGAAAGCGCGCCGGGGCATGGTATACTGTGCCCAAAGTCGAAAGTTTGACAGAGCGATTTGCGGGAAGGGGAGAGCGCTATGGCGTACTATCTTTTGGAGGAAAGCATCCGCCCCTGCGGGGCGGAGGAGCTGCGGGACCCGGCGGGCCGCCGATACGTGGCGGTGCTGAGCAGCCCGGAATGGGAGCGGGAGCGGGACCGCTTCGACATGGGCATCGAGCTGGAGCCGGACGCGGGAAACATTCACAACACCAAGGCCGAGGTCAACTACGACTCCCTCACCGGGACCTTCCAGATCCCGGACCGGAGTGATCTCCAGGGGCGGGATTTCCGCTTTGCCTTCGCCCTGGACGAGAAGGGCGTCGTGTTCATCGACGACAGCGGCAAGGCGCAGCAGATGATCGACGAGATCCGCCGCACAAAGCGCTGGCGGGAGCCAAGTCTGGAGCGCTTCCTCTACGATTTTCTGGAGCTGATCGTGGACAAGGATCTGGCGCTGATGGAACGCTTTGAGTCCGAACTGAACCGGATCGAGGACGGGATCCTGGCCGCCCGGGAGCAGAGCGACCTGGTGCGGGTCAACGAGATCCGCAGCGATCTGCGGGAACTGCTGGTGCACTATGAGCAAATCATTGACCTGACCCAGGAGCTGGAGGAAAACGAAAACGGCTTTTTCCTGGAGGAGAACCTGCGCTATTTTCACCTGTTTATGAACCTGATGGCCCGGAGGCACGATTTTGCCTCCTCCCTGCGGGATTACACCATGCAGGTGCGGGACCTGTACAACGCCCAGCTGGAGGTAAAGCAGAACCGGATCATGACCCTGCTCACGGTGGTCACCACCATCTTCATGCCCCTGACCCTGATCGCGGGCTGGTACGGCATGAACTTCCGCTATATGCCGGAGCTGGAGTGGCGCGCCGGCTACCCCATCGTGATCGCGGTGAGCGTGGCCGTGGTCGTGTTCTGCCTGATCTTTTTCAAGAAGAAAAAGTGGCTCTGAGTCTAAAAAACAGCAAGGCCGCCGGACCGGGAAGGAAAGATCCTTCCGGTCCGGCGGCCTTTTGCGGGCTCCTTCAGATAAAACAACTTGACTTGTCGGAGAATGCTGTCAGGAAAACGACGAGGAAATCGACGAGAGCAGAGTGTCCGCAAGATGCCGGAGCGATACGGTCTTCTCAGGAATCGTAGAAATGCTGCCCGTCCTCGGTGACGAGGCGCTCGGTCCGGGGATACTCGAAAATGTCATCGTTCTCGGCGTTGGCTTCCAGGTAGTCGGCAAACTCCCGGGCGTACCACTTGGCCATCTCCAGGTTGTGCATCAGGTAGTGGCCGCAGTTCACGGGGGCGGCGCCGGGGACCTCGGTGGCATCCTCCACGGCCCGGAAGGCACGCAGCAGCAGATCATACAGCTCCCGGGGCGCGCGCCGGCCCTTGAGGATCAGGTAAAAGCCGGTGAGGCAGCCCATGGGGCCCCAGTAGATCACCTCGTCCTTCCAATCCGGGTCGTTGCGGAGGAAGGTGGCGATGATGTGCTCCAGAGAGTGCATGGCGCCCACGTCGATGACCGGCTCCCGGTTGGGGCGCTTGAGGCGGACGTCATAGGTGGTCACGGCATAGTCGCCCAGGGTATCTACCCGGCTGGTGAAAATGCCGGGGACGATGCGGGTATGATCTACCGAAAAGCTCTGAATGAGTTCCATGTTGGATTCTCCTTTGTTGTGATGTGTTCAAATGATTATACCATAGCCCGGCCGGGCAAACAACAAAAACCTCCTTGGCCCGGAGGCAAAGGAGGGGAAGGTACCCGTAGCGCCGAGCATTGCTCGGCGGCAAACCGGAGCGGATGCAAAGAACAGCAACGGAATGAAGCTGCGTTCTTCTGACGCAGCGGAGATGGAGAGATTCGCTTGCATCAGATTTCCCCTTGCGGGGGACGGGGAAATCTGATAGAGGTGTTTTACCTGTCTTTGTTAAGAAAGCAATCCTGTTCCGGCGGAGATGGAGAGATTCGCTTGCATCAGATTTCCCCTTGCGGGGGACGGGAAAATCTGATAAAGGTATCGTCCAGTGTGCGCACTGGACGATGAACATGCCACCGGCATGTTCGGACATGATTCGAATCTCTCCACTCCTGAAAAAATACAGCCACCCCTTTTGGGGTGGCTGTATTTTTTGGCTAAAGATTGCGATTATAACATAATAGGGGTTACCGTTAAATGTCGTAACGCTAAAAGAACACACAAAGATAATGCTTTTGAGAATTACTCATTAGAATCTCGATTAACAATCCATACACTAGTGAAATCCGGGTCAACCACGATTTCTCCGGTTGAATGGAGTCGATATTCTCCTTTTGGCGCTGGTTTGGTGGAGCTCAAATCTGGGGGAAGTCCAAAAACATCCCCATTCTGTTGTCTGAAGCATATTTGCCTGTCGTTGGACTCAATTACCGTTCCCCAGTACTGCTTTTGTTCAATAAACTCATTGTCTTTCGTATAGTATGTAATTCCGACCAAAATCGTTTTCCCAAGCAAATCAGAGAAAGACAACTCAGACATTCAGGTCTACCCCCCCTTATATGATTCCAAATGATAGTATAACAAAGGATTGCTATCTTTGTCAAAATAGCAATCCTTTTCTGGCGGAGATGGAGAGATTCGCTTGCATCCGGTTTCTCCTTGCAGGGGACGGAGAAACCGGATAAAGGTATTCGCCAGTGTGCGCACTGGCTCATGCACATGCCACCGGCATGTGCGGACATGATTCGTATCTCCCCACTCCTGAAAAAATACAGCCACCCCTTTTAGGGTGGCTGTATTGTTTGGCGGAGATGGAGAGATTCGAACTCTCGAGGAGCTTTTGACCCCTACACGATTTCCAATCGTGCGCGCTCGACCAACTACGCGACATCTCCGTGTTTGCTCAAGAATGAGGCTGTTCAATTGTCAGCTTGCATATTATAGTGCAGCTTTTCCGTAAAGTCAAGGAATATTTTTGGAAAAGTCGAAAAGAATAGCGGTAGGCACGATTTCCAATCGTGGGCGGAAGGGAAAAGGGAAGACGGAGGAACACGGGACCCTGCGCCGGGGGCGAGATCCTTCGACGCACTTCGCTTGCTCAGGATGACAGGACGGGGGACGGAGGCTTGACTCCCTCCGTCATCCGCCTCGCGGGGATCGGCGGATGCCACCTCCCTCGGGGAGGGAGGCTGTGGGCGACCTGTGGTCGCCTGACGAGAAAAATCAGACGGAGGCGGCCAGAGGCCGCCCCTGCGGTGGGGGCGGGGTGGCTTGTTCCTCCCCCAGCGGGGGAGGATGTCGCTTAGCGACAAGTGAGGGAGAAAAAACTGTATTTCCCACTGCTGGAAAGGATCCGGCTTTCTCCCTCATCACCCTCCAGTGTGCGCACTGGAGGGAGCTTCCCCCGCTGGGGGAAGCACTGCCCGCCGTAGGGCCGCCGTCCGCTCATGCCTCCCCCAAAAGGGGATGTATCGCCGTCGCCTGTGCGGGAGGGGAGACCACTTTTTTTCAAGATCGGAGGAGATACGATGACCAATGAAGAATATCGTCGCTATGCGGGAAAGCACGCGCCGCGCTCCAAGGTGGGGCGCAACTGCCTGGGTGCCTTTCTGGTGGGCGGGAGCATCTGCTGCCTGGGACAGCTGATCCTGAACCTCTGGGGCAGGCTTGGCCTGGAGCAGCAGGACGCCGCCACGGCCACTTCCATAAGCCTGGTGTTTCTGGGAGCGCTGCTCACGGCCCTTGGCGTCTATGACGATCTGGCCCGGCTGGGCGGCGCCGGGACCCTGGTGCCCATCACTGGCTTTGCCAACTCCGTGGCGGCCCCGGCCCTGGAATTCAAGACCGAGGGGCTCATCACGGGGACGGCGGCCCGGATGTTCGTCATCGCGGGGCCGGTGATCGTCTTCGGCATCGGCAGCAGCGTGGTCTATGGCCTGATCCTGTGTCTTGTGGGAGGCGGCGCATGAAAAAGAAGCGGGCGCAGCCGCCGGTACAGACCGGCCATGACGAACGGAGCGAGGAGCGGCAGCGGGGCGAGCAGCAGGGGAAAGAGGCGGCGGCGCCGGACGGCGTCAGCGGCAGCTGGACATGAAAAACGGCAGCGGGGGAGATCCTTCCGCTGCCGTTTGCGTTCCATACGCCAAATGCCGGGGAAAACGAAAACACAGGTGGCGCTGGTCCTTTTTGCCAGAACAGCAGGGGAGTGCTGGGACGGTTTTGTGATTTTTGCCTAAAAGCTTGACGCTGGGAGCGGAAAAGCTTATAGTAATAAAGAGAACAAGACTTCAGGCAGGAAGGAAGGGATCCTATGTACGAAATGCTGCTTTCCCCCATGAAGATCGGCAGCATGACCGTGAAAAACCGCACGGTGATGACGGCGGCGGAATTCAGTCTGGGCCAGACCAACGGAAAGCCCACGGAGCGGCTGATGGACTATTACGAAGAGCGGGCCAAGGGCGGCGTGGGCATGATCATCCCCGGTATCTGCCGGGTGAACGACATGGGCGGCGCCTCCACCTTCACGCAGCTTGCCATGAGCCATGACTATCACATCGAGCCCATGCGGGAGTTTGCCGAGCGCATCCACCGCCATGGGGCCAAGCTCTGCATCCAGCTGCACCATCCCGGGCGGCAGGGCATGGCCAGCGCCATCAATTCCCTGCCGCTGGTGATCCCCATTGCGGACCGCTTTCCCGGCGTGATGGACCAGGTGTTCAAGTGCACGCCGCTGCTCCTGGGCATGGAGGCCAAGGGCATCTGCTTCTCCGTGCAGGCCCCCTCCAAGGTGGAACTGGCAAAACACGGCGCCACCAGGATGCATGCCATGTCCAGGCGGGAGATCCACAGCCTGATTCAGGACTTCATCGAGGCGGCGGTGCGCTGTCAGAAGGCCGGGGTGGACTGTGTGGAGCTCCACGGCGGCCACGGCTACATCATCCAGCAATTCCTCTCCCCCAACACCAACCGGCGCACCGATGAATACGGTGGAAGCTTTGAAAACCGGATGCGCTTTCTCACGGAGATCATCCAGGGCATCCGGGCGCGCTGCGGCAGGGACTATCCCCTCACCGTGCGCCTCACCGCGGACGAGATGTACGACCGGATCGGGCAGCCGGGGAAGGGCTACGACCTGGAGACGGGCAAGCGGATCGCAAAGCGGCTGGAGGAGCTGACGGTGGACGCCATCAACGTGACCTCCGCCTGCTACGACGCCTATAACTACTGGCTGGAGCCAACGTCCTTCGAGCCGGGCTGGCGGAAGTATCTGGCAAGAGAGATCAAGAGCGTGGTGTCCATCCCCGTGATCGCAGCCAACGTGATCCGCACCCCGGAGCAGGCGGAACGGCAGCTCCAGGAGGGGGACCAGGACTTTGTGGCTTCGGCCAGGGCCTTTATCTGCGACCCCCACTGGGTGGAGAAGGCCGCCACGGGGCGGGAAAAGGAGATCCGCCGCTGCATCGGCTGCCTCAACTGCATCCGCTCCTTCATGAATAACGCCGGCGTGGGCAAGCCAGGCGAGTGCGCATTGAACATGAGTGTGGCAAGGGAGAAGAGCTACTTCTCCATGCCGCGGGACGGCAGAGGACGGAAGATGCTGGTGATCGGCGCAGGGCCGGCGGGCCTTACCGCCGCCCAGACCCTTGCCATGCGGGGTTTCGACGTGACGGTTTTTGAAAAGAGCGAAAAGCCCGGCGGTCAGGTCCTGACCGCCGCGGCCTGCCACTTGAAGGACAAGCTCTATTGGTGCATTGAGGACCTGATGGTGAACGCCAAAAAGGCCGGCGCAAAGATCGAGCTGGGCAGAGAGCTGAGCGCGGCCCAGATCGCCGCCATGGAGCCCTGGGGGGTCATCGTCGCCACAGGCGGCGAGCCTCTGGTGCCCCGGTCCATCCCCGGACTGGAGGGAGAGAAGGTCTTTACCGCGCCGCAGATCATCCACCGGGAGAAGGTGCTGCGAGACAAAAAGGTGATCGTGGCAGGCTCCGGCATGACGGGGCTGGAGACGGCGGAGATCCTGAACGAGACCGGGAACAAGGTGACCGTTATAGAGATGGCTCCGGAGATCGCCCCGGGGACCTGGTTCCAGCTGGTGGACGACGAGATGGAGCGCCTCTCCAAAACCGACACCTGCTTTGAGACCTGCACCAAGCTCCTCTCTGTGGATGAGAAAGGTGTCACGGTGGAGAACGTGAAGACCGGTGAGCAGCGGCGCATCCCGGCGGACGCCCTGGTGCTCTCCCTGGGCGTGCGCCCGGCGGGGCATCTTGCCAAAGAGCTGGACAAGCTGGGCGTCATGCGCATCTGGTCTGTGGGCGATGCCAGACAGAGCGGTACCATCGCCGACGCCTGCCACAGCGCCTATGATACCGTGATGGCGATTTCCTGAGAAAAGCTCTCATTTCGATAAAAGGAAGAACAAAAACAGGAGGGTAGGACTTATGATCCAGCACAAAAACATCGTTGTCACCGGCGCTTCCAGCGGCATCGGCAAGGCCATCATGGACGAGCTGGTGCAGCAGGAGGGCAACCGGATCCTTGCGGTCTGCCGTCATGCCGACCGCATCACCGGCTACGGCGAAAATGTGATCCCCTTTTCCAGCGACCTGAGCACCCGGGAGGGCGTGGACGCGCTCTTCGCGAAAGCAGAGGAGCTGTTTGAGAAGGTGGACCTCTACTTCTGCAATGCCGGCGCACCCTATTACGAGCAGTTTGACTATGAGGACTGGGACCGGATCCGTTATCTTTTTGATCTGAACACCGTTTCCCACATCTACACCTATTCCAAGTATCTCAACCACCTCCATGGACGGCAGGGACGGCTGGTGTACACCATCTCCGCCATGGGGGAGATGGCCCTGCCCGGCTACGCCCTCTACGCCGCCACCAAGTTTGCCATGAAGGGCTTTCAGCAGGCGGTGCGGGACGAGGCGCCGGAAAACCTGCAGATCACCTGTGTATACCCGGTCTCCACCCGCACGAATTTCTTCAACGTGGGTTCCGGCGGCAGGAAGCTGACCCCGCCCTTCCCGGTGCAGGAGGCAGAGACCGTGGCCAAGGCCGTGGTGGAGGGCGTGAACAAGCTGAAAAAGCACATCTACCCCTGCCCGGTGTACCTGCCCAGCAAGTATTTGATGAAGGTGGTGCCGCCGGTGAAGGCCATGTACGTGAAGGCCCAGAAGAGCAAGCTCCACCGCTTCGTGAAGAAGGTCAGAGCCGAGGGCGAGGGGCTGCGGGAAGAGATCAAGCTGAAGAGAACGCTGAAATAAGGGCTGAAAGAAGGAGGAAATCACCATGGCGAATATTCATGACATCAGCCGGGACAGCTTCATGCTGAGAGGGCCGCTGGCCAAAAAGGGCTATGACTGGTGGTGGCACTCCCTGACAGCGGAGAATGCCGAGACCGGCGAGAAAAAGCCCTTTTATATCGAGTTTTTCACCTGCAACCCGGAGCGGGCGGCAGAGGAGCCGGTGATCGTGTGGAACGACCCGGAAAAGCAGAAGAAGGGGATCCTGCCCTCCTACGTGATGGTGAACGTGGGCTTCTGGGGGGAGGATCACGGGCAGCTCCATAACTTCTACGCCTGGAAGGATGTGACCTTGCGGCCCGATGCACCCTACTTTATCTCCTGCGGTCCGTGCAATTGCTCCGAGACCTTCACCGAGGGCAGCGTCACCGTGAGGCCGGAGGAGCGGGACGCTCATCCCGAGTGGATGTGCGACGCGGGCAGCATGAGCTGGCGCCTTGCCATCGACAAGAAGATCGCCTTCCACGTGGGCTACGGCGCCAGCAAGCCTCTGCGGGATCTGAACGCCTTTGAAATGTTCTGGCATGCCGAGGGCATGAAGACCTGCTACAGCGGCGAGATCATCCTGAACGGGGTGCGCTATGTGGTGCGGCCCGAGACCTGCAACGGTTATGCGGACAAGAACTGGGGCGGGGACTTCACCTCTCCCTGGGTATGGCTCTCCAGCAACGATCTCACCAGCCGCATCACAGGCAAGAAGCTGGAAAACAGCGTCTTCAACATCGGCGGCGGCCGACCCAAGGTGGGGCCGGTGGCCCTGAACCGAAAGCTGCTGGGCGAGTTCTATTACGAGGGGAAGGACTATGAATTCAACTTCTCCAAGTTCTGGACCCTCTCCGGCACGAAGTTCGACTGTCGGGAGACCGAGGACGAGATCCTCTGGCATGTGGACCAGACTACCGCCACAGCGCGGCTGGTGACGGACATCCGCTGCTATAAAAAGGACATGCTGAACATCAACTACGAGGCTCCCACCGGTCTCAAGCGCCACAACCGCCTCTGGAACGGGGGCAACGGCACCGGCGTTCTGAAGCTCTACAAGCGTCTGCCCGGCGGAAAGGAGACGCTGATCGACGAGGTGGAGGCCCGGGGCATCGGCTGCGAGTACGGGGAATACGACCCGGACTGATTCAGAAAGAGAACCCGGAAAAAGGAGCTGTCTCAAAACGCGTAAACCTCAGATTTGCGCGTAGGGGGCGCCTCTCTCGGCGTCCCGCGCCGAACGAAAGAAATGACAAAGGAAAACTCCGGCGAAAACGGTACCGTTTTCGCCGGAGTTTTTGCTGTTCTATCCGTTTTTTCACACAGGGATGCCGAGGGCGGCATCCCCTGCCATTCATCAGATCGGAACTTGAGACAGCCCCTTCTGCCTCTGCAGCCCGGTCATTCCCTTGCGGAGAAGCGGGCCAGGAACCAGAAGCGCAGACGGGAGCAGAGGGACCAGAGCAGCAGGAGCGCCGCCAGGTAAAAGAGCGTGGGACGAAGGGCGAGGCTGCCCAGGGCGGCCTTGAGGTAATAAGAGGTGGGCAGCAAGGCGCGGAAGGGAAGGGGCAGCTGCAGATCCACAAAGACGGGGCAGAGCACCAGTACCGCCACGGCCAGAATGGGGATCAGGGCGCCGTAGTGCTCCTCCCGGGGGGAGAGACAGCGCAGCACCTCGCAGAAGAGGACGCAGCAGGGCAGGTAGAGCAGCATCATCACTGCCTCCCGCCCCAGGCCCAGCCAGAGCCCGGAGAGATAGAGCGCGGCCAGCACCGCGAGGGCTGCGGGCACCATGGCCGTGAGGTGGCACAGCAGGGGCAGGAGCCGGCGCTTTGGCCGGGAGAGCCAGACAAAGCTCTCCTCCCGCTCCTCCCGGTAGCAATACATGCCGGAGGCAAGGCCGCAGAGCAGGAGCAGCAAGGCCAGGATCCCCCGCAGGGGAGCGGTGAGATAGCGCCCGCCAGGTTCGATCTCGCTGCCGTCCACGTAGGTGAAGCGGATGAGTTCTTCGGCGGTGAAGCGGCCGGCGTAAGCCCCGCGCAGGGTCTCCTCCGGGAGAGCATCGGCTCCCAGCTCGTTCACCAGAAAGTTTCGGAACACGGAAAAGGACAGCTCCGGATAGAGAGCGGCGTAGAGCTTTTCCCGGGCCAGCATGAGAAAGACGTTCTCCTCCCGCTCCACCACGGTGATGCTGCCGCCGGAGCCGTAGCGGGCGAAGAAGTCCAGGCGCTTTTCCAAGTCCGCGGGCAGGATCCAGGCGGCGTCCGCCTGTCCGCTGCGCACCGCCTCCCGGGCGGCTTCGGGATCCGGATAAGCGCTGCAGCGCAGGATGCTCTCGGCGTTCAGCAGCCGCTCCGCCGTGGTGCGGGCGGCGGCATCGGCGGGCTCCTCCAGACAGAGAGCCACGGTGACGACCCCGCTTTCCTGCCGGGAAAAGAGGGCGAGAGCCAGGGCAAAGAGGGGGATCAGCAGCAGCACGGCCAGATACCCGGGCCGCCGGAGCAGACGCTTGGAGAGCAGACCGTACCAGAGAAAGAAGCGGCGAATGGAAGACATGATCGCAGCCCTCCCTTCAGGAGCGGTTCCTGCGGCGGCGGAGCAGCAGGCTCAGCAGCAGGAACAGCAGCAAATAGACCCAGACAAAGACGCGGGCAGAATTCTCCGGCAGGGAGAGAAGCTCGGCGCGCAGATCGTCCATGCCAACGCCCGCAGGGAGCAGGGCGCCCAGGCGGCGCAGGCCCTCCGGAAAGAAGGAGGAGGGGTAAAAGCAGCCGGAGAGATAGCCCTGGACCACGGCGGAGAGAAATTGCAGCAGAATGCCGCTGACGGCGCTGCCGGAGAGCTCATAGAGCAAAAACTGAAAGGCGCAGAGCATCAGGGCCGGCGGAAGCAGGGCGGGGAGCAGGGAGAGGGCGGAGCCCTCCCCCCGCTGCAGCTCCGGAATGGCGACGCCGAAGCGCCCCAGCAGCAAAAAAGCCAGAAGCCCGGCCACGGCCATGGCGCAGAGCAGCAGCAGGAAAAAGGCAATGAATTCGCAAAAGACCTGGCCGGCGGCGCCGAAGCCCTCGGCGCTGAGGACCTGGCCCAGCTCCCGGGAGCGCCGGGAGAAGAAGGGGGAACAACTGACGGACCAGAGCAGCACGAACACCAGAGACAGGCCGCAGAGATAATAGCCTGCCAGGCTCAGGGCGTTGTCAGTGTCCGGAAGCTCCACGGTGTAGAGCCGCTGCCGGTCCAGAATGGCGGAGGCGTAGCGGGTGACCAGCCTGTCCCCGGCCCGGTAGGGATCCTGATCCGGAAGGGCTTCCCGTACCAGGGCCTGGGCACCGTAAACGGCGTTCTCCGTCTCCAGAATGAGGGAGGAGATGGAGGCCACCAGCTCTCTCGTCATGAGGGAGCCCACATCGGAGCCGGCGGCCCTGGTGAGATAGGTGACGGGCCGGTGCTCCCCGTACCAGAGAGCCTGGGCAAAGCCGTCGGGAAAAAGGACCAGGCCGTTCAGCTCCCCTTTGGCGAGGAGCCGCCGTCCCTCCGCCTCCTCCATGCGCTCGAAGCCGACGGAGAAGCGGGAGGAGTCCACGCTCTGCAAAAGCTCCAGGGCCTGGGAGAGGATCTCCTCCCCGCTGTCCCCCGCCACGCCGATGCGAAGCCGCTTTTGGGAGGCGTCGTCCTCGTTCAGGCGGGTGAGGATCAGGGCGCTCATGGCGCTGAGCACCGCCAGCAGCAGGGTCACCGCCAGCATCCGCGGCAGAAGCCGGGCGGCCCGCTTCAGCTGCAGGCCGAAATAAGACGGAAGCTTTCTCATGGGCGTTCCAGATCCCGGAGGAGAGCCTGCAGGTCTCCCGTGTAGCTGTAGGGGGAGAGCTTGCCGCCGGAGAGCAGGTATAGCTTACTGCAGAGCTCCATTTCCCACTGGTCATGGGTCACCAGCACCAGCAGGCCGCCGTTGCTGCGAAAGCGCTCAAAGGTCTCCAGGATCCGCTCCTTGCACACCAGGTCCAGGGCGGCGGTGGGCTCGTCCAGCAGCAGCACCGAGGGGTCCCTTGCGAGAGCACAGCCGATGCTGAGCCGCTTGCGCATGCCGCCGGAAAGGCGGGAGGCGGTGGTTTTCAGAAAGTCCGGCACGCCCAGCTCCCGGAGCAGTCCCTGGTCCAGGGAGCGCTCCAGATCTTTCGGCGCGTACCAGAGCCGCAGATTGTCCAGGGCGCTCAGCTCCTCAATGAGCGGGGTACCCTGGGGCACGTAAGCAAGCGTGCGGGAGCGGAGGGAGGCGTTTTTCAACAGATCCTCCCCCTGCCAGAGACAGCGCCCGGCGTTAGCCCGGAGCACCCCGGCCAGAATGCGCAGCAGGGTGGACTTGCCGGTGCCGTTGGTGCCGATGATCCCGGCGCAGTCGCCCCGGTCGGCACTGAAGCCGGCCCCGGTCAGGACGGGGTTTCGGCCGTAGCGCTTTTGGATGTTTTCAACCGAGAGGTCCATGGCGCGCTCAGCCCATAAAGCCATTGATGAGAGAGTTGGGAACACCGGCTTCCGCCAGCTTGTTCAGGATCTTGGTGATGGTGGCAAAGCCCAGGGAGCCGGTCCAGGTGTCCAGATCCACGGACTCCGCGGGCGCGGTGATGGCAAAGGGCTCCTGGCTCTCACCCAGAACGGTGAGGGTCAGCAGGTCCTTGCCGCCGCTGCGCAGAACGCAGCTTAGATCCAGCTTTTCCTGGGTGCTGCGGTTGGAGGCGAAGAGCGTGAGGCTCCGCACCAGATCGAGGACCGGCGCCGGAGTGTCCTCGCCCAGGTCCTCACAGGCCTTGTCCAGCAGCTCCTTGGTGGGGATCAGCTCCACATCACCCAGGAAGCCCTCCTTGCCGAAGCTGCCGTCCACGTTGGCGGTGAAGACGGGGATGTCCAGTTCCTCCCGCTCCTGTCGTCCCCCCCAGTCATTCAAAGTGTGGGTGCTGATGAGGAAGCTGCCGTTGAGCTTGCCCTCCCGGGTCAGGCTGCCGCTGCCGCTGATGGTCACGTCGTTGCCAATGTTCCAGGTATAGGGGTCCCCGGAGGAGGGGCTGACCGCGCGTTCAACATGGGAGCGGAATGCAGCCTCCAGGCCCAGCTTGTCGCCGTCCCGGGCGGTGAGATAGGAGAAGAGATATTCGGTTTCCCCGTTGCTCTGCAGTTCCAGATGGCGGCCCTGGATCTCGCCCTTGGGGTCGATAAACACGTCCATGAGAACGGCGGCCTTGTCCATATCCTCGGGAGTGGTGGACTCCAGCTTCTCCCGGGCCTCCCGGATGCGCTGGGGATAGGCCTCATGGAAGTCCGCGAAGCTGCCGGTCTCCGTTCCCTGGATGGTCAGAACATAGTATACCAGCTTTTCCGCAGAGGGATCCTCGGCGGCGGCGTCCACGCAGGCCTTGGCCACGCGCAGCAGATCCTCCCCCTCCAGCTTCACGGTGGCGATGCTGCAGGCGTTTTCGATGCCGCCGGCGGTGATGCTCTCGTCCCGGAGCTCCACGTTCTCCACGTTGTTCATGACAAGCTCATGGTAGCGCAGGACGAGAGAATTGAGCTCCTCCGGACTGAAGCTCATGGCGGCGGAGAACTCCTGCAGGTCCGCAGGAGCGCCGATCTGCTCGGCCAACTCCAGAAAGTTGAACTTCAGCCAATCTTCATTCAGCAGGGGCACGGAGGCGTAGACGTCCATGGTGGCGGGGTCCACCACGCCGGTGAGGCTGAGAAGGTCGGTGTCGTTCAGGCGAAGGATCATATCGACCTGGCGCAGATCCTCCTGCATGCCCAAGGCGTAGCCGAAGCCCAGGCTCTTGAACCAGCTGAGATCCATGCCCACATTCTCGGTGATATGATCCCGCAGGTCCTGCGCCAGGGCGGACTGGTCCAGACGCAGCAGCAGCTCTGTCCGGGAAAAGCCCTCCTGCAGAGCGGCGCTGTATTCCGTGAGATTGCGGATGCTCATCAGCTCCTGGGCCCGGCGCTGTTCCACAGCGCGGTAGAACTCCAGGGGGGAGGGATAGTCCTTTTGGACGATGGCCATGGTCTCATCCCCGAGAAGTTCCCGCACAAGGGGGTCCGCCGGCTTATCTCCGCAGGCGGAGAGGGAAAGCAGCATCATCACGGAGAGAAGGATCGCAAGCATTCTGGTCCATCTTTTCATCATTGCACACTCCTTTTTGACTGTTTTGGGCAAAATATCCCTTCTGAGGGTATAACGTTTTCCGGATAAAAATGTTCCGCCAGAATCAAGAAAACTATACCATATTCCCGGCTGCCTGACAAGCAAAGAAGGGACCGGAGCCGCTTTACGGGCAGGAAAAACCATGCTACAATACAGGAAACAAGGGGGGGAAACGCTATGGCGGAGAAAACGGTGCGCAGGCACCTGATCTTTGAGGGCCAGGTCCAGGGGGTGGGCTTTCGCTGGCGGGCCGGGCAGGCCGCCCGGGCCGCGGGTGCCACCGGCTGGGTCCGCAACGACTGGGACGGCACCGTCTCCATGGAGCTGCAGGGCAGCGAGGCGCAGATCGACCGGGTGCTCCAGACCCTGGAGCAGGGAAGATATATCCGCATCGAGAACGTAAACATCCGCACGATCCCCACGGAAGCGGACGAGCGGGACTTCGTGACCCTGGACGACAGGTGGTGAGGAGGAAAACCATGCGTGTTTTATTCGTCGGCAACAGCCATACCTACTTCAACGATATGCCCGCCCAATTCGCCCGGATGTGCCGGGAAATGGACGGGGACGAGCCGGAGGTCCAGATGCTGGCCTACTCGGGCCGCTCCCTTCACTGGCACCGGGAGGAGTACTTTTCCCTGCGCTTTGCCCTGCTGCGGGGACGCTTTGACTACTGCGTGCTGCAGCAGCAGGCCCACCCCTTCCCGGGGGAGGAGGAGACGGAGCAGGCCCTGCGGGAGATCCTGCCCCTCTGCGAAAAGGCGGGGACAAAGCCGGTGCTCTTCATGACCTGGGCGGAGAAGGCGAAGCCGGAGAACGCCGGGAGCATGATGTGCTGCTATCGGCGTCTGGCGGAAAAGTACGGCGCGCTGCTTGCTCCGGTGGGGGAGCTTTTCGAGCGCTTCCGGGGCACGGAGATCGAGCTCTACTGGAAGGACGGGGAGCACGCGTCTCCTTACGGCAGCTATCTCACGGCGGCGACCCTGGCGGCGCTGCTCTGCGGGGGAGCGGGGCTGGAGCGCCTTTCGGACCGGGGCTGCGACTTCGCGGCCTGCTTTGCAGGGGAGAACGGACTTCCCCGGGCGGAGGAGGACGCGGGCAGGGCGGAGATCGACCTGGACCCGGAGAAGACCGCCGCCCTGCGGGAGGCGGTGCGGGAGGCGCTGACCGGGAAAGAGCATGGTTGATTTCTCCAAAAAATGGGGCGGAAAATTAGGAAAAGCATACAAAAGCCGGGAGAAGGGAAAGAATCCATTGACTTTTCCCCCGGATTTTTCTACAATATGCAAGATGACATGTTTGCAGCGCAAAGATGTCATCATCGTTTGCCCGAAATGATTTGGGAGGAAAGAGAAACTATGAAACAGTTGAAGCCCATCACCAACAAGCTGCTCTGGATCTTTGCCATCGGCCAGTTCGGCTGGAGTCTGTTGTCCGGCGTCGTGACCAACTGGATGGTCTATTACTACACCGGCACCCCCGACGCCAACAACCCCAACACCGGCATCTTTGCCTCCATGGTCACCCAGAACCCCATCGTCTTCAAGCTGACGCTCTTCGGCCTGGTCATGGCGGTGGGCCGCATCTTTGACGCGGTGACAGACCCTCTGATCGCCGGCTGGTCCGATCGCAGCAATTATAAGGGCGGCCGCCGCATCCCCTTTATGCGCACCATCGCCATCCCCTTCGCCCTGATCACCGTGGCTCTCTTCACCGTGCCCCAGACCGCCAACGTTGCCGTGAACGACGTGCTGCTCTTCGTGATCCTCATGTGCTTCTATCTCTTCATGACCATCTTCTGCACCCCCTACAACGCCCTGATCGCGGAGCTGGGCGACACCCAGGAGCACCGCATCAACGTTTCCACTTACATCTCCTTCACCTTCATCGCCGGTACCAGCATCTCCTTCATGCTGCCGAACGTGGCGGGCCTCTTCTCCTTCGCGGGCCAGGCCGGTTCCATCCGCCTTGCGGTGGCGACCATGTGTGCCGTCGCCTGCATCGCCATGCTGGTGCCCTCCCTCTATATCAAGGAGCGGGACTATATCGACTCCAAGCCCAGCGAGACGCCCGCCTTCTCCTCTCTGCTCAAGACCTTCAAGAACGGGCAGTTCCGCCGCTTCGTGTACAGCGACGTGATCTATTTCTTCGCCCTGACCCTGTTCCAGACCGGCCTTGCCTTCTATGAGACCAAGCTCATGGGCATTGAGGACACCTGGACCTTCCCCCTGACCGCCACCATGACCTTCGTGAGCGTGCTGCTCTACCCGGTGGTGAACAAGCTGGCTCCGAAGCTCGGCAAGAAAAAGCTGATCGTCACGGGCTTCTTCTCCTACGCCTTCGTGTTCTTCATCACCTCGTCTGCGGCAAGGGCCTGTACTGGGGCTTCATCGTGGCCATCTGCGCCGCCGTGCCTCAGGCCATTCTGGGCATCCTGCCCCAGGCCTGCGTGGCCGACGTGGCGGAGCTGAGCCGCCTGGAGACCGGCGAGGACCGCAGCGGCATGTTCTTTGCCGCCCGCACCTTCGCCTTCAAGATGGGCCAGGCCATCGCCATGGTGGTGTTCACCTCCATCACGGCGCTCCGCCCCGGCATGACCGAGGTTCTGCCCGGCCAGTACCGGACCACCGCTGTGGTGGCCACCGTCACCTGCCTCATCGGCGCGAGCCTTTTCCTGCTCTACAACGAGAAGATGATCCTCTCCCGGATCGAGGAGCTGAAGAAGCAGAGCTGAAAAAAGAACGACAAGAAAGAGCGCGTTGTAAAATGCGCTGTCATTGCGAGACCAGTTCGCAAACTGGTCGTGGCAATCCGTTAACCTGTGCGATGGTATACGGATCCCTACGCCCACACCAGTGACATCGGTCACTGGTTCGGAATGACAGGGTCCTGCATTTTGCAACGCGCTCTTTTGTTCTATCCGCTTGCGCATCTGCATATGCTTTCTGCGGGGGTGATGGGATGGCCAAGGAAGAAATGCTGCAGGTGCCGGCGCTGCCCCACGGCCTGCGCCTGGAGGGCAGGGAAAAGCTCAGCATCACCGGGGTCCAGGACGTATCCGGCTTCGATGAGGGCACTGTTCTGCTGGAGACCGGCCTGGGAGAGCTCTGCATCCGGGGGGAGGGCCTGCATATCGAACGGATCGACCTGAACACCGGGGCCTTGGAGCTGCACGGCAGGATCCGGGAGCTGAGCTATGAGGAACCAGCCCGGGGCGGCCTGCTGTCCCGCCTCTTTTCCTGAGATGGGGATCCGTCCCTCTGCCCAGGCCCTGGAGCTGCTGGAGGCGCTGCTGCTGGGCGTGGGCCTTGGCCTGGGCTACGACCTGCTCCGTCCGCCCCGGCGCAGGAGCGGGAGGCTGGGCGGGAGCCTGCTGGATCTGCTTTTCGCGCTGCTTGCCGGAGCGGCGGCCTTCCTCTCTGCCATGAACAGCTCAGGAGGGCGAACAGGCCTGTGGGAGCTCAGCGCCACACTGCTGGGCTTTCTGCTTTATCTGTATGCGCTGAGCCCGGCGGTACTGCCGCTGCTGGAGGGCTGGTGTCGCGTGATGTTCAACACCATGCGATTATTTAAAAAAATTGAAAAAAATCTCTGGAAATCTGCAAAAAAAACTTTCCAAACCAGAAAGAATGGATTATTATGAAACGGTAGGTTCGGCCTTCGGACCGCCGTAAAAGGAGGAACGGAAGCATGCCGAGCCGCAGGGGGATCGTTCGGATCGTCATTACCCTGCTGTTGGTCTATTCGCTGCTGTGCTTTGCCCGGGCGGGCAGGACACTTGCGGAAATGGAGCGCACAGCCGCCCGACTGGAAGGGGAAAGGGAACTGCTGGAGCAGGAGCACGCGGAATGGGAGCTGCGTCTGCTGCAGCGGGACAACCCCGAACAGGTGGAGGCGCTGGCCCGGCGGGAGCTGGGCATGGTGATGCCGGGAGAGATCGTATTTCTATTTACGCAAGCGGAAGAAGCCAAGTCGGCACAGACAGAGAGGGACCCTTTATGCCATTGGAAGTAGGAAGTATTGTAGAAGGAAAAGTTACCGGGATCACCAAGTTCGGCGCCTTTGTGTCCCTTCCCGAAGGGAAGAGCGGTCTGGTGCATATCTCCGAGATCGCAAACAGCTTTGTCAATGACGTGCACGAGCACGTCCAGCTGGGACAGACGGTGAAGGTGCGTGTGCTGAGCGTGAGCGAGGAGGGGAAGATCAACCTCTCCATCAAGCGCGCCCTGGAACAGAGCCCTGCCCCCGCTCAGCGGGAGAATTTCCGCCGGAACAACCCGACGGCCCGGCCCGCGCAGAGCCCCAGGCCAGCGGTGGAGCGCACGGCGGCCGACGGGCCCAGCAGCAATGTGGAATTTGAGGATCGGCTGAAGAAATTCATGCAGGAGTCGGACAGCCGCATTGCGGATAACCGCATCTATGCCGATCACCGCAGCCGGAACCGCCGGCGCTGAGGATGGCGTTTCACCAGGGCCGGAGTTTCTCCGGCCCTGGCTGAACACAGGGAGTGCTTCGGCGCTCCTTATATTATGTTAGAGGATGGGTGGCCTGAGACTGAAAAACAGTCTCCCGCCCAGCCAAAAGGAGAGAAACATGACAGACTTCGGAACTCTGTACGAGGCGAAACGCAGCACGGCGGAGGATCTGGCAGCCCGGGTGGAGAGCGGATGGCTCATCGGCATGGACGCCGCTGTGGCCGGCGCACCCTGCATCCTGGAAGCCCTGGCCAAGCGGGCCGGGAAGGATGAACTGAAGGGCGTGCGCATCCAGACCCTGCTGGATGTCTACCCCTATCCCTTTTACGCGGACAACAGCCTTTTCGGAAAGCTCACCGGCGAGGCCTGGTTTTCCGGCGGCGGCGCCCGCAAGGCCGTGAACGCGGGCTTTGCGGATACCATTCCCAATTACTACCGGGACTGCCCGGGCCTGATCCGCAAGGGGGAGGACTATGACCTGTTCATTGCCTCCGTGTCCCCCATGGACAAGCACGGTTATTTCAGCCTGGGGGCCACCTGCTCCTATTCCCCGGCCATGCTGGAAAAGGCCAAACGGGTCTTCCTGGAGGTCAACGATCGCCAGCCCCGCGCCGTCTGCGGCGGCCAGATCCACATCAGCCAGGTGGATGGATTCGTGGAGACCAGCTATGCCCTGCCGGTCCTGCCTCCCACCAAGCAGGATGCCATCAGCCAGCAGATCGGCGGCCTGATCGCGGAGCGGATCGACGACGGCTCCTGCATCCAGCTGGGCATCGGCGCCATTCCCGACGCGGTGGGCGCTGCCCTGACGGCAAAGCATGACCTGGGCATCCACACGGAGATGTTTACCGATTCCATGGTGGAGCTGATCCAGTGCGGCGCGGTGAACAACAGCAAAAAGCAGATCCACCGGGGCCAGAGCGTGACCACCTTTGCCTTCGGCTCCCAGCGGATCTATGACTATATCGACGATAACCCCGGCATCGCCATTTTGCCGGTGGACTATGTGAACGATCCCAACGTCATCTGCCGGAACGACAACATGATCTCAATCAACGCCGCCCTGGAGGTGGACCTCTGGGGCCAGGTCTGCGCGGAGAGCGTGGGCACCAAACACATGTCCGGCACCGGCGGTCAGGTGGATTACGTCCGGGGCGCCACCCAGTCCCGGGGCGGCAAGAGCTTCATCGCCTTCTCGTCCACCACCAAGAACGACACCATCAGCAAGATCAAGTCCACCCTGACCCCCGGCGCGGTGGTCACCACCAGCAAGAACGACGTGGACTACATCGTCACCGAGTTCGGCGTGGCCCACCTGCGGGGCGAATCCCTTGCCAGCAGAGCCAGACAGCTCATCGCCATCGCCCACCCCAACTTCCGGGACGAGCTGAGCTTCGAAGCGAAAAAGCGCGGCATCCTCATCTGATCGCCATCGATATGCAAAAAAGGAACACCCGAGGGTGTTCCTTTTTTGCGTTATTTTTCAATCCCGATGCCGTAGATGAATTCCTTGAGGCGCTCGGCCTCAAACTGGAAGTCACAGCGGGCGGGCTCCCCGGGAATGCGCAGGGGAACGGTCATCTGCTCCGCGGTCGCGCCCAGGAATTTTGAGGCGTGGTGCACCAGATCGGAGATCTGCTCCTTGGTGAGATTGGTGTGGATCAGGGGAAGAACCGTATCCGCCAGAGCGTCCAGTTCCTTCAGGCTCAGGCTTTTGGCCTTGCTCATGGCGGCCTGGATCACGCTGCGCTGGCGCTCCACCCGGTGCCAGTTGGAGTCGATGCTGCGCAGACGGGCGAAGCGGAGGGCCAGTGCACCGTCCAGGTGGTTGACTCCCTCCGAGAGGTGGTGCTCGAAATCCTTATCGATGGCCCAGGCCTCCACCTCGGTAAGCTCCACATCGATGCCGCCCATAGCGTCGATGATCTCAATAAAGGATTCAAAGTCCACCTGGACATAGCCGGCCATATCCAGCAGGAAATAGTCCCGGAAAAGGCTGAGCATGTATTCCGGGCCGGCCCAGCGAAAGGCGTGGGTCAGCAGATCGATGTCGTGATCCGGCACGGGGACCATGATGCCCCGCTCAAAGCTGGATAGCTTGACCGAGCCGTCGGAGCGGTTCAGAGAAATGACCTGGATGGCGTCTGCCCGGCCGGGGTCGTGACCGTAGGGAAGCCGCTCATCCGTGCCCAGAAGCAGAATGTTGATCACGTCGCTGTCCCAGACCACTTCGCCCTCGGGAGGCGCCGCCGAAGTCTCGATCGCCTCTCCGGATTCGATCTCCTTCCGGGATTCCTCCTCCAGAAGCGCTGTCTCTTCCTCCGTGTATTCCGGGTGAACGTAAGTGCCGGTGGGGGTATAGGAGATCTTGTCCAGCTTCTCGTCCAGGTATCGGGCAAAAAACTTTGATGCGGCGATGCCAAGAACCAGCAGGATCAGGAGAACGCCCGCGGCGATCAGAAGGATCCATTTCTTCTTGTTATTTTTCATTGCAGAATCTTCTTTCTTACGGATGCATGAGAGCAATGGGAGCAGCGGCAGCGCTTCATACAGCCTGCCGGCCCGCTGCCCATGCTGTTACGTCATTATAAGAAAATAGCGGCTCTTTGTCAATTCTCAGAGGAAGAACTTCTTGTGCAGCGAGCGGCGCAGCGCCGGGGAGAGGCCGATGATGATGAGCAGCAGGCCCAGAAGGAGCAGAACGGTGAGGGGATAGAGACTCCACCAGAGCATGGGGAGGGCAAAGCTCACATGGAGCAGAAACTCCAGCAGCAGACAAAAGCCGCCCAGGCCGATAAGGCCCCCGCCGAGAATAAAGAGCGCGCGGTGCCGCTTTTCCCCGACGGTGTAGCGGAGAAGGACGATCATGGCCTCCACAAGCAGCAGCAGGGCGCCGCCCGCCGGAAAGGCAAAGGACAAAAACCAGTGGCCGCCGGTTTTCAGCGAGATATAGAGGGCAAGGAGCAGCGCCGCCGTCATGGCGACGGGGAAAAACACCACGGGATAGGGGCGGCGGAACCAGAGGGGGAGACAGCCCCAAACATAGAGCGTCAGCAGTCCGAAGCAGACATAGCCGCTCCAGATGACCGCTCCGTCAAGCTTCAGATCCACCAGCAGGCAGATCAGAGCTGGCAGCAGAAACAGGAAGCTCAGGAGAAAGAGCACGGCGCCGTGGCTCACGGTCTCCGGCTCGGTATAACGGGGATAAAGGGAGGGCTCCTTCTCCTCCTGCAGATCCGGGTGCCAGACCCGCAGTGAGCACAGCGGGCAGCGCTCCACACCTTTTTGCAGCTCAACGCCGCAGCGCGCACAATACATAGCAAGTCACCTCCACAGATGGCGGGTTCAGGTTTTTTCGTTGGATTCGATTTTGACGGCAAAGCCCAGCTTTACAAGACGGGTGAAGAAATGGCGCTCCAGGGTGGGCTCCACGGTATTGCGAACCAGATTCACCCAGGTCTTGCCCCGCCAGCTGGTGACGCTGCAGTTGTAGGGCGAGCTGGCCTGGGAGCCCAGGACGAATTCCACCCTGGTCACATAGGGGGCCATGGCCTGCGACAGGCGGACCTGACCCAGATTGGAGAGGGAGAGAGAGGCCACCCGCTCGCCGATGCTGTCAAACACCATGCGCATGATGAGGCTCTTGAGCCCCAGGGGCACGATCTTGAGCAGGGGATTGGCCTCGTCGTTTACATTGGGGGTGAAGATGGCCCGCATGTTTTTCTCGGTGATGGTGAGCTTCATCTGGTAATGGACGAGCTTCACCAGCTCCTCAAAGCTGTAATCCCCCAGGCGGGGGTCCACGCCGACGTTGGCCACCGCAACAAAGTTGCGCATGGTGTCGCCGCCGTAGAGCTGGCGGAGATTCACCGGGATCTGAACCTTCACGGGGTGACGGCGCCGCCGGTGGGGCTGCTCAGCCGCCTGCATGTCCAGCAGGGCCTGGAGCAGCACCGCGGTGAGATAGGCCGTCACCGTGACGCCCAGAGCCTTGGCACGGGCATGGAGAGCGTCGCTCTCCAGAATGCCGCAGGTCACGTGGAGGAAGCGGTCCGGCTCCAACTGCCCCTTGGGGCGGTAGACGTCGCGGCTGTCCCGGGGCGCGGCCACAGGTCCGGCGGTTTCCTGGAAGCGGTCCGCAAATTCCTCGGGGCGGGGAGCTTCGTGGAGATCCTTGATCCCCTCCTCGGCGGGGACCTCAACCCGATAGCGCAGGCGGATATACTCCGCTGCCAGATTTTTGGCAAAAATAAGGCCGCCGGTGCCGTCGGTAACGGCGTGGAAGAATTCCACAGCCATCCTGTCCCGGTAGTAGAGGACCCGGATGGCGCATCTGCGCACGTCCGAGAGCGTCATGCCCACCAGCGGCTGGGCGCTGTCCTCCCGCACCCGGGGCGGGCGCTCCAACTCCTCCAGATAGTACCAGAAGGCGCTGCGCCGCAGACGGACGCAGATGGAAGGGAAGCGCGGCGCCACATGGTCCAGGGCCTGCTGGAGCAGGGCCGGGTCCACCGGGTCCGGGAAGTTCAGCGAGATGCGAAAGGCATTGCTCCAGTGCTTTCGCAGGGAAGCGGGGAAGATGAGGGCTGCGTTGTCCAGCCGCATCCAGCGAAGCTCCCGTTTGCGTTCCTCCATGAGCGACCCTCCTTTCTGGCGGTTTCGAAATAAGGAATTGCGAAGGACAGAAGAAAACTGAGTTCAATGCCCCGAAGGGAATCATAATCGTTTTTGCCGTAGCCTGACGGCGCCAATTCGAACACGGTTTTGATGGGCCAATTTCCGCCAATTCCGCGTCAAAGGGCTTGACAATACACAAAGTATTCTCTGCGCCCTTTTCCTTGTCTTGACGAAAAATGGCTCCGTCAAAACTGCAAGGCACCTCTCAGCGAGAATTTTTCGAGGGATTTTTGTTGCGGACGACGAAGCCTTGCTGGCGCAAGGCGAGGAGGACAAGGCAAAAAGCACCGAAAAAGGCCGCTGAGAGGCGTGTTCGAATTGGCGCCATCAGGCTAGCTTTGCCACGGGAAAAACACCCTGAGCCGAGAATCGCAAGGCCTCGCGCCGACAAAACACGGCGCATCTCCCGTGCGCCGTGTGCGATAAGCGCGAGTTGACGATTGCGAAACGTCAGTTTTGCAATCGCCAAAAGTATACCCCCAAAAGCCGGCCGCGTCCAGCCCTCCTTGACAGAAAGAGAGGGGCGGCGTATGCTGGTAGAGAGCTGCCCGGAAGGGTAGAGAGGGCGAAAAAGGAGTAGAGAAAGCCATGAGCGAAGAGATCAAATGCGGGAAATACCGGCATTTCAAGGGCAGAGAATACGAGGTGCTGGGCCTTGCCACCCACTCCGAGACCGAGGAGCAGATGGTGGTCTACCGGCCCCTTTACGGCGAAGGAAAGCTCTGGGTCCGCCCGGCTGCCATGTGGAACGAGACCGTGGAACGGGACGGAAAGACTTTCCGGCGCTTTACCTACATCGGGGACGAGTCATGAACGCCTTTCAGGAGATCAATGTGCACAACATGACGAAGGTCCAGGCGCTTACCGCCATCGATGCAGCCCTCCGACGGGCAAACGCCGGGGTCTACCGCATCCGGGTGATCCACGGCTATCACGGGGGCACGGTGCTGCGGGACGCGGTGCGGGCACATTATGCAAAGCATCCCAAGGTCAGGCGCATCGAGCTGGGCTTGAACCCGGGGGAGACGGACCTGATTTTGCGGGAGCTCTGAAAGGAAGACCATAGAGAAAGAAATGCGGCGGATTCGCGCACATGCGAATCCGCCGCATATTGTGTTCCTCCCCCGGCGGGGGAGGATGTCGCTTGCGACAGGTGAGGGAGAAAGACGCGATATTCTCCCCTGTGCGGAGACGGGCTGCGCTCAGCCGACCTCGATATGGATGTCGCCGGTAGAAGTGGTGATCTTGCATGTGCCGCCGGAGACGGTATCGGGCACATGGATCTCTCCGGTGCTGCTGCGGACGAGGAAGACCTTTTCCGTGAGGAGCGTGCCGGAGACGTCGCCGGTATCGGTGCTGATGAAAAGCTCCCCGGCGTCGCAGTCTTCCAGGCGTACATCCCCGGTGCTCCGCTCCACGGAGAGCAGGCCGGAGACCAGCACCTGCTCCAGGCTGAGATCGCCGGTGTCTCCCTTGGAGGTGAAGCTTTCACTGCTTACCTCGCTCAGGATCGCTTTGCCGGTGGAGACGCTCACGTTCAGGTCCCCTGCGCAGGCGACGGAACGCAGCTCGATCCTGCCGGTATCGGTGGAGAGGGAGAGCGCCCCGGCGGAGAGAGCCTCCAGCCGGATATCCCCGGTGGTGGTCTTGATGCTGATAAGCCCGGAGGATGAGGCACGGCAGTCCACATCCCCGGTATCGAGGGTAAAGCGGATGCTCTCAAAGGCAAAATCCCCGGGGAGGACCACATCTCCCGTGTCCTCGTCGATGGAGAGGGCGGCATAGTCCCGCCCAGGCAGATAGACCGTGATCCGGGGCTTTTCCACAGGGCCGAAGGAGAAGGAGAGCTTGTCGCGCCATTTCCTCTGATCGATGCCTTCGATGGAGAGCGTGTCCCCCTGCACGGAGGCGGAGAGCTTCCGCGTTTCCATCACCGCGTAGTCCACGCGGCAAACGCCGTCCTCAGAGGGGAGGAAGCGGATCTCCTCCGTATCGGAGGTGATGCTGATGTTCCGAAAGCTTTCGGAGATCTCCGCGGTGCCGGTGTCCAGCTTCGCGGTGCCGAACGCGCCCAGATCCCAGTGGTGGAGGGCCAGCTCCCCAACGAAGAGAAGTCCTCCTGCCAGGATCAGGAGAAGGCCGACGATGAGCCAGGCTTTGGATGTTTTTCTCATGATTACTTCTCCTTTCTGAGAAACAGGGACTTGAGCCAAAGAGCGGTCTTCCCCGTCAAAGCGGCGGCGCCCTTGGAGGCCGCTTTACAGCCGAAGAACAGGAATACGGAGAGACCCGCCAGCAGGAGCCCTGCGCCCATCATCAGCAGAGCGTTGGAGGGCTCGCCCCGGAAAAGGGACAGGACCCCGGTGACCAGCGCGCCAAGAGCGCCTGCGATCAGCGAGAGCTCTACCGCCCAGAGGCAGAGGATCAGGGACCAGAGCACGATGAAAACGGAAAGCAGCAGGACTAAGGCGGTGACCAGCAGGGGAAACCACAGCGGAAACCCCAGGACCAGCAGCAGGATCTCCCAGACGGGCATCCGGCCCCGGGAACGGATCTTTTCCCTGACCAGGGTGGGGAATGGCGTCTCCGCCAGGATCTGGGCGGCGACTTCCTCCACAGGGCCAAGCTCCTCCACGGCCGCCTCTTCGGTCAGGCCTTCCTCCAGCCGGTCCTCGATGCTCTCGCGGAAAAAAGCCAGGCGTTCCTGCAGCTCCTCCTGCGGGAGGCCGGAGAGCGCCTGCCCCAGCCGTGAGAGAAATTCCTGTTTATTCATGCCGCACCTCCCTGTTCACAAAGCGGTAGATTGCCAGGATTTCCTGCCAATCGTTCTGAAAATCCTCCAGCCGACGGATCCCTGCGCCGGTAATGTGGTAATACTTCCGAAGCCGCCCGTCATGCTCCGCGCTGCGCACGGTGAGCATCCCCGCCGCCTCCAGCCGTTTCAGGATGGTATAGAGCGTGGACTCGGACATCTCCAGATAGGGCTTCATATCCTTGATGATCTGATAGCCATAGGAATCTTCGTTTCGGATCGCGGCCAGGACGCACACGTCCAGCAGACCGCGCTTGAGCTGCATGTCCATAGAATACCTCCGTTGATGGAATACATCGTATCACGAAGTATTGAGCCTGTCAAGGGCAGATCGCTTTGAAAAGGAAAAAACAAGAGGATAAAAGCAGTTTTCTGCGCGCATCTCTCCTTTTTTCTTGCAATTCGACAGAAGCGTGATAAAATAACTCTGTTGTGCATTGTGAAGATGCATGCTCTTTCACAGGAAAGGGCAAGATCCAGGAAAGCGGTTGGATAAAATGATGAGACGGATCAAGAACCTGTTGTGTCTGGCGCTGGCGCTGTGCATGCTGCTGCCGGGACTGCCTGCCGCCTTTGGCGAGGAGCCTTCCGAGGAGCCTTCCGAGGCCCCTTCGGAGGACAGCTTCGGCATCGAGTTTCCGCAGGACGAGCGCTTTGATGATAAAAGCTGGGAACAGGTGGTGGAGGAGTTCCTGCAAAGCTGGGGGGCAGACCCCGACAGCGTTGGCCTGGGCTACTACAACACCGTCACCGGCGAAGAGCAGTACTGGAACGGAGACAAGTACATGGTCTCCGGCAGCATGTACAAGGTGCCGCTGAACATGGCCTTTGCGGCCAAGGTGGCCAGCGGCGAGATGGACTGGGACACCACCATCGGCGCCTTCTCCTACGAGCGGCTGCTGGAGGGCTCCATCGTCCACTCCGACAATGAATTTGCCAAGATCCTGTGGGAACACCTGGGCAACGGCCGCTACCGCACCTACCGGAGGGTCATCGCTCCCCTGATGGGCGAGGATCCGGACACGGTGGACGCCAAGTATTATGAGAACAATTTCTTTACCCCCCGGCAGATGATCTTCTGCCTGCGGGAGCTCTATGAGAACCAGGAAAACTACCCCCGCATCATCGAGACCATGCAGCGGGCGGAGCCCACGGAGTACTTCAAGCGCCGGGAGAGACGCTTCAATATCGCCCACAAATACGGCTTCCTCCAGGAGACCTACCACCTGTACATGAACGACTGCGCCGTTGCCTTTACGGACGATCCCATTGTGTTCGTCATGTTCACGGACAATACGGTCCACGCCTATGACGTGATGGCGGACTTCTGCACGCTGATGTGCGATTACGCCCAGTATCACCACGCTCTGCGCACGGCGCAGGAAGAGGTGGAGGCAGAGCGGCAGCGCCTGGAGGCGGAGCGGCTGGAGCAGGAGCGCCAGGAACAGGAGAGACTGGCTCAGGAGCAGCAGGAGCAGACGGTGCCGGAGACTTCCGTGAGCGCTTCCCCCACAGAGCAGCCCTCCGCCGTTGTGAGCGCCGCCCCTCAGCGGGAGGAGAACCGGAGCGCAGAGGCCGCGGAGGAGCAGCAGAAGAAGGGGCTTACCCCCGACTCCCTCGCCGCCATCGGCGGGGCGGTGCTGGCCATGGTGCTGGCGCTGGTGGCCCTTACCGCCATCGGCAGGCATTTTCGGGTGCGTCCGGGGATCTTCCTTGTGCTGGCGGTGCTGCTGAGCCTTGGCGCTCTGGGAAAGATCGTCTGGCCGGCCTTTGAGGATGCCCGGGACAAGCCCAGGGGAGACCCGCAGGAGACGGTAGTCAACTTCCTCGGCGCCCTCAGCCGGGGCGATACTGCAGAGGCCTATGCCCGCATGGACTATGTGGAGACGCTGGGCCTGGACTACCAGCCCCAGCGGGAGAGCCAGAAGCAGCTTTTTGACGCCATGCGCAGGACCTTCTCCGCGGAGATCTACGGGGACTGCACGGTAAACGGGGAGCGGGCCTATCAGCAGGTGAGCTGCCGCTATCTGGATGTGGACAAGCTCAACACCGAGGCCAGGAGCCAGGCGCTCATTTACATCAGCCGCTATGTCAGCAGCCACTCGGTGGGAGAGCTGTACAATGAAAACGGCAACTACCGGCCGGAGCTGATGTGGGAAGCCTGGGACCAGGCGGTGCTGGAGCTGCTGCAGCAGCACCCGGAGGACTACCGCAGTTCTACCGGCATTCAGCTGGAGCTGCGCTGGCATGACGGCGCCTGGCATGTGGTGCCCGGCGATAAGCTTCTGCAGCTGCTGACCGGCGGCATCGATGTGACGGAGAAGGGGGGAGCGGCATGAGCAGAGACCGGGATCTGGATCTTGACGCCATCCTGGCGGAGTTTCACGGCCAGGACGAAGAAGCCCGGCCTGTGAACAGGACCGAGCCCCCGAAAACCCCGAGCCGCAGAGAACTGCGGGAGGAAGCGGAGCGGCAGACTGCCGCGCAAAAGCCCGCCCCCACCGGGGACAAAACCGTCCTCTTCGAGAAGCTGGCCACGGAGAGCCCCGCGCCGCAGCCGAAAGCTGCGGTCAAAGCGCCGGCCGCCGCGGGGGAGCCGCGGAAAAAAACGCCCGCCGCTCCGGTGCGGGAAGCGGCGGAGAAGCCGGCAAAGGCGCCCGTCCGGAAGCAGGCAAAAAAAGAGCAGAGGCCGGGTACGGCCTTTGCCCTGATGGCTTTGGTGCTGCTTGTTCTTGCGGTGGCATTGGCTGGCCTGATGCGCTGGAGCAGTCTGGCCGAGGAGGCAGCAAAGCCCCAGCCCCCGGAGGAGATCCGCCTGAGCCTGGGAGAGGATCTGGAAGCGCTTTTGAACGAAAAAGCGGCCTCCAGCAGATAAATCGTTTTGAGATTTGAGAGGACCGGAGTTTTCCGCGAAATCAGAAGCTTTTCAAAACGCAAAACTGAAAACTGCGCAAAACAACAGGGGACTTGCGGTCCCCTGTTGTTTTATTGCTGTTTTGCCAGGGCTTTTTCCAGGAAGCGGGCGTTGTCGATGATGAAGCGCTCATGCTCGCCCTCGCCGATGAGCTCGTCCCCCGCCCAGGCGCGAACGGAGAAGCGGAGCTTCCGCCGGTCGATGGCGATGAGCTCGCTCTCGGCCCGGACAGAAAGCCCGATGGGTGTGGCGGCCAGATGGGAGACCTCCAGGCGGGTCCCCACCGTGCCCTGGCCTTCGGGAAGGTAGGGCTGGACGGAGCCTGCGGCGGCCTTTTCCATGAGGGCCAGCATGGCGGGGGTGGCAAAGACCGGCAGCAGCCCGCTGCCCATGGCGGCGGCGGTGTTCTCCTCAGTGACAAGGGTTTCGGCAAGGCCTTTCAGACCGATGGAAAGAGCGTCCATGTTGTTTGTCCTCACTTTCTTTTCAGGAAGGCCAGCAGCCCCCTGCGCTCCGGCTTTTTCTCAGGGGCGGCCAGCTCCGTCCAGGCCTGGGGGCCCAGGAACTTCAGCACCGCCACCTGGGGCTCCATATCCTCGGAGACGGGGAAGGTGTCGGTATCATAGCGGTGGATGAACTCCGGCGCGTCAAAGTACTTGATGAACTCCTCCACGCTCTCCAGCCGGTGAGCGCCCCGGTTCTGGTCCCGGTAGTGCATGGGGATGATGACCTTGGCCATGATATCGTCCGTGGCCCGCTTGGCCTCCTGGGAGGGGAGCGCCGTGGCGGAGCCGGCGCAGATCATGCACACGTCCGCCCCGAAGAGCCGGGAGATCTGACCGCCGTCCAGCTGGGTGCCCAGATCCCCCATGTGGACCAGCTTGAGGCCCTCCGCCTCCAAAATGTGGATCTTGGTAAAGCCCCGCCAGTTGCCCATTTTGAACTCATGGGGCGCGGTGAGGGCGGTGATGGTAAAGGGACAGTCGCTCTCGGGCCGGCCGGAGAGCTCCACGCCCTCCCGGTAGTTGTGGCCGAAATGCTCGTGGCTCACCAGGACCATGTCCGCCTTCAGGCGCAGCTTGGGGTAACCCGCGGTATAGTCGCTGTTATAGGGATCGATGATGATGGTATAGCCCTTGTGCCGGATGGCAAAGCAGGCATGCCCCAGCCATTGGATCGTCATAGGTTTTCCTCCTTGCAGTCGGAAAAGTGAATAGTGAATAAGGAAGAGTGAAAAAGGAAGGTGTCGCTTCGCGACATTACAATTCATCCCCGAAGGGGATACCACAACTCTTCCCTATTCCCTATTCGTTATTCCCTTATTTCATCCTTCCATCACGTGCAGGGCGCGGATCTCGGGATTTTGGATCTTCCCCTGGACGGCGAAGGCGTGGGGCTCCAGATAGTCCCAGGTCCCGTCAGAGAGCCCCTGGACGTGAAGCTCGGCAGAAACGGTGGCGCAGATGTCCTCGATGACCCCCTGGCGGAGGGCGGGATCATCCTCGCCGGTGAGCAGAAATTCCAGCGCGGTGCGCAGATGCCCCAGCTTGGGCAGGGCGTCCATGCCCCGGAGCATCCACTTGGTATAGGGCATGTGCCGCTTTTCCAGCAGATAGACGGCGCCGCAGGCGGCGCGGACAAAGTCGGAGAGTTCCAGGGCGGCGGCGCCCTGTTCCCCATGCTTCAAACAGCGGGCATAGTTATACTGGCCGGTCTGGGCCATCTCGATGAGCCGGGCGGCCAGCTTTTTTTTGCGCACGTCCTCCGGCATACCGGAAAGCAGCGTCTCCCGGATGGCGGTGAACTGGCCCAGATCGTCCCGGAAGACCTGGCCGTTGGTGGCCTCCGCCAGGGCGTGGGAGGGGAGGGAGAGCCATTGCTGCCAGCTCTCCGGCGCGCCGGGGGAGCCGGTGTAGCGCCGGTAGAAAAAGGCGGTGCGCCGCACGCCGCAGTTGTCCTCCGCGAGAGCACTGTGCTTGCCGCCCTCGCCCAGGGGGAGACTGCGGTAGGCCCGGTTCAGGGCCACGCCATAGCGCAGATCGTCCTCATCCGTGAGCCAGAGACAGAAGCCCCGGGCAAAGTCGTGGTCCCGGGAAATCTCATCGTCATAGCCGTAGCACTCCGAGCCGTGGCCCACCAGACCCACGGCGATGCGCCCCTCCAGCTGGGGAAACTGGGCGTGGATCATGGGTCGGCCGAACTCCTCATAGAGGGCCCGGGCCTCGTCAAGTCCCTGCATAGATCTGCTCCGCCCTTTCCTTCAGCTCTTTGGCGTAGAGAAAGTAGCCGAAATAGTCAAAGCTGGGGGCGCACTTGGAGATGGTGAAGGCGTGATAACCGTTGCGGGGAAGGCTGGGAGCATTGAGATAGTCCCAGGCCATCTCCATATACTCGCCGATGCGGGGATCCTCCGGGTCCTGCTTGTCGTAAAGCTCCGCCAGGTTGCAGCAGGTGACGGCCAGCTCGTTCTCCGGATTCCGGGAGTGGGCGATGATATTCAGAGCCAGGCGGAAGCTCCGCTCAGCCTGGAGATAGTCCCCCTCATCCTCGTAGCTCAGGCCCATATTGTTGTAGAGCCCGGCGAAGCGGTAGTCCATGGGGTCCAGATTGTCGGCATAGACCCGGGCGCAGTGCTCAAAGATGGGCAGCGACTCCTTGGCCCTGCCGAAGGCCTTGAGGGTGGTGGCGGCGTTGATGAGCACCGTTGCCCCGGAGACGGTGGCGCCCATGCGGTGGATGCGGATCAGATCCAGGGCGCCGTTCACGGCGGCCATGGCCTTTTCCCGGTCCCCGTCCCGCCGGTGATAGCCCAACAGCTCGCTGAGCATGCTCAGTTCGCCCCGCCAGTCCCCCCGGCTGCGGGCGGCATCCCGCCACTGTTCCAGAAGGGCCAGGGCGTCCTTCTCCCGGCCGGCGTTGTAGAGCGCGTCCAGCTCGCGGATGACGGCGGGCACGTCGATGGGGTTGCGGCAGGGCTCGGCGTCGGGGATGCCGCGGTAAGCGCTGCTGTCAAAGCAGCAGCAGGCTTCGATGTAGTCCATAAAAAACCTCACTTGATAGCAGGCTGGGAATTGGATATAATACAAACGAATTATAAACCAAAGGGCTTTGCCTGTAAAGGAGAATCGCCATGCCGAACCGTCTTCAAAACGAGCGCTCCCCCTATCTGCTGCAGCACGCGGACAATCCTGTGGATTGGTACCCCTGGGGAGAGGAGGCCTTCGAGAAGGCCCGCCGGGAGGGAAAGCCCGTCTTCCTCTCCATCGGCTACGCCACCTGCCATTGGTGCCATGTGATGGCCCGGGAGTCTTTTGAGAGTCCTGCGGTGGCGGAGATCCTGAACCGGAGCTTCGTGCCTGTGAAGGTGGACCGGGAGGAGCGGCCGGACGTGGACGCGGTGTATATGGAGGCCTGCGTGGCCCTGAACGGCAGCGGCGGCTGGCCCCTGACCCTGCTGCTCACCCCGGAAGGGGAGCCCTTCTTTGCCGGAACCTATCTGCCTCGGGAGAACCGGGGGCGGCAGCTTGGCCTGATCCCCCTGCTGCAGGCGGTGGAGGCCAAGTGGAAGCGGGACCGGCAGGGTTTGGAGAAGACCGCCGGAGAGCTCAGCGCGTTCCTTCGCCGGGAGCGGCCCCTGCAGCCGGGAGCGCTGGACGAAGAGCTGCCGAAGCGGGCCTATGAGCAGCTGAAAGGGATTTTCGACGAGGAGTACGGCGGCTTCGGCACGGCGCCCAAGTTCCCTGCACCCCAGAATCTGCTGTTCCTGCTGCGCTATGCCGCTCTGACCGGGGAAAAGGAAGCCCGGCGCATGGCGGAGAAGACCCTGCAGCAGATGGCCCGGGGCGGCATCTATGACCAGATCGGCGGAGGCTTTGCCCGCTACTCCACAGACCGGGAGTGGCTGGCGCCTCACTTTGAAAAGACCCTCTATGACAACGCCCTGCTGGCCCTGTGCTATACCGAGGCCTGGCAGGAGGGGCGCTTTGCCCTGTACCGCCGCATCGCGGAGGAGACCCTGGATTACTGCCTGCGGGAGCTCAAAAGCCCCTGCGGCGGCTTTTGCAGCGGCCAGGACGCGGACAGTGACGGGGAAGAGGGCAAGTACTATCTGCTGACCCCGGAGCTGGTGAAGGCGGTGCTGGGCGAGGACGAGGGGCGGCACTTCGGCGAGTGCTACGACATCACCCCCGAGGGCAATTTCCAGGGCAAGAGCATCCCCAATCTGCTGCTGAACCAGCGCTGGAACCTGATCCCCGAGGGCTATGGGGAATACCGGCAGCGCCTCCGGGAGGACCGGGCAAGGCGGGTGAGTCTGAAAAGAGACGATAAGCTCCTCACCGCCTGGAACGGCATGCTGCTGATGGCCCTCTCCCGGGCGGCCAGGGCCTTCGGGCGGGAGGACTATGCCGAGGCTGCCCGTAAGCTCGTCTCCTTCCTCCTGGAAAAGGCGGGAGGATCGGTGCCGGAGAAGCTGCGGGCCGTCTGCTACGAGGCCGAGAGCGCCTTTCTGCCCGGACAGCTGGACGATTACGCCTTCACGGCCCTGGGCCTGCTGGAGGCCTACGCCCTGGATCGGGACAGCGATCTGCTCCTGGCGGCGGAGGCGCTGGCCCGGGAGATCCCGGCCCACTTCACCGCGCCAAACGGCGGCTTTTACCGCAGCGCCGACCGGGCGGAGACGCTTATCAAGCGGCCCATGGAGCGCTATGACGGGGCCATGCCCTCCGGAAACTCCGCAGCGTTGGTCCTCTTCGACCTGCTGCGGCGGCTCAGCGGCAAGGAGGAGTGGCGGGAGGCTGCCGAAAGGCAGGGGGCCTTCCTCTGCGCGGCGGTGAAGGAGGCGCCCATGGCGGGGGCCTACGGCCTGCTTGGCCTGATGGGGCAGCTCTATCCCACAAAGGAGCTGGTGGCGGCCCTGGCCGGAGAGGAGAGCCGGATGCTCTCCAGCATCGAGAGCCGCTTTGATCCCCAGATCGCGATCCTGGTGAAAAAGCCCGGGGACGAGAAGCTGGCCGCATTTGCGCCCTTTACCGAGCCCTACGGCCCCATCGACGGTAAGAACGCCTTTTATCTCTGCGAAAACGGCGCCTGCTCCCTGCCTGTTAGGGAGTAGGATTTTTGAGTTTTGAGAAGGGGAGCGGGAGACTCCCGCTTCCTTCTGACCCGAAAAAGCGCAAAAAAAACAGCCCCCTGGCGGGAGCAGACAAAAGACGATCAGAGGACAATCATACGGAGCACAGATGAAAAAGCTTGAGCGAGCAGCGAGAACATTTTTCGTCAAGCGAGGCATTGGCCGCAGGGAATACTTTGTGTATTTCCAAGGACAATAACGAAGCATGACGGAAAAGGGGCCGCTGCGAATCAAGTCTTTTTCGTCAGGGCTTCGTATCAGACAAAAAAAGAAGCAGCCCTTGACTGTAACACGTCCGATTTTTCACACAGTCAAGGGCTACTTCTTCGTGTTCTTGGTATCTAGCATCCTGGTTACCTCTCTTTCTACAGATTTTTTGCTGCTGTGTCGTTCTCGGGACTCGCAATCGGCATCTAATTTGGGTTCTCTTCCCCGCCCTCAAAAGTGAGGCATGCTTTTGGCCGTCGTTCCCGCTGGCGCATCCCCAGCAGCTTCCTCAGGTTCCCGTTCCTCGGATCTTTCCTATATGTAACGGACCTTCATCCTTTGTGGCTATAATATAGCAGATCATACGATGAAATACAAGTGGTATTCTATACAAAATAAACAAAACAAACTTGTTGAAAGAGCAGAATTTCGGCATGACTCCGTGAAAATATCCAAAAAGCCCTTGACAATTTACCGTATTACATAGTATGATAAATACGTTGGGGCCTAAAAACCGACCGCTTTTCAGCGGTCGGTTTTTTTCATGTTCCGGAGGAAGGATTTCCCTGTCATTGCGAGCCAGTGCGCACACTGGCGTGGCAATCCGTTTTTCCCTTGCGGCAAGAGAGGCCACCCTGGGGGCGGCGAGGCGATGACAGGTTTTTCGTTTATTCGATGAGTGCCAGATAAGCTTTCAGTGCGGTGGGGATGGAGTAGCGGGCGCGGATCTCCTCGGCAGTCTCCCAGGTGAGGCCGGGGAGGGGCTTTCGGAGATCCAGAAGCCAGCCCTCCATGTGCCACTCCACATGGGTGAAGACGTGCTTGGCACTGCCGCAGGGGTCGATGCGCTCCGCCTGGGGGAAGCGGGCCCGGAGCTCCTCCTCCGTCACGGCGCCAAGCTCATTGGGAAACTCCCAAAGCCCGGCCAGAAGCCCCTTCTTTTCCCGCTGCCGGATGGCCCAGCGGTTCCCCCAGCGCAGAAGCAGCACGGTCCGTTCCTCCACCCGGCGGGGTCTGGGCGGGGCCTTTACGGGGAACTTTTCTTCCGTGCCGTTCTGGTGGGCGCGGCAGAGGCTCCGCCAGGGGCAAAGCTCGCACTTCGGCGAGCCGTTCGGGATGCAGATCGTCTCGCCCAGTTCCATGAGCCCCTCGGTGGTGAGGGCGGCGGCCTCCCCGCGGGGGTAGTGCTCCCGCAGCAGGGCGGTGACGCTCTTTTTCACGGCGGGGAAGAGAATGTCCCCGCTGTTTTCCAGCAGGCGGGAGAGCACCCGCAGCACGTTTCCGTCCACAGCGGGCTCCGGCTCTCCGCAGGCGATGGAGGCGATGGCCCCGGCGGTATAATCCCCGATGCCGGGGAGCGTGCGAAGCTGCGCCGCGGTATGGGGCAGCTCCCCGCCATAATCCCGCATCACGATCTCCGCCGCTCGCTTCAGGTTGCGTGCCCGGCTGTAGTAGCCCAGCCCCTCCCAGAGCTTCAGGAGCCGGTCCTCCTCCACCGCGGCCAGGGCCGCCGCGTCCGGCAGCTCCGCCAGAAAGCGGTGGTAATAGGGGATTACCGTCTCTATCCGGGTCTGCTGCAGCATGATCTCCGAGATCCAGATACGGTAGGGCGTGGGCTCCTCCCGCCAGGGCAGCACCCGGCGGCTGAGAGCGTACCAGTCCGCGATCCGGGGCAGGGCCTGTTCAATGATTTCAGCGTCCGTCATGGCGCACCTCTCCTTGCTTGCTGCTGCGATTGTAGCACAGGACGGGCAAATGCGCAAATGCTTTGGAGAGTATTCGCCTTCTCCCCGCAGGGAGGGAGGCATATGTGCTCCCCTGCAAGGGGAGCTGTCGCGGCGGCTCGCCGCTGTGACTGAGGGATTGTGCTCCCCTGCAAGGGGAGCTGTCACGGCGGCTCGCCGCCGAGACTGAGGGGTTTGACCCCTCCGTCACCGTCGCAAGCTCCGGTGACACCTCCCCTTTCAGGGGAGGACACACGGCAGGCAGATGATAGACACCCTACGCCGTTGGGACGAGCATCGCTCGTCCGCCAAGGCTCCTCCCTATCGGCCTTCGGCCACTGGCCACCTTGCCGCAATTGCCATTCCCGAGCCTGCTTCGCGATGGCCCGCCAACACCCCAGGGTGCCTTCTCTTGCCGCTGCGCGGCAATTCACCTTGTGGCGCGGCTGCGGAAATTGCGGCCTCGCTTTGTCTGCCACTGGCAGCGCGAGACCGCAATTCCCCCGGAGGGGGAAGGAAGAGCACCCGGCCCTTGCGGGACGGGGCGCCGCGTGATAGAATTTCAAAAAGGATGAAACCTTTTTACAGCTTTAAACGTTATAGGGACAGATCAAAGAAAACGGGAGGGAACGGATATGGATAACAGCGAACAGGCTCTGGTGACCTGGCTGATCCTCTTCTTCCTTTTTGGGCTGCCGCTGCTGGTCACGCTGGGAGTGATCCTGGCAGGCTGGATCCAGAAGAGAAAAACAGGCGAGCGCAGCGACGGGCTTCGGGGGCTGGTCCTGCCGATCGGCCTGTGGGACGGCTTTGCCATCGGGCTTTTCGCTCTGCTGATGGGCATTTTTCAGCTCCATTGGTACATGAAGCTCTGCATCTTCCTGGCGGCGATCCTGCTGGAGGGGCTGCTGGTGGGCCTGATGGCCGGGTGGTTCACCTGGAAGCGCTTTCTCCTGTGGCTGCCCTGCGCCCTGGCTGTGGTCGGTACGCTGGTGGGTACGACCCTGTGGGAGAGACATCTGCGGGAGATCAGCATGCCGGAGAGCTTCAATTATCGGGACTATCTGCCCTTTCAGGAGGAGAGCCCCGTGGCGCGGCTGGAGGGGGAGAGCAGCCTGCGCTTTGCAGCGGACGAGAAGCTCCCCAAGATGGACGGGGCCACAGCTCTGTACCCGGTCTACGCCGCCTTTGCCCAGGCGACCTACCCGGAGGAGATGGAAAGATGGAACCGTTGGGATGTGGAGCAGCAGGTGTACTGCGGCACCACCTCTTCTGCCTACAGGAATATCGTAAAGGGAGGCTGCGACATTATCTTTGTGGCAGGGCCCAGCAGGGAGCAGGAGGAATACGCCAAAGAGCAGGGCGTGGAGCTGGTGTACACCCCCATCGGGCGGGAGGCCTTTGTGTTCTTTGTCAATCCCCAAAATCCCATCGAAGGGTTGACCCTGGAGCAGATCCGGGGCATCTATTCCGGCGGGATCACCGGATGGGCCGACCTGGGCGTTCCCGGCCTGGGGAAGATCCTGCCCTTCCAGCGCAGCGAGGGCAGCGGCAGCCAGACAGCCCTGGAGCGCTTCGTGATGGGGGACACGCCCCTGATGCCGGCGAAAACAGAGGAAATCATGACCGTGATGGATGGCATCGTGGAGCAGGTGTCCAGCTACAAAAACCACCCCAACGCCATCGGCTACTCTTTCCGCTTCTACTGCACCGGCCTCATGCGGGGCTTTGACGTAAAGCTCCTGGAGATCGAGGGCGTGGCCCCCACGGTGGAGAACATCGAAAACGGCACTTACCCCCTGGCCTCGTATTTCTACGCCGTCACCCGCAGCGACGCGGACGAGAACACCCTGCGGCTTCTGGACTGGATCCTTTCGCCCCAGGGACAGGAGCTGGTGGAAAAAAGCGGGTATACGCCATTGACATAAGAAGAAGAAAAGGATCGGGCTTCCGCTGTACAGGACGGCGGAAGCCCGATTTTTGCGTTGAGGGGCGGGCGATTCGTGAATCGCCCCTACGGGGGACAGGGGAGACGCCCTCCGTCATCCCTTAGAGAGGGAGGCATATGGGCTCCCCTGCAAGGGGAGCTGTCGCGGCGGCCAGCCGCTGTGACTGAGGGGTTTGCCCCCTCCGTTAATGACTCCCTCCGTCACGGAGCTTGTGTGAGACGCTCCGTGACACCTCCCTCAAAGAGGGAGGCATATGGGCTCCCCTGCAAGGGGAGCTGTCGCGGCGGCTTGCCGCCGGGACTGAGGAATTGTGCTCCCCTGCAAGGGGAGCTGTCGCGGCGGCTTGCCGCCGGGACTGAGGGGTCTGACCCCTCCGTCACCGTCGCAGGCTCCGGCGACACCTTCACCTTGCGGTGCCCGAAAAACGCTGCGGGCTTGCGCTTGTCCCTTGCGTTTTTCGACCGCTGCGGAAAAAGCGCCATCGCTTCTTCTGCCACTGGCAGCGCGATGGCGCTTTTCCCCCTTTCAGGGGAGGACACGCGAGAAGCGGTGAAACGCGGCCTTACGGCGCGGGGGTGGGCGGGGTGCTCTGCCCGGCAGCCCTGGTGTAGACTGTGATGGTCTTGCTGAGATCCTGGTAACGCACCGTCAGACGGACCCCGCCGGGGACGGCCTTCAGGGCCTCCAGGGTGCAGGAGCGCCCGTCGGTGTCCGGCGTTATCTTCAAGGCCTCATCGTTTTCACAGATCCAGGAGATCCCATCTGTCGGATAACGGCCCAGGGGGAAGAGCACCGCATCCAGCCGGACCGACTCCCCTTCGCTCAGGGTGAATTCCGAGAGCTGGTTATCGTAATAGAAGACCTCCAGCGCCTCCTGGGAGAAGTCTTCCGGCAGGTTGCCCTCCAGGGCGATCACCGTGAGGCGAAGGTCATGCTCGTCGCCCTCCGCCATGCGGCCAAAGGCCAGACGGCCGCCGCAGAAGGTGTTGCCCAGCTCGGAGGCGCCGTAGGCGTCCAGCGGGGCATCCGCAATCACCTGCCGGTAGGAAGGAGGCATCAGGGCGTCCAGATCCAGGGCGAGGAAGTCCTCCGGGGAGTAGGAGACAAGGGAGTCGGTGCCGGTGAAGATGGGGAAGGGGTAGCAGAGCTGGGTGCTCAGCGCCGCCCAATTGCCCTCGGCAATGTTCTGCTGCACAGCCCGGGCGAAGTCCAGAGTCTCTCCCTCCTGAAAGCGGCCGGGATCCAGGAACTCGAAGGGAGGATAGGCCACGGCGTAGCCCTCCCCGGCAGGTCCGGCGGGGTCTGGATCCACGGAGAAGGGCTTCCCATCGGCATCCAGATCAAAGCGGCTGCCCAGGAGAGGCTCCCCGTTCCAGCTCAGATCCCCGCTGTTGAAAAAGTACAGGGCGGGGCTGGGGACGTCGTGAATGTCGCAGTTCAGGAAGCGGACGCCGTCGGTGCGGGCCAGATGCACGCCGCCCTGGGAGCACTCATAGATCTCACACTCCCGGACCGCCACGCCGCTGCAGCCGTCGCAGTCCAGACCCAGGATGCCGCAGCCGTAGAGCCTGCAGCGGTCCAGGTCGATGCCGTGGCAGTTTGTAAAGTACAGGACGCCGCCCGAACAGGAGCCGGGCTCCCGGGTGTGCCCGGCGGTGAAATCCGAAAGACTGATGTTTTCGCAGTCCCGGAAGGCCAGCACATTGGCATAACGGGGCACGGCGGACAGGGTGACGGCCTTGGGATCCCCATTCGCGCCCCGGATGGTGAGGCCGGAAAGGTCCGTGATGATCAGCGCGGGCCCGTCGGGACTCTCCGACCAGTAATAATACTTGCCACCTACGCCGCCGTAATTGGACGCGGTGGAGAGGTCGAAGCTTTCCCCGTCCAGCAGGATGGTCCGGTCGGGGCCGATGGCCTTCAAAAACTCGTCCACGGTCTTCACGGTGACGCTGCCGCCCACGGGCAGCTCCAGGGCGTCCTCGGCAGGGAGAGGAGGATGGATTGTGGCCGGGTCAAGCTCCCGGTACTCCATGGCCTGGATGGCGGCCGGATCCAGAGCCTTTCCGTCCGCGTCCACGGGGAAGATGCCGCCGCCGTAGATGAAGCTTGCGATCTCATTGTCCGTAAAGGCGCAGCCGTCCACGGTGACGGGATATTGCTGCATCTGGAAGAGGCTGGTTTGGAAACCGTTGTTCTCCACCCGGTTGGAGAGGAAAAGGGCGTTTTTGCTGTTGACCGTGTTCAGAAGCGTCTGGCACGTGTTGTCGTGGACGCGGCAGTTCAGCACGGTGAAATCCTCGGTGAGGTCTGCGGAGAAAAGACTGTAGGCAGGACCGACGCCGGGCTTGAGGCCGTTGCGCTCCACCTCGCAGTCCTCCACCAGTACATCCCGGCAGCTGTGGACGAACACGGCGCTGTAGCTGCACTCATAGATGTGGCAGCCTTTCACCTCCAGGCCGCGGCAGTCCCGTGCCTGCACGCCGATGGTGCCGCAGCCGAAGAGGCCGCAGTTGGATACGGCCAGGTCGCTGCAGACGTCAAAGTACAGCACACCGCCGTTGCAGTAGCCGGGGGCCTGGGTGTGCCCGGCGGTCAGGTCTTCCACCCGCAGCCCGTCGCAGTTCAGGAAATGGAGGACGTTGGCGTAGCGGGGCACGGCGGCCAGGGTCGTTTTTCCCTCCCCGGCGCCCCGGATGGTCAGACCCTCGACGCCCAGGATCTGCAGCTCATAGCCCGGCGCGTTCTCCGCGCCGTCGGGAACGGCGACCCAGGCATAGTTGGGATCTGCGTTCTCCTTGCCGTAATCGGAGGCGGTGGAAAGGTCATACTCGCCCTCGGCCAGGACGATGGTGGCGTTGGGGACGATGGCGTCCAGAAATTCGTCCACAGTGGAGACGTGGGTCACGTTCTCCTCCCTGGGGACCAGGGATGCCTCCTGTCCGGAGGCGGGCCCCGCCGCTGCAGTGCAGCCGCAAAGCAGCAGCAGAGCCAGCAGGGCGGCCAGCACCCTGCCTTTCGTGTGTTGATAATGCATGATTTGCTCCAATCTTTCTTTCAGATCCTTCTTCTCGGTGGAGAAGGTGGTGGCAACGACTCCCGCAGGCAGGGACGCGCTTGCGGCCATGCGCAAAAGCGTCTCGCCGTAGGACTGCTTTTTGTTCCGGTCCATGGAGCGGAGCAGCATCTCGTCACAGCTGAGCTCGCAGGCCCGGTTCAGCTCCCGGCGGATGAGCCAGGAGAGGGGATTGAACCAGTGCAGGGCCAGGACCCCGGCGGCAAACCACTTGTAGAGCGGATCCCGCCGCCGGTAGTGGCAGAGCTCGTGGCGCAGGATGTTCTCCAGCGTCTCCGGATCGGAGATCCCTTGGGGCAGAACGATCCGCGGGGAGAAGACCCCGAACATCAGGGGCGTTTGCAGCGCGGAACAGGTGGAAAGCGCCGGCTTTCTCCCGGGGATGCGGGCATAGAGGGCGGAAAGCTCCCGCTCCGGGCTCCGCAGCGCAGGCCGGAGGGCGCGGCGAAAGCGCAGGTAGGAGACCACCGGCCAGAGAAAGCAGAGTCCTGCCCCAACGGCCCAGAGGGAGAGCCAGAGCCGGGGCGAGCGCCAGTCGATCCTGATGCTATGTTCGATTGCGGGGGAGGGGGAGAGGCTTGGCGCGGCGGCTGGATGGACCTCCGCCTCCGGGACTGCCGGAACCTGAGCCGGCAGATCAGCAAGCGGCGCATAGGCCGGGGCTGCCGTCGTTTCCGGCGGGAGATACACATCCTCCAGCAGCCGCGGCGCGGTCAGGTGCGCTGGCGCGCCGCCCTCGGTCTCCTGTCCCAGAGGGATCAGTCCCGGCAGGGGCAGCAGAAAGCGCAGCAGCACCAGCAGCCAGGCATAGTAATACACCGTGCTGGAAAGGCGCCCGCCCAGCAGCTTTTTCAAAAGCAGCAGCAAGAGCGCCAGGGCGCTGCCGCTGAGTGTGAGAGAGATCAGTGTCTCCATCCCGTCAGTCCTCCACATGGAACAGCTCCTGCAGCTCCTCCAGATCCCGGCGGCTCAGACCCTCGGAGTGGACCAGCGCCGCCACCAGGTCCTTGGCGCTGCCGTGATACAGGCGGCGGATCAGGTTGTCGGTGGCCCAGGCGTTGTATTCCTGCTCCGTGATACGGGGGGAATAGTAGAACACGTTCCGCTTTTCCTGGGCGATCACGCCCTTGGATACCAGACGGGAGACCAGAGTCTTCACCGTGGTGGCCTCCCAGCCCCGGCTGCGATGCAGGGCCTCGCGGATCTCCGTGACAGGCAGAGCGTCCTCCGCTTGCCACAGCAGCTTCATGACCTCCAGCTCGGAGTCAGAAATTTTATCGGCGAGAGAATCAGACATGGGGGAATCCTCCTTGCAGGCAATGATAAAATGCGAATAGATTACACGCGTAGTCCGGACAAGTACAAGATAGCACAGGAGACTACAGTTGTCAACCGGATAATTCTGAAGAAATCATAAAAGCATATGGGCTCCCCTGCAAGGGGAGCTGTCATGGCGGCCTGCCGCCGTGACTGAGGGGTCTGACCCTCCGTCACCGTCGCAGGCTCCGGCGACACCGCCACCTTGCGGGGAGGCGAAAAACGCTTCGGGCTTGCGCTTGTCCCTTGCGTTTTTCGACCGCTGCGGAAAAAGCGCCATCGTTTCTTCTGCCACTGGCAGCGCGATGGCGCTTTTCCCCCTTGCGCAGGGGAGGTTTTTCTGCGGGCGGCTGATAGCCGCCCCTACGGCGGGAGGGAACGCCACCTCATCCGCCCCAGTGTGAGCACTGGGGCACCTTCTCCTCAAGGAGAAGGCTTGAGGGCGGGCGCTTGTTCATCACTCCATTGCCGTAGGGACGAGCATCGCTCGTCCGCCCAGGCTTACGGAACGCGCAAATGAAAGCGAAAAGTTCCCGACGAAAGATCCGCTGCGCGGGGACCTCATCCGGCGCTTCGCGCCACCTTCCCCCTGAGGGGGGAAGGCTTTGGCAGACTCAACCGGGAGGAGAGTCAACTCCCGTGTGAGGCGCTGGTATTTCGGCGTTTCCTCTGTAATAGTAGGGCCATGTAAGAGATGCGGACGCAGTTCCGCAGGAAAAGCCAAGGAGGAAACAAGAATGGAAATGGGAAAAGAGATCCGCAGACTGCGCAATGAGAGAGGGCTGACCCAGGAGGCCCTGGCGGCGGACCTGCATGTGACAGCCCAGACCGTGAGCAAATGGGAGTGCGGCAACAGCGTGCCGGACGTGCAGATGCTGCCGGAGATCGCCGTGTACTTCGGCGTGACCATCGACCAGCTCTTTGCCATGAGCCCGGAGCAGCAGCTGGAACGGATGGAGAACCACATCTACGCCCGGGGCCTCTTCCCGGAGGCGGAGCAGCGGCAGCTGGAGCAGCAGCTCAAGGCCATCGGAGAGGATCCGGCCATGACCGGGAAGACCGAGACGCTGCTGGCAAAGCTCTACAACAGCCAGGCCGAGCAGTACCGGCTGCTTGCCGTGGAGCACGGCAAGACCGCGGTGGAAAAGACCGGCGACCCGGACGCCATCAGCGAGCTCTGCAACGCCTGGGGGAGCTACATCCCCGACTGGTGCGTCCGCAACCACCACGCCCTCATCCAGTGGCTCAGCGACTACTGCCGCCGTAACCCGAAAAACCGTTCCGCCCATATGTGGCTGCTGGACAATCTCATTGACGACCGGCGCCTGACCGAGGCAAGAGAATGGCTCGAAAAGCTGGCCGCCATGGACAAGAGCTTCCGCGTGCCCCTGTACCGCTATCTCCTCGCCCAGGCGGCGGGCGAGCGGGAGGAGACGGAAGCCCAGCTCCGGGCTCTGGAAGAGCTGGCGGAAAGCGAATGGTGCTGCGCCACCACCCTGGGGGACATTTACACCCAGCGGCAGGACTATGACCGGGCCATCGCCTGGTACCGCAAAGGCCAGGAACTGCAGCCCTCCCCCAAATTCACCGACAGCGCCATGAGCATTGCCCACATCTGCGAGATCCGGGGCGACAGGGACGGGGCCATCGCCGCCTACCGGGAGCAGCTGCGCCTGATGCGGGAGGACTGGGGCATCGCCGGCGGCGAGGACTACGCCCAGGTGGAGCGGGCCATCCACAGACTGCAGGAGTGAGGGTACCCCTATCCCCCAGTGTGCGCACTGGGGACTTCCCCCAAAGGGAAGCAAGAATTCTCCTTCGTCGGCGAGCAGAGCCTGGAACAGAAGAGCAGAATAATAAAAAGAACCTGCGCGGGTCTATCACCGCGCAGGTTCTTTGTTGTGTATTTGCTTTTTGAGGCAGGCCTCACACCGCAGCGTAGCCGGCGCGGTAGGCCTGCAGGTTCAGCTCCTTGAACTTGGCGGGCACCGTCTCAGCGATGACGGCTTCCCAGTCGATATCGTCCATGTGCAGGGCCTTGACCATGCCGCCGAAGAGGACGATGTTCATGCACTTGGCGTTGCCCAGCTCCTCGGCGATCTTCTCGGCATTCAGGACCAGGCAGCGGTAGTGCTTCTGCATGGCCTCCAGACAGCCCTCCGGATACTCGCAGAGGCCGGCGGCGATGCTGGAGGAGGCCATCTCATAGTCGTTGATGACAGCCACGCCATCCGGCTTCAGAAAATCCGCGTAGCGGACGGCTTCCATCTTTTCAAAGGCCACGATGATATCCGCCGCGCCCTTGCCGATGACGGGGGACCAGACCTTGTCGCCCCAGTGGACCTGGGTGGAGACGCTGCCGCCCCGCTGACTCATGCCGTGGACCTCGGACATCTTGACGTCATAGCCTGCCTTCATCAGGCCGTTTACCAGCACCTTGGCGGTGAGGATGGCACCCTGGCCGCCTACGCCAACCAGCAGCGCGCTTTTGGTTTCTCTCATGCCGCTCACTCCTTCCTCGAAATGGCGCCCTTGGGGCAAACCTGGGCGCAGACGGTGCAGCCCACACACTGATTCTGGTCGATGCGGGCCTTCTTGTTCTCCACCAGGATGGCGGGGCAGCCCACCCGCAGGCAGCTCTTGCAGCCGATGCACTTGTCGGGATCCACCACGCACTTGCCGATGTCGTGCTTGATGCCCTTGATGAGCAGGCACGGACGGCGCACCACGATGGCAGCGGGGACCTCGGAGGCGGCGGCCTTCACGACGGCCTCGTCCATGGCCTTCAGATCCTGGGGATCCACGATCTGGATGAACGCATAGCCCATGGAGGCCAGGATCTTTTCGATGCGCAGCTTCTCGGCGATCTCGCCCTGGAGGGTCTTGCCGGAGCCGGGGTTGTCCTGATGGCCGGTCATGCCGGTGATGGAGTTGTCCAGCACCACGGGGATCATGGGCCCCTTGTTGTAGATGATCTCGGCGGCGCCGGTCATGCCGCTGTGGAAGAAAGTGGAGTCGCCCACCACGCCGAAGACCTTCCGGGGATCGCCGGTGAGGGCCAGGGTCTTGGCGATGCCCATGCCCACGGTGAAGCCGCCGCCCATGCAGACGCAGGTGTCCGCCGCGTTGAGGGGCGCGGCGCCGCCCAGGGTGTAGCAGCCGATATCGCCAGTGACGATGAAGTTCTTGTGGCGGGACATGGTGTAGAAGAAGCCGCGGTGGGGGCAGCCGGGGCAGAGAGCGGGGGGACGGGAGACCGCCGCGACGCCCAGATCAGGGGCCTGGGGCTTCTCGCCGAAGAGCCGCTCCTTCAGCAGCTGGGGATTGAACTCATACATATTGCCGGTGAGCTCCTTGCCCACGCAGTCGATGCCGGCGGCCTTGATCTGCTCCTCCATGAAGGGGTCCAGCTCCTCGATGACATAGAGCTTTTCCACCTGGGCGGCAAATTCCCTGATAAGCTTCATGGGCAGAGGATTGGTCAGGCCCAGCTTGAGGAAAGAGGTGTCCTCGGGGAACACGTCCTTGGCATAGAGATAGGCGATGGAGGCGGTGATCACGCCAACCTTGTGGCCGCGGATCTCCATCTTGTTGAGGCAGCAGGTATTGCCGTACTCCTCCAGCTCCTTCATGTGGGCCTCCACCTTGGGGTGGTTGCGGTAGGCCAGCGCGGGGGTGCAGGAGAATTTGGCGGGATTGCGGACATAGGGCGTGATCTCCTTCTCTTCCCGCTCGCCCAGGCTCACCAGACTCTTGGAGTGGGAGACGCGGGTGGTGGTGCGGAAGAGCACCGGCGCGTCAAACAGCTCGGAGATCTTGTAGGCTTCCTTCATGAAGTCCTTGCATTCCTGGGAGTCGGAGGGCTCCACCAGGGGAATCTTGGCGGCCCGGGCATAGTGGCGGTTGTCCTGCTCGTTCTGGGAGGAGTGCATGCTGGGATCGTCCGCCGAGACGATGACCATGCCGGCGTTCACGCCGTTGTAGGCGGCGGTGAACACGGGGTCGGCCGCCACGTTCAGCCCCACATGCTTCATGGCGCAGAGGCTTCTTGCCCCGGCGATGCTGGCGCCGTAGGCCACCTCCACGGCCACCTTTTCGTTGGGGGCCCATTCGCAGTACAGCGCGTCCTTGAACTGGGGAAGATTCTCGAAGATCTCGGTGCTGGGTGTGCCGGGATAGGCGGAGCACATGCGCGCGCCCGCTTCATAGGCGCCGCGGGCAATGGCCTCGTTCCCGGATAACAGAACCTTGTCCATAAGCTTTCCTTCCTTTCTGACGAATGATGAGACGAAAAGATATATCTGCAAATTCTATTCTACAAAAGCTCTTGAAATGTGTAAAATACTTCCTTATAATAGGGATATAAGAGTTTCTTATAACGATAAGAGGATGTGATTTTATGACCACCACGCAGGCCCTCTATGTGCTGGAGGTGGCCGCCTGCCGCAGCATGTCCCGGGCGGCACAGCGGCTCTATGTGTCCCAGTCGGCCATCTCCCAGCAGATCCAGAAGCTGGAGCAGGAGCTGGACTGCGCCCTCTTCACCCGGACGGTGACCGGGCTGGAGCTCACCGCGGCGGGGGAAAACTTCTGCCATCAGGCCAGGCCCGTGATCGACGCCTGGCAGAAGCTCTGCCAGGACCTGAACGCGGATAACGTCACTGCCAAAAAGCAGCTTCGCATCGGGCTGGGCTCCCGGGTCTATTCCAACAGCCTCTTCCGGGACATCGTCCGCTTCTTCGACGACCGTCCGGAGATCGAGGTCTCCTTCCACACCGAGGCGGGCATGGATTTCCTCCAGTCCCTCCGGCAGCAGCAGGTGGACCTGGTGCTGGATCGGCTTCCGACGGAGGACTATCTGGACCGGCAGCCGGAGTACTATAACCTGCCCCTGGTGCGGGAGCGGCAGTGCATGCTGATGGCCCGGCGGGATCCCCGGGCGGAGCTGGGGGAGATCTCCATCGCGGATCTGGAGGGGGCCACGGTGATCTCGGGCCTGGAAAACTCCGCCGAGGACCGGCAGCTCAGGGAACTCTGCCGCCGCCACAACATCAGCCTGAGCCGCGTCTACCGCTCTGACGGCATCGATACCAACATGAGCATGGTCCGGAGCGGCGTCGGGGTGGTGCTGGGGCCGGCGTCCTTTGCCCGGTATTATAATGTAGCGGCGGTGCCCCTGGTGCCGGAGACGGAGGCCTCCCTGCGCTTCATCTGCCTGAAAAGCCTGCTGCAGCGCAAGGAGATCCGGGAGCTGCGGGACCATCTGGTGCGCATCTGCCGGGAGCACAAGCTCCTGAACGGGGGAGATCGTGAGGCTTAGTCTGACGGCGCCGGCAGAGAGAAAAGAATCACGTGAGACTTGAAAAATCCGGAGGCCTGTATTATAGTCTCTTCCGTCGGAAAAAACGCCCGCCCTCTGCCAAAAGGGGCAGAGGCCGGCCTTTTCCTTTACACCGAGAACGTTTCGTGAAAAAGGGAGAAATACTATGCTGGTACCTGTGATCTTGTTCCTCGTGGGCTTCGGGCTGCTGATCAAAGGCGGCGACTGGTTTGTGGACGGCTCTGTGGGCATCGCCCGCCGCTTCCACCTGCCGGAGCTGCTGATCGGCGCCACCATCGTCTCCATCGGCACCACCCTCCCGGAGGTGATGGTCTCCAGCCAGGCCGCCCTGCAGGGCAACGCCGGCATCAGCTACGGCAACGCCATCGGCTCCATCATCTGCAACACCAGCCTGATTGCCGCCATCACCATCTCCGTGAACCCCGGGAAGGTCAATCCCAAGTCCTTTGCCCTGCCCACCGCCTTTTTCTTCGCCGCGGCGCTCTCCTATTCCCTCATCGCCTGGACGGGGGGCACGTTCCAGCGCTGGATGGGCCTGATGTACCTCGCTGTGTTCGTGCTGTACATGGTCGTCTCCACGGTGCAGATGAAGAAGCACCCGGAGCTGGCGGAGGAGAAAGAAGAGGAGACCGGAGACGGGGGAAAGCCCCGGAGCTTTGCCATGGAGCTTCTGCTGCTGGTCATCGGCGCGGCGGCCATCGCCCTGGGCGCCCGCTTTCTGGTGGATAACGGTACCAAGATCGCCTCGGCTCTGGGCGTGCCCGATTCGGTCATCGGCCTTACCATGGTGGCCCTGGGCACCAGCCTTCCCGAGTTCATCACCGCCATCACCAGCCTTGTGAAGGGCCACGGCTCCCTGTCCCTGGGAAACATCATCGGCGCCAATCTTTTTAACATCATCCTGGTCAGCGGCATGGCCATCAGCCTTTCGCCTTTCTCTCTCCCGGCGGAAAAGACCCTGGCCGGCGGCGTGAATTCCAGCCTGGTCATCGACCTGCCGGTGATGCTTCTCGTGATGGCGATCATGTGCCTGCCCGCCCTGAAAAAAGGCGCGCTGAAGCGCTGGCAGGGAATCCTGCTCCTCTGCATCTACGCGGCCTTTACGGCGTATCAGTTCATGAGCTGAACCAGTCCTTCTCCCGGTGGGTGTCGAATGCCGGAGATCAAGAGCTTTTCTGCTCTGCCGAATAGAACAAAAGCAATGGACGGATACGCAGTGCGCATCCGTCCATTGCTTTTCTCGTTTTTTGCCTTGGCCTGAATATGGGCAGCGCTTACTTCGCGGCGCCCAGGACCTTTTCCTTTTCCAGCTGCAGCTCCTCGATCTTCTGCCTGGAGAGGGGATAGACAAAGCGCAGCAGCAGGAAGACCAACAGGAACAGCACCGCCGGGATCATGACGGAGGAGTTGTACATGCTCTTCAGCGCCTCAGGGGTCAGCCCCTCGGTGTTGAGCTTGCTGCCGTCATAGCCGATGCGGAGCAGGGGGACGTTGATGAGAATGGTGGCAACGGTCTGGCCCAGCTTGCGCATGAAGGAATAGAAGGCGTAGCTGGTGGCCTCGTCGTTGAGACCGAATTTGACTTTGTTGTAGTCGATGGCGTCGGTGGCCAGAGCCCAGATCAGCAGGAAGATGAAGGCGGTGCCCACGCCGGAGGCCAGGCAGGCGGCCAGGTACAGCCAGATGTTGGTGATGCCGAAGAGGGCCAGCACGAAGAGCACCAGGTAGAACACGGCGGCCAGCAGCACGCCCCAGGCGCAGACCTCCCGTCGGCCCAGCTTGTTGCCCAGGCGGGCGGCAAAGAACATGACCACCGCCACCGGCAGATACTGGAAAACCGTGGGCAGCATGGTGAGGCCGGGCTTGTTGAAATAGTTGTGGAAGAGGTAGGTGTTGTAGCCCTGACCGAACATCTGGGCGGCCAGGAACAGCATGGAGGCCAGGGAAACCGCCATGAAGGGGCGGCTCTTCAAGAGGACCTTGATGACCTTCATGGTCTGGCCCTTCTCCCGGGGAGCAGGCCGGGATTCCACCCGCTCCTTGGTCCAGCTGTAGCAGAGCAGGTAGGCCAGCACCGAGCAGACGGAGATGGCGGCGGTGCCGATCAGGACCTTCTTGGGGTCCACCACGCTCTCCGTATCGGAAATCTTGGTGTACATCATGGAGGCCAGGACCATGGCGGGCATGGCGCCGAAGGTGGAGCCGATGGAGCGGAACACCGAAAGAGAGCTGCGCTCCTTGTCATCGGAGGTGATGACCTGGGCCAGAGAGCCGTAGGGGATGTTGATGCAGGTGTAGAGCATGCCGAAAAGAATGTAGGTAACATAGATGTAGGCAAGCTTGGTGCTGTCTGCCCAGGCGGGATTGCCCACGAACATCAGCACCGCCGAAAGCGCCACAGGAAGGGCGAAAATCCGGATCACCGGCGGTAGCGCCCGTCGGCTTTGGGCTTGGCCCCGTCGATGAGACGTCCCCAGATGGGATCGTTGATGGCGTCCCAGATGCGGGCGATGATGGTCATGATCATGACGCTGGAGACTGCGATGCCCAGACCGTCGGTGTAGTACTTGTTCATGACGCTCTGGGTCAGGCCGAAGACCAGACAGGAGGCCAGATCGCCCATGGCGTAGCCGATCTTGTCCCGGGCCTTGATGCCGCTGGTGCTGGCAATATAGCCTTTTTCCATGTTTTCCCCCTCTTTCTTGTTGATGCGGATCGCGGATCAAAATCCAAAACTATTGTACCGTATTTTGAAGCTTTTCGTCAACAGAGAATCCGAAAAAGAAAAAATCTGAAAAGATAAGAAATCTTTAGATTCTTTGGCGGAAAAATGTGGTATCATGGAGAAAAAAAGAGAGCGGGAGGAGAGAAAGATGAAAAGACGCTGGACCGCGGCGCTGCTGGCGCTGCTGCTCCTGGCCCTCTGCGGCTGCGCTTCCCGGGGACAGGAGATTGCAGAAATCCCTGCGGCGGAGCCCGAACAGAGCGCCGCGCCCGAGACAGGGGGGGAGCCCTCTGTCCCCGCGGCGACAGAGGCGCCTGCTCCTGCGGCAAGCGAGAAGCCGAAGCTGAGCGCGGCGGCGGAGCCGGTCCAAACGGAAACCGAGGAGTCTTCCCCTACGGATAGCCCGGAGCCGGCAGAGGAAGAGGAGATCAAACTCACCACCCACTGGCAGATGGCCTATCAGGAGCTGCTGGAGGATCCGGCCCTGCTGGATCAGGTGATCGGTCAGAACGGGGACTACCGCAAGGGCTACTTCGGCGGCTGGGACAATAGCGGCTATCTCCTGCCCTTTTCTTCCTATGCGGTTGCGGATCTGGACGGGGACGGCGTTCCGGAATTGCTGCTGGATTCCGAGCAAATGGGACTCACAGACCTGATCGGCTGGAACGGAGATTACATATACATCGACTATGACGACTATCTGGGCCTTTTACCGGAACTGGGAGCCTCCCTGGTTCACGGCCACTGGCACGGCGCCGGGGGCTCCTACACCTATGAGTATTCGGTGTTCGGTCTGCCGGAACATAAGCTGTTGGCCTACTTCGATCACAGCGAGCCCGGCTACGGCGCACTGACCTGGAGCTTCGTGGAGGAGGACGGCAGCTGGTACAGCGGCTCCGCGGAGGGGGACAGTGCCCGCTATGACGCCCTGGTCCGGCAGTATGTGTATCCGGCCCTGCGGGTGGAGGATCTGGCCTTCTATCCCCTGGATTCCCTGTGGGGCCTGGCCCAGCCCCAGGATCTCTCCGCGCTGCCCACCCTGGAGCAGGTGGTCCGCCGCTTCCCCGGGACCTGCAAGCGCTTCCTGGAGGAAAAGGGCTGGCAGAACCTGGGTCTGAACCTTGCGGAGGAGGGCCTGGAGGCCGCCCTCTGGGACCTGGACCGGGACGGCGTGCAGGAGCTTCTGCTGCGAAATCGGGAGCTGTGCGTCCTGTTCCGCTATGACGGGATCGGGGACCGGATGGAGTACCTTGGCCAGGTGCAGGGTGATATCGTCGGGGTGCAGGGACATGAGCTGGCTGTCCGGGCAGAGGACGGCTGGATGCTCTATTCCAAGCGGCACGCGGACTTCAAGGGGGCCTTCTTCACCAGTTTTTCCGAGGAGTATGCCAGCCTGATCGGCTGGGTCAGCCCCAATATGCTGGCCTCGGGCCTTTTATGATGCTGACAAAGGCAGATGACTTCTGCCGGAACAGACTGCACATCAAAAAAGCACCCCCTCGGGGCACCCTCCGCAAGGAAGGTGCCCCGGTCTTTCACTCACCCTCGTCTCCACCTCATCCGCCTCGCTGACGCTCGGCACCTTCCCCTCGAGGGGAAGGCTTGAGGAGTGCACCATCAAAGGGCTTCCCCTTGAGGGGAAGCTGTCAGCCGCAAGGCTGACTGATGAGGTGCCAAACAAAATACAGCGTTGTTGTATTGTTTGGAATGACGAGAGGACCCGAACAAAAAACAATGCTTTGAGCAAAGTAACAACCATCTAAAAGGATATGAAACAGGCGTGACCACTGCGGTCACGCCCGTTTTGTCTATCGGATTTTGAGGGGCACAATCCGATGCTCGCTATAAATGTGGACAACAAAAACCTGTTCGACAAACTGGAATTTAGCGCAATCGCTTTTCCATAACAATCTCATCCTCATCTCTCTGCCCGGTATGATGAAATCCAAGTTTTTCATAGAGACTCTTTGCCGCGTTATCGCCGTCGATATAGCAAAGAACGACTCTGTCGTATCTTCCGTCAGCTTTCATCCTGTCCAGAATCATCTCAGCTGCCTTTAACCCGTATCCTTTTCTTTGATAACGCTGGTCGATAAAGAACTGACTGAAGTCATAAGCTTTCCACTCATCAAAGTCATGATACATGGCCATTCCAACCGGGATATCGCCATCATATATTACGAAAGCTTGACTTCTATCATTCCGATAAGCATAAGCCCTTGCCAGTATCCCGGAACTGTTAGATACATAGTTGCACTGATCTTCACGGACAGATAGACCAAGTCTCCAGTTATCTGGTGTAATCGTTTCTAAATGAAGCATAATTACCCTCGCAAATTCCAGTTTGTCATAATTATTATACCATTGCTGACTGGCGTGGTCAATTATCTCGCGCTCAAACGTGAAAAAGGCACTTCCTAACGAAGTGCCTTCCTCGGGGTGCTTTTTTGATGCACTTGTTATTCGGGAAGGTTCAGCATGAAGTCCATGCCCTCGCCCAGGACGGTGCTGGGCAGGATGCCGTTCCACTGCTTGATCCAGTAGTACTGGATGAGACCGGGAGTGAGGGATTCGGAGATGCGCTTGTTCATCTCAGCCTCTTTCTCACCGGCGTAGAGGGCGGCTTCGGCCTGGACCTTAACCACCTCCAGCTCAGCATTGGCGGCGATGACGGCCTTCTCCGCTTCGGCGTTGGCGGCGATCACCGCGCGCTTGGCAGTGGCTTCCTCCTCCATGGTCTTCTGGGCCTGCTGGGTCTCGGCTGTGAGCTTGTTCTGGGCCGCCACCTGCTTGGCCTCCACGGCGGTGGTGAAGGCGTCGGTAAAGTCGATGTCCTCAATGGCAATGGAGACGATGGTGATGCCATAGGACTTCATGTCCTCCGCGGTGCTGGCGGCGATCAGATCGGAGAGGGCGTTGCGCTTTGCGATGAGGTTTTCCGCCGAATACTGGGAGAAGACAGCCTTGGTGTTCTCCAGGATCCGGGGAAACATCACGTTCTCGTAGTAGCCCACGCCCACGGTGCGATAGAGCTCCTGGGCGGTCTCCTGGTCGATGCAGTAGTTCACGCTGAGCTGCAGGTCCACCTGCTGAATGTCGCTGGAAAAGGCCTGGGTGACGATCTGCACCTTCTGGGTGCGGTTGTCCATCTTTACCACGTCCTGCCAGGGCAGGATCAGGTGGGCGCCGGCGGAGAGGGTCCGCTGCTCCACCTTGCCGAAGGTGGTGATGATGCCGGTGTAGCCCGTGGGCACAACGGTGACGCTGCCCAGGATCAGGGCGCCTACCAGCAGCACCAGGGCCGCCGCCTGGGCGGGACGCCGCTTCCAGCTGTAACGCCCGGTCTTCTTCGTCTTCGTGCCCCCCCGGGCGTCGGTCACGGTGACCTCCTCCGGCTGCAGTCCCAATACCACAAAGAGCACCACAGCCGCAATCAAACCAAGAATCAGAATAAACATTCCTCCAACCTCCTTCCGTCTATCCCGTATGGTTTGGCTTACGATGATATGGACGGCGGGGGCGGAAAAAGGTTCCCCAAAATCGGCGGGATCGTGTCGGAAATCGGGAGGGGGCGACGATCAGGGAGAACGGCGCGGACGAGCAAGGGAATGGGTGCAGTGATCCATTGTGCCTGGCGCCGACGAGATCCTTCGTCGGTTTCACCTCCTCAGGATGACAGCGTGGGTGGCGCGGCACGACGCATGTCTTCGCCGTAGGGGCGGCCTTTGGCCGCCTCCTTTTGGCCTCCATCTATCAGGCGACCACAGGTCGCCCCTACGATCCGCCCGTCCCTGCCGCAGGGGCGGCCTGCGGGTGCCTTCTATAAGAAGCAGGGGCGATCCGTGCATCGCCCCTGCTGGGTATTATCAGTTATACGATCTGGAAGAGGTAGAATTTCAGATAGTCCGTCTCCGGCACGTTCCAGAGAATGGGATGGTCCGGGCCCTGCTGGCGCACCTCGATCTGCCGCAGCTGCACATTGGCCTGGCGGGCCGCGGTGCGCAGCATCTGCTGGAAGCGCTCGTTTGGCATGAAATGACTGCAGGAGGCGGTGGCCAGATACCCGCCCCGAGGCAGCAGCTTCATGGCCAGGTAGTTGATCTCCCGATAGCCCCGCTCCGCCGCGTCCGCCGTTTTACGAGATTTGGTGAAAGCCGGCGGGTCCAGGATGATGAAGTCAAAGGGCTTGTGGCTGCGCTCGGCAAGCTCGGTGAGCCGGTCGAACACGTCGTGCTGCTGAAAGTCTGCGATGTGGCTGAGACCGTTGCGCGCGGCGTTGGCCTTTGCCATCTCCACGGCGGCAGCGGAGATGTCCCAGCCCTCCACATACTCGGCGCCCCCTTTGGCCGCGTTCAGGGCAAAGGAGCCGGTGTGGGTAAAGCAGTCCAGCACCCGGCGGCCCCTGGCGAGACGGGCGACGGCCAGGCGGTTAAATTTCTGGTCCAGGAAGAAGCCGGTCTTCTGGCCGTTTTCCACGTCCACCTGATACGTGATCCCGTTTTCACAGATCTCCACCAGGGGAGACTCCGGCGCGGGCAGGCCCGGCAGGGGATACCAGCCCTTGCCCTGCTCCAGCCCCTCCAGCTCCCGGATGGCCACGTCGTTGCGCTCGAAAAGGCCGCGGATCTCCTGCCCGTCCTCACGCAAAACCTCCACCAGAAGGGGAAACAGTGTGCCTTTTATATATTCGATCCCCACCGAGAGGGTCTGCGCCACCAAAATGTCGGAAAAACGGTCCACCGTCAGCCCGGGGAAACCGTCCGCCTCGCCGAAGATGAGGCGGCAGCAGTCCGTCTGCCCGTCCATCACGGCCTTGCGGTAGCTCCAGGCATACTGGATCCGCCGCTTCCAAAAGGCGGCGTCAAAGCTGTCGTTGGCGTTGCGGGAGAGGATGCGCACCCGGATCTTGCTGTGTTCGCTGAGAAAGCCTGTGCCCAGATACCGTCCCTTGCCGCTGATGACGTCCACCAGCCCTCCGTTGGGGCAGTCCCCCTCCCGGCGGATCACCTCGCCCTCGTAGACCCAGGGATGGCCGGCGGAGACCCAGTCGGCCCCCTTGGCGGAAATGATGCATTTGGGATAGCTGCGTTCGATCTTCATGATTCCCTCCAGGACTTTTTTGCGATTTTACCATAAGGTCGCCAAAGATACAATGAAAAATGCTTCCGCTTCCGTCCAAACTGTGATAGAATCAAAAACAGAAATCCGAAGAAAAGGAGAATCGACCATGTCTTACAATGAAAACACCAAGCTCTCCCAGATCCTGAGCGAGCACCCCTGGCTGGAGGAGGAACTGCCCAAGCGCTATCCGGAGCTGAAGGCCATGGACAATCCGGCCGCCCGCTTCATGCTCAAGCGCATGACCGTGAAGGACGCCAGCAAGCTCAGCAAGATCCCGGCGGAGAAGCTCCTCGGAAAGCTGGAGAGCGTGATCCGCGAGCACGACGGCAAGTAAAGAGAAAAAACCTGGATGTGATTTTTCACATCCAGGTTTTTTGCTCCTCAAATCTCAAAACTGAAAACGCAGAACTGTACTCAGGCCTTGGGCAGCTGGATCTCGCGGACGTAGGGATCCCAGTGATCGGTGGCGTTGCGGATCTCATCGCGGAGGGCGGTGGCGTCGTCCTTGTTGTCGAACTTGCCGGCCAGGATCAGGTAGAAGAAGGGCATGCGGACCACGTAAGCGTCAAAGCCTTTCTCGATCAGCATATCCCGGGCGCGCTCAGCACCCTTGAAGCTGTCGCCGGCGCCGTACTGGACGGCATAGACCGGGGCGGTCTCTTCTTCATTGAGGGCCATGTCGATGAAGGGGCCGCTGGGGTTCTCCCAACCTCTGAAGTTGACTTTGTAAGCGACCAGGGGATCGTGCCGGAAGCTCTCGGCAAAGGCGTCGATGGCTTCCTGGGGCAGGCGCACGTCGGTGACGTAGGCGGTGTCCCGCTCGGTCTTCTCATGGATCAGATCGCAGTAGGCCCAGGCTTCTTCCGCATGGGGGAACTTGCCGCACATGATGCGGTAGCCGCCGTCCACTTCGAAAAGGAAGCTGTCAAAGCCCTTGGAGAGCATGTAGCTGCGGACGCGCTCGGCGCCGGAGCGGCTGCAGCCGGCAGAAACCTGCACAGTGTAAACAAAGACCTGGTTCTCATCAGCCTGGTAGATCTGCTCGTCAGCATAGGGGCAGGTCTGGTCCTCCGCAAAGGCGACCACGGACAGAGAGCAGACGGTCAGCGCCGCAAGCAGCAGCGCGATCACGGAACGAAAAGTTTTCTTCATATCAATATCCTCCCATAACACGATAACTATATTATAGTCCTTTTTCCAAAAAAAGCAAGACTTACTGCGATCTTCGCAGTATCCGCTCTCCCGCGTCGGCGGCGAGCGGCGGCTTCAATCCAGCGGCAGCGCCAGGGTAAAAACGATGGCGTCTCCCTCGTAGGCGGCATGGATGCTGCCCTTGTGGCCCTGGGCGATGGCCTGGGCCGCGGAGAGGCCGATGCCGTTGCCGCCGGTTTCCCGGCTGCGGGACTCGTCCGCCCGGAAAAAGCGGTCAAAGAAACGCTCGGGGTCCGGCGCCTTTTCGCTGACGCTGTTTTTCACGCGGAGCACGGCCTTGTCCTCCCGGCGCAGAGAGAGCTCCAGACTACCCTCCTCCGGGCAGTATTTCACGGCGTTGTCCAGCAGGATGGAGAGCAGCTGCCGCAGCTGCACGGGGCTGCCGGAGACGGTGACGTCCTCCGCAAGATCGGCGCTGCAGCTGAGCTTTTTCAGCTCCGCCGGGGCAAGAAAGCTGTCCCAGACCTCCTTTGTCAGAGCCGTGAGGGAAAGCGCCTGCCGGTCCTGAAGGGCGGCGCCCTCGTCATAGCGGGCCAGGGTCAGAAGATTTTGCATCAGGTCGGAGAGCCGTGCCGCCTGGGAGAGGATGTTGCGGCTGTATTTGCTCTCGCCGCCCATGAGTTCCAAGGCCTCGGCGTTGGCCCGGATGATGGCAAGGGGGGTTTTCAGCTCGTGGCCCGCGTCGGTCACAAAGCGGCGCTGCCGCTCCATATTCTCCGCAATGGGTCGGATGGCCAGACGGCTCAGAGTCCGGACCAGCAGCAGCATGGCAAGCCAGGCGGCGATCCCGCCCAGCCCGGAAAGGGCGGCTACCCGCAAAAGCTCGTGGGTCTGGCGGCTCATGTCCAGAAAGACCACGGTCCTGGCCTCCGGCGCGGGCTGGACCACCCGAAAGCGGAAAGCGCCGATCCTGCCGCCGGTTTTGCCGGAATCCAGCGCCTGCCGGGCGTAAGCGGCGGCATCCTCCTCGCTGAGATCGGCAATGCGGCTGAGATCCGAGCCCACAAGGGTCCCTTCCCCGTCAAAGCGGACGGAAAAGGTCAGCGCGCTCATCCGATCCCCGGCGTCGGGGCTGCGGCGGAAGAGCCCGTCCTCCCCGTCAGGCCGAAAGAATTCGTCCCGCGGCACGGGACCGAAATCCTCCTGGGCGGCCAGGGCGCTAAGCAGCGCCTCCCCGTCACGGACGACGGAGAGAATGTTGAAGAGGTTGATGCCGCCCAGCAGCAGCACCAGCAGCACCGTGACCGCGATCATAGCGGTGACGGTGAATTTTTTTTGCAGCGTCCGGATCATTTGGGCTCCTCCAGCGTGTAGCCGATGCCCCGGCGGGCCTTGATCTCCACCCCGGAGCCCAGAGCGGTCAGGCGCTTGCGCAGATAACTGAGATAGACCCAGACCACGCCTACGTCCGCCTCCGTCTCATAGCCCCATACCTTTACCAGCATGTCCTCGGTGGAAAGGCAGCGGCCTCGGTTCAGCATCAGAAGCTCCATGAGCTTGTATTCCAGCTTCGGCAGGATCACGGCCTCGTTCCCGCAGCGCAGCTCCGCCGTCTGTTGGTTCAGCTCCAGGTCTCCGCAGCGCAGCACCGTGGGGGTGAACTCCTCCCGCCTGCGCAGCATGGCCCGGACCCGGGCCAGCAGCTCTCCCATGGCAAAGGGCTTGGGCAGGTAGTCGTCCGCCCCCAGATCCAGTCCTTCGATCCGGTCCTCCACCTCGGCCTTGGCGGTGAGCAGCAGCACCGGCGTGCGGCAGCCCTCGGCCCGAAGCTGGCGCAGCACCTCCAGACCGCTCATCTTCGGCATCATCACATCCAGGATGATCCCGTCGTATTCCTCCGTCCGGGCGTAGTCCAAGGCGTCCCGCCCGTCATAAACGGCGTCCACACTGTATTTGTGATAGGTAAGGACGTCGGTCACAGCCTCGGACATGGCCCGCTCGTCCTCTGCATATAATAGTTTCATCCGGGCTCCTCCTTGTGGATTTCAGCGTACAGAGAAATAAAGCGCACTGCAAAATGCGTTGTCATTGCGAGCCAGTGTCGCAACACTGACGTGGCAATCCGTAATCCTGTAAAGAAAGATGCGGATTCCCACACCAGTGACGTCGGTCACTGGTTCGGAATGACAGGGTTCTGCATTTTGCAGCGCGCTCTGTGCCCGCGTCTCAGCCGCGGCTCTGCAGATACTCCTGAATGGAGGCCAGGACCACGTCCACGTCCAGACCGTGGACGGCGCAGGCCTCTTCCAGGGATTCCCCGATGGAGGAGGGGCAGCCAACACAGTGCATGCCCGCCTGCATCAGAACATAGGCGATGCCCATGTCATACTCCAGCATGGCGCCCATGGTGGTTTCCTTGGTGATTTCCATGTGAGATCATCCTTTCCCAGAATTGTGCGAGATTGCCGTATGCTTTTCCCACCCAAAAGGCAGGTTTTTGTCAGCGCACCTATTATAACAGGTTCAAGGGAAAAATCAAGAGGGCGGATAAGGAATCAAAGCGGCCGGAAAGTTGGTAAAAAACTGGGAAAAATGGGCAAAAAATAACAAAGAATTCACAATTTACTGTTGCAATGCGAGAAAGCATGTGGTACAATGAGCAAAAATTGAGTGCAACTAAATCTGATTTGTTCAAAATGGAAGAAATTGGATTTTGACCGCTGCAGGGAGGCATCCGCTTGTATCTGACAAAAAACGAACTGGAGATCATGGACGTTCTGTGGGAACAGAAGCGTCCCCTCTCCCGGGGAGAACTTCTCTCGCTCCCCGAAAACAAAACCTGGATGGACAGCTCCATCCACATCCTCCTCAACAGTCTTCTTCGGAAGGGCGCGATCCGGGAGGCCGGTTATGCCAAGTGCGGCAAGACCAGCGGCCGGGTTTATGAGGCTGCGCTCAGCTGCGCGGAGTATTATATCACCACGCTGAGCTCCACCAAGGTACAGCCCACCCTGCCTCAGCTGCTGAAGGCCTATCTGGCGGCGGTCCCGCTGGAGGAAGAGCAGAGAGAAGAGGCGCTGACACTTCTGCAGAAGAGCAAGGACTGAAAAAAACAGACAGCGAAAGATCCCCCGGGCGTTTGTGCCCGGGGGATCTTTCGCTGTCCGGGGGAGCGGGAAGAGAAAATTGGACGCGAAAAGAAGCCTTGTCTAAACAAAGGAAAAAGACAAAATCGAGCCTGCCAAAAATCCGGCGTCATTTTTTTGCAACTTGCACCAAAATTCCGCAAACGGACTTTTTCCGGGCGATTTTGTTGCATAATGATCCGCACTGTGATAAAATACTGACAAGTATGCATAGTGGGATCATTCTGTTCTTTTATGCAAAACTGCACTATCCAAGGGGGGACGTATATGGAGAATAAAGCCAAGATCATTACGGTCGCCGGAAAGGGCGGCGTCGGAAAGACGTCGATCTGCGCGTGCATCGTGAGGCTGCTTGCCGAGCAATACCCCGACAAGAAGATCCTCGCCATCGACGCGGACCCTGCCGTCGGCCTGTCGGTTGCTCTTGGCGTGGACGTGAAGCTGACGCTGGATGATATCCGGATGAGCATCGTGGACAGCGTGGAAAACGGAGAGACCCGGGAGGCCCTGGAGCTTCTCAGCGAGGCCCGCTTCCGTATTTTTGACGCGCTGGTGGAGATGCCCGGTTTTGCTTTCCTGGCCATCGGACGGCCGGAGAGCTCCGGATGCTACTGCAAGGTCAATTCCTATCTGAAGGAAGTCATCGGCATCCTGGCCAACAGCTTTGACTATGTGGTCATTGACGGCGAGGCCGGGATCGAACAGATCCAGCGACGCGTGATGGAGAAGGTCACCCACCTGCTGCTGATCACCGATCAGAGCAAGAAGGGCGGCCAGGTCATCACCACCATCAAGGGTGTGGCGGACGATCTGATCTCTTATGAGCGGATCGGCGCCATCATCAACCGGGTCACCAATCCTGAGTTAGTGCCGCTCATGCAGGTGCCCGGTGTGGAGATCCTCACCGCGATCCCCGCGGACAGCGCTTTTGCGGCAAACGACATCAAGGGCAAGAGCGTTATGGAACTGCCCGCGGATTCCTCCATGCTCAAGGGAGTGCAGGAAGCGCTCCGGAAAATAGAAATTCTATGAAGAAGAGGTGTAACATTTGAAAGATCTTAAGCATCTGATCTACTTCGAACGTCTGCTTGAGAACGCCGACAATGAGCTCGTGGAAAAGGCCAAGGCCGACGGCGGCGTCTGCCTGGGCTATACCTGCTTCCACATCCCCGAGGTGCTGCTCAATGTGGACAACTGCTTCTCCACCAGACTGCGCGCACCCAACACCGGCTCCATCGATATCGCCACCTACTACATGTCCAACTACACCTGCGAGTTCGCCCGCGCCCTGCTGGAGCGCGCCATCGAGGGCGGCTACCAGTTCCTGGACGCGCTGATCGGTGTGGACGCCTGCTCGATGATGAACCGCTCCATGGAGCACTTCGAGATCCTGCAGGTCAATGACAAGCCCAATTTCTTTGTCACCCACACCGACATGCCCTTCAAGATCACCGACTACACCATCAAGGCCTATGTGCAGCAGATGCAGGCCCACGTGCTGGACCGCCTGCATGAGGTCTTCGGCGCCGATACCTCCGACGCCGCCATCCGCAAGGCCGTCGCCGAGCACAACGAGGTGTGCAGGATCATCTCCGAGATCCGCGAGATGCGCAAGGCAGAAAATCCCGTCATCACCGGCTATGAGTTCCACGTGCTGAACCTGGTGACCTATGTCTGCCCCAAGGCCCTGATCCTGCCCTACCTGCGGGAGACTCTGGAGGAGCTCAAGACCCGCGAGCCCGACGCCAAGAGCCCCTTCCGCGCCCGCGTTGCCATCGTCGGCTCCGAGATCGACGACCCCAGCCTCACCAAGCTCATCGAGGGCTGCGGCGCCCTGGTGGTTTCCGACCGTTACTGCTTCGGCTCCACCCCCGGCCGCGAGGTCATTGAGCTCAACGACGAGGAGGACGCCCTGACCCAGATCTGCCGCCACTACATGGAAGTCTCCGAGTGTGCCCGCTACATCTCCGATGAGAAGGTGCTGCAGCGCCGCGAGACCGCCGACCGCCTGGCCAAGGAATTCAACGCCGAGGGCATCATCTACGAGCAGATGAAGTACTGCGATTACTGGGGCTTCGAGCGCGCCCTGGTCAGCCATATCATGCACGATGAATACGGCTGGCCCGTCCTCTCCATCGACCGTCTGTACAACAACGGCAACTCCGGTCAGCTGCGCACCCGCGTGCAGGCTTTCGTGGAGTCTCTGGAGATCAAGCGCATTCATAAAGAGGAGGGTAAAGCATAATGGCAAAGGTTCAATATCCCAACCCTAAATTCTGGAAAGCCAAAGACAACATCAACTGGAAAAAACAGGGCGAAAACCTGATGGAGGTCGTGGGCATCTTCGGCGACATGCTGAAGGAGACCGACTGGAAGGCCTTCGGCAAGAAGTGCGTGGAGGACTGCAAGGCCAACGTCGAGCGCGTCAAGGGCGAGTACAAGGACTTCATGGCACTGGACAGCGCCGAGAAGTGGGACCGCGTGGTAAACGGCGAGCGCAGCCTGGGCCGCCTCTACCGCAAGGGCGCCATGGCCACCGTCCGCCGCGAGTGGCGCGGCGTGAAGGACACCGCCTATGACTTCTATGAGTGGGCCAAGATGTGGGGCATGCTCCTCATGACCTTCTCCAAGGACCTGATCCCCGCCATGAACAGCGCGCTGTGGTATCGCTGGATGATCTCCTACTTCTGCTGCCACGGCTTTATGGACAAGAACATCCTGGGTCTGCGCGGCTCCAACCTGCGCATGAGCCATGAGGTCACCTACCAGATCTTCCGCTACGTGGCGGAGAACCTGGTCTTCCTCTCCAAGGCCGACCGGAAGAACGGCAACAGCGAAGAGCTCAACAAGATGCTCTTCACCTTCGACGAAATGACCATGGGCCAGATCGCCGCCGGCTTCCCCGACCTGCTCGCCATCCCGCACCAGCTGCTTCCCATGTTCCTGGTCTCTGAGATCGACCAGCTGGTCTGCATCCCCTACATTGACGCCGTTGAGAGCTACGGCCTGCCCTCCGACACCTGCCCGGTGCCTTCTTCCGAGTGCGGCGCCCTGGTCATCAACGCTCTGCCCGACATGGGCTCTCTGTTCATCTCCAGCTCCATGCCCTGCGACGGCTCCACCATGGCTTCCTCCTACTTTGCCCGCCGCTTCCCCAACACCCCCGTGTTCCACCTCTGCTTCCCCGTGCGTTACCTGGACGATGAGAACACCGTGCAGTATGCCGCCGAGGACATCAAGGCCTGCATCAAGGCCATTGAGGACGCCACCGGCGCCAAGTGGAATTGGGACGCCTACTTCACCGCCATGAAGCGCTTCAACCAGGAGACCGACCTGGAGCTGCAGAAGTGGGAGATCAACAAGTCCGCCTATCCTCAGTTCATCGGACCGAGCTACGAGCTCTTCCGCAAGTGGAACTACGAGATGGACGGCGGCATCGATCCCCGCGTCCTGCCCTCCATGGAGAAGGTCAACAAGATGCTCCTGAAGGCCTACGAGAACCGCGAGACCGCCTGGCCCGAGCGCAAGATGCGCTACCGCGCCATCGTGTGGTCCTGCCCGGCCCACTACTATGCCAACTTCTCCAACTGGCTGGCCAACTGCTGGGGCATCAACGTCCTGGTGGAGATGGAGTCTCTGAACTTCACCAAGCATCTGGAGACCGAGGACAAGGAAGAGGCGCTGCGTGATCTGGCCCGCCTGTACGAGCGTATGGTCATGCGCCGTCACACCAACGGCGGTTACCAGAACGTGGTGGACGAGTGCTGGCGCCAGGTGGAAGCCTGGAACGCCCCGCTGGTCATCATGTACCAGAACGTGGCCTGCAAGAACATGGCCACCGTGCAGGGCATCCTGGACGAGCAGGGACGTCAGCGCGGCTACGACCTGATCTGGGTCGAGCACGACCTGATGGACCCCCGCACCGTCTCCCGCCGTACCATGCGCGACAAGGTCAACGAGTACATGCGCACCGTCAAGCGTGCCGAGCCCGTTGACCCGTCCCTGGTGGAGTTCGAGGACGAAGTCTGCATGTAACGTCAGAAGAAGCCTGCTCCATTCCGCTTCCGCGGTTTTCGTAAGAGCCGCGAAAGCTCCATATCCGCAGGCTCCTTCTTCCTTAGCCAAACCGAACCCACTCCGTTGGGCTTCGGTTTGGTAATAACAAAGATGCCGCGCTGCGGCGATTGTAATTCAAATAATACGAGGAGAGAGTATCAACATGAAATATTTCGGCGGTTGTGACGTAGGATCCACCTACACCAAGGCAGTCATTCTGGACGAGAACGGCAAGATGGTAGCCGATACCACCATCAAGAGCAAGATCAATTCCGAGCAGAGCGCCATTGCGGCGATGGACGAGGTTCTGAGAAAGGTGGGCCTGACGAGCAGCAAGGAGCTGGCGTACCTGATCGGTACGGGCTACGGGCGCAACAAGGTGCCCTTTGCAGACGAGAACATCTCCGAGATCAGCTGCCACGCCATGGGCGTGCATGTGACCGATCCCAGCGTGAAGGCCATCATCGACATCGGCGGCCAGGACGTCAAGGGCATCAGCATCGACACGGACGGCACGGTGAAGAACTTTGCCATGAACGACAAGTGC
>ONBX01000007.1 GCA_900316205.1 uncultured Eubacteriales bacterium
CGCCGTGACTGAGGGAGCTCCCCTGCGTAGGGAGCGATCCCCTGATCGCTCCGTCTCCCCCGAATAAGGGCAGTCATCGTGTCAAGGAAAACATATATCAGCCGTCGCCCCAATCCTTCCCCCTCGAGCGAAGGTGCCCGTAGCGCCGAACAGTGCTCGGCGGCGCACAGGGTCGGATGGGGTGGAAATCATTCAAAAAAACAGCCGGTCTCCCGCGAGATACCCTCTCGTGAGAGACCGGCTGCCTTTCCATTCAGCGCAGGAAACCGTTGATGATCTGCTCCTCCGCCTGCAGCTCGGTGAGGCCCAGGGTCATGAGCTTCACAAGCTGATCGCCGGCGATCTTGCCGATGGCGGCCTCGTGGACCAGCATAGCGTCCACGTTGTTGGCCTCCAGGGACGGGATGGCCAGGATCTTGCCCTGATCCATGATGATGGAGTCGCACTCAGTGTGGCCGCTGCAGGGGGCGTTGCCGGTGATGCGGGCGTTGAAGGTCTGGTGGGACTCGTCCCGCGCCACAGAGCGGGACACCACGTCCGCTGTGGAGTCGGCGCCGTTCAGGTTCACCTGATAGCTGCTCACCGCGTTCTGGCTGCCGTGGGTCATCAGGCGCTCCTTCACCACGAGACGCGCTCCGGCCTTCAGTTCTGCCAGGGTCGTGCGTTCCGTGGAGTCCACGCCCTTGATCTGCTCCATCTCCATCTCCACACTGCTGCCCTCCTCCTGGTAGACCTCCGTCACCGGATTCAGGATGCGCTGTCCCCGGCCGTCGCCGGACCCGTAGTGCTTTTCCACATACTTGATCTTCGCGTTTTTGCCCACGAAGAAGCGATGCACACCGTCATGCTCGCTGTCCTGGCTGCCGCAGTTGTCGATGCCGCAGCCCGCTACGATCACCACGTCTGCGTCCTCGCCGATATAGAAGTCGTTATACACCGTCTCCTTCAGGCCGCTCTGAGAGAGGACCACGGGGATGTGCACGCTCTCGTTTTTGGTGCCGGGTTTCACGTGGATGTCGATGCCGCTGCCGTCTGCCTTGGAGACGATCTCAATGTTGGCAGTGCTGCTGCGGCCCGCAAGCTGGCCGTTGGCCCGGAAGTTATAGGCGCCCTCGGGCACGCTGTGCAGATCCGCGATCTCCTCGATAAGGCGCTTTTGAATGGCGTCAAGCTGAACCATGTTCTTCTCCTCCTTACTGCAGCTTCTGGCAGGCGCTGACCGGCGCCGCCTGGCCGATGAGCCGGGGCAGGATCTCCGCGGGGGTCCCCCGCTCCGAGATCCGTCCCTCTGCCAGCACCAGGATCTCGTCCGCGATCTGCAGGATCCGCTCCTGGTGGGAGATGATGACGATGGAGCTGTCCCGGATCTCGCTGCGCATCTTCTCGAAAATGCGGATCAGGTTCTGGAAGCTCCAGAGGTCAATGCCTGCCTCCGGCTCGTCAAAGAGGGAGAGTCGGGTATGCCGGGCCAACAGCGTCGCGATCTCGATGCGCTTCAGCTCGCCGCCGGAGAGGGAGGAATTGATCTCCCGGTCGATATAGTCTCTGGCGCAGAGACCTACCTCGGAGAGATAGCTGCAGGCCTCGGACACGGAAATCCGCTTTCCCGCGGCCAGGCGCAGCAGGTCCTTCACCCGGATGCCCTTGAAGCGCACCGGCTGCTGAAAGGCAAAGCTGATGCCTTTTTTCGCTCTCTCGGTGATGTCCAGGGCGGTGATATCCTCCCCGTCCAGCAAAATGCTGCCGGAGATGGGCTTTTCGATGCCCATGATGAGCCGGGCCAGGGTGGACTTGCCGCTGCCGTTGGGCCCGGTGATGACGGTGAATTTGCCGTCCTCGATGGTCAGATTCAAATCGTGGATGATCTCTTTTTTGACGTCATCCTCGTTGACCGCAAAGCTCAGATTCCGGATCTCTAACATGGATCTTTCTCCTTATCCTTTCAGTTGTCCGCCCGATTGTAGCCGTTCTTCATGTGGGTGCTCACGTCCAGCAGCACCTTGTTGAGGGTCAGGGTGCTCTGCTCCTTGGCCATGTCGCATAGCTCCTTGTTTGCCCGGAGCAGGATGGAGGCATCCTCCCCCGCCGCGATGCGGCTGTCATAAGCGCGCACGATCTGGCGCCCCTTGGTCACCACCGCCTGCTGGTAGCGCTCGATCTGCTGGGCGCAGGTGTTGTAGCCCGCGTCCGCCAAGGCGCCGATGAGGCGGCTGGCCCAGTAAAAGTTCTCCGTGGACACGTCCAGCGTCACCTTGCTGAGATAATCCGGCATCTTCGGCACATTGGGGTACACAGGCAGCAGTGCGTCAAAGGTGGTGGAGCCGAAGCACACCCACTCCAGGCCCTTCACTGCCTCGGGCTTGTCCGGGCGGATCTGGCACACGGTGGTGACGCCGGTGCGGTTGATGCCGATGGAGCGGTACATGCCCCGCTTGCCGGTGTCCTGGTTGGTGTAGGGGTTGTAGGGTGTGCCCTGATAGTGGGTGGAGAGCAGATACTTTACGTCCTCCACCGCCACCTTCCGGTCCGGCACAAAGCTCCAGGGGATGTTGTCGCTCTCCGGCGTGAACTCCGCGTCCGGCCCCTCCCAGCGGTGGGAATAGGGCGTGAGATAGCGGCCCATGAACCAGGCCCGGGGCGTGTTGTAGATGTGGTCCATATCCCGGCGGGAGCCAAACACGTCCCGGGGATTGAAGGCGCCGTTTTGATTCAGGTCCAGGTGGTTTTCCGTGATGAACTCCCGCAGGTCCGCGGAGCAGAGATGATCCTTCTTTGCACCGAAGGCGTCCTCCAGATCAAAGGCGTCCATGCCGAACTGGTTGGGGTTCACCACCACCACATCATCGGGCACTCTCCGGGCCATCCAGTGGTGACCGCCGATGGTCTCCAGCCACCAGACCTCCTTCTCGTCATTAAAGGCAATGCCGTTGGATTCATAGGTACCGTATTTCTCCAGCAGCTCCGCCAGGCGCAGCACACCCTCCCGGGCGGAGCGGATGTAGGGCAGCACCAGCACCACGATGTCCTCTTCCCCGATGCCGCCGGGGATCTCCTTCTCTCCGCGCTTTTCGGCCTTTTTCAGCTCCACCAGCGGGTCCGCCGCCAGCACCCGGGGATTGGAGGTGATGGTCTCGGTGGCAGTCATGCCCACGTTTGCACCGTTGATGCCCGTGGCGGCCCAGATGCCGTCCTTTGGGTCCACGCTGGGGCAGGCGGTGTAGCGCAGCGGCTTATCCGGCAGCTCGATCTCCACATGGGAGATCACGCTTTTGTATTTTCTCTTCTGGTCCCGCGGCTCGACCACGATGAGCTTCTTGACGTCAAAATGCCCGTCATCGGTGCGGGCGATCATGGTGGAACCGTCGTTGCTGGCCTTGGAGCCAACCAATATCGTTGTGCAGGACATAGATTCTCCTCTCTGCTCTTCCTATCCGTGCCGGCGGACTGATCTCAGTCCACAGACAAGATAGCCGAATTTAACCTTTCCGATTCTATCACAGCCCCCAGGATTTTACAAGTATCTCCCGCCCAAAGCCTTCCCCTCGATCCCGTCAAAGCCTCCCCCGGCCTCCCGAAAAACCTCCCCTGTGCAAGGGGAGGTGCCCCAGTGTGCACACTGGGGCGGAGGGGTTGTCCCGCACCCCTCGTAAGGACGATTCACGAATCGCCCGTCAAAGCCTTTCCCCGGCGGCCATAGTCTCCCCCAAAGGGGAGGTGTCACCGACGCCCGCGTCGGTGACGGAAGGGTCCTCTCCCCTCCTCGCCGTCGGGACGATTCACGAATCGCCTGTCAAAGCCTTTCCCCAGCGGCCATGGCCTCCCCCAAAGGGGAGGTGTCACCGACGCCCGCGTCGGTGACGGAAGGGTCCTCTCCCCTCCTCGCCGTAGGGGCGATTCACGAATCGCCCGCCTCCTGCACGTTCCCACCCCTGTCACTGCGAACCAGTGCGCACACTGGTGTGGCAATCCGTCTCCCCTTAAGCTTTCCCCTCAAGGGGAAGGTGCCTGTAGCGCCGAGCATTGCTCGGCGGCACACTGGGGCGGAGTGGTTGTCCCGCACCCCTCGTAAGGACGATTCACGAATCGCCTGTCAAAGCCTTTCCCCGGCGGCCATGGCCTCCCCTGCAAGGGGAGGTGTCACCGACGCTCGCGTCGGTGACGGAAGGGTCCTCTCCCCTCCTCGCCGTAGGGGCGATTCACGAATCGCCCGCCTCCTGCACGTTCCCACCCCTGTCATTGCGAACCAGTGCGCACACTGGTGTGGCAATCCGTTTCTCCCCGTCTTTTCCCGCGATTCCTACGCTTCCCCCTATTCTCCATCTTGCAACTTGTCGAAAATTATGGTAACATAACATGATTTGTTTTTCTGGAGGTTTTTATGACTACCATCAATTCCGTTGGAAAAGCCAAACAGATCGTACGGGAGATCAGCAAGGCCGTCGTCGGCAAGGACGAGGTGCTGATCAAGATCCTGCTTGCGGTGATCGCAGGCGGTCATATCCTGATGGAGGACATCCCCGGCGTGGGCAAAACCACCATGGCCGTGTCCCTCTCCAAGGCTCTGGGCCTGGACTATAACCGCGTCCAGTTCACCCCGGACGTGCTTCCCTCCGACATCACCGGCTTTTCCATTTACGATAAGCACAGCGGTGAGATGCGCTATCAGAAGGGCGCTGTGCTCTGCAATCTTTTCCTGGCGGACGAGCTGAATCGCGCCACCAGCCGCACCCAGTCCGCCCTGCTCCAGGCCATGGAGGAAGGCGAGGTCACGGTGGACAACAAGACCTACCCCGTCCCCCAGCCCTTCGTGGTCATCGCCACCCAGAACCCCACCGGCGCCAAGGGCACCCAGATGCTTCCCGACTCGCAGATGGACCGTTTTATGCTCCGCCTCTCCATCGGCTACCCCGAGCATGAGGACGCCATTGAGATGATCCGCCGCAAGCAGAGCGGCATGAGTCCCGAGGATGTGGAGCAGGTCGTCACCCGGGACGAGATGATGCAGATCCGCAAGGAGGCCGACGGTGTCTTTATCAAGGACAGCGTCATCGAATACATCGTCTCCCTCTGCGAGACCACACGTAAGGATCCCCGGATCCTCCAGGGTGCAAGTCCCCGTGCCTCCCTCGCTTTGACCTCTCTGGCCAAGGCCACTGCATGGATCCAGGGCCGGGACTATGTTCTCCCCCGGGACGTGCGCTTTGTCTTCAGCGATTGTATTGAGCACCGCCTGATCTGGGCGCCGGAGCTTGCCCGTTCCGAAGATCGTTTCCAAGTGCTGGAGGAGCTTTTCAACTCCGTTCCCGCCCCGGCCATCCGTTGATCATGCCTACCTTAGCTTTTCTTCTTTACCTGCTGATCCTGGTCGCCCTGTGGCTCTTCCGTATGGCTTATGTGGGTTGGCTGGGCTCTTATCTCTTTGCCTGCGCCCTGGTGATCCCGCCGGTGCTGCTTTTGATGAGCCTGCCCTCCATGCTGCGGCTGAAGCTGGAGCTGGAGGTCGCCCCCACCCTGACCCGGAACGCGGAAGGGAAACTCAAGGTTCTCTTTCTGAACCGTTCCCTCCTCCCGCTGCACCGGGTCTCCGTCTGGCTGGAGGTGGAAAACCGCTTCACCGGCGATGTGAAAAAGGACCGCTTCCACTATATGGGGCTGGTCTCCAGCCGCGGTGAGCTTCCTCTGCCCACGGACTACTGCGGCCAGCTCCAGTGCAAGGTGGTTCGGGTTGAAGTCCGGGATCTGCTGGGCTTCATCAAACTCCTGCGCAAATGCCCGGAGAGCGTGATCTGCACGGTCCTTCCCGTGGCCAACGGTCCTGCCGTTCCGCCGGACTTTGATCTGGCTCTGGACACTGCGGAGCAGCTCAAGCCCAAATACGGCGGCGGCTATTCCGAGGAACACGACCTGCGGGAGTATCGCCCCGGTGACACGGTGAACAGCATCCACTGGAAGCTCAGCTCCAAGACCGACGAGGTCATCGTCCGGGAGCCTCTCATCAACGCCAACCAGAACGTCTTTCTGGTCCTGGGCCGCATCGGCAAGGAGGACCGGGGTCTGGAGGTGCTGTACTGGATGTCCCTGGAGCTCTGCATGCGGGAGATCCCCCACACCATCGTGGCGGATTCCCTGTATGACGTCACCAACGAGGCGGAGACCATCGACGCGCTCTGCACCGTGCTGGCAAATCCCATGGACAAGCCCTGTCCCTTTGATCCGGCCGGGGCCCGCGCCATCTTCATCGTGACCGACGGGGAGGTGACTGTACCGTGAGCCGTCTCCTCAACCGCCTCGCCAATCTCTTTTTGCTCTGCCTCGGCATTTTCAGTCTCCTTGCCATCATCGCAAGCAGCTTTCAATGCCGTTACGACCGCTCCCTCTGGCTGTGGATGCTGGTGCTCTGCGTCCTTCTCTGGGTGGCAGGCTCCTTCCGCCGCGGCTTCTGGATCGGCATGCCCATCGCGGCCGCCCTTCTTTTCCTGGCCTATCGCTTTTACGGCCGAAACCCGATGCTGCAGCTGCAGGATCTGATCGATCATATCTCCGGCGCGTTTTACACCCATATCATGCATCCGGGAGAGAGCTATCCCTATCTCAACGCGGCGAACTCCCACTCCCTGATTTTGCTGTTTGTGGGCTTTCTGCTGGCTGCCTATCTCTCCACCGCACTGACCTCCCGCAGTATGCGCATCACCCTTGCCCTGCTGGAGACCGTGCCCATCTTCACGGCCTGCGCCATGGTAAACGGCGAAATGCCCGCCATTGCCAGCGCCGGGATGCTTCTGTTCTGGTTCCTGCTGCTGGTGGGCGGCGCGGGCTATCACACGGAAGGGAATCTGGGGCGCACCGTCCTCTGCTGCGTTTTGCCCATCGCATTGATTCTGGGCGGGCTGCTGGTCCGCTTCGACCCTGCCAAATACGAGTACACCCCGAGAGACCAGGAGCTGGCCGAGCATTTCGATAAGCTCAGCCGCTATTTTGATCTCTTTACCGGCAAGACCAAAGAGCAGCAGGCCTTCACCGCTGATCCCGATCAGCCAAGCAGCACCAGCGCTCCCCGCTCCCAGTTCAAGCCTTCCTGGGATAACAACGACAGCATGCAGCTGGAGACCGAGTTTGATGCGGAGCACGCAGACCTTCGCCTGATGCAGGTCCGTGCCCAGACCTCCGGCAGACTTTATCTGCGCACCCAGTCCTTCGGTGATTACACCGGCACCGGCTGGCGTGCCGCCGAGGAATTGAGCTCCGGTTCGTCACTGCCCTTCACGGCCTTCGCCGCCGAGCTCTCCCCTGAAGGCGTAAAGCGGGATGTGGACATCCGCAGCTTTCTGGATCTCAGCGCGCTCTGTATCCCCTATTACGCCGCTGTCTCCTCCGGCTCTGACGTCTCCGTCACCGCCGAAGATCAAAGCAGTTACCGCGTCAGCTACATCGACTACAAGGGCAGCGTGGACACGCTGGTCCTCCCTGCGGAAGCGGCAGCTGCCGAAGTCAAGTATCGCTCCCACGCTCACAGCGTCTATACCCGTCTGCCGGAAGCCACCCGTGCCGCAGCGCTCCATCTCTGTGCGGATGTCGGCATCCGGGGTGACGATCCTAACCTGGTTCAGACCATTGCGGATTACGTAAGCGGAAGCGGAGAGTATGACCTGACGACCGGGCCCTATCCCTCCACCGATTACGCCATCTATTTCCTCACCGAGTCCCACCACGGCTACTGCATCCACTTTGCCACGGCCGCAGCCGTGCTCTACCGCTCCTTCGGCATCCCGGCCCGGGTAACGGAGGGCTTCGCGGTGGAGACCCGCGGCGGCTTCTATACCGATGTTGTTGCCGGTGACGCTCATTGCTGGGTTGAGATCTATCAGGATGGCCTGGGCTGGTACCCCGTTGAGGTCACCGCCCGGGGCGGTCTGGCCACGGCCCTGCCGGATGCCACTCCCTCCCCCAGTCCCATGCCGGAGCCGGAACAGCAACCCTCCCCCAGTCCCGATCCCGCCAACGGGATGCAGGAACAGGGCGGTGGCGGCGGCGGTCCCGGACCTACCGAGACGCCGGAGCCGGAACCTGTTGACGAGCCCGGCAACGGCTTCCCCTGGTGGCTGCTGCTGATCCTGCCGGCTTTGGTTCTGCTTTTCTTCCTGTGGTACGGTCTGGCCCGCGCCCGCTTCCTCGGCCAGACACAGCATGCCGATGGCCGCCGGGCCGTCATCGCCTGCTGGCGCTACGCCAAAATGGCCGCGGCCTTCGGCAGTGAGATCCCCCCTGTGATCGTACAGAAGGCGGAAAAAGTCACCTTCAGTCCCCACACCATCCAGCCGGAGGAACTGGAGCAGTGCAAGACGGAGCTGCAGACCCTGATCGAAACCGTTTACCCGACGCTGGATCCCCTCGGCAAGCTCCGCTTCCGCTTCTTCCGCGGCATGAAATGATAGCACACGCCCGTCAAAGCGCAGGGTCGGCTATCAGCCGCCCGTTTCAAGGCCCTCGATTCGCTGCCTACACAGCATGAATGAATTGAGATTGCCTGTCAATATGTAGGGGCGGCTATCAGCCGCCCGCCCGGAAGCCCTCGATTCGCTGCATCTGCGAAACAAAATGCCCCTTACAGGAAAACTCCGAAGAGGAAATGAACCTCTTCGGAGTTTTCTCTTTTGCAAAGACATTTTATCATTCTGAACGCAGCGCAGTGAAGTCAGATGATCTTCCCCGCTCCGCCGCCGGGGAGGGTCTTATCCTTCCCGCAAGCCTTCCCCGCGCACGGGGAAGGTGGCGCGAAGCGCCGGATGAGGTCCCCATAAGGCGGATGACAGATGAGGTGCTCCGTTCCCCGCCCCTTGTAGGGGACGGCGTCCTCGACGTCCCGCATATCCCCGTTGCCTCCCTCTTTAAGGGAGGTGTCAGTCGTCGATCTCCCGCGAGACGGCTGACGGAGGGAGTCTCCGCCCACGACCTCAGTCTTCCCTGTGCAAGGGAGGCGGACACCCCGTCCCTTTGTAGGAGACGGCGTCCTCGACATCCCGTATATCTCCGTTGCCTCCCTCTTTGAGGGAGGTGTCAGTCGTCGATCTCCCGCGAGACGGCTGACGGAGGGAGTCTCCCCCGCGACCTCCACCTCCCCTGTGCAAGGGAGGCGGACACCCCCGTCCCTTTGTAGGGGACGGCGTCCTCGACGTCCCGCTGCCCCCGTTGCCTCCCTCTCTGAGGGAGGTGTCAGTCGTCGATCTCCCGCGAGACGGCTGACGAAGGGAGTCTCCACACGCGACCTCCGCCTCCCCTGTGCAAGGGAGGCGGACACCCCCGTCCCTTTGTAGGGGACGGCGTCCTCGACGTCCCGCTGCCCCCGTTGCCTCCCTCTTTGAGGGAGGTACCCCAGTGCTCCCACCGGGGCGGAGGGGTTGTCATCCACGCCGCACTGTCATCCTGAGCGAAGCATCTCGACGCCCGAGAAACGCGTGACGTTCAAAGCTCTGCTTGCGAAGTCGAAGGATCTGTCTGTCATACAGCAGCTTGTCATCCTGAGCGTAGCGCAGCGAAGTCGAAGGATCTAGTATTGTTCACCTCTATCTTGCACAGATCCAATGGCTTTGATCCTGCTCCCGGAATTTCTCCAGTTCATCGGCAAAAGGTTCGCAGATCTGACTGAGCCTTCCTTTGTCGCGCACAAAGGGATCTATGCAGCGCTTTTTCGCCGGAACGATCCGGCGGAGCTCCATGGGCGCCAGTTCTTCCTCCTCGACCATTTGCTTCATGGCACGAAAGCGCTTCCATTCCATGGCGTACTGCGGATCACTCTTGAGTTTTGCAATCAAAGCTTTTTCCGTCCCCATCAGGTCCGTCTCGGAAAGGATCCCTCCCCTTATCGCCCGTCCAAGAAGCTCTGAGAGCATCTGCATGGCATAGCGATCCTCATCGGACACATAGATCCTGGAGCACCGAAGCGCATCATAGCCAAATTCCATTGCCGATGCCGCATCGGAAAAAGCCAGTTCATCCACGCCGTTCTCATTCTGCGCAACGCAGATCGCACTGTAATAAAGCCTGAGCGCGGCCACGGGTCTCAGCCTGTAGTTTTCCAGATTTCCAAGCGTGTATTCCAGCCGGTCCGAGGAAAGCCTGGGGGCGTCGTTGTCCGCAATGGGATACCGGTGATAGTCCAGCACGTCCTCCACCGGGATTTCAAACTCCCGCAGGACCGAGCAGATCTCTTTCGACTCTCGTATGACCCGCTCCGTCGACGCTTCCGTCGCCTCTTGCTTCAGGTGGTCTCCCCGCAAGAAATCCACAGAGTGGGCAAAAGTAGGCGTGGCTATATCGTGGAATAACGCTGCCGCGCTCTGGACCGGATCTTCCGTAAAGTGCCAGACGATCCGGGCCGTACCAAGGCTGTGATCATAGCGGGAGTAATCCCGCAGCCTCCGAAAACGCTTGAACGAGGTATATTCGCATCCGCAGTTCATCCCGACATGACGCAGTCTATGCATTTCCGGCGTCTCGCACAGCTTTCGCAGCAGCAGCGGCGTTCCGCGATGATAGAAGCGCTCGATCTTCATCTCACGAGCTTCTCCTCGTATTCGGCTTCCCGGAATCCCACCAGGACAAAGTCCTCCGCCACCAGCAGCGGACGCTTCACCAGCATCCCGTCGCTTGCCAGAAGAGCCAGCTGTTCCTCCTCACTCATCTGCGGCAGCCGATCCTTCAGATTCAAAGCCTTGTATTGCAGGCCGCTGGTATTGAAAAAGCGCTTCAGGGGAAGACCGCTTCGCATCTGCCAGGCTTTCAGCTCGCCGGCATCGGGATGATCCTCCCGGATCAGGCGCAGTTCAAATGAAATGCCCCTTTCTTCAAGCCATTCCTGCGCCTTTCTGCAGGTGCTGCATTTGGGATAACAAAGAAATACCATGATCCTTCTCCTTTTATTGCGGTACCGGATTTGCCAATGCCCAGATATAGAGCGCCTGTTCGGCGGGGTTGGTATATTCCGCAAGGCCATAGCCTTTCAGCGCCACATGCGCATCCACGGTCCAGGGTGTCTGCCCATGTTCGCAGCCATAGAGCAGGGCTGCCTCGGTAAAGAGGGTGCAGCCCAGGGGCACATGATAATCGCTGGTGACAATAGCGAGGCTGTGGATCTGTGGAAACCGATCCGTCAAAATCGCAAGGGTCAATTTGGCGTTTTCCTCTGTGGTGGAGGACCGGTCCTCCGTGATGATCCGACTCTCGTCAACACCTTGCTCCAGAAACCACTTTGCCATCACGCCAGCCTCTGTGACCTCAGGATTACGATAGGCCGTCCCCCCGCCGGTCACCGCCAGATAGGCATTGGGATACTGCTTTGCGGCAGCCAGCGCAAGCTCGCAGCGGCCCAGCATCTCCGGGGACATGTCTCCCTCCGGCAAAAGCTGAAAGCCCAGCACCACGATGCAGAGGCTGTCATCCTGCGGCAAATCTTCCGGCAGACGGTCGAAGTTCAGTTCAAGCCGGTTATCCGCATAGTCCCAGTATTCCATGATCCCGCCCCAGGCTTCACCAAGCGCAGCATCATGCTCTTTCAGCGCCGCAACATCCGCTGCAATGATCTGTTCCCGGTCGGGAAGCTGCATCCGAAAGGCATAGACCATATCCGTTACAAGCTGATAGCTCCGCTGATCGTATACGATAGGCCGAATCTCTCTCTGGGGCTGAGGCGTCTGCTGCACGCCAGGCGTCGGTTCTGCCAGTTCGATTTTCATTTCCTCTGCGGGCACAGTTGGCTCGGGCGTATTCTCCGGGGTAGAAAGCGCCGGGGTGGGTTTCACATGCTCCGCTGCCTCCGTCACCGCAGCAGGCGTTACCGTGGGGCTTGGCAAAGGGCTTTTCTCTGCCGGGATCGCCTTTCCCCGATAAAGGAAAAAGGCCGCGAGTACCAGCATCCCCAACGCCATAATCCAGCGGACGCCAGGCCGCAGCTGAGGAGGTCTTTCAGTCCTTCGGGCCATGTCTCCGCCTCTCTTTCTCACTTTTCTTATGATTCATCGCGGTTCCCTTCCACGCGGAGCTTTTCCAGCGTATCGCTCAGGATCTCCCTGCGCAGAGACATCAGCCAATCGGAAAAGCCCACCGCGTCAAAGGCATAATGTTTGTTCAGCTCAAACTCGTTCTCCGCCCAGGTATCCAGTGGAGATTCATTGTGCTGGATCAAGGCTTCCAGCTTGTCCAGCGCCTTATACAGTCTGGCTTCCGGCGTCTGCAGCGCGTCCATCTCCCGATAAAGGGTGTTCATCCTCCCGGAAATCTCAGTAGGCAGGCCTCGGACCCAGCGATTCAGCAGGGAGTCCTCTGTCTCCCGGTCCTCGTTGGTTTTCAGGAAGGTCGGGATATCTCCGGTGAAGCATTCCCCAAGATCATGGATGAGACACATGCAAATGACTTTATCCATATCCAGCTCCGGGAATTCACCGCGCAGCAGAAAGGCCATCAGGGATACGCGCCAGCTGTGTTCTGCAACGCTTTCAGTCCGGCCAAGGCGTGTGGTACAGTGCCGTGGCGTATCCTTCAAGCGTTCCGCCACATGCAGGATCTCCAAATAGTCTCGCGGTTCCATAAAGCGTCCCTCCGAACGTGCAATTTCTTTAACGAATTATAGCATATACGAAGGCTCTCTTCAAGCGCGGCCATAGAAAAACGGGAGCTCCCAAAGGAGTTCCCGTTTCCTGATACAGTTCTTGACAAGGCTCAGGCCAGGTGGCCCTTCTCGGTGATGACGCGGATCACATCGTCCACATACTTCTCGCAGACTTCATCGGTTTCCGCCTCGACCATGACGCGGATCACAGGCTCCGTACCGGATTCACGCACCAGGATGCGGCCAGTGTCGCCCAGCGCTTCCGCGACCTTCTTGACCGCAGCCTGCACGTCAGGATCGTTCTGCGCCTCGGGCTTGGATTTGACGCGTACATTTTTCAGCACCTGGGGATAGAACACCACGGGAGCTGCAAGCTCGCTCATGGGCTTTTCCTTGGCCAGCATCACTTCCATAAGCTTCAGCGCGGTAAGAATGCCGTCGCCGGTGGTCTCATACTTGAGGAAAATGGTGTGGCCGCTCTGCTCACCGCCGATGCGGTTGCCGGTCTGGACCATGTTCTCGTAGACGTACTTGTCGCCAACCTTGGTCTTGTCGTACTCGATGCCGACCTTATCCAAGGCTTTATACAGGCCGAAATTGGACATGACGGTGGTGACGACCTTGTTGTTCAGGAGCTTGCCCCGCTCCTTCATGTAGAGGCCGTAGATGTACAGCACATGATCGCCGGTGACCACATTGCCCTTTTCGTCAACAGCCAGACAGCGATCCGCGTCGCCGTCAAAGGCAAAGCCGATGTTCAGCTTATTGTCTACCACGAACTTCTGCAGATGCTCAATATGGGTGCTGCCGCAGTTGGTGTTGATGTTGTAGCCGTCGGGTTCGGCATTGATAACATAGGTCTTGGCACCCAGAGCGTCAAAGACAGCCTTGGCGATCTGCCAGGAAGCGCCGTTGGCGCAATCCAGGCCCACCTTTATATCCTTGAAGCTGTACTTGCTCATGGAGATCAGGTGTCCGATATAGCGGTTGCGGCCGGCAACATAATCCACGGTACGTCCGATGTTCTCCCGCTGGGCAATGGGGATCTGGATCTTGCCGTCAATGAAGTCCTCAACCTTCAGGATCGTCTCCTCATCCATTTTCTCGCCGTTGCCGTTGAGAAGCTTGATGCCGTTATCATAGTAGGGGTTATGGGAGGCAGAGATCATGATGCCGCAATCGAAATCGTCCACCCGGGTGATATAGGCAACGGACGGGGTCGTGGTGACATGCATGATGTAAGCGTCAGCGCCGCTGGCCATGAGGCCTGTGCAGAGCGCGTATTCAAACATGTAGGAGCTGCGCCGGGTATCCTTGCCGATGACGATTTTGGCCTTTTTGCCCTGATTGGCGCCATAATACCAGCCCAGGAAACGGCCGATCTGAATGGCATGCTCATAGGTCAGATTCTTATTGGCCTCTCCGCGGAAGCCGTCGGTTCCGAAATATTTGCCCATCTTAGCGCTCCTCCTTCAATACGACAACGCCGTTATCTTTCCAGATGGCATTGGCGGGAACAACACCCCTCACGCAGGAGGTGGGATAGATGTTGGAATGGCGTCCGATGACCGTACCGGGATTGCAGACGGCGTTGCAGCCCACTTCCACATAGTCCCCAAGCATGGCGCCGAACTTCTTCACGCCGGTCGCCATCTGCTCGGTGCCGTTGTGTACCACGACCAGTTTCTTGTCGGACTTGACATTGCTGGTGATGGAGCCTGCTCCCATATGGCTGTAATAGCCCAGGATGCTGTCGCCCACGTAGTTATAGTGCGGCGTCTGCACATGGTCGAAGAGGATCACGTTTTTGAGTTCCACACTGTTGCCGACCACACAGTCCGCGCCCACAAGGGCGGAGCTGCGGATGAAAGCGCAGTGGCGCACCTCGGTGTTGGGCCCGATGATGCAGGGCGCGCCCAGGTAAGCAGAGGGGAAGACCTTTGCCGTCTTGTGGACCCAGACATGAGGCTGCACTTCTTCATAATCTTCACCCAGCGTGGGACCGAGGGCCAGGATCATGTCCTTGATCCCTTTGAGGGCTTCCCAGGGGTAGGTAAACTGCCGCAGATAATCGGCTGCCAGGGTATGGTCAAGATCATAGAGATCTGCGATCGTAAACATCTTAAAGTCTCTCCTTCCTCTCGATATCCAGGAAATACTTGTAAGTGTCCACGGTCAGTTCTCCGCAGGCGGCCTCATCGCAGGCGATGATGGCGCCGTTGTGCATCTGCAGCGCGCTGCAGGTCCACTTCTGACTGACGGAGCCTTCCACGGTGGCAGCCAGGGCGCGCGCCTTGTTGTGGCCGTTGATGAGGATCAGGACCTCGTTGGAATCGAACACCGTTCCTACGCCCACGGACAGGGCCTGGCTGGGCACCGCTTCCGGATCATTGCCGAAGAAGCGGGAGTTCACAATCCGGGTGTCCGTGGTCAGATTGCGCACACCGGTGCGGGAACGCAGGGAGGTATAAGGCTCGTTAAAGGCGATGTGGCCGTCCACGCCGATGCCGCCCATGAACAGGTCGATGCCGCCGTAAGAGGCGATCTTCTCCTCATAGCGGGCGCACTCCCCCTCCGGATCCTTGGTCATGCCGTTGAGGATGTTGATGTTCTCCGGCTTCATGTCCACCAAATGATCGAAGAAATTGTCGTGCATGAAATACCAGTAGCTCTGGTCATGTTCCCGGGGCAGACCCAGGTACTCGTCCATATTAAAGGTCACGACATTGGCAAAGGAGAGCTCCCCCGCCTGATTCATGCGGGCCAGTTCCTTATATACGCCAATGGGGCTGGAGCCTGTGGGCAGGCCCAGCACGAAAGGCCGGTCTTCCTTGTGAGCCTTGATCTTCGCGGCAATGTAATCTGCCGCCCACTTGCTCATTTTCTCGTAATTATCCTGGATAACAACACGCATATCAAATTAACTCCTTATCAACTTTATCTGACTCTTTCCGAATCGGTCCTTGCGGACCGTATGTGAACAAGATCGGAAAAAGCTCTTCCTGGTGATAAGAGAAGCTCTGTTACGGTTTTGATTCCGCTTTTTGCTTTCTCTCTAACGACGCACCGCCGCAGCTTGTCTCTCCTGCCAGGAGATCCTTGCTGCAGCCGCCGTGGCAGCATCCGCCGAGTCTTTCGACAACTGCCATTCCTCGTCACCCTGTTGCGGGCCTGGCGCTAACAGTCCCTCTGCTCCTCTTGCACAGACCGGGTCTGTTTTACTATATGTGGCGGTATTCATGTACATGAACAAACAGCCCACTCTTTTATTATATAACACACCCCCTCATATCGTCAAGAAAAACACCGCTGTTCAAGTTGAACGAAATCGCAGGTAAAAAAGCCATGCGGGCGCTGCGCCCACATGGCTTCCGTCAGGTTTATCAGAATGCCGGCTGCTCCATCGCCGGGATGACCTTCCGGATCAGCCAGGTAATGGGGTTGTCGTTGTGAGAGGGCAGGACGAAGCTGCTGGCCGCCTTGACTGCCGCAATGGCGTTCTCCGGCGCGCAGGGGATGTCCGCCTCCCGGAGCAATTCCATGTCGTTCCAATAATCTCCCACGGCAAAAACTTTTCTGCCGGCGTACTCCGGCAGATTCCGAAGGAGGGCAATGCCTGTGCCTTTGTTGATGTTCGCTGGCAGCAGTTCCTGGTATTTCCCGATTTTCACCACGTCCGTCGTACCTTCCACCAGGCTGATCTTCTGACCAAGCCCGGTTGCACGCAAATACGAGACCATAGACTCCAGCGCGTCTTTCTCCCGCTCCAGAAGTACAACCTTCATCCACTTCTTCGTGACAAGGCAGTCCATGGTCTGAAAGCTGGTGGGCTGGTGGATCCGGAGGAAACCCGGGTCTGCCGTCTCCAAAGGGGTGGCATAAAAGATTCCTTCGGTTGTGTAGATCTGCACGTCCAGAGGAAGCTGAAGCTGCCGGCAATGCTCCAGCACCTGCAGCGCGGCGGTCTGATCCATCAGCACGGAGCTGAGATAACGCTCGGTCAAAAAATCATAGATCGCTGCGCCGTTGAGAACGATGGACGGCGCGTTCATCGGCAGCTCAGGCAGGTGGAGTCTGGCGTTATGAGGTTCTCTTCCTGTCGCCACGCCAAAAAGGCCGCCCTGCTGGATGTATTCGTCGATCGCAGCCCGATCCTCATCGGAAACGAGACCCTGACTGTTGAACAGTGTTCCGTCCAGATCGGTCAGGATCGCTGTATTTTCATACTTCATTTTCTGCAAATCTCCTCTGAACAAATTGAAAGAACTGTCTATGCGTATTGTATCATACTGCGACGGATATCACAAGCGGCATACGCAATCCGGTGGATCCCCGTACCTGACAGCAAACCGAGCCTGCTGTTTTCGCACAGCAGGCTCGGTTACGAAGTCTTTCCAGGTCCGGCAGCAAAAATCAATACAGCTTTGCGCCGGCGGGAATATGCGGGTCCACCATCAGCAGATGGAGCTTCTCCTCCTCGTCCTCATGATGGATGGCGGAGAGCAGCATGCCGCAGCTTTCGATGCCCATCATGGGTCTGGGTGGGAGATTCACAATGGCAATACAGGTTTTGCCGATGAGTTCTTCCGGCTCATAGTAGGCGTGGATGCCGGACAGGATGATCCTGGGGGTGCCGGTACCGTCATCCAGCGTACACTTCAAAAGCTTCTTGGACTTCTTTACCGCTTCGCAGGCAAGAACCTTCACCGCACGAAAATCAGACTTGGAGAAGGTCTCGAAATCCACGCTGTCTTGAAAGAGCGGCTCGATGCTCACATGAGAGAAGTCAATAGCTTCCTCCGGCTCAGTCGCAAGCTTTTCAGGTTCGGCAGCACAGCTGCAATCTTTGCTCTTTTCGGCGGATGCCTTATCATTTTTCTCTTCCTTCTTCTCCTGCTTCTCCGGCTTCATCGTGGGGAACAGCAGCACATCCCGGATGGAGTCACTGTTGGTGAGCAGCATCACAAGCCGGTCAATGCCAAAACCCAGGCCGCCTGTGGGAGGCATACCGTACTCCAGCGCGTTCACGAAGTCATAGTCCACCTGGGCCTTCGTGTCCGGGTTCAGGGCACGGCGTTCTGCCACCTGACGCTCGAAGCGCTCCCGCTGGTCGATGGGGTCGTTCAGTTCGGAGAATGCATTGCCAAACTCGGTGGCATTGATGAAATACTCAAAGCGCTCCGTAAAAGCGGGATCGTCCGGCTTGCGCTTGGCAAGAGGACTGATCTCCACAGGGTAGTCATAAATGAAGGTGGGCTGGATCAGCTTCTCCTCCACGAAGGCGTCGAAGAACTCGGCCAGAATGGCGCCCCGGGTGGGAACCTCAGGCAGCTCCACATTGTAGGCCTTGGCACAGGCAATGGCATCCGCATCGCTCTTCCAGTCGTGATAATCCACGCCGGAATACTTCTTCACCGCCTCGATCATGGTGAGCCGCTCCCAATGGCCCACATCAATCTCATGTCCCTGATACGGGATTACCAGGCTGCCGCAGACCTTCTCAGTAACGGCCTTCATCATATCCTCTACCAAATCCATCATGCCGTGAAAATCGGTATAGGACTGGTAGAGCTCGATGGTGGTAAATTCCGGGTTGTGCTTGGTGTCCATGCCCTCGTTGCGGAAGATGCGGCCTACCTCGTAGACCCGCTCCATGCCGCCCACGATCAGGCGTTTCAGATAAAGCTCCGTCTCGATGCGAAGGACCATATCCATGTCCAGCGCGTTATGGTGGGTGTAGAAGGGCTTGGCCGCGGCGCCGATTTCAAAGGGAGTCAACACCGGGGTATCAACCTCCAGAAATCCCCGTCCGTCCAGGAAAGAGCGCAGTTCCCGCAGGATGCGGCTGCGCTTGACGAAGGTATCCTTCACCTCCGGGTTCACGATCAGATCCACATAGCGCTGGCGATAGCGCAGCTCACGATCAGTCATGCCATGGAACTTTTCCGGCAGAGGGCGCAGAGACTTGGAAAGCAGAACAACGCTCTCCACATGAATGGAGATTTCCTCGGTCTTGGTTTTGAAGACATAGCCCGTCGCGCCGACAATATCGCCGATATCAAACTTACGGAAGTCCTTGAACTCCTGTTCGCTCACTGCATCCGAGCGGGCATAGAGCTGGATCTGTCCCTGATCGTCCTGAATGTGGCAGAAAATGACCTTGCCCATTCCCCGCTTGGACATGATACGACCGGCAACGGAAACGGTCTTCCCCTCATAAGAAGAATAGTCTTCCAGGATCTCACGGGAATACGCGCTGCGTTCAAAGCGGGTCTGCCGGAAGGGATCTCTCCCCTCTTCCCGCAGGGCGGCCAGCTTATCCCGCCTAACCTGCAGGATCTCGCTCAGTTCCTGGACAGGCTCGGCCTGAACATGATTGTTCTCTCCCATACTGCTTCTCCCTGCTTACTCGTTTTCTACCGAGAGGATTTCAAACACAAGATCGCCCACAGGCGCGTGGATGGTCACGGTCTCACCGGCGCGATGGCCAATCAGGCCCTGGCCCACGGGAGAGTCATCGGAAATCCGGCCTTCCATGGGATTTGCTTCCTGAGAGCCGACGATGGTGTACTCCTCCTCAAAATTGTCCTCCACGTCGCGAACGCGGACCTTGCTGGACAGGGTAACAGCGTCCTTGGGAGCGTCATGGTCGATGTTGTCCACGATCTCGGCATTCTCGATCAGAAGCTTCAGGTCTGCGATCTTACTGTATAGCTTGCCCTGCTCGCTCTTGGCCTCGTCATATTCGCTGTTCTCGGAAAGGTCGCCGAAGCTGCGGGCTTCTTTGATCAGCTCCGCCACTTCCTTTTCCCGCACGGTCTCCAGGTAGTACAGCTCTTCCTTCAGGGCGTCCAGACGTTCCTGGCTCATCTTAAACTTATTCACATTGGCCATAAAGCAGGTCTCCTTTTCATATTACATGCAGTCGGTATTCCGCCTGCTGAACAGTTTTTGATTATATCGGTCCTTTTATCGGATGTCAACTTAAAAGTCTCAGCGCAGCCATCAGCTGATCGTCGTCGGAAATACTGGCTGTTCCGTCTTCGCCGCCGGTGGTGCCTTCGGTGGTACCGGTGGCAGATTCATCACTGTTATACACAATGAAATCGGGTACAACGCCGCCGGTGGCGCAAATGTCCACGCCGCTGGGGGTGAGGTAGCTTCTCGTGGAGAGGCGGATGGCACTTCCGTCCGATAGCGGAATCGTCTCCTGTGAACGGGTGTTGCCATAAGTAGGCTCGCCCATCAGCGTGGCCCAGTTCCACTCCTTCATGACCGCGGCAAAAAGCTCCGCTTCGCCATAGGTTCCGGAATTGAGAAGCACGCAGGTAGGCATCTGCAGATTCATGGAATCAGACTCCGTCACAGAGACGACACCCTTCTTGTCCACTTCGGAGAAGAGCCGCCCCGCAGGGAGCAGATAGTCAAGCAGCGTGGCAGCTTCCGCGGCAAGTCCGCCGGGGTTGTTGCGCACGTCGATCACCAGGGAATCGGCACCCTGGCCAAGTAAATACTCAATGGCGTCAACGGCGGACTGACCGCTGCCGGCTTCAAAGTTGTGGATCTGAATATAGGCGGCGCCGGTTTTCTCCATGCGGAAATTCACGGATTCCGCGTTCACGTTGGAGCAGTCCACCTCGATGGAGCCCTGGCCGTTGGCGATCTCCAGCACAAACTTGGTATTGAGCTTTCCCCGGATCTTGGTGCGAACCTCGTCCGTAGTATAGCTCAGGAGCTTTTCCCCATCCAGAGCCGTAATGATCATGCCGGTGCCCACGCCCGCATTGGCCGCCGGGGATCCGGGATAGACCGAAATCACCTGGAAGCCGCCATTTGCCTCATCCTTGACAAAGGAAAGACCGATATCGGCATAGTCGTTGCCTGCGGAAAGCTGATAGGCCCGATACTCATCGGCGGTCATGAAATAGCTCCAGGGATCTCCCAGGCCCAGTACCATGGATGATGCCGCCGCATCCGCCATAACAGATCGGTCCACCGGCTCGATGAAATGTTCATCCAGCACGTCCTTGATCTCAATATAGCGTTTCGCTTCTGCGTAATCCTCCGTCCCACCAACATCCCGGATCAAGGCATTATGGGTGCTCAGATAAGTAAAAACGCCGACAAGTGCACAGAGGATCACCACGAACTTCAGCGGGATCCCGGCGTTAAAAAGGCGCTTGAAGGCAAAATAGATCTTTCGCAGAAGTCTCAGTATCAGATATTTCACAAGAACCCTCCTGTAACGAAACAATGCCCGGGGGCACAACAGATTTCCCTTTGCATGGCACAGCCGGGCAGCATATAACTGCCCGGCATTCGGTATCTCGGGACACCGAAAGACTTATTCGCCCGCGTCCGGAGCATAGGTCAGGCCATAAAACCCACCTGCTTCCTCCGGATCCAGTTTTGTACTGCCAGACCGGATCTCAAAATGCAGATGAGGTCCGGTGGCCCAGCCGGTGTCACCCACATAGCCGATGACCTGGCCCTGGCCGACAGCGTCCCCCTGCGAAACCGCGTAACCGGAAAGATGGCCGTACAGCGTATAATAGCCGTTGCCGTGGTTGATCATGACGCAGTTGCCGTAGCCGCCGTTGACGTCGGCCATGATCACAGTCCCGCCATCAGAGGCAACCACCGCGGAACCGTAACTGGCGCCGATATCCAGGCCGGAATGATAGCGCCATTCCCCAAAAATGGGATGGAAGCGATTGCCGAAACGGCTGGTGATGTAGCTGCAGCCGGGGCAAGGCCAAGCCCAGGAACCGGAACCGGTGACAGAACCACCTCCACCGCCGCCCTGATAAGCAGCGGCCTGACGCTCCTGCTCCTGCTCGGCCACCAGTTGGTCGATCCGTTCCGCGACCTCGATCTCCGCCAGGAGAAGCTCATGCAGCTCCGCATTGCGCTTATCGATGTCCTCTTCCAGTTCACGGATCAGCTGGGCCGCCTCTTCAATATCCTTCTCCAGCTCGGCCTTCCGCACCAGGAGGACGTCCTCCTCCTCTTCCAGATCGGCCTTATAGCTCTCATACTCGGCCTTCACGGCTTCAGTGTTTTCCCTGGCTGCCATGTAGTCGTCATAGAGCTCCCGGTCGCTCTTCATGATGTCTCCGGCGTCGTCCATGGCGGTAAGCAGCTCACTGAGACTGCTCACCTGGAGGATCAGGCTGAGATAACTCATCTCGCCATATTCCTCCATGGCTCTCACGCGGGTACGATAGCGCTCCAGCTGCTTTTCTTCCGCAGCCTTTGCCTGCTCGACCTTGATCGCCTCTTCGGCAATGATCTGGTCATAGAGGGAAATCTCACGCTCAATGCTTTCGATCTCCTTGCGGGCAAACTCGTTGCGCTCGTCCATGGCCTTTTTCTTTTCGACGACGCTGGCCTTCTGCTCTTCCAGCTCGTCTACCTTCGCCTGCTTTTCCTCATGCTCCTCGGCGATGGCAAGGCGCTCTTTCCGAAGCTCATCAATCTCCTCCTGCGACACCGCCCAGGCCTGGCCGGGAAGCAAAAGAAGCAGGAACACGCAAACAAGCGCGCAGGATAACAGACGTATAACAGATCTCTTTCTCATAATGAATGCTGCTCGTTCAGCAGCCCCAGTAAGACATACCGCTAAAGAACTGCTCAGGATCGATCCGGTTTCCGTCCAGGAAGACCTCAAAGTGGCAGTGGGTGCCGGTAGCGCGGCCGGTAGCGCCCAAATAGCCGATGGTCTGACCCTGGCTGACCACATCGCCGTAGCTCACCGCATGGCCGGACATGTGTCCATAGAGGGTCATATAGCCATTGCCGTGGTCAATGATGACATAGTTGCCGTAACCGTCATTATAGGTCGCGGTTACAACCGTGCCGCCGTCAGCCGCAATGATGGGATAGCCTTCATGGTTATAGCCGTCAATATCGATCCCGCTGTGGTAACGAACCGCGCCGGTAAAGGGGTCGATACGGTTGCCAAAGCGGCTGGTAATGCGCATGCTGCAGGGTACCGGCCATACAAAGCTGCCGGTAGCCGGCCCGGAAGGCGGCGTAGGCACAGGCGTGGGAGCGGGAGTAGGTGCAGGTGTGGGGGCGGGAGTGGGTGCCGGTTCTTCGCCTTCGCCACCTTCTCCGCCTTCTCCGGGCTCTTCCCCGCCCTCGCTGCCGGGATCGGGTTCACCCGGCTCCTGAGGCTGGGGCTCCTCCGGCTCCTGAGGCGCTGCGGGCGCCTCGGTGGGAATCGGGGTCGGAACGTCGATCCACCCCAGATCACCTTCACCGTTATTGTCATAGTTTTCCTGCTCGCGCTGTCTTGCTTCTTCCTCTTCTTTGGCTTTCTGCTCCTGGTAAGCGGCGATAAAGGCAAGGATTTCCTGCGCGGCAGCTGCCTCCGCATCCCTTGCGGCTTCATACTGAACGGTGGCGACCTGGATATCCTCTTCCAGATCACTCAGTTTGCTCTCCGCCTCCTGAATGTCTTGGGCGATCTCATCTTTTTCATCGTTCAGCTTTTTCTGCTTTTCCTCGCAGGCGTCGCGCAGCTCCTCGAATTCGCCCATGACACGCTCGCTCTCTTCCCGGGCGGAGCGGTACTGACGCTCAAGAGCCTTGTCGCTGGCCATCACGTCTCCCGCGTCATCCAGGGCGGAGAGAAGTTCTCCCAATGTGGAAGACTGGGCAATGAGGACAAGAATGTTGAATCCGCCGTCCTCTTCCATGGCGCGCACTCTCGCCCGGTAACGGCGAAGCTGCTCATCCTCCACGGTCCTGGCCTGCTGGACCTCGATGGCCTTCTCGGCAATGGCGAGCTCATAGACAGCAAGCTGTCGGTCCAGGATTTCCAGAGAGGCCTCCCTGGCCTTCATCTCTTCCTCCAGGGCGACCTTTTGCTCCAGGACGCTGGCTTCCTGATCCTTCAGACCTTCGACCCGCTGCTTGGCCTCTTCGGCGTGAGCGGCAAGCTCTTCCTTCTTCTCCTCCAGCTCGTCGATCTCCTCCTGCTCAATGGCAAAAGCAGTGGGAAGGACGGACAGGAACAGCGAGAGGATCATGATCACTGCCATCACGAAGGCCAGGATTGATACCATTTTTTTACGATCCATAAAAAGCTCCTTTGCAGGGCGTCGTTTACACCTTCAGATAATTCTTAATGGCGTTGACGCCACCAAACACGCCGATCACAACGCCGATCCCCAGGTAAACCGCCAGGATCATCGGCGCAATGGACAGGAACGGCACAACTTCAAGGATGTCGCCGGTGAGAGACTCCATCAGGCTCTTGGTGACCAGGTCATACAGACCCCACTGAGCCAAGAAGCCCAGCCCGCCGCCCAAAAGGCCAAGAACAAGACCCTCCACCACAAAGGGAAGCCGGATAAAGCCGTTGCTGGCACCGACCATCTTCATGATCGCGATCTCTTCTCTGCGGCTGAAGGTGGCAAGCTTGATGGTGTTGGACATGATGAACATGGAAACAAACACCAGGATCGCCATCAGCACCAGGGCCACACCGCTCACGATGTTGCGGATCTTGACAAAGGTATCCGCATATTCCTGGTGGGCACGCACTCTTGCGACGCCGGGCACGCCCTCCAGCGCTTCCTTGGTCTGGGCAAGCTTTTCGATGTCATTCAGATGGATGATAAAGCGATGCCGGAATACCGTTTCATCGATCCCCTCCATCAGAGACTTATCGTACTTGCTCATATAGTTCTGCATCGCCTCTCCGCGAGAGACGAAATCTGCGGCGCTGATGTTGCCGACGGCAAGGATCTGACTGCCGATAGCTTTGGCTTCCTCTTCATCTTCGATCTCATCGTCCACGAAAGCGACGACCTCATTCTGCTTCTCCAGGTCCTTGATCAAATAGTTGATGTTCAGGGAAAGAAGCGCCACGCTGCCCATGATAATAAGGCAGGCCATGATGATCGTCACGGTCGCAAAGGACATGAGTCCGTGGGTCTTGATGCTGCGGAAGCCCTCACGAATCAAATAACTTCCTCTACTCATAGCTGAAATACCCGTCATTTCCGTCGCTGGTCACATGGCCTTCCTCGATCTTGATGACGCGCTTGGCAAAGGCGTTGACCAGTTCCTTCTCATGGGTCACCACCAGAACGGTGGTCCCCATCTCGTTGATCTTCTCGAACAGGAGCATCAGCTCCAGGCTGCGCACCGGGTCCAGATTGCCGGTAGGCTCATCGGCCACCAGCATCCGCGGTGAATTCACCAGGGCGCGGGCAATGGCAACACGCTGCTGCTCGCCGCCGGAAAGCTCATGGGGAAGGCGCTTTTCGCGTCCTTCCAGCCCGACCAGCTCCAGAACATAGGGCACGCGGCGGCGGATGTCCCTGGCGGAAGCGCCAACCACACGCATGGCAAAAGCAACATTATCGTACACGTTCATGTTTTCGATGAGACGGTAATCCTGGAATACAACACCCAGGGTGCGCCGCATCTTCGGCAGCTTGTGGCGCCGGATCTTCATCATGTCAAAGCCATTGACGATGACCCGGCCCGCATCGGCCCGGACCTCGCCGGTGATCAGCTTCATCAGACTTGTCTTGCCGGATCCGGATGGACCGACAAGGAAGACGAATTCGCCGTCATCAACCTTCAGATCTACGCCGTCCAGGGCCTTCGCGCCGCTGTTGTCGTAGGTCAGCTTGACTTTTTCAAAGCGAACCATAGTTATCCTCCGTTATGTGGGATTTGCGAATGATCTGCGATCGTATGGATCTATGGGGAGTTCCCCCTGCTGCGAGCACTCAGTATTTGAAATTGTTCAGAGAGTCCAGATACATTTTGACCATCATGGCCACCTTGAACACGATGGCGTGGTCGAATTCTCTCAGGTCAAGGCCGGTGATTTTCTTGATTTTCTCCAGGCGGTAGACCAGGGTGTTGCGGTGGACGTAGAGCTTTCTGGAGGTCTCGGAGACATTCAGATTGTTCTCAAAGAAACGATTGATGGTCTCCAGCGTATCCTCGTCCAGGGTCTCAATGGGATTTTTCTTGAACACCTCGTTCAGGAACATTTCGCAAAGGGTGGTGGGCAGTTGATAGATGATGCGGCCCAGGCCCAGGTTTTCATAGTGGATGATGGACTTTTCGCTCTCGAAGATGCGGCCCACGTCAATGGCGACCTGCGCTTCCTTGTAGCGATCTGCCAGCTCCCGCAGGTGGCGGGCGGTGGTGCTCACGCCGATGACGCAGCGAATCCCCAGTTCCTCGTGCAGTGCATTCTCGATGCCGCGGGCAACCTTTTTGACCTCGTCCAGATTCTCGGGATTCAGCAGGGACTTTACGACCACCACATCGGTCTCGTTGATATTGAGCACAAAGTCCTTCTGCTTATCCGGGAAGAGCCGACCGATCACTTCCACGGCAGCCACATCGGCGTTGTTCATCTGGCGCACCAGAAGCACGATCCGGGGCTCGTCCGTGACAAAATGAAGCTCCTTGGCACGGACATACACATCTCCGGGAAGGATATTATCCGAGATGATATTTTTGATGAAGGCAGCCTTGTTGTGCTTTTCCTCGAAATTATTCTTGGCTTCGCCGAAAGCCACCGCAGCAACGGCACATACCGTACGGGAAACGCCGTCTGTCCCTTCCACGAAGGCGGCAAAGTCCAGCTTGCCGCTATCGGAATTCAGGGCACAGAAGCTGCGGTTCTCCGCGGAAACAGGCAATCCGTGAGCCTGCTCCAGGTCAAAGCTGTGGAAATCGTCCAGGCGGGAGCCGATCATCGCCAGCTCGCTTGCCGCGACCACGAATCCCTGTTCGTCCACGACGCCGATGGGGCGATCTACCGCGTCCTTCATCTGAATAATCACGTTCTGGAAAATTCTGCTGGACATGTTATCTCCTCCTGTGAGCAGCGGTCAAAGCCAATCTGGTCAAATTGCCAAAGCCCCGCATAATATCTTTGACCATAATAACTCCAAAGCTCGTGATTTTCAATAGAAAATGCGTTGTTATTTTGTGAATTTTTTTGCTTTTGTGGTAGGAACGCTCAAAAAGCTTCAAAAAATGGCTTGACTTTTGACATTTTTCCCATATGTCAAGTTCTGAACACTCTGCACAAATCCTCCTGCCCCAATTCTTTCCAGCCTCCCGGACCGAGATTTTCGTCCAACAGAAGATTGCCGATGGACAGTCTCTTCAGTTCCTTCACCGGAAGGCCGCGGCTTGCCAGCATTCTGCGGACCTGATGGTACTTCCCCTCCGTCACGCGGACCAGACATCTGCCATTACCCAGCAATTCCAGCTTGGCGGGCAGGCATTCCGTCCCGTCCCGAAGCAGCAAGCCCTCCCGAAAAGCTTTCACGTCCTCCTCGTCAGGCTCACCTTCCACGGTGGCACAATAGCATTTTTCGACTGCAGACTTTGGGGAAATGACCCGATGCAGAAAATCTCCGTCGTTCGACAGAAGCAGCAGACCGCTGGTGTCCTTGTCCAGCCTTCCAACCGGCGAGAGTCCCATCCGGCGGTATTGCTGCGGCAGCAGATCCAGCACAGTCTTTTCGTTTTTGTCCTCGGTGGCACTGACAACGCCGAGCGGTTTATACAGCATCAGGGTATGAACCGAGGCGGCGGTAACCGAGCTGCCGTCAAAACAGATCCGGTCGCTTTCCGGGTCCACCTTCCAATCGGCGCTCTTTACTGCAGCACCATTCACGCTGACGCGGCCGCTGCGGATGATCTCCCGCAGCTCCTTTCGGGATGCAAGGCCCTGATCGGCAAGAAACTTATCCAATCTGAGCTTCGGCATATCCTTTCCTCCTGCTGCATACAGTTCGTGACTTGTATACTATAACAGATTTTTTACTTTTTTGCAACCATTTTTATCTGTTTTGACTTTGCTTGTGGTGGAGCTTTCCAGAAAAACAGGTGAAAAACAGCGGATGCACATATTCCCGGTGCCTGTGAATAAGCTTTTGTGGAGGTGACAAACATGAAACAGAAAACAGGCATAGGCAAAAACCGGAAGAAGGCGCTGCGGATCGTGCTGGTCGCGGCGATCCTGCTCACGGCTCTGATCCTGTACCGTGGAAACAAAACATCCGACGGGGTTTCAACCTCGGAGGGGCGGGCAGCCTTCCTGCAGAAGTTTGGCTGGGAAATCGATCCTGCCAGCGAGGATGTACGTACCGTACAGCTTCCTCAGGTGCTGGAGGGTATGCTGCTGCGCTACAACGAGGTACAGCTGAAGCAGGGTTATGATCTGACCGGGCATCTGGGAGAAACCTGTCAGCAATTTACGTATCGGGTCCTGAATTATCCGGACAAGGAGCAAACCGTTCTGGCGACGCTGTATATTCAGGGGGACCGGGTGATCGCCGGAGACATCCACAGCACAGCGCTCAACGGCTTTCTGCAGGGACTCAAGCTGGAGCAGGACCAGGCGAAGGAGCAGGAATAGGAAAACAGCCGCACCGATGAAAATCGATGCGGCTGTGTTTTATTTCTCGTTGCTCCAGCGGGTATAATCCGCTCCGATCTCCGGTACAAGAGAAGCGAAATAACCGCTGAAGGAGCTGCGGTTGTTTTCCCATTCCGTCAGAAGCGACCCATCCGGGTCCAGTGCCGGAAGGTCTCGCAGGTCCCCCGTAAAGTAGCCCAGGTTGAGTTCGCAGGCATAGTGGATCAGCTTTTGCGCTATCTCCGGGTCATAATCCTTCTTTGCCAGCATGGCTTCGGCCTGAACTCTGGTGCGATCTCGCAGCCGGTCCAGGGCATACTCCGGGAAATGCTGAAAATCCTCATTCTCGATTCCCTGCTTCTTTGCCCAGGCAGCCAGGTCTACGCTCCTGGTCTCGTAGCGCAGGCGATCCGCTTCCCGATAGACAAGTCCGTAACGGCAGGCGCTCATGGTGAGCGGGGATGTGGTGATCTCTGTGACCGTCCCTTCCGTTTGGATATGCTGGATGTGCAGGTGCCCGCTGAGCATCAGGGGCACTTCATAGCGCTCCAGCAGCCGCTGCAGGGCTTCCGAGCATGTCAGCATATAACCACCCCGGAAAACGGAATGCTGATACAGGTTCTGGTGACAGGCAGCAAGGACCACCATGCCCTCCTCCTTCGCAGCGGACAGCTGTTCCTCTGCCCACGCCAAAGTCACTTTGGACAGGCTGCAGTAGTCATGGAAGGTATTGGCGTCCAGCATGAGAATTCTTGTGCTGCCGTTCATCTGCGCCATATAGCTCTCGGAGTCCGTGTCCCGGGACAGCGCCTCCTCAAAACCGAATGCGCCGTAGATCTGACTGAACTCCTCCCCGGTAACGCTGGGCACCAACTCATAAGCGTCCCCGAAGAAGGCGGCAGAGGTGCCGCGATAGACATCATGATTGCCGGGGAGGACGAATACCGGGATCCCCGCATCTTCAACAAGCTGAAGCTTTGCCGCAAGGGACTCGTGGCTGGCCCGCGCGCCGTTGAAGCTGAGGTCTCCGGTGAGGATCAGGGCTTCCGGCTTACATAGGATCACCTCTTCCAAGAAGGCGTCCGTGATCTCAACGCAGTACTCCGTCACTTTGCCGTCACCGTTCTCCATTACCCGGTGGAAATACTCCCCATGGTCGGTGAGTTCCGGCGCCAGATAATGCAGATCCGAGGCAGTGATCACAGAATAGCCGCTCTCTTCTTCCTTAGTTTTCTCCCCGCAGGCGCAAAGGCCAAGACAGAGAAGCAACATCAGAAGCACGGCAGGCAAGTGTTTTCCCGACACAGGCAATCCCTCCTTCCTTTTGTGCAATTATATCGGATAATCACTGTCCATGCAAGCCCCGCTTTCTCTGCTTGCGAAATCCGCAGTTTATGGTATAGTGAATGTCAAAGGAGATGATGATATGGATCATAAGGGAACGCGCCGTCTGGAGACGGATCGTCTGCTGCTGCGTGCATTTTCGCCCGAGGACGGGGATGCCATGTTCCGCAACTGGGCCCATGACGCAGAGGTGACACGGTATCTGACCTGGCAGCCTCATGCCGACGCTTCCGTTTCCCGGCAGATCGCCGATGCCTGGGCCAAGGAAACAGAAAAGAAGGATTTCTATCAGTGGGCCATTGTTCCGAAGGAACTGGGCGAGCCCATCGGCAGTATTTCCGTTGTCCACATCAACGAACAATATGAGACCGCGGAGCTGGGCTACTGCATCGGCAGAGCCTGGTGGGGTCAGGGTCTTACTGCGGAGGCTCTGCGGGCTGTGGTCGAGTATTTGATCCGGGAAGTTCATTTCCGGAAAGTATCTGCCCGTCACGATGTTCACAACCCCAATTCCGGCAAGGTCATGCGCAAGGCCGGCATGAAGCAGGAGGGGATCCTCCGCCGCAGCGGCAGCAACAACAGCGATCCCTGCTGTGATCTGGCGCTTTATTCCATTCTGGCCGAAGAGCTGGATACTCCCTCCCCTGCCTTCCGCCCTGTTGCCCGGGTAAAACAGACGCTCTCCCCAGAGGAATGCATCCGAATCCTGAAACAGCAAAAGCGGGGCGTTCTCTCCGTTCTGGGCGATGGAGACTACCCCTACGCTCTCCCCATTAACCACTGGTACGACCCGGAGGATGGAAAGCTCTACTTCCACAGCGGGATGACCGGGCACAAGATCGACGCCATGCGGCGCTGGGAGAAAGCCAGCTTCTGCGTGATGGAGCAGGCGGAGACGGCGGATGACGGCTGGTCGTTGTTTTTTCACAGCGTCATCGTCTTTGGCCGCCTGGAGATTGTGGAGGACCATGATCGGGCCCTGGAGATCAGCCGCAGGCTCTCCTATCAGTTCACCGATGACAGGGAATATATCGAATGGGAGGTAGCCCATGCCGGTCACCGCGTCCTCTGCTTCTCTCTCACGCCGGAGCACATCACCGGCAAGCGGGTCCATGAGAAATAGTTTTTAGTTTTTAGTTCGTAGATTGTAGAATGAAAATCGAAAAAACTCTCGGATCTACAGGATCCGAGAGTTTTTTCGTTGATGTGAAATTCCGGTAACTGAAAACAGCTTGACGCTCGTTTCTAGAAACAAGAAACGAAAAACGAATACTTATTTGATCAGGCACTTGCCGGTCATATCGGCGGGCTGCTCGATGCCGATGAGCTTCAGGATCGTGGGGGCGATATCGGCAAGTCTGCCCGGCTCCAGCTCGATCCCCTTCTGGCGCACGCAGAAGGGCACAGGATTCGTGGTGTGAGCGGTATTGACCTTTCCGGTCTCATCGAACATCACGTCGGCATTGCCGTGGTCCGCGGTCACCAGCAGCACCACGTCGTCGTGCTTTTCCACCTCGGCCAGGATCCGGCCCATGCAGCCGTCAACGGTCTCCACAGCCTTCACGGCAGCTTCCATCACGCCGGTATGACCCACCATGTCGCAGTTGGCAAAGTTGCAGACAATCAGGCTGTACTGCTCGGAAGCGATGGCCTCCACCACCTTATCGGCAACCTTCTCCGCGCTCATCTGGGGGATCAGGTCATAGGTGGGGAATTCTTTAGGAGAGGGCACCAGGCAGCGGTCCTCGCCCTCGCACTGCTTCTCCACACCACCGTTGAAGAAGAAGGTGACATGGGCGTACTTCTCGGTCTCCGCCACGCGGAACTGCTTGAGGCCGCGGGAGCTGATGATATCGCCGATGGTGTTCTTGATGACCTCGGGAGGATAGGCGATGGGCAGCGGCAGTGCCTCGTCATACTGCGCGGTGCAGACATAGCTGAGGGGAAACACGGTCTTGGGACGCTGGAATCCGTCAAAATCGGGCAGATTCAGAGCCCAGGTCATTTCGCGGGCACGGTCCGGGCGGAAGTTCATGAAAATGACGCTGTCGCCCTGGTTGATAGCGCCGTCCTTGCAGACCACGGTGGGTTCCACGAACTCGTCGGTAACGCCCTTGGCGTAGCTGTCCTCCACAGCCTTCACAGGGTCCGTTGCCTCCACGCCCTCGCCGCAGACGATGGCGCGATAGCCCTTCTCCACACGGTCCCAGCGCTTGTCGCGGTCCATGCCCCAGAAGCGGCCCTGGATGGTGGCGATCTGTGCGTTGCCAAGAGACTGGCACTTCTCGTGCAGCTCCTTCACAAAACCAGCGCCGCTGGTGGGCGGCACGTCGCGGCCGTCCAGGAAGCAGTGGACATAAACCTTCTCCACACCGCGCTGTTTTGCCATATCCAGGATGCCGAAAATGTGGGTGATGTGGCTGTGCACGCCGCCGTTGGAGAGCAAACCCATGATGTGCAGAGCCTTACCGTTGGCCTTGGCGTCTTCGATGGCCTTGATATAGACCTTGTTTTCAAAGAACTTGCCGGTCTGGATCTCCTGGGTGATCTTCGGCAGGATCTGGAATACCACGCGACCGGCGCCAATGTTGGTGTGACCCACCTCGGAGTTGCCCATCTGGCCCTCGGGCAGGCCCACGTCAAGTCCGGAGGCCTGCAGCTGGGTGCAGGGATACTCGGCAAAGAGCTTGTCAAGATTGGGCTTCTTGGCCTGGGCAATGGCGTTGCCGGCAGTGGGAGGCGCGATGCCGAAACCGTCCAGAATGATAAAAACGGCTTTTTTCATAAAAGAGGAATTCCTTTCTGATACATTTGAGAAAGGGGATGCAAAGCTTTCCTTGCATCCCCTGATATACCGGATCAGTCCTGAGCGGTAGCGGCGATGATGGTGGCAAAGTCAACGGGCTTCAGGGAAGCGCCGCCGATGAGGCCGCCGTCGATGTCGGGCTGCGCCAGCAGCTCGGCCGCGTTCTTGGCGTTCATGCTGCCGCCGTAGAGAATGCTGACAGCACGGGCGGGACGGGCGCCGTAGATCTTGCGGATCACAGCACGGATGCCCTCGCAGACCTCCTGCGCCTGCTTGGCAGTTGCGGTCTTGCCGGTGCCGATGGCCCAGATGGGCTCATAGGCGATAACGCAGCGGCGCAGCTGGGTAGCGTCGATGCCGGAGAGAGCAGCCTTGACCTGGTAGGCAACATACTCCATGGTCAGGTCCATCTCACGCTGCTCCAGGCTCTCGCCCACGCAGATGATGGGAGCAATGCCCTTTTCCAGCAGGGCCTTGGCCTTGGCGTTGACCAGCATGTCGTCCTCGCCGTGGTACTGGCGGCGCTCACTGTGGCCGACAATGCAGTACTTGGCGCCGATATCCGCCAGCTGAGCGGCAGAGATCTCACCGGTGTAAGCACCCTTCTCAAACTTGGAAACATCCTGGGCGCCGGCGGCGACCTTGCAGTCCTTCCCGGCACGGATCAGGGCAGGGACCATCACGGCGGGGGCGCAGAGCACCACGTCGCAGCTCTTGGTCTTGGGCATATTGGCCTTCAGCTCTTCCATGAAGGGCTTGATGGTGGAAGCCAGCTGGTTCATCTTCCAGTTGCCGGCAATGATCGTCTTGCGATACTTTCTGTTCATGATAATCTCCTTCCATATAGGCTCCCCTGCCAGGGGGAGCTGTCAGCCGCCATCTCACGCAAGGCGGCTGACTGAGGGGTATTCCCCGTTACAGCTTCAGCCTTACTTGTCCAGCAGGCAGGCAACGCCCGGCAGTTCCTTACCTTCCAGGAACTCCAGGGAAGCGCCGCCGCCGGTGGAGATGTGGGTGATCTTGTCGGCAAAGCCCAGCTTTTCCACTGCGGAGGCGGAGTCGCCGCCGCCCACGATGGTGACGGCGCCGCTCTCGGCCAGAGCGCGGGCCATGGCCTTGGTGCCCTCGGCAAAGGCGTCAAACTCGAACACGCCCATGGGTCCGTTCCAGACAATGGTACCGGCGCCCTTCACGGCCTCGGCAAAAATCTCGCGGGTCTTGGGACCGATGTCCATGCCCATCAGATCGTCGGCGATGTCGCCTTCCACAAGGATGGGCTCGGCGTCAGCGGAGAACTCCTTGGCGCAGATGTTGTCGATGGGCAGCAGGAACTTCACGCCCTTCGCCTCGGCCTTTGCGATCATGTCCTTGGCGTAGTCGATGCGGTCAGCCTCCAGCAGGGACTGGCCGATCTTGAAGCCCTGGGCCACCTTGAAGGTGTATGCCATGCCGCCGCCGATGATGATGGTGTCGGCCTTTTCCAGCAGGTTATTGATGACGTTGATCTTGTCGGAGACCTTGGCGCCGCCGAGAACAGCGACGAAGGGACGGGCGGGGTTCTCCAGAGCCTTGCCCATAATGCTCAGTTCCTTGTCCACCAGCAGACCGGAGTAGGCGGGCAGATAGGCAGCCACACCGGCGGTGGAGGCGTGAGCGCGGTGCACGGTACCGAAGGCGTCGGAAACGAAGATCTCGGCCATGTCGGCCAGAGCCTTGGCGAAGGCGGGGTCGTTCTTGGTCTCGCCCTTGTCAAAGCGCAGGTTCTCCAGCAGCAGGATCTGGCCGGGCTGCAGTGCGGCGGCCTTGGCCTTGGCGTCCTCACCGATGGTGTCGGCGGCAAAGATCACGTCCTGGCCCAGCAGCTCGCTGAGGCGCTTGGCAACGGGGGCCAGGGTCAGCTTGCGCAGAGACTTCTCCCAATCTTCCTTGGTGATGTCAGCCTCGTTCTTGCCCTTCTCCACCTGCTTCTTCACGTAACTGTCAAAGGTAGCAACGGGCTTGCCCAGATGAGAGCAGGCGATCACAGCAGCGCCATGCTCCAGTAGGTACTTGATGGTGGGGATGGCCGCAACGATACGCTTATCACTGGTGATCTCGCCGGTCTTCTTGTCCTGGGGAACGTTGAAGTCGCAGCGGAGCAGCACCTTCTTACCCTTTACGTCCACATCGTAAATGGTCTTCTTGCTGTAGTTCATGGGTTATCCTCCTATAAAAAGTTTTTTTATTTTATTCAGCCGACATTTCGCCGGCTTCCATAAGGCCCGGGAAGCCCTGCTGCCGCAGCGCCTCATAGGCCAGAATGGCAACGGAATTGGAGAGATTGAGGCTTCTGGCCTCCGAGATCATGGGAATGCGGATGCATTTGTCCCGGTAGCGCTCCCGCAGCCACAGCGGAAGTCCGGCAGTCTCCTTCCCGAACATCAGTGTGACATTCCCGGAAAGATCCGCTTCATGATAAGCCCGGGGCGCCTTGGTAGTGGCAAGCCACAGGTTTTCATCCCCGTGTCTCGTAAAATACTCGTCCAGGTTTTCGTATACGGAAATATCCACCAGATGCCAGTAATCCAGGCCGCAGCGCTTGACCCACTTATCGGAGATGTCAAAGCCAAGGGGCTTGATGAGATGCAGCCTTGCACCCGTGCAGGCACAGGTTCTGGCGATCGCCCCGGTATTGTGCGGGATCTCCGGCTCCACCAACACGATATCCAGTATATCCTCCACCCCCGGATCTGCATTCATGTCTCTCAATCGGCATCATTTTAGCACACATTTCCAAAAAATCATGTACTTTTTTGCTTTTTTCTCGGATTCTTGCAATATCCACAAATTTAGGGTATAATCCTTCCCGGATTTTTCACTTTTATGGTGATTTTGACAAAAAGCCGAAAACATACCGAGGAACGATCAGAATGGATGTTTTTTGTAACGATTGTCCCCGCCAATGCGGTGCAAAACGCGGTATCAACGAGCCCGGCGGCGTTTGCCGTTCCCCCGCTCTTCCGCGCATATCCCGGGCCGCTCCCCACTATGGCGAGGAACCCTGCATCAGCGGAACACGGGGCTCCGGAACCATCTTTTTTACCGGATGCAGCCTGCGCTGCGTCTTCTGCCAAAACCGGGAAATCAGCCGCGGCGGCGGCACGGGAGAGATCCTGACTGTCCCCGCGCTGAAGGACCTGATGCTTCGTCTGCGGGATCAGGGCGTGCACAATCTGAACCTGGTCACCGGCGCCCACTTCGTCCGCCCCATTGCCGAAGCGCTGTCAGGGCTGGACCTGGGGATCCCCGTGGTCTGGAACAGCTCCGGGTACGAGAGTGTGGAGAGCCTGCGCCTGCTGGACGGGCTGGTCCAGGTCTATCTGCCGGATTTCAAATACTGGAAACCGGCCCTGGCCAAGCGCTATTCTCTGGCAGAGGACTACCCCACTGTCGCCGCAGCCGCGATCAAAGAGATGGTCCGTCAGACCGGGCCCTATGTTTTGGACGAAGACGGCATGCTCCGCCGGGGGGTTCTGATCCGACATCTGATTCTGCCGGGTCAGGATCTGAATGCCATGGACGTGATTGACTTTGCCGCGGAGGAGTTTTCCGCGGGCACGGTGCTTTTCTCCCTCATGAGCCAGTATACCCCCATTCCGGGGCTGGAGCGCTTTCCCGAGCTGCAGCAGCGCGTGGATGATGAGACCAACCAGCGCCTCATCTCCTATCTTCGCAGGCGCGGTCTGGAGGGCTTCTGGCAGGAAACAGACGCCGCCACAGATGAAATGATCCCCGCCTTCGACGGGACAGGGGTGAACAATGTGGAATTCTCCACGTCTGAATATCCGGTATCACTTGACAAATAAGTCCTCACATTCCATAATCAAAACAAGCAAAGAAACAAATCGACAAGCATCTTAAAGGAGGTTTTTCCCATGACCTATCCGGAAGTTCTGGCAGCTGCCAGAGACTGCATCGGCCCCTACTGCAAAGCATGCCCCGTATGCAACGGCCGCGCCTGCGGCAACGCCATGCCCGGCCCCGGCTGCAAATATCCCGGAGCCACCGCCTCCCGCAACTTTGACAAGTGGCAGGAGATCTTCGTGAACATGGACACGCTCTGCAAGAACGTGGAACCCGATATCTCCTTCGAGATGTTCGGGCACCGCTTCTCCGCCCCCATTTTCGCCGCTCCTCTCGGCTCTCTCCCCATGCACTACGGTCCCAAGCATACGGACTTCACCTATAACTCCATTCTGGTCCCCGCTGCCGCCAACTACGGCATCGCTGCTCTCACCGGTGACGGTGTGGACCCCGAGATCATGAAGAGCTCCGTGCAGGACATGGTAAAGGTGGGCGGCATGGGCATCCCCACCATCAAGCCCTGGAACAAGGAATTCGTCTTTGAAAAGCTGGATATCGTGGAGCAGGCGGACATTTTCGCCGTGGCTATGGACGTGGACGGCGCAGGCCTCCCCTTCCTCAAGGCCATGAATCCCAACGCGGGCAGCAAGTCTGTGGATGAGATGCGGGAGATCATCGACTATGCCGGCCGTCCCTTTATCATCAAGGGCATCATGACCGTTGCCGGCGCCCGCAAAGCAGTGGAAGCCGGCGCCCACGCCATTGTGGTCTCCAACCACGGCGGCCGGGTCCAGGGCGGCGTTCCCTCCACAGCGGAAGTCCTCCCCGCCATCGCCGACGCCGTGAAGGACCGCATCACCATTCTGGTGGACGGCGGCATCCGCTCCGGAGTGGATGTGTTCCGTGCGCTGGCCCTGGGTGCGGACGGCGTGCTCATCGGCCGCCCCATTCTCACCGCCATCTACGGTGCGGGCGAAGAAGGCTTCAAGGTCTACATGGACAAGATCGTAGGTGAACTCAAATCCACCATGACCATGTGCGGTGCCGCCACTCTGAAAGACATCGACCGCAGCAAGATCTGGCAGGGCTGATCCTCCCGAACAGCAAAAAGCACTCTCTCCAAAAACGGAGAGAGTGCCTTTCATTTCATATCTCAGATTCAAGCTTCCCGCTTCAGGCTGCGGACCACGCCTGCAATAGCCATGACGGCGCCGTCGATACCGGTGATGGCGCTGTTGATACAGAGGTCATAGTTGTCGATATCGCCCCAGGCCTGATCGGTATAGTATTTATAATAGCTGGAGCGGTCCTTGTCCACCTGCTTGATCAGGCGCCTGGCCTGGTCTTCCGTAAGGCCCTGGCGCTCCATCATGGTGCGCACGCGAAACTCAACCGGCGCCATGATAAAGACACGCAGCAGATCCTTCCGACTGCGCAGCACATAGTCTGCGCAGCGGCCCACAAAGATGCTGTCCCCCTCCTCTGCCAGATTGCGGATGGCGTCAAACTGGGCGGCGGCGATCTGGGTACTGAGGCGGAAGCCCTCTCCCATGCCCATGTAATGGGGTGCGCTGGAAATATAGGGAGAGATCCGTTTTTCGTCATAGGAAGCGAGGATGGCCTTGTTGAAACTGGAATCCTCCGCAGCCCGATCCACGATCTCCTTATCCAGGCAGCGGAAGCCAAGCTCCTTGCCCAGGGCGCTTGCGATCAGGTGCCCGTTGCTTCCATGCTCTCGTCCGATGGTGATGATCATTCCGATCCCTCCTTTTTGGTTTCTTGTATTGTACCATTTTCCGGCGAAAATGCAAGCACCCCGAATAAAAATCCGGGGCGCAGGATCTTCAGGTTTTCGATTCAGCTTCTCCGCTTTTTTCTCTCGTCTCCCTTGTGCATGAGGGGAGATATGCGTTTATAGAGCAGGAAGGTCAGCGCGGAAACAAGGATCCCTTTCAGGAGGTTGAAGGGCACCACAGCATAGAGGACCAGGGTGTAGACGCTGGTGATATGTCCGTTCACTGCCGTACCCATGCCGACGATATTTTCCAGCTCCATGTGGAAAAGCTGGGCAAACTTGGGGATGAGATAGAGGGCGTTGAAGGCGCTGCCGAAAACGGTCATGACAAGGGTGCCCACGATCATCCCGACCAGGGCGCTCTTGCGGCTGGGCTTTGCGTGATAGATGATGCTGGCGGGGAGCACAAAGGTGCAGCCCACGGCAAAGTTTGCAAAATCGCCTACAAAGGCGGTGCTGGTACCCTTGAAGATCAACTTCAGGAAAACCTTGATGAATTCCGAAACCACACCCGCCACCGGTCCCAGGTAGAAGGTACAGATCATGACGGGCAACTCGCTGAGATCCAGCTTATAGAAGCCGGGGGCGAAGAACAGCGGGATCTCCAGCAGCATGAGCACCGCCGCCATGGTGGAGAAAATGGCCGTATAGGCAATGTAGTGGGTGTCGGAAAACTTTTTGCGGTTTTTCACCAGCATGCGCTCAAAGAGCCAGGCCAGCAGAAAGAGCCCGGCGAACACAACAGCGCACACCAGAAGAAAGCCCACGTTTTCCTTTGCGGATTGCAGCAGTTTTTCCATGTTTTTTTCCTCCTCACAAAAGAAAAAACCTGAAGTCTCCAAGACTTCAGGCGCAGCAAAAGAGAGGACAGGAATATCAGATTTTCCCGTCTTCTTCCATCCAGACTTTACTGTCGGTTCCGGAGTCACACCGGATCGGCCCGAAGGCTCGCGGACTATACCGCCGGTCGGGAATTTCACCCTGCCCTGAAGACGAGGAGAGTATAGCACATCATGTTTCCTTTGACAAGTCCTTCTTTCTACGCTACAATACAGGCGACCAGGAAAGCAAGCGGAGGGAAGGAGGAACAACCGTGCACGAGCTGGAGATCACCTGCTGCTTTACCGGGCACCGGCCCTCCAAGCTCCCCTGGGGCTACCGGGAGGAGGATCTGCGCTGCCTGGATCTGAAAATGGATATCGTACAGGCTCTTGTAGATCTCTATCAGCGGGGCTACCGGCATTTTCTCTGCGGCATGGCCGAGGGCTGCGATCTGTATTTTGCGGAAAGTCTGCTCCTCCTGCGTCAGGTTCACGAGGATGTGAGTCTCGGTGCCGCCATCCCCTTCCGCGGCCAGGCGGAGCGCTGGAGCGCGGAGCAGCGGACCCGTTATCACCGGATCCTGGACGCCTGCGACAGCGTGTTTCTGCAGCAGGAACACTATGCTCCCGGCTGCATGATGGCGCGAAACCGATACATGGTGAACCATTCCTCCCTGCTTCTCGCCTGTTACAACGGCGAGGCCGGCGGCACCCGCAACACTATCCTCTATGCGAAGGAAAAAGGCTTGGAGATCCTCACGATCCCTATAGAATAAAACAGCTGTCGGACTGACAGCTGTTTTTTATGTCAGCAGCATACCGCGAAGGGCATCGAGATCCGCGGCGACTGCATCTGCGCCGGCCTGCTCCAATTCTCCTTCCGCAGCGTAGCCGTAGCCCACGCCGATGCAGGGGATCCCACAGCGTTTTGCCCCGGCCACATCGTACTTGGTGTCCCCAATGAGGACGGACTCCCCTTCCGGCGCATGCAGCCTCTCCATGGCGCGGCGGAGCACCTGCCACTTGGCATTGCCCTCCCCTTCCTCGGCGGCGCCGCAGATGCAATCGAACAGATCGTGCAGATCCCCCCGGCGGAGGAGTTCCTCCGCCAGCACCTGGGGCTTGGAGGTGGTCACGGCCAGCCGGTATCCGGCAGCATGCAGATCCCGGAGCAAGTCCTTCATGCCGGGAAACGGCCGGCTTTCGTACAGGCCGATGGGCACATAGCGCTCCCGAAAATCACGGACGGCCTGCTCCGCATCTTCTCTCGTAAAGCCGAACTTCTCCATAAACATATCATCCAATGGAGGACCCGCGAAGCAGCGCAGGGAATCGAGCGGCGCGTCCATACCCCGTTTGCGCAGCGCATACTGTACGCAGCGGGTGATGCCCTCCACAGTGTCGTAAAGGGTGCCGTCAAAATCGAAAAACAAATAACGATACATGCTTCTCTCCTTCCCATGTCTGGTATAAAAGCCGCCGCCCTTTCATACACTGCTCAGAAAGGGGTGCATACCATGGAATTCTATTTTCTCGGTGCGAATACAAAAGCCGGATTTGCTTCTCTATATGGTGCGTTCCCGCCGGAGGGCGCATATCTGCACGTACTCAAGGGCGGGCCGGGCACCGGCAAGTCCAGCATGCTGAGAGCCATAGCTAAAACGGCAAAGGAACGGGGCCTCGCTGTGGAGCAGGTTCTCTGTTCCGGGGATCCGGATTCTCTGGACGGCGTCTACATTCCCGCGCTTCGGCAGGCCTGGGCGGATGGGACCGCTCCCCACGTGCTGGAGCCGAAGCTATTGGGCGTCACCGGAGACTATATCGATCTCTCCGGGTATTTGCTTCTCCCCTTCTCCGAAGCGGAGAAGCAGGAGCTTTTGATCCTGCAGGGACAAAACAGAGAATGCTATCGACGTGCTTATAAAGCGCTGGCAGACTGCGCGGCAAAAGGTGGGGGCAAGGCAGCCGCACAGGACGATGCAGAGATCCGGACGATTCTGGATCGACTGCCGGAGAGATGTGAGCGGAAACCGGCACGCCGCTGTTATCTCAGCGCGGTCAGCTGCAAGGGGGCGCTGAGCCTGGACGATCAGCTTGCAGACTGCGTCACGCTCCCGACCTCGCCCGAGGTCATTTCCCAGGCTGCAGGTCTGGTCCAAGAGAGGGGTTATGAAGCATTTCTCTGCCCTTCGCCCCTGGACCCGGAGATCCCGGAAGCGCTGATTCTGCCGGAAGAGAAGCTGTATCTGAAAGCCATATTCCAGCCATCAGCGGATGCGTCAAACGCACTGCGGGAGGCAGTCTCCCATTTAAAGCAAGCGAAGCAGATCCACGACCGGATGGAGCTTGTTTACCGTCCCCACATGGACTTTCGTGCGCTCAGTGAATATACGGGATCGCTGATCCGAAAGCTATTCTCCTGATTTCGAAAAGGACAGCGGGCAAAAGCCTCGCTGTCCTTTGGTATTTGCATCTTGATAAGCGATCAGCAGCAGCACATATTCCAGCCACAGAGAGGGCCGAGGCAGAACTGGGACAGGCACAGCGTCATGCAAAGCCGGTCCATGCGAATGCCGCTTTGATACTCCGTGGTGTAGTTGCGGTAGAAGTCGCCGCCGGTCTCCAGTTGGCGGAGAAGCTCCTGATATTCCTCGCAGTCCGGATCCAGGCGAACGGCGGTCCTGGCGTCTTCCAGAGCCGCGATCTTATTGCCCTGATACATCTTAGCCACGCCGCTGAGATAATACCAGCGTCCGTCCCGTTCCGACGCGGGGACCCCGCTCAGCGCCGTCAGCGCCTCGGGATACATCCGATTGCGGATATAGTTGCGGGCCGCGGTATACTCGCTGCGTTCCGTCCGCCGGGTCTCCTGCTGATACCAGGTATAGGGATTGAAGCCGCCGGCACTGTTGAAGCCAGCCCAGCCATAGGGCCCGTAGGCCTGCTGGGCGGCGCCGCCGTCCCAGGTCTGCTGCTGGGCGGTGCCGTTCTTGATGGCGTCATAGGCGGCGTTCACATCGTGCATCTTTTCTGCGGCGCTCTCATCCCCCGGGTTCAGATCCGGATGATATTTTTTTGTGAGATCCCGGTAGGCTTTTTTGATCTCCTCGTCGCTGGCGTCGGGAGACACGCCCAGGACCTGATACGGATCCTTCACCATGCTTATTCCTTCTTTTCCCCGTACTTACGGTCAAACTGCGTCCAAAAGCCCAAACAGAGGATATTCTTGAGGATCGATACATCCTGCACCAGGGGCAGCACGTCAAAGGCCCGGAGGCAATCCCCCATCAGCATCTGCAGCACGGCGCGGAAGCGATCTTTGTTATCCGCAAGGCCATAGTAACGCCGAAAGGGATTATAATGACCGCGGGCAGCATCCCCGTCCAGGTCCATGCAGGCGTCCATCACATAGACAGCCCTGCCCAAGGCCTCACCCATACGGCGGAGCGTATCCGCCCAGCGATCCTCCCGCCATACAAAGAGCTCACCCAGGAGCCTGCCGAAGCAGGCAGAGGCCGCGTCCGGGTCCTCCCGGCGTTCCTTCTCCAGGGCGCTCAGCTCCCGCAGGCTCGTCTGCATCACGGCGCACTGCCGGGGATAGCGCCCACAGACCGCGTCGTAGGCCTTCCGCAGGGCCTTCGCCTCGCCCAGGGCCAGGAGACTTCCGTCGTCCTCCCAGTTGTCCAGGCACTTGAGATAAGCCAGAGCCAGGTTCAGATCGGCGGCATAAGCCGTGATCTCGCTCCGCTGCCAGGGCCTGGATTGGATCGGGTGTACCAGGCAAGGCTCCTCTCCCCCGCTCTCCTCCGGCTCATGCAGCGACTGAAGCAGCAGAATGAGAAAGGTCATATCGTAATTCAGCGTGAGCCGCGCCTGGATGCCGTGCCGGTCCTGCAGAGTGCGGCACAGGCCGCAGTAACAGGCCTTGTAGCGGCTCAGCTCTTCCGGCGTAAGATGCACGGTATCTGCGGCGAGGTAGCCGAACATTTCAGGTTTTCCTCACAAAGGAGCTGCCGCACTTGCGGCAGACGATCTTGATCTGCCCCTTACCCTTGGGAACACGAAGCGTGGTACGGCAGGAAGGGCAGCTGAAAAAGCGGTAATCCTTCCGCTGGAGCCAGCGCTCCTTCAACAGGCGGACAGACGAGACAACGCGGCTGCGCTTTTCCCAGTACCAGGCGTTCTCCGTCTGGCGCTTATAGATGTTGCGGGAGAACATGCGAAAATAGCTGTAGCCCAGAAGGACAATGGTAAGAAAATAGGTGATGCGGCTGAGGCCCGAGGGCAGAAACAAAGACAGCAGCATCAGAACCAGGATGAGCACAAGCAGGAAGCGATTGAAGGCATCGTTCCCGTTTCTGCCAGCCATAAATTGAAGCAATCTCTGTTTCATGTTTTCACCTGCTCGTAATGATTTTCTGAATCATTATTTTACCATAACAGCGCCGCAAAACATCAAGAATCTGTTAACAAGAGCCGCCGCCTTCCCTGCTTTTCAGGCTCAGAAGGACGATCTGCTCGCAAAGCTCCGGGTAACTCATGCCGGCCAGAGCTGCAGCCTTGGGGATCAGGCTGTTGGGCGTCATGCCGGGGAGGGTGTTGACCTCCAGGCACCAGGCTTTGCCTTCCTCATCCAGGATGAAATCCGTTCTGGAGTACACCGAAAGCCCAAGGGCATCGTGGATCCGCAGCGCGAGAGAGCTGACCAGATTTTTCTCCTCCTCCGTGAGGGGCGCGGGGCAGATCTCCCGGGCACCCTCCGAGCCGCTCTGGTATTTGGAGACATAGTCAAAATCATGCCCCTCCGGCGGAACGATCTCAATGGGGCTGAGGGCCGCGCCGTTGAAGACAGGGACCGTGAGCTCCCGGCCGCGGATCTTTTTCTCCACCACGACCCGGTTCCCGTAGCGCAGGACCTCCACCAGAGCAGTGCGGAGTTCTTCCCTTGTTTCAGGCAAAACAACGCCGATGGAGGAGCCGCCGCCCACTGTCTTCACTGCGCAGGGGCAGGGCAGATTCTGCATCAGCGCGGGAATATCCTCCCTGCTGTATTTCACCTCGCGCCATTCGGCTGTGGGAACGCCGACGCTTTCCATGATGCGCTTGGCAACGGCCTTGTCCATGGCCATGGCGCTGCCCAGGGGGCCGGAGCCGGTATAGGGAACGCCCAGCAGATCCAGCGTCGCCTGGATCTTTCCGTCCTCCCCGTCCGCGCCGTGGAGACCGAGGAAGACGCAGTCCGCCAGCTTGCAAAGCTCCAGGATCCCGGGGCCGATACGGCTGGGACTCTTATCTCTGCGGGAGGCGCGGACCTGCTCCAGATCCGGCGCGCTCTTCTCGATGGAAACATTGCCGCAATGTCCGTCCGGCGCGTCAAAGAGCGCCTCCAGCGATCCCTCCACATCTTCCAGGCCCATATAGAGATCGGTGAACACAGCCTGATGGCCAAGGCTCCGCAGCGCTCTGCAGATCGACGTGGCGCTGACCAGAGAGACATGCCGCTCGGTGCTGATGCCGCCGCCCAAAACAACGATTTTCAAAGCATTACCCTTCTTTCCGGTTTTGCATACCTTGATAGCATATCACCCCGGCGCCGCTTGCACAAGTCTTTTTTCTGCGGACAGTCCAAAAGGAAAAGAAATGAAAAAAAATCTTGACATTCTTTCAATTTGTGATATTATACCCCTTGCTGATGCGGGCATAGCTCATCCGGTAGAGCGCCACCTTGCCAAGGTGGAGGTAGCGAGTTCGAGCCTCGTTGCCCGCTCCATTCAAAACCTGTTGCGTTTGCAATGGGTTTTTTTCATACGCGGGTATGGTGGAATTGGCAGACACGCTGGATTTAGGTTCCAGTGGGCAACCGTGCAGGTTCAAGTCCTGTTACCCGCACCAGAAAAGGCACCCAAAAGGGTGCCTTTTCTGGTGCGGGTAACAGAGCAGCTTGGTTCTGCCCGCGCACAGCGCGGCGGCAGCGACGGAAGCCGCTTATGCGGCTTCCTAGTCCCTTTAGGGAGTTCAAGTTCTGATGTTCGTGAGATACTACAATGGATTCCTTTGTCTGACTGCTTTCTGCCTCTTTCCCATATTTTCAAGCTGTGCTATACTGTCATCAACACCTGCAGGAAGGGGGCCGACAATCAATGATCTACAATAATGTCACCGATACGCTGCGTCAATGGTGCATAGAATACGGGCAAATGGGCTTGAGCATGTATGCTTTTCAAGGCGGTCCCTCTTCCCTTCTATATCGTGTGCCTTATGATCTTGCCTTCTGGCTCGGAACACTGACCGATCGTGACTTTTCCGATTATGCTTCCTATTTCCAGGCCGTCCGGGATCTGCTCCCCGTACCCATTACGCCGCCTCTGGGGCATGAACCCACTAAGATCGAGCAATACTATATACAAAATACCGAGCTGGCTTTTTTGGAACAGTTCTCCCTTCTTGCGCCAGACTGCCCCTTCCCTGGGATCCCCTATTTCCGCGTTCTTCCGGAAGCGGAAGCCTCTTCCGTAAAAGGCAAGCTTGCCGAGCTCTGGGACTGTCGTGAAAACCAATACTGGTATCCGCTTTCCGCTGTGTCGATTCCAACCGATCAGCTCTGCTATGTCTCGACCTCATCCCTGGAAGGACATCTGGATGAGCTTGGCGCTCTTCTCCTGCTTTCCGAAAAGCACGCCTTTTGCGTGGGGGAAAGCTGGTTCAACTTACCCAACTGCGTGGAAACGGGAGAGCTTTCCGACTATGCAGGCAGCGAGTGCTTCTATGCGGCAAAGGATTATCGTTGGCTGATCTATTTCTCCCATGAGGACACCGTGAGCTTTGCAGGGAGCATCGTTCCCATGATAAAAGAACGTTTCGGGGAGGCATCAAAATGAAAAAAGCAGCGCTTCAAAAAACCATAGCAGAGATTTGCCATGGTTTCGGCTTTGAAAAAAGCAAAGGCAGCGACTATACCAGACTTGACGAAAAGGGCGACCTTCGCTTTGTTCTGCGGATCCCCGACGGCAAAAAAGGCTTTGTCTTTGGCGCGCAGTTTCCGGATTTGGGAGAAAGCGACGGGCTCCTTTCCCACTGCATGCTGCGGCAATTTGATTTCGCCTATGAACTTGCTTATGGCGATACGAAGGAATACACAGCGGAAGAGATTCAGAGTTCAGCGGAAATCGTATTGGACTTCTATCGTCCCTATTGGGAGCTTGGCCTCCCCTACCTGCGCGAAAAGTCCAAAGAATGGACTTTCGGAGATCTGAACGATGCTCTGCGCAATCAAATCCTTCTTCGGCTGGGCCTATCCCCCATCGACCCTTATTCCGAGGAATACCTGAGGGAAACTGCGGAAAAGCTCAGGGAACGCGGAGAGCAGATCATCACACTGGAGGAGTATCTTTCCCATCAGGATTTCTATGACAGATACCGGGAACTTGGTGCCGAGATCCGTGTTGAGGAAAAGCAGGGCAAGGTGATCATCGATTTTCATCAGCCCAGATGGTTTTCCCGCTGAGCGAAAGCTCAAAAGAAAAAACGCAAAAGCGGGGCGCAGATGCGCCCCGCCCGCGGTTATCCGTCCCGTTTTCCGGGAAAAACCGGTCTTCCGCTTGACATTTTTCCGGTTTGGATGTATCTCTATAGAGTCTCTTTCGAGATCGCACCCAAAGTCTCTGTCTCTCCGAAAAGCTGTCCGCCCTTAGTATGTGCAATGCAGCAAGGCTTACGCAGGAAGCTTTTCCCTTCTGAAAAAGGAGTTTTTTCGTGGATAAACTTGAACTTTTGAAACAGTTTCTCGCTTCCGGACACCTTCCCTTCGCGGCCCTCTCCGCCGGCGGGCTGGTCATCATCGTGTTTCTGGTGATGCTGCTGGCCAAGCCCCTGGGGAAGATCGTGAAGCTGCTGCTGCACGCGGTGCTGGGCTTCGCGCTGCTCTTCGTGCTGAACACCTACGTGCCGCTGGAGTTTCTGCATCTGGAGCCCAGCCTTGCCAACTGCATCGTGGCCGGCGTGGGCGGCGTCCCCGGCGTGATCTTACTGCTGCTTTTTCAATACTTTATCGCGCAATGAAATAAGAACTCACGGGAGGATCCAAAGAAACGGATCCTCCCGTGTTTTTTATAAAAGCCCGATCGAGACGAGAAATGCCGGCAGTTCGGAAATCGATCTGATCTCCGCCTCCGGCACGATGTCCGGCCTGCCGGGACGTCCCTGGGGATTGAGCCAGCAGGTGTGCATCCCGCTGCGGATACCGCCCTGAATATCCGAGGTAAGGCTGTCCCCCACCATCACGGCGCGGGACGCTTCAAAGTCCGGGATCCTTGCGATGCAGCGGCCGTAGTATTCCTCCGAGGGCTTGTCCGCTCCCATGAGCTCGGAAATGAAGATATCTTCAAAATAGGGGCCGATGCCGGAGCTTGCAATCCGTGACTCCTGCACGGCGGCACAGCCGTTGGAGGCCAGGAAAAGCCGCGCTCTGCCTTGCAGTCCCCGCAGCAGCTCTTCCGCGCCTGGGATGAAACGGTGTCCGTCCGCCAGGAGTTCTTCATAACGACGCCCCACCTCCTCCGCGGAGGCGGCGATTCCCTGCTCCTCAAAGAGAAGCTGGAAACGGCGCACCAGCACCTGCTCCCGGGTCAGAATGCCCCTCTCCAGCAGCTCCCACTGGCTGCGGTTGATGTCGCTGTAGCGGTCCAGGATCTCAGGTCTCGGGTCAAGGCCCGCTTCCCGGAAGGCCCGGGACAAAGCCCGCTGCTCCGCCCAGTGAAAATCCAGGATGGTATCATCCAGATCCAGAAAAACAAGAGGCTTTTTCATAGCGTTTTCAGAGCCTCCGCGATAGATTCAAAGTGCATGCCGCGAGATGCCTTCACCAGCACCCGGTCTCCCTGCCGGATGATCTCCGGGAGCAGTCGAAGAAGTTCCTCCCGGTCCGGGAACCAGCGGCCCCGTTCTCCCGCGCCGAGAGCCATTTCCCGGGAAAGAGGTCCGGTGCAGAGGATCAGGTCGACACCCTTTTCCGCGGCGTAGGCGCCGGCGTCCCGGTGCATCTCCCTCTCTCCGGGGCCAAGTTCCAGCATATCGCCAAAGACACAGACGTGCCGTCCCGCCAGCTGCATGAGGGAATCCACCCCGCATTTCACCGAATCGGGATTGGCATTGTAGCTGTCGTCGATGAGGGTGATCTTCCCGGTCTCCGTGACGGCGGCGCGGCTGCCTACGGTTTCATAGGCGGCGATGCCCCGGATGATCTCCTCCTCGGTAAGTCCCAGGGTCAGTCCCACCGCAGCCCCTTCCAGTGCGGCATAGATCATATGATTGCCGAAGGACGGAATGCGGACCGCCATTTCTCCGCCGTCATAGAGGATCGTGCAGGCGGTATGACCCTGTTCGTCCACCCGGATATCCCGTGCGCGTATATCGCAATGATCTCCCAAGCCGAAGCTCAGCTTCTTCTGGGAGCACTCCAGCGAGCACAGCAGATCGTCGTCCCCGTTCACGATGACGACGCCATTTTCGTCCATGCCCTCCAGCATCTCGGTCTTGGCCTGAAACACACCTCTGCGGTCATGGAGAAACTCCAGGTGGGCATGACCGATCACCGTAAATACCGCCACCGTGGGATGAACGATCTTCGTCAGCGCCCGCATTTCTCCAAAGCCGGAAATGCCCATCTCCACCACGGCGGCCTCATGTTCCGGCTCGATGCGGGAGATCGTCATGGGAACGCCGATCTGATTGTTGAGATTTCTATCTGTTTTCAGCACCCGGAAGCGCTGCTCCAGGACGGAAGCGATCATCTCCTTGGCGGAGGTCTTGCCAACGCTGCCGGTGATGCCGATCATGGGGATCATAAGGTCCCGCCGGTATTCCGCGGCGATCTTTTCCAGTGCCGTCTGCACATCTTCAACAAGGAGAATGGGCCGCGTCTCCCCTTCCGGGATCCGCTGGGCCAGGCAGCAGGCCGCGCCCTTTTGAAAGGCCGCGGCAATATAATCGTGCCCGTCCACATTCTCGCCCTTATAGGCCACGAAAAGGTCCCCGGGCCGAACCTGGCGACTGTCGATGATGATCCGGTCCAGTTCCGAATTGCCGTCAAAAGCGCCGCAGAGCCGTCCGCCGGAGGCTTTTTCGGCGCGCAGTAAAGTCATATTCTTCATATCCGTTCCTCCATGTTCAGAGTATAGCATATGCGCCCACAGCATGCAAAAGAATTCCGCGCCGTTTCGAAAAAAAGTAGTGCAATCACAGGATAGATATGCTATACTGTTGCGGTGAAATTGAGAAATAAGAGGACAGACCTATGAATTACGTTGTGGTGGATCTGGAGTGGAACCAGGCCATGAGCTCCAAATCCTCCGTCTTTAATAAGCTTCCTATCCATCTGCGGGGCGAGATCATTGAGATCGGCGCGGTGAAACTGGATGAAAACATGAAGCCCACCGAGGAATTCACCATCGATGTGAAGCCTGTTTACTTCCGTCGCATGCACTATAAGGTGAAGAAGATCACTGGCTTTGACAAGGATCGCCTGGCCAATGGCGTTGGCTTTCCCGAAGCCCTGGCCCGCTTCCGGGAGTGGTGCGGCGACGGTGTCACCTTTCTGACCTGGGGCTGTGACGATCAGGGGATCCTGGAACAGAACATCATCATCCACGACCTGGATTGGGACTGGATCGAGGGCTGGATCAATCTGCAGCTCATCTACAATCTCCAGACCGGTGGAGACAAGAACCAGAAGTCTCTGGCCAGCGCCATGGAGCACTTTGAGATCGAGCAGACCAGAGTTGCCCACGACGCTCTGGGCGACGCTTACAACACCGCCTTGGTGAGCACGCACCTGGACATGGCCGAGGGCCTGCGCCTCTACCCCGAGGCGGACAAGATCCTGGCTTCCCGGATGCCCAACTACAAGCCCTCTGCGGAGGAGACCGGGCCCCGGGCTCTGCTGCACGAAAGCTTCGAGGGGCTGGAAAGCAAGACCGCTGCCTTTGCCGACGAACGGCTGGGCAAGGTTCTCTGCCCGGTGTGCGGCAAGGAGCTGGAAGGGACCCGCTGGGTCAACCAGGGAGATCAGCGCTATATGAATCTCTTCACCTGTGAAGAGGACGGCTCCTTCCTTTCCCGCGTCCGCTTCCGCAAGGATCCGGTGAACGGAAGCTGGGTCTGCAACAAGCTGATCTATGAGGCGGATGCGGAACTGCAGGGCTTTTACCAGAACAAAGCCAGCCAGTCCCGCCGCCGGGGCCGCAGCCGCGGCAACCGCAAGAACCGCGCCGCCAACAAGCAGCCGCTGTGATGCTGAACGAGCAAACGACCACTTTTCACACTGGATGAAAAGTGGTCGTTTTTTTATTCTACCGTGCCGGCAAATACCGCATCACAGTACCTGTCCCAGAGGATCTCATACTCCTCGTGCTCCAGAAGCTTCATATCCCCCGGCGTAAAAATTCCCCGCGTTCTTGCCTCTCGCACAAAGGACCACACCCAGTCGTCCGTCTCGGAAATGACGGCATACACATGTTCGATCCCCTGCCGTGCCGCCCAAAAGAGCCTGGTATGGCCGTCCAGGGCGATATAGCGGTCTTCCCAGGGCAGGACCTGAATGATCACGTCTTTCCAGCCGGAGAGAAAAGTCTCCACAGCCGCAAGCTTTTCCCGGTCTACATAGAACTGCGAGGGCTGTATGCGCGTGATGGGAAGCGCGATCTTCTCCGGCTGAGGAAAGCGGGCAAGCAGACTTCCCTGCGCATCGGAAAAGCGCACGATATGGGGCGCGTGAAAGCGAAAGGCCTCGATCAGTTCCGGGAAAGCCTCCCAGTTTCTGCCGCGCACAACGGCACGGTCCGGGCCGGTGATCTCCACTTCATAAGGCTCTCCATCCACGAGATAAGCCCCGTGCTGATACAGGACCGTCTGGGAAAAACGAGGGTCCCTGTAACTGTCAATACGCCGGATGTCCACGGTGCTCTCCCCCCCTCTCGACGACTCATCCTTCTCTTTCCCAAGTATAGCACAGGATCTCTTCCACAGCAACAAAAGGCAGCCGGTCCAGGTCAGAAAGACGTGGATCGGCTGCCGTTATTTATTCTTCTTTGTCCTTGTTTTTCTTGCCGAAATTAAAGCTGAACGACATGGCCCGCTGTACCGCGTCGGAGATCCTGCGGCCCAGATCCTCCCCGAAGTCGGAGGTCTGCTCCGCGGCGTTCTGCGCCCTCTCGATCTCCCGATCGATCAGGTCATCCAGGTCCCGGTCGAAGGCTTCTTCATCCCAAGCTTTCGCCTTGGATGCGCCAAAGCCTGAAACGACAGAGCCATCCACGTCGCCGCATTTGACGGAGACGCCCGCGGTCACGCTGCCGCTCACGTCATCGCAGTTGACATTGCCGCCTGCGCTGACGCTGCCATCCACATCACCGGCCTTGACGTTGCCGCCGGCCTTTACATTGCCGTCCACATCACCGCATTCAACGCTGCCTCCGGCGGTGAGATCGCCGCCCACATCGCCGCATTCGATGCCTGCGCCTGCAAAGGCGTCCCCTTCCACGTCGCCGCATTGGAGCCCGGTGCCGGCATGGGCATTGCCGCCCACATCGCCGCAGGAAACGGATTCCCCGGCCTTCACATCACCCAGGACGCCCCGGACACCCTTGACAGACCCATGGATCTCCACGGAGAAATCGCTGAAAATATTCTGCGCAGGACCCTCATAGGAAAAGACGAAATGCTTCTTTGCAGGGATCAGATCCGGATCACCCGCAAGATGACCCACAAGGCTGTGCCCGTGATAGAGGACGGCATAGAAGCAGTCGTCATCCGGCCAGGGCAAGTCTTCACGCGGATCATCAGGCTCGGGTCCAGCTTCCGCTTCTTCTGTCACATCCGGCTTCTCCGGTTCTTCCGCCTGCTCAGGCAGGGAAATTGCCGTCTCTTCTGCGGGGACCAGTGCGGTCATCCTCTCTTCCTCCGGAGGAAGCGTCTCCCGGCCAAGAAGCTGATCCACGCTGACGCCAAAGAGATCCGCCAACAGCGGCAAGGTAGAAATATCCGGGCTGGATACGCCGTTTTCCCACTTGCTCACCGCCTGGAAGGTGATGCCCAGCGCATTGGCCAGCTGATCCTGAGTCATGCCGTGCTCCTTGCGTAAACGCATAATGATATTACCAATGGATTCGTTCATGTCGATCTCCTTTCTCAATCAGGCTGCGCGCCGCCCTTCTCTGGCAAAAGCGTAGCAGCAAAAAGCCACTTTTGCCAATAAACTGTTTGTTGAATCCTCAAAACTCAACCGCCGGTTGAGTCAAGGCTTGTAAAACTGCCTTCCCCCTTATGGGAGGAAGGCGAATCTATTATGCTTGCTTTGCGGCAAAATAGGCGCGGGCCGTCTCCGCGTCCTTATGGATCTGCTCAGAGAGGGCTGCGTAATCGGAGAATTTGGTCTCGTCCCGCAGGAAGGAATAAAACTCCACCCGCGCCTGACGTCCGTAGAGATTGCCGGAATAGTCCAGCAGGTGGCTCTCCACGCTGACCCGGTCCTCTTGGCTGACGGTAGGCCGGACGCCCACGTTGGTCACCGCGATATAGGCCTCCCCGTTTTCCAGATAGACCTTGGTGGCATAGACCCCGTGACGGGGCACGATGACGCCGTGGGGGAAAAACATGTTGATGGTGGGGGTGCCCAGCTTGCGGCCCAGGTGATAGCCGGAATGGACCGTATCCGCAAGGGTATGGGGATGACCCAGCCAGCGGTTGGCCTGCTCGATCTCGCCCGCGGCGATGAGCTCCCGGATGTGGGTAGAGCTCACGATCTGCCCGTCCAGCATCACCGGCGGTATCACATCACAGCCCAGGCCGTGCTCAGCACAGTATGCCTGCAGGCGCGCCGCCGTTCCCTGGCCTTTGTAGCCAAAGCAGAAATCGTGGCCCACCACAATGTGGCAGATCTGCAGGTCCCGGATCAGGTCCTCCAAAAAATCCCGCCAGTCCATCTGCATGACACGGCGGTTAAAGTGGATGAAGACCACATTCTCGATGCCGTAGCAGCGGCGGATGATCTCCTCCCGGCCGATGGCGCTGTTGATAAGGGGGACCTCTTTTCCAAACACCAGGGTATCCGGATGTACGTCAAAGCTCAGCACCGAGGGCATGGCGTTTTGCTCCGCCGCCCGCTGCTTGGTACGTTTCAGAAGCTCCCCGTGACCAATATGGACCCCGTCAAAAAAGCCAAGGGCAATCACTCTCTTTGTCTCTTCCATGGACTAAACCTCGAAAAAGCGTTTGATGCATGTAAGCTCTCCCCCGGAGACCCGGGCAAGAGCCAGAAAGGCGCCGTCGGGACCGTAGATGCGGTAATCGCCCTCCTCCGCCAACGTGGCAATGCTGCTCCCGCAGCGGATCCGCAGCTCGCCTCTTGCGTCTACGCTGAGCGAAGGGTATTCCCGGAACAGCGAATCCACCGGGAGCAGCAGGCTCTCGGCCTCTCCATCTTCGGAGGCTTGCCGAATCTCGTCCAGTGTATGGGCGTTATCGATGGAATACTCCCCGGCCCGGACCCGGCGCAGCGCGCTCATGCAGCCGCCGCAGCCCAGACTTTGGCCGATATCGTGGCAGAGCGTGCGGATGTAAGTGCCCTTGGAGCAGGTGACGTCCAGGAGCCAGTCCTCCCCTTCCCGTCCCAGGAGCCGAAGCTCGCGGATGCAGACAGGGCGGGGCTTGCGCTCCACCTCACCGCCCCGGCGGGCGATCTCATAGAGTTTCTTTCCGCCTACCTTGATAGCGGAATACATGGGCGGGATCTGCTGGATATTTCCCCGGTAACGTGCCAGGGTCTCTTCCAGCTTCTCTTCACTGATCTCCCGAGCTTCCCCGGAAACACGGTTTCCCGTGATGTCCTGGGTATCGGTGGTGATCCCCAGACGCAGAGAGGCCAGATAGCGCTTCTCCTGGCTCTCGGCAAATTCCACCGCCCGGGTGGCGCGGCCCACAAAAACCACCAGAAGGCCGGTGGCCATGGGATCCAGGGTACCGGAGTGACCGATGCGTTTTTCATGCAGCAGCCCGCGGAGCTTGGCCACCACGTCGCTGCTGGTCCAGTCTGTGGGTTTATCCACAAGGAGGATTCCGTTCATGCCAGAACCTCGTCAATGGCCCGGAGCAGGAGCTCTCTGGCCTCCAGGGGCGGTACAGGCAGATTGCAGCCGGCAGCCATCTTATGGCCGCCGCCGCCAAATCTGGCGCAGAGGGCGCAGCTGTCGAAGCTCTCCCCGGATCGAACGGAGACCTTGCTGTGTCCTCCGGGGTAGTCACGGATGGTGATGCTCACCTCGCCGCATTCGGCCCGGCCGGCAAGCCCGGCCAGATCATCACAGTCGTCTTCGGTGGCGTGAGCCTCTCGAAGCATCTCGTCCGTCACGATGGCAACAACCACTTTCCCGTCTCGGTAGAAGCTCATATTGTTATAAATGAGCCCCTCCAGCTGGATACGGGCAGCGGAGACTTTGCGGAAGAAAAGCTGGTTAAGACGGGCGTTGTCCGCTCCGGCCTCCACAAGCTCCGCAGCATGGCGCAGCGCAGACGCATCGGTATTTCCATACTGAAAGCAGCCGCAGTCCGTGGAGAGGGCAATATACAGCAAATCCGCTTCTTCCTTGGTTACGTCGCCGCAGAGGGCTTTCAGGATCTCCAGCACGATTTCTCCACAGGCTGCCCGATCGCCGCAGACGCAATCCAGCGGCGCATAGCGGGAGTTGCTGGGGTGATGATCGATCGCCAGATCGATCGCCCCCGTAAAGCCCTGGGCAAACATCTTCTCCGTAGCAACATCCACGGAAACGAGATAGTCTGCTTGGAAGTCCGCAGGTGCGTAGTAGGGCTCCACAAAGGGCAGGAGCTTGGCGATGACCTGGGTGTTGGGAAAGAGATACGCGTTTTTGCCCAGGCGGCGCAGGCCGGAGCAGAGGGCAGCCGCGCTGCCCATGGTATCCCCGTCCGGGTTGCGGTGGGTCACCAAAAGAATTCTGTCCTTCTCCTGAAGAAGGGCAGCGACTTCCTCAGGCTTCATCGTTCTCGTCCTCGTCATGCTTGATATCCAGGGAGTTGATGACCTGGCTGATGTGCGCTCCGTACTCGATGCTGTGGTCTACTTCGAAGACCAGCTCCGGCGTGTAACGCAGGGTCATGGCCTGACCCAGCTCATGACGCAGCCAGCCTGCCGCGGATTTCAGGCCCTTTTTGAATTCCTTTTCATTCTCCAGCCCCAGGACGGAGAGCCAGACCTTGGCATAGCGCAGATCGCCCGTGGTCTCTACCCGGGTGACACTGATCATCCCCTGCTGGACCCGGGGGTCCTTCACCTGGGGAAGAAGCTTTGAGAGAACGAACTGGATATCGTCATTGGTTCTGGCAAGTTTGTTGGATGGCATGGTGTTCTCCTTTGCAATGCAGGGGCGGCCCATGGGACCGCCCCTACGGCTTATTCTCTATGGTTTTAGTCCTTGATCTGCTCCATCACGAAGCACTCGATGATGTCACCGACCTTGATGTCGTTGAACTTTTCCACCTGCATGCCGCACTCGTAGCCGGAGGCGACCTCCTTGACGTCGTCCTTGAAACGGCGGAGAGAAGCGAGACTGCCCTCGTGGATAACGATGTTGTCCCGCAGGACACGCACATCGCAGCCGCGCTGGATCTTACCGTCCGTGCAGTAGCAACCGCAGACCGTGCCCACCTTGGAGACCTTGTAGGTCTCGCGGACCTCGGCGTGGCCAATGACCACTTCCTTGAACTTTGGCGCAAGCATGCCCTTCATGGCGGCTTCAATCTCGTTGATGCAGTCGTAAATGACGCGGTACATGCGTATATCCACGTTGCTGCGCACGGCGCTGTCACGGGCGGCGTTGTCGGGACGAACATTGAAGCCCACGATAATGGCGCCGGAGGTGGCGGCCAACATGACATCGCTCTCGTTGATGGCACCAACGGCGCTGTGAATGACCTTGACACGGACCTCGTCGTTGGAAATCTTCTCCAGAGAGGTCTTCACCGCCTCGGCGGAGCCCTGGACATCGGCCTTCACGATCAGGTTCAAGGTCTTCATCTCGCCGGCCTGGATCTGGCTGAACAGATCCTCCAGGCTGACCTTCTTGGTACCGGGCATGGCGTTGTTGGCCTGGCTGATGCGGCGCTCCTCGGCAAGCTCTCTGGCCATACGCTCGTCGCCCACGGCGTTGAACACATCGCCCGCACTGGGGACCTCGCTGAGGCCGGAAATCTCCACAGGGGTGGAGGGTCCGGCGGTGGTGACCCGCTGGCCCTTGTCGTTGATCATGGTACGCACACGGCCCACTGCGGTACCGGCGATGATGATATCGCCCAGCTTCAGGGTGCCGTTCTGCACCAGGACAGTCATGATGGGGCCGCGGCCCTTGTCCAGGCGCGCCTCAATGACGGTTCCCTTGGCGGCGCGGTTGGGATTGGCCTTCAGCTCCTGCACTTCGGCGAGGACAACCAGGTTCTCCAGCAGGTCCTCAATGCCCATGCCGGTCTTGGCGGAGATGGGCACGATGATGGTATCGCCGCCCCACTCTTCGGAGACCAGGTCGTATTCGGTAAGCTGCTGCTTGATGCGATCGGGATTGGCGCCGACGGTGTCCATCTTGTTGATGGCGACAACCACAGGGATGTTGGCGGCCTTGGCATGGTTGATGCTTTCTACCGTCTGGGGCATGATGCCGTCGTCGGCCGCAACCACAAGGATAGCAATATCCGTCACCATGGCGCCGCGTGCACGCATGGAGGTAAAGGCCTCGTGACCCGGAGTGTCCAGGAAGGTGATAGGGCTGCCGTTGATCTCCACGGTATAAGCGCCGATGTGCTGGGTGATGCCGCCGGCCTCGCCGGAAACCACGTTGGCGTGGCGGATATAGTCCAGCAGAGAGGTCTTGCCGTGGTCCACGTGACCCATGACCACCACAACAGGAGCACGGGGGACCAGGTCCTCCGGCTTATCCTCATGGTCGTCGATGAGGCGCTCTTCCACGGTGACGATGACTTCCTTCTCCACCTTGCATCCCAGCTCCATGGCAACGAGAGCCGCGGTATCGTAATCGATGATCTCGGAGACGGAGGCGAAAACGCCAAGCTTCATCAGCTGCTTGATGACCTCAGCAGCGGACTTTTTCATCCGGGTGGCCAGTTCACCCACGGAGATCTCCTCGGGGATCTCCACCTTCAGCTGCTGCTTGCGTGCGATCTCAAGCTGCAGGCGCTGCATCTTGTCCCGCTCCTCCTGACGGCGCTTGTTGGAGGGCTGCTGACCGCGCTGCTTGGACTTGGACTGGATCTTCTCCTTGTTGCCGCGGCGCATGCTGTTATTATTGCCAACCTTGGCGTCGCCCATGTCCTCGAATTTCTCGTTGTACTTTTCGATGTTCACGGCAGCGCCGCCGCGGGTATCCACCACGCGCTTCTCGGCCACCTGGCGCGGCGTGTGAGGCTTATCCTTCTTCTCCTGCCGGGGCTGCTGGGCAGGCGCCGCAACGGGGGTCTGGGCAGGGGCGGCAGACTTGGCGGGAGCCTTGCCTTGGCTCTGACTCTTGGCGGGCTTGGCGGCAGGCTTGGGTTCCTCCGCCTTCTCGGCAGGCTTTGCGGGGGCAGTGACCCGGAACACTTCCTCCAGGCTCGCAACCTGGTTGTGCTGGGTCATATATTCAAAAATCACATCCAGCTCAGACGTTTCCAGGACCTGCATATGGTTCTTCGGCGGCGCGATATAATCCGTCAGGATCTGGGAAATAAGCTTGGAACCCACCCCGAAATCCTTCGCCACCTCATGTACGCGATATTTCACCATGCTCATACGTTAGTCCTCCTTGTACCTTCTCGCTTTGAACCCTTCTGGTTCTTTCTTCTGACCGCCTTTTCCCGGCGGTCCTCCACAGCTTTCGAAGCCTCGGCATATCGCTCCGGCCACTGGGCTGCCAGCAGCTTCATCCAGGCTGAGGCAAAGCCCAGGTCGGTCACCGCAGCCACGCTGCAGCCGCCTATGCCAAGAGCAGCCCCCAGCTCTTCCCTGCTAAAGGGCAGGGAGAGAAGCTGCACGTTCCTTCCGTTCGCCAGGTTTTCCGCCTTTCTTGCGGCATTCTCCGAAACATCCGACGCCAGGAGCAGAAGTTTTGCCTTGCCCGCGCGGAGGACCTCCGCCGCCTTGTCTTCCCCAATGGTGATGGCATTGGCCCGGCGCATCATTCCCAGAAGGTTCAGTATTTTCTCTCTCATTCGCCCCGCTCCATTTCCTCGCGCAGGCGATCGTAAATCTCCGCCGGTATTGCCGTTTCAAAGGCCCGTTCCAGCGCCTTTGCCCGGATGGCCTTCTTGAGGCAGTCGGCATTGGGGCAAAGATAGGCGCCCCTGCCGTTGGCCTTTCCCCGGAAATCCAGGCTGATCTCGCCCTCCAGGGATCGGACCACACGGATCAGCTCCCGTTTAGGCTTCATCTCGCGGCAGCCGAGGCACTGCCGCATGGGGATCTTCTTTTGCATCTCGACCACCACCTCTACGTCAGAAGAAGCTCGCTGCGCTCCGTTTCCGTCGTTACCGCCGAAAACTGCGCATCCGCTCCCTCCTTCTTCCTCTCAAAATCAAACCCACGCTGTTGGGCTTTTTTTGAAGAAGCTCGCTGCGCTCCGTTTCCGTCGTTACCGCCGAAAACTGCGCATCCGCTCCCCCTAAAAACTAGAAACTAAAAACTGAATCACGCCTCGCTCTGGGGCTTGATGTCGATCTTAAAGCCGGTAAGCTTGGCGGCCAGGCGGGCGTTCTGCCCCTCCTTGCCGATGGCAAGAGAGAGCTGATTGTCCGGCACGATGACCCGGCAGCTCTTGCCGTCTTCCTGCATGGTGACGCTGATCACCTCGGAGGGAGAAAGGGCCGCGGCGATGTATTCCTCGGGGACCTCGCTGTACTTTACGATATCGATCTTCTCGCCGCCCAGCTCGTTCACGATGCTGGCAACACGGCCGCCCTTGGGACCGACGCAGGAGCCGATGGGATCCACATTGGGGTCCTCGGACCAGACGGCCATCTTGGTGCGGCTGCCGGCTTCCCGGGCGATGGACTTGATCTCCACGGTGCCGTCAAAGATTTCGGGAACTTCCAGCTCGAAGAGGCGCTTGACAAGGCCGGGATGGGTCCGGCTGATGAGAACCTGGGGACCGCGGCCGGAGTTGCGCACTTCCACCACGTAGACCTTGATTCGGTCGCCCTCCTTGAGTTCCTCACCCTTGATGCGCTCGCCGGCGGAGAGCATGGCCTCGGTAAACTCGCTGTTGGAAGAAATACGAATGGAAACGCTGCCGTTGCGCGGCTCGATGTGAGACACGACGCCGGTGAGGATCTCGTGCTCTTTGGAGGTGAACTCCTCGTAGATGATGCCCCGTTCCGCCTCGCGAATGCCCTGAGTGATGATCTGCTTGGCCTGCTGGGCAGCGATACGGCCGAACTTCTTGGTCTCCACCGGGATATTCACGGTCTCGCCCAGTTTGGCGCGGCGGCTGATCTTCTTGGCAGCCTCCAGGTTGATCTCATGGCTGGGATCCTCCACCTGGTCCACCACGGTCTTGGTGACATACATCTCGATGCGGGACTTCTCCTCATCCAGATCGATGGCGACGTTGTCCTCGCACTCCGGATTGTCCTTCCGGAAAGCGGCCAGCATGGCCTGCTTGATCTTGTCGTACATATAACCGCGGGGAATGCCTTTTTCCTTTTCGATGGCCTCGATTGCCTCAAAGAATTCTGCGTTCATTTGTAACTCTCCATTCTATGCTTGAACATTTCTGTTAATCTGTTAAAAAGACACGTATAAACGGACCTGCGCGATCTGGGAGGGCGCAAAACGGAGCTCCTTGCCGCGACAGTCCAGCACGACGGTTCCCTCTTCATAGCCGACGAGCTTGCCGACAAAGGATTTGCTGCCGTCCAAGGGCTTATAGAGCTTCACTTCGACCTCCGCGCCCATGAACTGCGCAAAATCGGAAGGGCGCTTCAGTTCCCGGTCAGCTCCCGCAGAGCCGACTTCAAAGACGTAGCTTTCGGGAATGGGGTCGGCCTCGTCCAGGATGGGGTCCAGACGGCGGCTGATGCGTTCACAGTCATCGATGGAGACGCCGCCATCCTTGTCGATATAAATGCGAAGGTACCAGGTGCCGGCTTCCCGCAGGTATTCCACATCCCACAGGGAGCAGCCTTCCTCCTCTACGACCGGCCTTGCCAGGTCGAAAACGCGCTCGGTGATCTTGCTCATGTCATTCTCTCCTACCCATAGGAATCAGTCCTGAAAAAAGAGTGGGCCGCAACCCACTCTCCATAAAAGCCATAATCCTTACTTTGTGCAGTATACCACTATATGGCGGGTATTGCAAGCTTTTTTTGCAAGATATTGGAATCTATCGAGCAAAAAGCATCTGCGGCCGGGGAATCGGCCGCAGAAAAGATCAGTATTCAAAATCGGGAACATAGTGGGCATAGAACTCCTCATAGCAGAGCTTATTGTTCATGATGAAGGTGGCTGCCTCCTCGCCCACATAGCGGTAGTGCCAGGGTTCGTCCCAGCCGGTGAGCAGCAGCTTGCGGGTGGGATAGCGCTTGATGAAGCCGTAATGCGCGCAGATGGAGTCCAGATACTCATAGAACTTCTGGTTCATATGATCGTAATTCTGGGCCACATACTGCTTGTCGTAGAGGTCCACGGCAAGCCCCAGCTGATGTTCGCTGGAGCCAGGCTCCATGGTGTATTTCTTCGCCTCTTCCACCGCCAGCTGATACTCCGGCAGCAGCCAGATCTCCTTACCCTCGATGCCCATCTCCAGTGCGATGTTATAGCATTTGCCGTCAAAGCGCTGCTTTTGATAAGAATAGGAGCGATAGGCGCCGCCGACATAAACGCCGAAGCCATTGTCCCGCAGATCCTGCATCATGGCCTCCAGATGGGGCAGCGCAGAGACGTCAAACATCATGTTCCAGGTGCCGTCGATCAGGGCAACGTCGGGCACATAGGAGGAAGCCAGCAGCCGGGAACTGTTCACCATGGCGTATTGCGGCAAGGTGATGTCGATATCCGGCCATTCGTCCTGGATCGGGTGGGGCGTCGGGGTACTGAGGACGATCTTCTCTTCCTTCACGGCATCGGGGTCGATGTTATCCGGATAGGCGGTGGCCGCATCGATCCTGGCAGACACGACGGCAACCAGCGCAAGACACAGCAGTCCCATGCTGACAAGCCACGCGACCTTTTTCCAGTTCAAGAGCAGTCACCTCCCCCACTTGTTTCGATGTATGCAGTCAGCCAGGCTCTGAGGCTCCGGCCTGAAAACCGCTCAACTGTTGGTATTATACCACCATTTTCTCCTTTTTTCAAGTCCCATGGCCCGCCCCGTCCCCCACCAAGGCGTCACAGCACACCCAGCATCAGCACCCGCCTTCCCCCAAAGCAGCTCGAAGCTTCTCCACAGCCCTTTTTTCGATGCGGGAAACATAGCTGCGGCTGATGGAAAAGCGCTCCGCCACCTGCCGCTGGGTCAGCGCTTCGCCGCCCTGCAGACCGTAACGCAGGCTGATGATCTCCCGCTCCCGCGGGCTAAGCTGTGTCTTGACGGCATCTCGCAGGCTATGGCAGAGTTCCGTTCGTTCCACCCGTTCCGTCATGTCCTCCGTGTCGCAGAGCACATCCAGGAAAGAGAGCGCACCGCCCTCCTCTTCCACGTCCAGCGCGTCGGAGAGGCTCACGTCCCCGGCGCTTTTCCGTTTGCCGCGAAAGCTCATCAGGATCTCGTTTTCGATGCAGCGGCTGATGTAAGAGGAGAGCTTCACGCCTTTCTCCGGTCGATAGGTATTCACCCCTTTTATGAGTCCTACCGTCCCGATGGAGATCAGATCCTCCAGGTCATCAGCCTGAGCGTAATACTTTTTCACAATATGCGCCACCAGGCGGAGATTGTGCTCCACCAGCAGATTTCTGGCCTCCAGCTCCCCTTCAGCCCAGCGCTTCAGGTATTCCGTCTCTTCTGATTTGCTGAGCGTTCTGGGGAAACTGCCCCCCGGAGCGACGCGCAGCATCCAGAAAACGCTGCCCAGCAGCAAAAGCCATGCGCTTTCGATCATTTTTACACCCCTGCGCTATCCTATTCAGGGACAGCTTGCCCCTATGCGGGAGATTTCAGACGCAAAACCGGAGGCCCGAAACGGGCCTCCGGCAAGGGTTCAAGGATTGCTCAGGGAGGAGAATAGCGATCAGGGCTTCTCTTCCACGATCACGATACGGCCTTCGCCGTAGGGGTTATCATACTGCTCGCCGACGGTGCCGCCAAGAGTGTCGACGATATAGTCGATGAGGACCTGGTTATCCAGCTTCACACGATCCTGCAGGAGCTTGCAGCCGCCGAACATGGAGTAGCCGTCGCCCTGGTTGAGGAGCATGTAGTCATGGCTGGCCAGGGTGTAGGTGGCTTTGGGATCGATGGGCTTCCCGTTCACAAGGACATTCTGCACACGGCGCTCGCCCTCGATACCGGCAAACAGGGTATTCTCGTCCTGCTTGCAGGGAGTATCGATGTAGGTGTGGATCTCATAGGTCAGACCGGAGACCTGCAGGAAGCCGCCGTTCTCACCGGGAACCGCACGGGCGCCCCATTCCAGAGCATCCAGGATCTGCTGGCCGGTGACTTCGATGACGCACATGGCATTGCCGAAGGGGTGGACCTTCAGGATGTCGTTGAGAGTGATGTCACCCGCCTCGATGTTGACGCGGACACCGCCGCCGTTGACGAAAGCGATATCAGCGCCGGACTGAGCGCGGTAAGCATCGGCGCAGAGGTCGCCAAGGTTGGTCTCGGCGCGGCGGACCATACGGATGGGCTTGCCATTCTCGTCCACCGCCTCGGGATCATTGATGGTCAGCTTGACCTGGGTAGTGGCGACAACTTCCTTCAGCTTCTCGTTCAGAGCGTTGGAAGCCTTGTCTACTGCCTTGGACATGTCGTTGGTAATACCGAGGAGTTCAGGAGCGGAGGTATCGTTGTTCCATTTGTAGACGCCGGCAGTGATCTTGCCGTCGCCGGCGATGCGGCAGTAACCGACGCAGGCGAGCTTCGTGCCGCAGGCGGAGCGGATGACGTCCTCGCCATCCTTGTTCTTCATGGTGACCTGCTCGGTGTCATGGCTGTGGCCATCCAGGAAGGCGTCGATGCCGGTGGTGTTCTCGATCACGTCGGCATAGGTCCAGGGGCGGCACTCTTCTTCATTGCCCATGTGGCCCAGCACAACGACATACTCGGCGCCTTCGGCCCGTGCATCGTCAACAGCCTGCTGCACAGCCTTGTAAACGCCTTCGCCGGTATCGTCCTGGAAGAAGCCATAGACGAACTCGCCCTTTTCATTCTGGAAGTACTTGGGGGTGGAGGAGGTCAGGGTCTTGGGGGTGGTGACGCCGACGAAAGCGACCTTGGCGCCGCCCAGTTCCTTGATCACGTAGGGCTCGAACACCAGCTCGCCGTCTTTGTTGAAGTTGCAGCTGATGTACTGGAACTTGGCCTTCTCGGCCAGGGACAGGAACTGATCCATGCCATAGTCGAACTCGTGGTTGCCGGGGATCGCGATCTCGTAGCCGGCAGCATTCATCAGTTCCACCAGAGCTTCGCCCTTGGTCATGGTGCCGATGGGCTCGCCCTGGATGTTGTCGCCGTCATCCACAAGGATCACAACGTTGCCCTGGGCTACAAGGCCGTCACGGATCTGCTCAAGGCCTGCATAACCGAAGCCCTGGTCGATGCCGCAGTGAACGTCGCTGGTGAAAAGGATCACGATGTCGGGTCTGGTTTCCTCCCCCTCGGCGAACGCGACAAAGCTGCAGCAGCCGACGATCAGCACGAAGGTAAGGAGAAGCGCAAAGAATCTTTTTTTCATGCGAACAACCTCTTTCATTAGGATACATTCATTATAACACCAAAATCCAGAACTGCAATATCTTGCCATAAATCTTTTCAATTTTTCCCAGATGTTGTGGTAACTTGTACCCCTGCCATCAGTCCGCAGAAAGCGTTCCTGCAACACGGCAAGGTTTGCACAGGAATCGGCATTCGTTCTTGCCCAACATCGGTATGTCTTGTAAAACTCGTTGCTTTTTTTGTTCTTCTATGATACTATTATATTTGGATTTTGTTTAAATATTGACTCCTAAGCACTCCGCCTTCAGTTCGATTTCCGTCCTGCAAGGTCTATAAGGGACGCAGGCAGGTGTGATGAAGCGTGAATACTCAAAGCTTTTATACTCGATACGCCAAGCGATGGATTGACTTTCTTCTTGCTCTGATCGGGCTTATTGTGCTTTCTCCTGTTTTTCTTTTGGTATCGCTTGCCATTTGGCTTGACGATCCTGGTCCGGTCATCTTCACGCAAAAGCGCTTTGGCATCAACAAGCAGTTCTTTACCCTCCACAAATTCCGGAGCATGAAAATGTCTGCTCCCCATGATACTCCCACCCATCTTCTCAGCAATCCGGAGCAGCACATCACCAGAGTCGGGCGCTTCATTCGCAAGTCCAGTCTGGATGAACTGCCACAGATCTGGGATATTCTTGTCGGTTCCATGAGTATTATCGGGCCTCGTCCCGCTCTCTGGAATCAAGAAGACCTGATTCGGGAGCGGGATCGCTACGGTGCGAACGCTCTGCGGCCGGGTCTGACCGGATGGGCACAGATCAACGGACGAGATGAACTGCCGATCGAGGTTAAAGCTCGTCTTGACGGCGAATATGCTCAGAATATCTGCTTTGCCATGGACGTCAGATGCTTTTTCGGCACCATCGGCGCCGTGCTGAACCATAAGGGTTATGTAGAGGGCGGATCTTCCTCTCGCGTGGAGAAGGAAAAGGAAAAATGAAGTTTCTGATCTTGACCAATCATTCCTATATGCTGTGGCATTTTCGGCTTCCCCTTCTGCAGGAACTGCAGAAGCGGGGCGAGGTCGTCCTCAGTATGCCTTTTGTCGGGCATGAGGATGATTTTCAAAACGCCGGCTTTCGCTGCATTGAGACCCCCGTCGATCGACGGGGGCTTAATCCGTTCAAGGATCTGAAGCTGCTGCTTTTCTATCGCAAACTGCTTCGACAGGAAAAGCCGGACATGGTCGTCACCTACTCCATCAAGCCTAACATCTACGGAGCCTGGCTTTGCGGACAGTATGGGATCCCCAGCTATGTCAATATTCAGGGTCTGGGGACCGCATTTCAGGGAAAAGCGATCGCAGCCATCGCTACCTTCCTGTATCGGCAGTCGATCAAAAAGGCAAAAGCTGTGTTCTTCGAGAACAAAGGCAATGCGGAGGAATTTGTCCGCAGGAGGATCCTTCCCGAAGGGAAACCTGTCATTCTGAACGGCGCAGGCGTTGACACGGCCTATTACGCATATAGGACCTATCCCTCAGAGGCGGATGGCGTTCACTTCCTGTATTTGGGCCGGATCATGCGGGAAAAAGGTGTTGCCGAATTCTTCTCGGCCGCGCGGGCCTTAAAAGAAAAATACGGTGACGCAGTCCAATTCGACCTGGTTGGCTTTTTTGAGGATGACCTGGAGCCGCGCGCGAAAGAGCTGCAGTCCAAGGGGATCCTTCAATACCACGGTTTTCAAACCGATCCCCGGCCCTATTATGAAGCGACCCACTGTGTTGTTCTTCCCAGTTATCATGAGGGCATGAGCAATGTGCTGCTGGAGGGCGCTGCCACCGGGCGCGCGCTGGTCACCACCGACATCCCCGGCTGCCGCGAAGCCGTGGAGGACGGTGTCAACGGGTACTTATGTGAGAAAATGGACGCCGTAAGTCTGCAGGATCGTCTTGAGCGTTTCCTGAAGCTCAGTCCGGAGCAGCGCGAGGAGATGGGCCTTGCCGGCAGACGGCTGATCGAACAAAAGTTCGAGAAGAACGCCGTTGTTGCAGAGACGCTGCGTCACATTCTGGCGTGAGCCTCCTGATCGTCTAAAAAGAAACAGCTTTGACCGAGATCAAAGCTGTTTCTTTTTTATGCACCATTTTCCGGCAGCAGATCCAACACCAGGATCTCAGGGATATTGTTAAAACGAGGAAGCTTGCTTTTGCTTGTCCCCAGTCCGCGGCTGAGTACCAGCGTATGCTCTTCGTCCCTTGAGAAAAACAAGCCCTCGCACCTGCCTGGGAATCTCCCCTGATCCGGTGCATACAGACCACCCACAAAGGGGATGCGTACCTGGCCGCCATGGGCGTGTCCTGCAAAAATATAATCCGTATTCCAGTAGTCCAGGCTGCCGTACTTGATCCAGGCAACAGGCATATGGCAGAGCAGCAGCTTGGTCCTGTCCGTATCACAAAAGCTGTCCAAATATGCCGTTTCCATCTCATCGGCCTCATTGGTCTTGAGATAGTAACCTGCCATACAGTAGCCGTAGATCCCGCCGATGCGAAGCGCCTGGTCCCTGATCTCCACATCGACCCAATCATATTCCAGGACCGTCGCGCCGGCTTCCGTAAAAACCGCCCGAAGATCCGTCCCATAGTTCTTCTCATGCTGCTCCTCATGATTACCATAGGACGCATAGACCGGCGCGATCTGCGCAAGCTCCCGGATCAACTCCACCGGAACATCCGTCCGCTCCTCGTACTGATTCAGCATGTCGCCGGTGAGAAGGATCAGGTCCGGCTCCTGTTCCGCAACCTTGCGGATGAGCCGCTCATTCCCCTTCCCGAACTCACTGTTGTGCAGATCCGTCAGCTGCACGATGCGAATGGGCTCGGAAAGCTTGGGATTAAAGAGCTCAAATCGCGTAACCGTCAGCCCATAGCGGGACAAAGCATAAGATAGACTGAGTGCAGCTATCATCAGGAAAAGGACGGTGATTCCAATTCTTATGATTCGTTTCATCGCAAGGTACTACCTTTGCCTACGCTCACGCCGCTCCTGTCTCAGCCTTTTTTCATAAGCCAAAAGTGTAGGATCGTCCAGGATCCTCCAGGCACGATACAGAAGCGGACTTGCAGCCAACGAGCGGAAGATCAGCTTTTGCTTGGTGGGCAATTCTGCGCTGTACGGTGCCAACTTCTGGAGCAGCTCGCGGCACTTGATTTTCACATCGGCATAATCGTCCGAAAACATCTCCCCGTATCTCGCCGAGAGGACATACTTATAGCAGCGAGTAATGATCCTTCCCCGCTTTGCCGGATCATCGATCTTCTCCAACCGCTCAAGCAGTGGTCCAATGGAATTGAACGCACCGCGGCCCCGATGGCTATGGATGGCGGAATCCTGCCTCATGAAATAGTAGTATAGCTTTGCGTCAGTAAGGCGGAATTTCATATCATCCCGGAAAAGGAGTTCATTGAAGCAGGAATCCTCTGTCGGTTCCGATCCGGAAATATAACGCAGATCTCCGATCGTGCTGCGTCTGAAGAGACGCCCCCAAGCACGGGTATGTGCGATCCTGTTTCCATAGATTTCCTGAATCGACGCGGTATGGAACCTGACTTTGGAGCTGTCAACATCTTCCACTTGATCGGTATAGGTTTCCACGCAATCGCAGATCACCAGGTCCGTGTCTTCCTCTGCACCGGAAAGCAGCAGCTTCAAATAATCCTTGTGGATCCAGTCGTCTGAATCAATGAGCGCGATCCATTCTCCCTCGGCGATGTCGATGCCTGCGTTTCGCGCGGCAGAGAGTTTGGCGTTTTTCTGGTGGATCACACGGATTCTGCTATCCTTTGCGGCATAAGCATCACAGATCGCGCCGCAGTTGTCCGGGCTGCCGTCGTCCACCAGGATCAGTTCAAAGTCCGAAAAGCTCTGGTTCAGGATGCTGTCGACACACCTGGGCAAATAGGCTTCCACATTATATACCGGGACGATAACGCTGATAACAGGCATTTAGCCTCACCTCTTCTTATCTTTCAAACTGGCTTTTCTCACCCAAAATGGTCTCAAACGCAGCGATTACTGCTTCCATTTTTTCCTCAACCTTGTCCGTTTTTTTATCATTGACACAGAGCATCGGGCAAGACGTCCCTTTGATAGAAGCACTTAAGTAGTCAGCGGGTTTGTCCATGCTTAAAAACAGCAGCTTTTTCTGTATTCCGCTCGGAACGATAGAGCCAGAACACCACTGCCACCACATCATCAGATATTGATTAACATCATTATGCATACGAAAGCGATGCGAACATGTTTCTTCCAATAGATCAAGGTTTTTCAGCCAAACATCTTCAAAGGTGCTCTTCAGATATGCGCTTGGCCCGTGAAAAAAAGGGGACCCAGGATAATAAGCAATACACCATGGAGTAAGCAGCAAAGACTTCAGATTATCACGAAAGGAATACTTAAAATTGACAAAAGAGGCAATCCTTTTAAAAAAAGTCTTTCTACTATAGAAAGCCTGATTAATGGCCAATAAATCCGTGTTCAGAATCCCAAGAAACTCCAGGTCATCGTTATGAAATACATCCAGACCTGCTTGGCTAAGAGGCTTTCCGTTGCGAAAGAAATCGGACGGAGCCATTGGATTGACAAAAAACATATCATCATTCATATAGATGAACTGTTCGCTGAGTCCGCTGATCCGATGGATATTCAATTCGATAGGGTGAGAGCTAAATGTAGGAAGCCACTGCGCAGGAATATAGTCTTCATGCTTCACAATCTGCAGTTTGGGGCAAGAAGTGTCGAGCCATGGGGGGAGGTGACCACAGGTGATAAAATGCACTTTTCTCACCCAGGGCAGATTCTTCTCGAAACCGCGAAAGACATATTTCAGAAGTCCCCAATCCCGATAGCGCTCCTCGCTACTGTCTCCTTCTGATTCTCCCATATATTTATTTCTAAGCGCTCGCCATGCGGGGTCAGAACCATCAACCCAGGGCAGTACAATATCAATCATCGCTTCAGATGTCTCTTTCATTCTATCTCCCTCAACTAGAATCTACTCAAAAGGGCTCTCCTAAAACTACAGCCATGTCGGAATGATATAGCGCAGGCAAAGAAGATAGGCTCCTCGCCTCATTGAAAGAGGACTTCGATCTGCCCCGTGGATACCGGCACATTCGCTAAACCGGGATTCAGGGAATAGTACCCGCTTCCGCAGGCAATTATATATGCTTTTCGATAGTATCCGCAATCCGGCGGCAGGCAAAGCCATCGCCGTAGGGATTGCTGGCCGTGCTCATTCTGCGGTATTCTTCTTCATCCTCCAGCAGCAGCTTGAAGGTATCATAGATTCGTTCCTCATCGGTACCAACCAGACGCAGCGTACCGGCGGCGATTCCCTCCGGGCGCTCGGTGGTATCCCGCATCACAAGGACCGGTTTGCCGAGGGACGGCGCTTCCTCCTGGATCCCGCCGGAATCCGTCAGAATCAGGTAACTGCGGCTCATAAAATTATGGAAGTCCAGGACGTCCAAAGGCTCGATCAGCCGGATCCGCTCAAAGCCTCCCAGCGTCTCAGCAGCGATCCGCCGCACCACAGGGTTCATATGGATGGGATAGATCGCCTTGCAGCCCGGATGCTCCTCCAATACACGCCGGATGGCAGAAAACATGTGCCGCATGGGCTCGCCCAGGTTCTCCCTGCGATGGGCCGTGATCAGGATCAGCCGGCTGTCCCCCGCCCAATCCAGTTCGGGGTGCGTGTAATTCGGATCCACGGTAGTCTTTAATGCGTCGATGACCGTATTGCCGGTCACGAAGATCTGATCCTCCGGCTTCCCTTCCCGCAGCAGGTTCTGCTTCGCAAGCTCAGTCGGCGCAAAATGCAGCTTTGTCACGATGCTGACCGCCTGCCGGTTGAACTCCTCCGGATAGGGCGCAGCCAGGTTATAGGTGCGAAGGCCCGCTTCCACATGTCCCACCGGGATCTGCAGATAAAAGCAGGACAGACCGGTGGCAAAGGTCGTGGTGGTATCACCGTGGACCAGCACCAGATCCGGTTTCTCTTTCTCGAGAACAGCCCTCATCCCCTTCAGCACATTGCAGGTGATGTCGAAGAGGGTCTGCTTCTGCTCCATAATGGACAGGTCATAGTCCGGAACCACATGAAAGGCCTGCAGCACCTGATCCAGCATCTGCCGGTGCTGACCGGTAACGCATACCAGCGTTTCCACGGAACCTCTGCTTTTCAATTCTTTGACCAGAGGGCACATTTTGATAGCCTCCGGTCTGGTGCCAAACACCAGCATTACTTTTTTCATAAGACTCTATTACTTTATCCGCCGTTTGATGGCGAAATAGGCCCTCTCCGCAAAAGATTTGACGGGATTGGGTCTCTTACCGCTTGCCTGATGGGCAAGCATTATATTCAACTCCGCAGGATTCTCCCGATACCGGGCGCCGGCTTTGGCCTTCTGCATGTCATAATACAGGGCCCGCTCATAGTCCCAGGGATCGTCCTGCAAAAGTCTCGGATCGCACAGCGCAATGCCGCCGGACTTCTTTTTCATTTTCATCTGCTTCAAGGCAGCATAGTAAAAGCGCCTGGATCTTCCGGAGAGGTACTGGGCTTTCTCCAGCGCGCTCGCCGGGAACGGATGGAATTCCAAAGAATCACAGGCCGCTTCCCAAGCCGTCTGTCCCCGCTCGGTGCGGATCAGGACAGAGTTGCTGCCCAAAGGCGAGGAATCCATGCCCGTATAGTTATCCCCGACGGAAAGATCCGCGCAGACATTGAGCTTGTCCGCACAATAAAGGCAACGCTCCGGCATGAAGTACTCTTTCATCCCGGCCCGCTCCTTCTTATCCAGATACCGGGTACTGCCGTCCGCGTAAAACAGCTTCATGTTCCCCGGCCAGCCGCCGCTCTCCTTGTTTTTGAAGTGCAGGGCAGTCAGCTGCTTTCCCTCGCCAAAGCGATCCGCATAATAATCATACACGTTGTAGTTGAAAACGCCGTCACAGAACAGACCGATAAAAAGGTAATTCTCCCGATCCAGACGACGGACCCGGATCAGCTCCTGCAGTCCGCGCAACGCGCAGGGAGAAGCGATCAGAATGACGCGGCAACCAGGGTTCTCAATGATATAGCGTACCGCCTCTTCATGGGAGACCGGAAGGTAACGGGATTTTGGAAAGCTGCTTTGATCCCAAGAATCGGAAAGATCCTCCCGCGTGATCTTTCGCGTTTTGAGCTGATCCTCATAGGAATAGGTATCCAGCGTAAACGCGGCGTCATAAAGGCCCTTGCGCAGCAATTCCGTCACCAGAGTGGTCACAACACCGCCGGAGGCGGAGACATGCCGCAGCACCTCGTCCCGGCTCCAGGCATTGAAGGACGCCAGGATCGTGCCGAACATCGCATTCAGGGGCTTGTCGCCGGTCGCCGGAGCTGAAGTCAGGCCCGGGCAGACAGACGCGCACAGGCCGCATTTGACGCACTTTTCCGCATCCACACGGGGAAGAAACATGCCATTCTGCCGTTCATAGCGGATACATGCTTTTGGGCAAACATTCTTGCATACACCGCAGGAGCAGCAGAGACCGTTTTCCGCAGTGAAAGTGACATTCTTCTTATCCATTTCCGACAAGTCCCGGTCATCTCCTCAATTTCAGGATGTGCTGGAACAGTTCAACGCTGGCCTTGAACTCCCAGCGGCGATAATTGAGCAAAACGAAAACGACATTGGGAAGCACAAGGCAGATCACCATTCTCAGTAAAAACGCAGGGATCCCCTCCCCCAGCAGGCTGCAGAGGAAAAAGCAGGCGACGCCGCCAACTGCCATGCTGAGCGCGTACACCAGCATTTTGCCGTAGTACTCCCGACTGCTGCGATGGAAGACATATTTGAAAATCGTGTAGTTCTCCCAGGGGACGGAGATAAAAAGAGAGAAGATCGTAGAAAGAATGATGCCGGAGACGCCGATGACCTGGACCAGGTAAATGTTCAGGACAAGATTCGTCACCATGCAGACATAAGGCCGGAACCGGTCCTCCCACCAGATGCCCGCGGCATCCTTGTAGGTGACGGGGATCTTGCGTGACATATAGATATAGAAATAGAGGCCGAAGAAAAGGACCATGTAGAAGGGAAACATCAGCTTCTCCCCTACCCAGATCTTCATAAAGGGCTGATACAGCGTGACCAGGCACACCGTGCACCAGGTCACCAGCCAGGAGTTGATGAAGGAGAACTTGATAAAGTCGTGATAGTTTTTCTCCACCGACTCCATCGCGATGCTGTTGCCGAGACCGGCCAGCATAGCGGAATAGGCAATGCCAAGGAACCCGCTGACGGAGCTCATGATATAGTGGTAGTTGCCGTATATCGCGATCGTGGTAAGGCCCTTGAAGGCAGACATCACGATATTATCCGCAGCATGCAGGACCACAGTGTTCAGCTTGGTTCCGATCAGTGCGCTTACCTTCTTGGTGATCGACTTCCTGGTTTCCTCATCGACCTCGCCTTCGGGTTTCAGGTCCGGATAATGCCGGTCCACGTAGATGCAGCGGATGATATTCGTGACGATGGTAAAAACCGGGATCCATATGATATAGGCGTAATAATTCCGGAACAGGAAAAGGCAGCTGAGCATCACCACATAAGAGAGCGGCGTGATGACCATGTTGATCTTACTGCCAACATCCCCTCTTTGGTGTGCCGCTAAAATCGAACTCTTATAAGCAAAGAGCCAGTAGTTCAGACAGGCATTGAGCAGATAGATGAAGTAGAGAACATAAATATTGACGTCAGAGGGGACGTCTCCCTTGATCAGGCGCCGCAGGAAGGGCATCAGGCAGAGGCCCAGGACAAAGATAACAACTCCGATCATGCGGAAAAAGCGCTTATACAGATTGACCAGCGCGCGGATCTGGACCTTGTCGCCGCTTGCAACCGGCTTATACATGCTGAAGACCAGCGCATTGCCCGCTCCCATTTCTGCCAGGCTCAGGAAACTCAGGATAGAGCTGAACAGACTGCTCAAGCCCAGATATTTCGTCCCCAGCACATAGATGATCGCCGTGCGGGAGGCAAACGGAAGGACAATACCAACGATTTTGTTTAGTACGCCGAATATGATGTTCCTGACAGTGTTTTTTGTGCGTTCGATTTTCATGGGTTGCCCATTTCCTTCAGGTAGTCTCTGTAGTCCTTTTCACAGTCGTAGATGATTTTTCCAAAAGCAAGTTCATGACCATATCCCCGCTCCTCAAGAGGCGGCGGAGTCATATAATCTCCATACATATTTTTCAGAACCAGGTCACAGTCGAGCGGGGCTAAAAACGAGATTCCTTCAAAGCAAATCTGTCTACCCTGCCCAAACGCTTTCTTGGGATAATGGCGACGAAGCTCATTATCTACCATGGCAACATCGCAACCTTCTTTGATGTCAAGGAACACAGCGCGCGTCAGTATATCGCACAAATAAATGCGAAACCTCCAGGGAAGCATATACAATAGTCTGAGTTTTCTATTGTTAAGTTGTTCAGGCTGAACAGCAGTTAAGAATTCTTTTGCCAGCAATGTACGGCAAAGGCGAAAAGCCGTTTGCTGGTGTTTGATACCACGCTCTGTAGCGGCGTCTCCTACAATGGGAAAGATATCAATACTAATACCATAATGAATAGAATAATTCTTCCATGCCACCGGCATCGACGTCGTACCATTGGCGCGCAGTTTCGCCCAGAGTTCGTTATAACCCCGGTCTGTCCGATAGGTCTGCAGAAAAAGCCAGTCCGGTAGCTGTTTGGGAGCTATCCGGAGGAATTTGCGATAATCAGAAATCGGCATCGAAACGTCTATATCATTATCCCAGGGAATGAAGCCTCCGTGACGAACTGCGCCGAGCAGGGTCCCCCAAGAAAGAAAATACTGAAGATCGTTTTCATCACAGATCCTTGCGAATTCTTTCAGGATCTTCAGTCCGTAAAGCTGAACCTCTCGAAGTGTAGCCATGATGTGCTCCTATTTTTCCTTGTCCAATTCAAGGACATCAAATACATTATTCTCCTGGATTGCCTGCAAGTGCTGCCGGATCCGCTCGGCCTTTTCCCGCCAGGTCACGGAAAGTCTCGCGATTGCAGAATCCAGTTCTTCCTCATGCAGTTCCTTGCCCACATCAAAAGCAAAGCGCTCCTGCTCAAAGGTTTTGAGCAGGTTCTGATACTTTACCGCCCAGCCGATCGCGATGCAGGGAACCGCGTTCTTATAGGCGTGCACAAGCGCGTGGAAGCGAGACGCGATCAGGAACGGGAAGCGTTTCACCAACTCATTGAATTCCAGACAGTTAAAATCCTGCTCCAGAAGGATCACGCGATCATCCGATTTGAAAGAGGCCTTCAGCTTTTTGCACAAAGGGATATCCACGCTGGCATGGCTGAGAATGCATACCCTGTGCCCCTGTCGAAGGACTGCACCGATCGCTGCGGTGTACAGACGCAGCGCTTCTTCCATCCCGATGGCTTCCACAATGCGCTGATTCGGGACAAGGCCCGCACAGTTGTCCGGGATATCCGGAACGGAAAGAGCTTTCGTCCCGCGAAACACATTCTTCAGTTCGATCCCCCGGTTGTTCAGCACCAGATCCGGAAGCAGGCATACATTTTTCAAGCCATAAGTCTCCCGCAGCGCATCCAGGCCTTCCTGCTCACGCGCGCAAATCAGCTTTACCGACGCAAGCAATTCGGGAAGCTTTTCCGCTGCAGCCTTCTTTTCACCGCTGAAATCAAAAGGCCCAAAGGACTGGGGCATCAGATAAACCGGGATGTGAAACGCCTTGGCAAACTCCAGGTGTTCCACATAGGTCCTGAGCTGGTTCGGGCCAAAATTGGAGCCCAGGCCATAACCGCTTACATTCACCATAAGATCGCAGTTGCGATACAGTTCTTCGCACGTGCGGAACGCCGCTCCCCCCTTCAGTTTGCATGCAAGTTTCAGAAGCGGGTCGCTCTGCGCCTTGGCAAACTTGATTGGATACCATCCCGTAAAGCGGAATGCGTATTGCTCCAACTCTTCCTTCGGACGTCTCCGGTCCATTTCGGAAAGAACATAGATCTCGTGGTCGGGAAAGCGTTTTTTCAGCTCATCGACCGCCACAAACACCATGGCCTGAGCGCCCTTGTTGAAAAGCTCCCCGCCGGTAATGATGATATTTCTCACTTTTTACGCAATCCTTTCACAAAATGGGACAGTTTGTGAACCATAGCCGAAAAGTATACAAAGGGCAGCGGCGCGCCGATGTATTCCGCGCACTGTTTTTTCGTAAGCCGGTAGGGCTCATCACAAAATGTGTGGTCACAGTAAAAGGTGTACCACATCTTCATTTTCTCTTTCAGTGGGTAATGCAGGAACTCAGCCTTCTCCCGCAGGCAAAGGCCGGCTCCCTGCGGATTCTTGATAAAGCGCATATTGCCCTGCCGGGTAAGGCCGTCTTCCAGATAATTGCAGACCCAGATGATCTCATCAAAGATCCGCACCTGGTATCCGTCGTTTGCCATCCGGTTCCAGGGGATGCAGGGGGTCATAAAGTTTTCTCCGGGGAATTCCGGATACTTGTATTTCCGGTGAAGCTCCGTGTACCACACGCCGGCATGCTCGCCGTCCACCACGTCCTTCGTATATTCCGGATAACGGACAAATACGTTGCAATCCTTATAAGGCGCGCCGAGCGGACGGTTCGGAGAGTAGTCCTCGCTGGTCCCGCGATTGCCAACCACGCCCATAAACATGGGTTTATCGTGAATGGTGCTTTCCCAGTAGACGACCCGCTCCAGCGCATTGTCCGTCAGATAATCGTCGGAATCCATGATAAAAAACAGTTCTCCCCGGGCCAGATCCAGCCCTCGGTTGATGGCGCGGCATTTGCCGCCGTTGGGCTGTTTTTCAAAACGGATGGGAAAATCATTCTCCTCCGCCATCCAAGCACGGACCAGTTCCTCCGTATTTTCGGTGGAGCCGTCGTCGATGATCAGCCATTCGAAGTCCCGAAAAGTCTGACGCTGCACAGAGCGATAAAGCCTTTCCAGAATGTAGGCGCGGTTGTAGGTGGGGGTAAACAGTGTAATTTTATATTGATAATCCATTATATTATCCTCAAAACCCAATTCCCAACATGTTTCTGATCCTGCATGTCAGGGGAAGAGAGCAAAAGGCAAGGGTCAGCCAAATGAGATGAGAGGTCTTCATTTTTCTTCGCGCCTGGGAGGAAAACGTGTTATCTCTCACTGCAGCCTGAAGAAACGAAATAACCTTCTCTGTCTCTTCCGTCGAGAGATGCTTCAAAGCCATCTGTCCATGATAGATACACGCGAAAGCAAGTTTGATTTTCGCCAAATCGGCCAGCTCTGGGAACATCGCACGCATATCATTTGATAATTGTACCAGACCTTCAATCGCATCCAGACGTTTGAGAGAGTAGCCCTCCCCCATGATGCTTCCCGGGCGCTGGAAATAGAAGTATCCAATATAATCGATCACACTGACGCTGCGCGCTCTTCCGACAGCCTGATAGCTCCAGAAAACATCCTCATGGAACTTTCCGACCGGGAAAGGGAGATCCTCGGCAATAAAACGCCGGTAGAGCTTATACCACACCGGTTGCTTCAGGAGTGATTCCTCCAGCAATGCTTTTTCCGCATCCTGGCCCTCTAAAACCCGGTTTTTCTTCACCGTCAGCAGCCGGGAGGGTGTGCCATCCGCCCAAACCATTTCAACGGTGCAGGCAGCGATATCGCTGTCATCCCGCTCCATAGCCGCAGCAAGCCGTTCCAGCATCTCCGGGGCGATCCAATCGTCGCTGTCAATAAAGGCGATGTACTCCCCCTTTGCGATCGCCATACCGGCATTGCGCGCGTCACTGAGCCCGCCGTTTTCCTTGTGGATCACACGGATACGAGGGTCTTTCTCCGCCCAGGAATCACACATGGCCGGGCAAGCATCGGGAGAGCCGTCATCCACCAGGATGATTTCCATGTTTCGATAGCTCTGATCCACGATCGACTGCACACAGCGATCCAGATACGGTTCGACCTTATAAACCGGGACGATCACACTGATCAAAGCCTCGGTGCTCATTTCATTCCCTCTTCCAGAATTCTGTTGACGATTTTCACCGGATCAAAATCTGTCAAAGGACGGTTAACGACCTCGCCAAGCTCGCCTCTTTGGATCCGCTCGATGGCCGCCGCAATATCTTCCACATTGTTCTCACAAAATACGAACCTGTGATAAGGCTCAAAAAACGCCCTCAAGATCATCTTTTCTTCCTCCGTTCCGTCAAGGATAAACAGAACGGTTTTGTCCGTAGCGGCATATTGATAAATCTTTCCGGGGATTTGCCCGCCCTTGCGGTTACAGAGGAAAACCAGGACAGTTGTCTGTGCTTCAAAACCACGCAAGGCTTCCAGCTGTACGCGGGGGTGCACCTGCACGAGATCATTCGATTCCAGGTGAACATTGGAATCGCCGCATATCGTAACAGGTACGCCGCTTGCATTAGCCGCCTCATAAAACGGCCGGAGATCCCGGGCGGGGAGTTCATAGTTACCGAAGTAGCCGAAGTGGATTCCGTTTATCTTTCCTTGCGCCGAACCGGGAGCATAATAGGCAGGAAGAGGCTCCCAGAACATCTTCTCTTTATTCTCGGGATAAAGCTTTTTTTGGTTATCCAGCGTGATCGGGCTGACATAACAAATTCTTTGGCCAAACCCAAGCAGCCGTTTCTCCTCCTGAAAAATCGCGTCTTTCCCGTTAAACCCGTACGCATCGCTATACCAGGGATCCTCCCAGATCTGGATCCAGCGGGCTGCCTTTACCCGTCCGGACTCCAGCAAATTGTGGGCTAACAAATGACTGGTAACAGGGGTAGAAATGGAGAGTAGAAGATCGTAGTCCACATTGCTGTGAAAATGCCCGGCTCTGCGAACAAAGGGAGCATAAATACCATGAACGCCGTAGAGCGAGAGGATCCATTTTTTGAACCGATACAGGAACGACTTCCTCTTATTTGCCTTTCCCTCAGCGGGAGTGGCTTTCGCAGTTTCCGCAGGTCGCATCTTCCTGCGCTTCAAAGACAGTCTCTCATAGAGGCTCATTCCATAGTACGAATAACACCGTACAGACTCAGGAATGCACATATTGGGATCCTTCTGATACACCTTTCCATCGGCGCTGAGTAGCGTAAGCTCATGCCCTGCGTCAACGAGGCCGCGAATATAGGCCAGATGGCACAGATTTGCCGAGGAATTCACCTGGATGCAGTCCCCGTTAACAACAAGTATTTTCATAAGATTCGATTCAAAAACCTTCCGAACAAAGTTTCTGCCTTTTCGCAGAGATTTGTAATGAATGGAGCTCTTTCAATCCGCCCTACAGTCGCTTTCCGAAGTTTATCAAGTAGGATGCAGACGAGAAAAATGGCAATTGTACATCCAAGGAGCATAAGTCCAAAAATAGGAGAATCCATTTTCGACGGGAGATCCAGTTCCTTCCAAATCCACGGTGAGAGATTCGCATGCGCATGGATCAGATAAACACCAAGAGTTGCTGGAGCAAGCCATGTAATAAGTCTGCTAATGATGTTCTTCTGTATCCGCAGGTTCAGGAAAGCAGTAAATGTGAAGATCGTAGAAAGAAATACCGGAAGAGAATTGTAGTGATACCAAGTTCCAACAACACTCCGAACCAGCTGGATTCTCTGCCCGAGAATGCAGAACAGGAACGTCACAACCGCGGTAATTCCGAGCCACATCAGAAGTTTTCCTGTTGTTTTTCCCTTTGGAGTATAATAGAGGGAAAACCATGCGGCCGTGAGATAGAGCACGACAAACCAAGCCAAGCCCCAACCACCACCGGAGTTCATACCTGCAAAACTGGGATGAATAGAACTCCAGGCAGAAAACAAAAGCCCTAGTGTAAGGATCAGAAGGCCGTGCGTTTTTTTATCCATCGCCCGAATCGCGATATTCAGGAAGGGGGAAAGCAGATACAAACCTATATAAATGGTGATGAACCAGTAGCGCCCCGTAAGGATTGGGAAGAAGCAGCTCAGCAAAGCCACTGCCGAAAATGGGATTTGCCCGACCATCATGAAGATCAATTTGATGACAAAGGAATAAAAGGCAACTTCCATCCAGATCTCGACGATCTTTTTCAGGCGAAAACGAGAGCGCACAAGAAAATAACCGCTCAGCATGACATAGCAGTTAACCGAGATCTGGGTCAGCATATATAGAAACCGAACCAGAACTAATTGGCCGATCCCTGCTTTCGAAGATGCCTCCAGCACCCCGGTGTGGTCAATGCTGTGCATAAGGATGATCAGCAGCATTGAGAGGATCCGGAGCAGGTCAAGGCTTACATTCCGAATTGGTTTATTACTATTTTTTTCCTCCACGGAGCATCCTCCTGACTTTATGATACAGCGGAGCAAGCATTTCCTTTCCTTCGATCAGGTGCATCTTTATTCTACTGGTTTCCCGGATCTCGCTTCCGGTACACGCATTGACGATATCGACCATTTCCTTTGCCAAGGAATAGTAGACCGGTTTAATGTAGTGATTGAAGTGATCGTAAAAGCTGCTTTGATCAACGAGATAGCGGTTGACATCCATCAGGCGAACATTCGGTATATCCTTAGCCCATTCACGGATACTTTGATTCATGGCACGATGGACAAGATGTCGATCCGCGTATGCGGGATTCGTGTTCTTCTCATATTCCAGTTCCCCGCCGAGCATGACGACCAGCGTACAGGACTCTGAAAGCCTGGAGCGAATATATGCCAGATTCTCCACCACGGTGTTTGGGTCATTTCTGCCGAGGAATTCATATTTATCTGCAAATTCGCGAAGGATCTCCTTCGTAAAGGGAAAACCCGCATTATAATAGCGTCCACTGATGATTCCGTCCCAGTTTTTCGGGTCAGTCATCGGGTGCAGGTACTCAAGAAAAGCAAGGCGCTCACCTGTTCCCCTTCTCTGATATACACCCAAATTCGCATCTGTCAGGATGCTGATAAAAACAACTTTATATCCCAGACGGTAGATTCGGTCGTTATACATCCCAGCATCGGCAAAGGGAACCTCCCGTAAAACGCGGTTCTTTTGCTCTTCTGTCAGACGAGCCGCCTCCACCAGATGTGTCGTGTGACCTGTAGACTCAACCAAGACACCCCGAGAGTTCGTATAAGTGAACTCCGTATCGAAGAGTTCTGTCTGCGCGATATAGGGATAAACCTGAAACAGATCGCATGGCCCCTTCACAAGAACTGTATGCTCCTTGAGATTCTTGATCTGAAGCCTGTCTTCCGTCTCGCCTGTCTCTGTCTGATTGATCCAATCCGGGCCTTCTTTCATTGACAGGTCACTGATGACCTCGCCAACTGCGATGTAGTCCGGTCTTCCCAGTTTGTTATATACATACTGCTCGATCCCCATGCCCAAAGTGCGGCAAGAGAAGCAAAAATGAACCAGGCGCTTCTCTTTCAAGGCATAGAGACCGACAATGCCATAATCGCCGAATTTATCCGAAACAGATATGTATCCGGCTTCTACATCAGGGTCCGCAAAAAGAGCAGAAAGCTCCTCCTTCGAGCTGCGAAGCTTTGTGAAATTCAACTGATTGGAGCGCATATTCAGCTCATACAGACGATCCAGGTTTTCCAGACAGTCGTGCCTGATTTCTACCCGGATCCGGCTTTCCCGAAGAAATTCCTCGTTGGAACTGTAGTGACTCTTCGCTTCCCGTTTCTCTTCCAAAACCTTGTACTGGGCCAGGCGCTTGTGTTCAGGGTCTTTTTTACTGCTATGCTCACACGCAGTCAAAAGCTCCGGGATCGACTCCGGCCCTTCTGTCATGATTTCCGGGCAGAAAAAACGAACTTCCTCCCGGTTGGAATGGTTGTCATCCAGGAAAAGAACATTTGCAGCTCTCAACTGCATATCTGCGATCAGCTGCTTTACCCTGGCTCCCTTAGGCTCCCAATTTACAGACGGGAACACAAAGAGGTCCCATAGTCCTTCTTCCCGCAGTCTGTTTTCCACCACGCCAGGATCGTTTTTGCTGCAAATGGAATTGACAATACCCACGTCTGTCAGCTTCTGCAAGAGAGCGCGGTTATCCTCAGGGATCTCGGCGCCGCCCTCCATGAGCGTCCCCTTCCAGAAGGTCTCGTCCAAATCCCAAATCACAAGCTTGATTTTATCAAATTGAACCATGTAACTTCACCATCACTCACTGACGAGTTTTTCCGATCAAAGGCAAGAAGCCTTTCTTCCGGAGGCATGCTTTTCCATAAAACACATGTAGGATTCTCTTTCTTTTACTTTCGAGCGCGATGCTGCTTTTCAAAGCGATTCCAGCATCTGCTCAACCGCCTTCACTGTATTCTCTACGCTGAAGTACTTTCCTCTCTCCATTGCTTTCTCCCGATAATGATCCAACAATCCAGGCTCAGTGAGCATTTTTTTTACGCCCTGATACAAAGCCTCTTCGTTGTTTTCGCTAATGAGGCCATATTTATTATCGCCCAGCATCTCCCGCATCCCGGATACCTCCGTTGTGCAGACCGGAGTCCCGACGATCAGGGCCTCCGTCGCTGCGGTGGAAAAGCCTTCGGTCAGACTGGAGCAGATAAAGAGATCACAGCGGGCAAGATATCGATACGGATTCGTCGTATATCCCAGGAACGTGACGCAGTCCCCCAGATCCAAACTTTGAACCAGATTTCGAAGATTCTCTTCCTCCGGTCCCCTTCCCAGCAGGTAAAGATGTGCCGGGATTCCTTCCCGGCGAAGCTTGCCTGTTGTCCTGATCAAGCGGTCAAAAGCCTTCAATGGCTTCATGGTCCCGACTGCAGCAAGCTTTTTCTCCTCAGGTGAAAACAGTCCATCTTCAACCTTCTCAAGTGCTTTTTCCCGAATGACTGCGCTTTCAACCGTATTATACAAGACCTGTCCGGGAACATGGACAGGCATATTCCTCATAAATTCCTCTCCAACTTTTTGAGAAACAAAAATGAGCCTGTCAAACGCCCCATAGCACTGTTTGCATTCGTCCACACTGCGAAAGGAGGCTGCAATTCTTTCAGGGCTTCCCTGTATGCTGTGGATCCAGCAAATCAGTTTGGTATCCGGATCCTCACAGCCACTGATCACCCGCGCAGAGGGTCCCTCCAGATACGAGACCTCAATATCATAATGCTCTTTTACAAAGAGCTTATGGAGCGCAGCTGGCGTCAGCAGCTTCATCCAATAGGTATTGGCAGGGATCATCCGGGGAAACACCCGGACAAGCTTAATGTGATCCTTCAGGAAGCGCTCGTTGGTTCCGCCGCCGAAAAGGACCTGAACTGTAACGTCAAAGCGCTCCGGATCCAGATGATTCACCAGGTTGACCAGGACCTTTTCCGCGCCGCCGCCACCCAGGTCATGGATCAAAAACAGAACCTTTTTCACTTTTGTTCCGCTTCCTTCTTCCTCGCATATTTGCGCAGATGAATGTACTGATAGATTCCTGTCGGTACAAAAGCTTTCCAGACATATAGAAATGGACGATACCTGGGCCAACCGCGGATTCCCATCAAGGTATAACCTTTATATCGGGTAAGCGCACTGTTTAAACGAGCTCGGAATGTCCTTTTTTTTACCGACTGCCGGTCATCCAGATAAACATAGAGAAGATCCGGCATATTATAGCCTCTGAAACCGGCAGCAAGAAATCTGCACCACAGGTCTACGTCTTCAACTCGAATTGCCCTGGGATCCTCTGAATAACCGCCAAGAGCATCATATACGCGCTTATAGGTCATGATCGTAGGATGAGAAAATGCGTTTTGGCGCACCATCGATTCTTTTGTTGGCTCAGGGTATCGGACTATGGTCCCGATTGTTTTCTCGCCGTCCGTCACCAACTGTCCCGTACCGACCAGATCGTACTCCGGGTGCTCCTGCAGAAACACCACCTGCTTCTCCAGGCGTTCCGGCATGCACCAGTCATCGGCGTCCATGCGGGCCACCAGTTCGGTTTTCACTTCCCGAAGACAGCGGTTCAAGGAATAGGGCAGTTTCCTGTTCGTCTCATTCTGCAGAACAACGAATTTATCCGGATAACGCTTCTGATAATCCTGCAGGATCTCCACCGTACGGTCGGACGAGCCGTCGTCACAGCAGATCAAGATCCAGTTGTCGTAGGTCTGCGCCAGAATCGAGTCTATGGCCTTTTCCAGCGTTTTCTCGCTGTTATAGCAGGCCATGATGATGGAGACGGTATTCTGATCGATCATACTCTGTACACAACCTTTACAAGATTCCGGTGAAGCAGCTCTTTCGTGAAGCGGAGGCTGAGTTTCTCCTCAGATTCAGTTTCTACGGAGAAGCCGATCTGACCAAGCGTATTTCTCAGCAAAACATTCTTTTTTGTTTTGATCAGGCACATTTCACCTTGGAGGCACTCCTCCCGCTCCAAAAGAGAGGAAAAAAGCGCGCTTTCCACGAATTTACCGGCAACGCGGCAGGACATGGCAAATTCCCTCAGAATAAGCTTATCCTGCTGCTTGCAATATTGTCCGAAGCCCACGATCCCGTAATCGCCGAAATCGTCCCCGCAGGAGAAAGCAAAGGCCTGATAGCCATCGCGCAGCAAGGCCTGATTGAACTCTTCCCGGCTGTATTTGACGCCGGACATATTCAACTGATTGGTCCGCGTCAGCAGTTCATAGCAGCGCAGCAGTTCCTTTTCTGTCTTCGGCTCGAAAACTTCTGCCTGCAGATGGCATTTCTGCAAAAAACTGATGGTGTCGTCATGATCCTCCGCCATCACGCTGCGGCGCTTCGCCTCCGCCCGGTACATCTGGCGGCGATGACGGCTCTCCTCTGTGACCATAACGGAAAACTCCGGGCGTTCTAGGAGCGTGGCCAGCTCCGGAATGTCATAGCAGCGAACCTGCGGCAGCGCGCTGCGCACCTGTTCCCGCTCAAAAACGGAATCGTCCAGGAGGGCAAAGGTATCCACCCCGATATTCAGATCCCTGGCAATCTGTTGGATCGAAGCGCTCTTGGCGTTCCAGTGGATCTGGGGATAGAGGAAATACTCCGCAAGGCCCAGCCGTTCCACCACGGGCCAGGCTGCATCGTAGTCGTTTTTGCTGGCAATGGACTGCAGGAACCCACGCTCATCCAGAGCCTGGATGAGCTCTCTCACGCCTGGTCGGAGCTGCAGCAGCTCCGGTTCACTTTCGATCAGGGTGCCGTCCCAAAGGGTATTGTCCAAATCCCAGACAACACACTTCACTTTTGCAGCGGGTTTTTCCGCGGTAACAGGAGTTCCCTTTACAAAATCGCACCAGAGGATCTCCACATCCGCTTCCAGATCGTTTTCCGGATAGATCTTGATCAAATTGTTGCTGCGCCAGCACTCCGGGGACAACTGCCCCTTGTCAAGGGCCAGCAGGTTCTCTCCCGGAGCAAGGGAAAGAGAGCTGCGGAAAACCGGCTGATTCTCCCGGTAAACTTCCAGAATCAGATGAAAAGGCTGTTTTTCAAAGCTGTAGCCATGAAAAATGAAGGCATCCACAGCGCTGTCTTCGGCCTTCATGCCGCGAAGTCTTCTCCGCCGCAGATACTCCGTTCCGCGGATCATTCCCCAGCGAAACTTGACCGGTGCGGGAGATTCCACGACCCTGCGAAGCCGGTTCCCCAAGGCCTGGTTCTTGTCAGTCATCACCTGGTAATCCGAGACGGACAGCATCGCCGGATATACAATGGTCATCATATTGCCCCAGGGCCGGAATCTGACCCGGGCAGCCTGACCGCAGCAGCCTCTCTCTTCCCGGCGAACCCGGATCCCGTTATAAAAGCGCTTGCAGCGTCCGTCCGCGCGGGCCTCGAACTGCGTACAGGTCTGAAAGCAAAGCGGCGCGGAGCATTCCAGGCAGTGCTCCTCCCACATGGTGGGACGAACAGCATCGATCCGGAATACCTCCGCGATGTTTTTTTGATAGTGTGGTACCTCGCTATCCGCGGGGTCAGCATAATAAAATTGATACATGGTAACGCTCCAAATGCTGCGTCAATTAGAAACCCGTTCGGCAGCCTCCGACATATTCAAGCTCTCCATGCCGTATGCTTCACGAAGCTTGCTGTAATACGAAAAAATCTCTTCCAGTTGATGCATATGGAAATCCGTATGGACGCCAATGTTGTGGGGATGCCACCAGAGATGAAAGCTCAGACCTTTCTTCGCAGCATGCAGCATCTGCCGCTTGATCCGATGGATTTTCAGTTTTTCCAGGAAAAAGAGCTTATCGAAGCGAGGCTTGTACATTCTGGAGCCGGGCAGGTGCACAAGGTCTCCCTCTTTCCTGGGCTGATATCCGCCCTGTCCGGTAAGCGGAAGGTATACATCCATCAGGCGAAGAGCCCGAAGCAGTGTGTGATTGCGGACTCGCTCGTGAATCCAGTCCTGCTCCTCATCCCGATAGGCCACAAAGCCTTTGGATGCAACGATTTTTTCATAGGCAGGGATCGTCTGATTGCGGGGAAACACAATGGATTGCAGCGCATAGCCCTTATCTGCCGCGATCCGGATCGCAGCATCAAGATCCGCGGAAAACTGCTCCGCGGTCTGCCCCTCCTCCCGGCAATAATAATGGGAATAGGTGTGGCTGCCGATTTCCTGTCCCGGGGCCTCTGACACAAGGTGGATCAGGTCAGGCGCAAAAAAGCAGTCCTCATGACCTGTCGGAAACGCAGGATCCGCAAACAAACGGTAGGAAGAAAGCTTGGCATTCCGGTAGTGAGGCACAAGGTCTTCTTCGGGAAAATAGCGCTGGGCTTCCTCCCGGTTTTCCGCAAACATGAGTCCCACCGTGGCCCAGGTCGCATGGATTCCATATTTTTCAAACAGCTTCAGAAGCTGCGGGATCGCTTTTCTTCCGCCAAGAACATGATCCTGATAGGACTCCAGGCTGTGACCATCCTGCATGCCCCAGAACAGCTCAAAATCGAGAGATACGATCAGTTGTGCTTTGTGATGTATATTCTTCATAGCTTTTCTCATATAGATTTACAAGCAGTTCACTTCATACCAATTAAGTTCCGTACTCATTGTCCTCCTATGGATGAAGAATCTTTAGAGAAAATGATCTCTACGGCTTTTTCTGCAGCGCCCCCATATGACGCAATGTATTTATTCTTTATACTGGCACGCGTGTATTCGCATTCTTTATGATAATCCATATTGATAATGCTGTTAAGTAGTTCGACTTCACTACGTATCACTCCATGCGAGAACAGCAGATTCAGATCCGTATATAGCCCTCTTTCCTTCAAATAATTATCATAATCATAGCCATAGCAGAAAATTGGTCTTTCTAATATGGAATAATCAAACACCACGCTGGAATAGTCAGAGATCAAGATATCCGCAACTTTTAACAAATCATTAATACGAGGATACTTGAACGCATTGATTACAAAACCGTCAGTTGGTAGAGCATCCGTCAGTTTTACTACTTCATAATGTGCAGTAATAATTAACACATATTCTTCTCCAAGTTTCTCCCGCCAAGCATCGAAATGGAAGGGTATAGATAATAAAGTCTGCCCAGACAGAGATTTGCTGAACTCTCGAAAAGTCGGTGCATATAGAATCACTTTTTTATCCTGAGGCACACCTAACTTCTCTTTAAGCATCTGTATTTCTTCAGGCGTGGCAGTTGTCAAATCATCATTTCTCGGGAGGCCAGTCTGGTAAAAAACCGATCTAGGCATGTCCCACGCGTGAGTTAGGATATCAATCTCTTCTTTTCCCTCAATAAAAATACCGTCAAATTGCTCCTGAAAAGCGATGTGAAAAGCTCTATCGGCTTGCTCAATATCACGGCCAAGTCGTTTAATACCTGCCATACCATGCTGAAACATGTAATATTTGGTAGCTTTCTTCTTAAACTTCAGCCCACGAGAAGCGCTGGAATTCGTAATCCAATAACCAGCTTTTAGCGCAGTAATGTAATATGCAGCAGAATCTACTCTCACAGAGTGCTCCACCTGAGGAAACTCTCTGGGAGATACAAAAGCCCAGACATACTTATGCATCGAAGAAACCGGATGATTCAGCAGATACTCATACAAGACTTTTGGACTATCATCATATTTCTGGCCTCCATAGCTGATAAAAAGGATCAAGTTTGGATCCGTTTTTACAAACAAGCCAAAAAGCCTTAAAAGAAATGAACATATGTAATAGTAAAGGAAATAAAGAGATTTGTTATTCTTTACAAGCAATTTTAATTTGGAAATCATATGAATCGTGCTCCATAAGAATGATTACAACAGTTTCCAAGTAATCCCGGCCTGATAATAAAAGAAGAAAGAATAAATCGCCATAACTCCTCCCTCGATTAACAGGGCAGAATCCGGTCTGAACAATTCATGGATCAGCCAAGGGATCAGGATATAGTTAGTAAGACTAAAGTAAATCGGAAGGCGTCCAACAATAATGCCGCTGGTAAAAAAGCTGAACACATAAAATCCGGTGGAAACAACAGACAGATTCACGCACATATTGATCAGCGCATCATCCACTTCTTCGATCCTTCTGCGAAATACCAGAGAAAGCGCAGTGGGAACAGCATAAAACAAAACTCGAAAAATGTTGGTTCCATCATCAACAGCCTGATTGAAATAAATGATATCTCCTTCATAGACAGTATCTTCCATCGCATTGGTAATGAAGCCGGTCACTGCATCCAAAAAATATATGGAGAGGACGATGCCGATCATAAAAAGAATAGTCCGGAAATTCCACGCTTTTCCGTTAACAAGGAAAACAAATGGCAGAAAGATCAATGCTGATGTGTGAAATAAACTTGCAAAAAGGACAATCAACACCATCCACACATATTTTCTATGCAGCAGAAGCGGAAGTGCAGCAAAGATGATCGTGACCGCCAAAAACTGCCGCATTCCGTTGTGCATCCAAGAAAGGTAATCCGTGGAAGCAACAAAAAGGAACATACTCAACAAGTAGTTTTCCGAATACTTTCTATATATTCTAACTAAAATGTAGATTTGAATCGCGGCAATGATCAGGAAAAAAACAACAGAATCGTCTGAAATGATCGTTTTGATCAGATATTCAAATACTACAAATCCTCTGTCCTTTGACCTGGAAGAAACATAGGACCATAGATTTGCAAGGCCTGTCGGCATCCGATTGAAAGTCAGTCGGTACATGCCGGTATCACCAAAGCTGTCAGGGCGCCACCCGGCCCAGATCACATAAGGAATTGCCAGAATGGCCGCAGGAAGCTTTCCCCAGCGGATGCGGGGATGCCCCAGAACGATTTCCTCGCGTCTGGGGATAAAAGCCAGACTTACTGCGCCGAACAGGAACATCCAGATCAGCAGCCACCAATAGTTTCTCAGTTCCATTCTTTCTCCGTACTGCGTCATTTACGCAGATCAACGTCAAGTTATTATCCCAAAGAATCCATACAGATCATTGGGATCCTTCGTAAACAATCCATCAAAAGAGGGCAGCAAGAAGACACGCCATGGGTTGACTCCAAACTATCTCAAGCTCGACTGTGTCAATTCGCCATTTCCATCCAGCGTCTTTTTACGATAGTACCGTATTTCAGTTGACTGGCCGGGAGTTCCTCGCGGAGCAAATGCTTGATGCATAGATAGGGCAGATTGACGCCTGCAAGAGCAAAATACGGGATCCCCGCCGTGATCCTGGGATTACATTCCATGATCAAAGGAGTTCCGTCCGCTCTCTCCCGAAGATCAAAGCCGATATTGCCATCCAGCCCCAGTTTCTCTGTAACAGCAGCACAAAGTTCCATCACCGCAGGAGCATCCACGATCTGCGCATCCAGCATGATGCTGTTTTCCATCCGAAGGCTCCTCCTGCAGCAGCCGACCAGGATTTTTCCATGGTCAGCAAGAAGATCTACCGAGTATTCCGCACCGGGGAGATACTCCATAACCAGAAGCTCCGGAAAGCGCTCTCCTTCCTCAAGGATCTGAACAAGCTCTTCCAGGCGGATGATACCGGCACTGGGCTTCTCGTGCAGGAACATTTCAAAACGGGATATGTGGGAATCCAAAACACGGAAACCTCTGCTTCCGCTGCTGTTGGTCGCCTTAACGCACACACGTTTTTCCGGGTATCCAAGCTGTGCTGCCTTTTCGCAAAGCTCTTCCATACTGCGGACAGAATAATAGTCTGCACAGGGCAGGCCTTGCTCCTTTATAAAATCCAGGAGCTTTCGTTTGTCATTGGCAATGGCAAGCGCGGCAGGATCGGAAACTGAAACCTTGGTACCCACCGCAGCGAAGCGATCCCGGTTTTCTGCCAGAGCATTCAACTCCACCGACATGATGGGAAGGAGAATGTCGATCTTCTCTTTTTTGCAGATCTCAAGCAGCGCATCCACATAGCCCGGATCATCTCCCCTGGGAACCGGGTACGCCTTATCGCACATCTGCAGGATCGTAGGATCATCACTCATGTCCGCTCCGACCAGACGGATCTCTCGCTCGCCGTTCTGCTTGATGCATGCCATCGTTCCCGGCATAAACACATTGCCCGCAGCAGTGATCAAAACATTACATGATTTCAGCTTCATCGACACACTCAAAAAATATAGGTTTGGAGCAGATCCTCACCGGTCTCCGCTCTCTTGACCAACACATACTCATCGCTCTCCGTGTGAGCGATCATCGCACAGTTCGGTAGAATAAAAGGCGGCTTCAGCACGTTGGAATAGCCTCCCACATTGCCGAAGACCACATAATCCCCTACCGCAAGTTTCCCGGAAAAATCCTTATACACAACATCCTGCTCGAGGCAGGTATACCCAGTCAGATCAACGGCATCGAACTGATGCTGCGGATTGCCGCAGGGAACGACGCGGACAGGAAGCTGCTTCAGGGTACAGGTCTCCCCCAACATGTGGACGCCGGTATCCAGGACTGCGAAAGAATGGCCGCGGGCTGTCTTTATGGCCTGCACGCTGGAGATGCAGTCCACAAAGCGGCTTACCAAGGTCGTCCCGGGTTCGGTGATCAGCCAGGGGGCATCTTTCCCAGGATAGTGCTCCGCCATAAGCGCCGCGGTAACACCGGCATAATCCTCATAGCTCGGAGCATGATCAAATTGCGCCGCAAACGCAGGATCCATACTGCCGAACATTCCGCTCCCAAGGTCAATGTAAGCAGGCGCTTTATCAAAAAAGCGGTCTGCCAGCACAAGCATCGTTTCCATCCTGCGCTGCCAGGCTGCCTTGCTTCGACAGCGGCTGATGTGACAATGGAGTCCGGATACATTCAGATTCGGCACCGCAGAAACCATCTGAAAAGCCTGTGAAAGCTCTTCCTCGTCCATACCAAAACGAGAGACAAAGCCCTGACCCACATCAATGTTCACACGGAGCCCGATTCGGAATTGCCGCTCCTCACGCATTTTTGCGAGATCGCAGAGCCGCGCCAGCTCATCCAGGCTGTCTGCATGGACCATGGCGCCGTTGAGGAAAGCCCGGTCCCCCGCAGCTCCCTTGCAGGGGCCATTGAAGATGATCTCTTCGTCCGGGAACCCGATCCTCTTCGCCAGATCGTATTCCATGCCGGAAACGACCTCGGCGTATGCCCCGATCTTTCTGACGGTCTTGCAGATATAAGGCGCGTAATTGGTCTTAAAGGAATAAGCGATCCGATACTTCTCATAATAAGTCCGCATCGCGCCTTCCAGGCTGCGGGCATTGTTCAGGAAAGCTGTTTCTTCAAACACATATACGGGGCAGCCGAAACGGCCGGTCAGCGCATCAAGGCTCTCCTTTGTATAGCACATCACAGCCCGGTCCCTTCATCGAAATTCATTTCCAGACGGAGGATCTCAAAGGCCTCCGCATACTTTTTCCCGATCTCGTAGCCGCGGAAACCGCAGCGGCAGCGGACGCCCTCGATCCAATCCTCCGCACCGAACTTGTTATACTCGCTGGTATGGCATTTCAGAGAAGCGATTTTCTTGTCCAAGGTCTTACTGATATCCACATACAGCGTTGGTTTAAACGAGACATAGGAGCGGCCGGAAGGCGTAATAGGCTCATAAAAGAATACGGTATTCTTTCTTCGGGCGGCAGCAATACTGGCCTTGGAAACGCCTTCATGGGCCTGATGCGTATCAAAAGGATGGTGGGTAAAGACCACATCCGGATCATAGTCTGCCATACGCAGGTCGATCGCAGTGACCACGTCGGATTGGAACGGAATATCCTTTGTAGGGAAATCCAGGATCTCAATATTTCGGATCCCCAGCGTGTGGAGCGCATTCAAGCCTTCCTTCACAGCGATTTCATCCGAACGCTGAACCGCTCCCTCTTTGTTGGTATAGCCGGATTTGCTCATGATGAGCACCTTGACATCGTGTCCTGCTTCTATCGCTTTTGCAAGTGTTCCGCCGCATGCGATCTCAATATCGTCCAAATGTGCGCCAATGGCCAGAATTCTCATGAACTGCAATTCTCCTGTATTCCTTCATCCGTCCTGCAGTCTGGTTACTTTTGAACAGGGCAGATTCGCAATAAAGATTCATCTTTGATAGAAATATAAACCGTAAGCGAGCCCAACTGCCCGCCGCTATCGTCATGCCGGATTGATTCCGCAGATCATTCGCCGACTTCCGCCTGTTCGGGATTTCCGGACTGATCTGCCTCCTTCCTGGCCTTTGCAGCTGCCTTTTTTGCGGAAGAAGCCTTCTTCTCCGATGTATAAGACTTGGAGCTGTATCCGTAGCTGCCATAGCCGTACTTGCCATAGCCGTACTTACCATAGCCGTAATAACCGTAGCGTCCTCCGCGAGTGCGTCCGCCGTTCAGGATGCAGCCAACGATCGGGGCGCCGGCAGTGGTGAGTTCCTCAACGCCTTCAAAGATGTAGCGCCGGCGGGCAAAGTCGCTCATGATCACATAAGTCACAGCGTCAACATGCCGAACCAGCATCATGGCGTCCACCAGCATAGCGGAAGGCGGCGTATCCAGGATCACCACATCCGCCATGGAGCGCAGCGTATCAATGACGTTCTTCATATTCTCGCTGCTGAGGATCTCCACCAGTCTGGGTTCCCGTTCGCCGCCGGGAAGCAGGGTAAGTCCGATGGGATTGCCGTGATCGGTAACCGGCACAAGAGACTCCTCCAGCTTACTCTTGCCGCGAAGGATAGAAACCAGGCCGGGATACTTGTCTTTCAGCTCGAAGATCTGGCTGACAGTGGGATTACGCAGGTCGCAGTCCACCAGGACCACGCGCTTGCCCTTGCGGGCCATGGCGATCGCCAGATTCGCAGCAACAGTGGACTTGCCCTCGCCGGAGATAGAACTTGTCACCATGAGGACCTGCTTGCCCTCCATCTGGCGTTCCAGACGGGTACGGATCAGGCGCATCGCCTCAACATAGTCAGAGTTTTCCCCATCGTTGAGGATATTGATCTCTGTGCGGGCGGAGTTGCGGCGCTGCTTCTTCTGATAAAACGGCAGTGTGCCGAGGCAGGGGATGTTGAGCAGGGCGCGGAGCTCAGACTCACTGCGTATGGTGCGGAAGCTGACCACATTCAGAACGACCAGCAAAATACCCAGCGCAAAGCCGATGGCAGCCCCGCGCTTGATGGAGCCGCGAATGACAGACTGTCTGCCGCTGTCGGTAGGCACACCGCTCTCGTCGATCACAGTCAGTTCGGTCTGTCCAACGACGAACTGAGCGACCTCCGGGTAGTTATTCAGCACGGACTGCAGGATATCATAAGCATACTGTGCATCCCAGGAGCTTACGGTAATGGTCAGCAGATTCGTTCCCTTGATGCTGCTTACGGTAATGGTGCCGGGCACACTGTTGGTCCCCAGATCCTCAGCGATCACGTCGGAAAGCGCACCGCTGGTCAGGATATAGGGGAAAATAAGGCCCATCTGTTCTGCCGTGTTTTTATTCGCATAGGTTCCGCCGTTTACGATCTCCACAGACACGGTCGCCTCAGCCACATAGGTAGGGCTGTAGGAAACGGTCGTGCGGTAATAAAACAGCGCAGCTACCACCACTGTCAGCACCACAACCAGGATCCACATGCGCTTCAGGCGATGGAAAAAGTCGTTTACAAAAGAGATAACATCAATTTTTTCGGACTCGGCCGATTTATTCGCTATCTTTTCATTCATGGCCGCACCTCACTGTTCCGCCTTTTCATAATGGCCATACTGCCCATAGCGGCCATACTTCCCGTAGCGGCCGTAGTGACCGTAACGGCCATAGCCGCCGTAGCCGCCGATGGTTCTGCGGGCGCCGGGCAGGGACTGAACCTGGCTCAGAACACAGCCTGCAAAATGCGCATGACAGTCACGCAGCGAGTCAATGGCGTCGTTCAGATCCTGAGCCAGGACCGTGTCATACTTGACGACAAGGATGCTCATGTCGGAAAGATCCGCCAGGACCTCCGCGTCAGCCATCAGGGACATGGGGGGCGAGTCTATGACAATGAAATCGTAATGCTCACGAACCAGAGCGATCAGACGGCTCATATAGTCGGAGGAAACGATATCCGTGGAGTTGGTGTAGTTACGCTTATTGAGCAGCAGATCCAAGCCCCGCTCCTCATCGTGAACCATGGCGTCGGCAAGATTGGCCTGACCCATCAGAACAGAGCCAAGGCTGGCTTTCAGCTTGTCGTTGGGTTTCAGGAACATGGTATTCAGCGTAGGGCGGCGCATATCGCCGTCGATCAGAAGGACCGAATAGCCCTGCTGCACGAGAGTCAAGGCAAGGTTTGCACAGGTGGTGGACTTACCCTCATGCTCCTGCACACTGGTGACCAGGATGACCTTGGCGTGGATCTTATGGGCCTGGGAAGAAACATGGGCGGCGATCTTCTTGAATCGCTCCACAAACTCGAATTTGGCCGACAGGTCCGTGACCAGCAGCTTTCTCTTTTTTCGTCCGACCCATTCCTTGATGGAACGATATTCGTTCTCCTGATGGATCATACCGAGAGACTTTGCATCCAGCTGGTTTTCCAGGTCCTTTTCGCTCTTGACCGTCTCTTTCCGGTAAGAGAGGTACATGAATACCAAAATCAGTGCAGTCATGCTGAGGACGAAGGCACGCCTTGTCTGAGACGCGGCGGAGAACGAGGTATCCGCTCTGGTGGGAACCGTCGGATCCTGCAGAATTTCCATGACCATATCCGCAGAAACGAACTGTGTCAGGGTATTCATGTTGTACATGATGGAGCGGATGGTGCGGTAGGTATTCTCCGGGGTATCCGCCGTCACGCGAAGCGTCATCAGGTTGGTACCATTGATTACCTTCGCACTGGCCGTGGCGCGGAAGGTATCCGTTCCCAGATCCTCACAGACCTTTTTCTTCAGCAGGTTGCTGTTGAGGATATTGGAAAAGCTGTTGGCCATGGTGGAGGCCGCGGAAAGATTGCTGTAGGTATAATTGCTGGCGGTCTTGGAGGTGACCACGAAGGTCGCGGTGGTGGAATAGGTGTTGCGGAAATCGGCGCGAACGGTCATGTTCACGATCATGGCAACGGCGATGGCGCCGAGGAGGATCGCCCACAGGTTGCGAAGCACGTCCCGCAGGATGCTGAAAAGATCCAGCCGCTCCAGCAGGGAGGCGAATTGATAATCCTGTTTATATTCGTTCATGCTTCATCCTCCACCACAACGAACAGGGATGCCGTGCCGTAATCGGTGCGATAGGTGCCGCCGTCGGCCATTGGCGTTCCGCGGGTAAGCTTGTAGGTCACCGTATAGACGCCGGGTGTCTTATAATTGACCTTGCTGTCGTCGATCGAAATATCTTCGTCCGGATTAAAGCCCAGATCAGAGAACTTCCGGGTATTGCCGGCGGTCCAGATTCCCTCCAGATAGCTGCGGTAATTCGGTTTTTCCCCGGTCTTGATGTAGATGATGTAATCGCTCAGTGCCGGGGAAGCCTTGGAATAAGACTCAAAATCTTCGTAAGTCGCCACAAGGACGAGGGAAGAACTATCGCCTGCGCTGTTGGTCACCAGGAAATGGATGGACTGCTTGCTGGCGGATTCACTGGCTGTCTCCGTATCGCCCATGGTGATCTTGATCTGGGAACTCAGATTTCCGTCCAGGCAGTCTGTCGCGCGCATATGGCGCAGATAATCGTAGCTGGAGTTTCCGGCGACGAAGCGAAGAGGTTCACTGAGCACAAATCTGGGAGAATGATAGTCGGTATAGACGAGCTTTCTCACATAAGTACCGACGTTGTTGCTCTTGTCGAAAGCAGCGTAACTGACATTGCGGGTGGCTTTGGCGATAAACTTGGACTTGGAAACAACCACGATACTGTCCGTCACGTCTCCGTCCAGGTTGTCCTGAGCGCTCATACCCTGGAGTAAGGCCTCGTCGGAGTCATTGACGCTCAGGCTCATCTGCTCGCTTCCGGCAGTGATCTCAGGCGCCACATAGTCTGAGGTGACATACTCCCGGATGCTGTTGAACATGAAAACAGCAAAAACGACCAGGAAAAACACGAGCAGCAGCAGTCTCAATCTTCTCACGGAAAGGTCCTCCTAAAAAGGAATAGGTTCGTATCCCAGCAGCTCCCGGCCGCCCAGGATACGCGCGGGGTTTTCTTCAAGCAGGAGGCGGCAGTAATCCGCCCCGAAACGTTCCATTAGATAGTCCCGGATCTCAGCCATGTGGGTGCTCCGCTGACGGGGACTGTGAGCGTCGCTGGCAACGCAGGCAGCCAGGCCGTGCTGAAGCAGCAGCAGGGCTGTGCGCCGCGGATCCGGGCCGAATCGGCCCAGGATACTGCCCTTGTTAAGCTGGAGCGGGTAGCCCTCTATGCACCAGTCAAAGGCAAAGTCAGGATCCTCCTGAATACAATAATACCGCTCGGGATGGGCAATGACAGGCTGATAACCAAAATCCCGGCATTGCCGAAGGATCTTGCTGCAAAAGCCCGGGTCTTCATCGAAGGCGAATTCCATCAGAAAATACCGGGTGCCGTTCAGGGTCCAGACCTGCTTTCTGCGCAGCAGATCGGGCAGCTCCGGCGTTGCATAGACTTCCATGCCCCGACAGATCTGCAGCGGGATGCCGGCCCTTTCTCTCGCCCGGTCCAGGCGCTCAAACAGGGATCGGATCTCATCGCTGACATAGTTTTCGAATTCCCCGGGGATGTTGCAGTGGGGCGTGGCGACGATGGTGTCGACGCCGCTTTCCGCCGCCATGGCCAGCAGCTCCAAAGACTCCTCCATGGACTGGGAGCCGTCGTCCACCCCGGGAAGGATATGAGAATGGATATCGATCATGCAAAACCTCTGTCAGAAATCCATGGCCAGGCGGCTGGATTCCTCCTCGCTGAGTTCGGTGACCCTGGTGTCCACCACCCGATACACCCGCTGGCACATATTGAGCACCGTGGGCCGGTGGGTGGTGACAATGCAGGTCTTGTTGGGATGCCGCTGAATGATATTGCGCAGCACCTGGCGCTCCGTCGCCACATCAAGGGCAGAGGTAGCTTCATCTAACAAAAGGACAGGCGCGTCTCGGAGGATGGCGCGGGCGATGGCCACGCGCTGGGCCTGGCCTTCAGAAAGACCGCGGCCTCTCTCCCCCACCGAGCTGTTGATCCCCTCCGGCATTTTGGAGACAAAATCCCAGGCGCAGGCGGTTTTCAGCGCCTCGATCAGCTCCTCATCGGTGGCGTCCTCCCGGACAAGGCGCAGGTTCTCCGCCACCGTCCCGGAGAGGACGGCGTTGCCCTGGGGCACATAGGAGAACAGTCCCCGGCTGTCGGCATTCATCTCCACTTCGGTGCCGTCGGAGGCGCGAAGGAAGGCGGTGCCGGCGTCGGGATGGATCAGTCCAAGGATCAGGCGGATCATGGTGGTCTTCCCCTCGCCGGAGGGCCCCACCAAGGCAACGATCTCGCCGGGGGACGCGCGGAAGAAAGAGCTGGTAATGACCCGTTTTTCCTCCACATAGGAAAAGTCGACCCCGTCCATGCGGACCTCCAGACCGTCTTCCGCCAAGGGAACCAGATCCTGAGATTCGGGAATATGCTGCTCTCTGGGGAGCTCGATGAGTTCCCGGATACGGTGAGCGGAGACGGAGCTGGAAAGGAACGACGGAATGATGCTGATCACATTGTTGAAGGCGCTGGAAAGACGGCTGCGCTGCTGCAGGAACAGGGTCATGGTGCCGTAGGTGATCTGATGGCCCCAGAGGAGGAACAGCGAATAGCCGAAGGCTGCATACTGAACCGCCATGCCAAGCAAAGAAAGCAGCACGTTTGTCTTGATGGTGAACATGTTATAGTCCAGGCTGATCTCGCGGAGCTTGTGTTGCCACTCACGCAGCTTGCGGCCGTAGCTCTTCATCACGCCGAAGGACTTGATGGTATCAAAATGATAGAAGGTCTCCACCTCAAAGCCCATCATTTTGCTGCCGGTCTCCTTGACCTTGCGGGAGTATTCCCGCTGCTTGCGGATCAGGACCTTGGACATGAGCAGCATGACAGGGGCGCTGGCAAAGGCGATGAGGGACATGACCTTGTTATAGTGCCAGATCACGGCAAAGGTCACGATAAAATTATAGACTGCGATGATAATGGACGGCAGCCAGCTGATGGCGTTTTTGCTGACGGTGCTCACATCGCTGTTGAAGCGGTTGAGCAGATCGCCGCTGGAATAGGCGCCGATGGCCTTCCAGTCCACATCGATGATCTGATCGAAGATATCCGCCTGGATATCGTTGTTGATGGCAATGCTGAGTTTCGTGGAAATACGGGAGATGACGCTGCCGAAGACAAGATTGAACAAAGCGCTGCCCAGCATAATGACGATCATCAGGGCAAGCTTGGAGGTCTGATACCCGGTGATAATATCGATGACATACTTGCCGGCGATGCTGGAGACGATGCCAAAGCTGGTGCTGAAAACGCCAAGGAGCGTATAAAACAGGATAGCGATCTTATAGCGCCGGCTGTAGGTAAAGATCCAGCGCCAATCGTCCAGGATCTCGCCGAAGGTCCCTTCCTGCCAGCGTTGTCTCAGGGCGTGGAGAGAAGCAAAGAACGCCCGTTTATCCTCTTTTGGCTGGTCCATGTCTTCTCCCCTTCCGCGCATAAGCCGTACCTTCTATAGATTATAGCATTATACTTCAGAAAGCACAAGGATTTTTCCGGATTAAAAAATGATAATACCAGAAAAATGAGGATTTACGCTCTATGGCAGCGCGTCAACCGCCTGTTCCGCGACAGCGCCGACAGCTTCAACTGAAAAGCCGATCGGCATAGAGAGACGCCTCCTGCATCTTGCGCAGGAGGCGTCTCATTTATCTCTGTGAACCTCAGTCTCGCGGGATGATCCTGTACTCCTTCAGCAGCTCGATGCGCTCACGCCCGATCTGGAGGCTTCTGGAGGCGTTTGTTTCCCCTCCCGCAAGATATAGCCAGACCCGGTGCGCCCAGGCCGCTGGCAGCAGCCAGGGATGCTTTGCCGCGTAGGGGAAACGCTTTTGAAGATATGCTTTTCCCGGGAAAAGGCTCTTCCGGATCCCGCGGCGTGCTCTCCCCTGCTTCCCGGCGGCCACCGCCTCCAGGGTGATGTTGCTGCTGTGGATCCGGTCGGGATCGTCCGCCCCGTAAAGCCCGTCGGTCAGGATGTCAGCCATCATCGGCCCCGGATCTGCCTCCAGCGCTTCAAAGGGAGACAGCCCAGCAGAAATCCCCAGCTCCTCTTCTGCGATGCGAAACAGGGCCGCGCAGAAATACTGGATCTTCTTCTCTTCGCAGAGGCGATAAAGCCTCTGCCCATTGATCCTGTCGTGATACCGCAGGGCGAATAAGCCTATATCCGCCACATGCCGCATGCCGATGCCGCTGTGCAGAAAGTGCTTGTAGGCATGGCACAGCAGATACAGCAGATGGTCCGTCGGCGAAAGCGTGAGCAGGCTCACGTCCTCCGCCTGCAGTGTCTCCGCCCGGTCCCAGGCGCCCTCAAAGAGCTCGTTCAGATCCCCGTAGGCGCTTGAGGATTCCGGGAAGAGCGTTCCGTGCAGCTCCAGGTAAGTGGGCGAATTCGGCTTATGATAGCTGCGCTCTCCCGTCCCTTCCGAACGTCAGGAATCGGTGCCAGGCCTCCATCTCCCCTTCCGGGATCAGCAGATCCTCGTCCATGGAGGGGCGCAGGCAGGGCTGCGGATAGAGCGACCGGCACACGATCCCTTTCAGCACCATGGCGCGAAGGCCCTCCTTCTGCGCCGCGGCATAGAGGGAGAGAAACTCATTGGTCTGCACCATTTCCCGCACGGCGATCTTCACGGAGAGCTCCCGCTGCTTACGGTAGATCCCCCTGTCCATCTGCCGGAAGGACGGCAGCGAGCAGGCGGTGTCGAAGATCAGGGGCAGGATCTGCTGGTCAAAGGCCAGGCGCAGAAGCTCCTCCCACGCGTCCGGCGAAAGGGCCGGATCCTCCGGCTTCTCTCCCCGGATCCCGCTGCGCAGAAGCGCAAGGAAGGCCTGATGGATCTTCCTCATGACTTTTCCTCCGCCGGAACCAGAAAGCCATCCTCATGCAGCTTCTCGAACACCGGCTCATACAGCCTGCGCGTTTCCTCCATGGTCTTGCCGAAAACCTTGCTCAGCCCCTCCAGCGCAAGCTCGCTGGAGCCTCGCCGTTCCACCAGAAAAAACGCAAAGGCCCAGTGCCGCGGCAGCGGTCGCACCACCGGGCAGCTATCCCAGATCTCCCTTTTTGCGGTCAGGATATCCGTATCACAGATCCGGATGCTGACCACGCCCTCTCTCACCTTA
>ONBX01000002.1 GCA_900316205.1 uncultured Eubacteriales bacterium
TTTTCCACATAAGCCCTTAAATTGAGGCGGTTTTTTCACCTTTTTTATCTTTTTTGAGCCTGGTCCTCACCAGCTGCTTACAAAAGGACTTTTAATCATTGTTTACCTAGAAACTAGAAACGACAATCTTCTTTCAACGCTCGAACACATCCGGCACACCGTTTGCATTGTCGTCGGTCCGGTCGATCTCCGGGGGTGGGATCAGCTCCGGCTCCTGTCCGTGGTCGTGCTCGTGACCGGGACCGTCGTGGGGCCGGGCGTTCACGTTCTCGCTGGTGTAGACCCGGTTGCGCAGGCGGCTCTCGTCCACCAGCCTGGAGAGCATATCCTTGACCTCTTTGGGGTGCTTGATGTTGCGGATCTCAAAGCACTGCTGGGTAACATCCGAGCTGTCACAGTGGATGGTGCCCATGCCGAACAGCCTCTGCCAGAAGCTGCGCTTGAGGGTCACGTCTGTGATGCGGTAGAGCCGCACCTCGTCTTCTGTGGTGTTCAGAAAACCGGTGGAGATATAGAGCCGGTCCTGGTCCATGCGGTACTTGGTGAAGGTCCAGGGCAGACCCAGAAAATTCCGCTTCCGCTCCTGCCAGAGATATTCTTTCTTGGGGACTTTGTTCTTCTTCGCCATGGGAACCCCTCCTTTCCTGGACAATTGCGGAACTTGTTTCGCAATTGAGAACTCGCGCTCATCGCAGCGGCTTTATGCCGCTTTGGTCGGCGCGAGGCCTCGCTCAGCTCGGCTCAGGGAGTTTTTGAGAAAGCAAAGCTCTCTCAAAAACATATTGGAATCCCTTCGGGGCATTGATCCAACCCTGCCGGCGACGTCCGCATTGTTCTGTGTTCTATGACGCTTTAGTGTAAGAATAGTTCCAGTAGTAGTTTAGCATCAAAGGTTTACACCTGCAAGGGGAAAAATCGCTGTTCCGGGACATGTTTTCACGCGATGCGCCCGGCCTTGCCGCCCTCTCCCGGGGAGATGGTACCGAGGCCCTTTGGGCGGGAAACCGGGCGGACGAGCAATGCTCGTCCCTACGATGGCGGCGGAGCGATCAGGGGATCGCTCCCTGAGCGGGAGTAGCCGTCCGGGTTTCAGATGTGTAGGGGCGCATCACGATGCGCCCGTCCTTGCCGCCCCCTCCGGGGGAGGTGGCAGCGGGCTGCCCGCAGCCCGCTACCGGAAGGGGGAATACTGCAGCCAGGCCGCGTAAATACACCCCGAGGACTTCCATCCTCGGGGTGTTCCGCTAAGGATTCAACTGTGCCGAATCAGAAGGGAAAGGAACTGCTCCGGCGCCTTCCTCCAACACAGCTTGGATTTGCTTAAACAAGCGAGGGGCGATAAGAAGCTCTGATCGTTTTACTGCAGTGATGATTTGATGGACGTTGGGAGATTTGGAAAGGCACTGAAAACTCTTTATGATTTCCGACTCATCTATTCTCACGTTAGCGAGATTGCTAACGAGCCATATGTCTTCGCCAGTTTGTATTTTTTTCAACAGAGAATCCAGAATGATTCTACTCCATTCCTGCTCAAGCGAATCGGGGATGGAATACTTCAAATATGCCTCATACTCGCCGTTTCTTTTCATGTTTCCGTAGTTGGCATAGTTTGAAAAATAAAGCTTTTTTGCCATCGTTATATCTGCTGATAGATCGAAATTCTGGGGTTTATCTGAGAATATGTTCCTCATACGGTCGCTTCCTTTTCGATTGTTAGCTGGGAAAAAAGACAGCATCTGGGGACAGTGGACGCCCCATTTCTAAAAACCTCCCAGGGACCTTTCAAACAATTGCTTCTCCCGGTATTTGTTCCCCGCGGTATCATACTCTTCAATTCCGCTGATCATTACGGACCCGTTTTTTTTCCACGCGTTCTGAATCACAAGACCGATACATCCGTTTGGATTAAAAACCTGCGCACCATATTTGTGTACGATTTGCATCAGATCCGTATCGACGACACATAGTTTCCCGTATTTGCTTTCTATCAGGATATGCTTGTCATCCAGCCGCCAGCAGGATTCAAACGCACTGCCGGAGAGCCTGCCCAGCAAAGTACCGGCAGTGCTGTCGATTTTGCAGAGCGAATCGCCAAACCTCATTGCCACCAGATAATTCGAGAAAGCGAACAATTCACGGATTTTTGTACATCTGTAATGCCATATGATTTTCCCGGAAGCAGTATCCAGCGCATAGACGCCCTTTTCCCAACTCCCGGTAAATACTGTCTTTCCGTCACGTGGGAAGCTAAGACCATAGTAGGCAACATGATAGGCTTCCCAATCATGCAGGAAAGAACTGCTCGTTCCATCGCGAAAGAGAATCGTGCACTGACCGCTGTCATACAACACTTCCACCCTGCGAATGGCCTCTATTTCCGGGTACAGGATGCATTTATCACAAAGTCTCTCAATCCTCATCTATTTCGCTTCCTATTCACCCAGGTATATGCTCACTACCTGAGCATCGTCCGCACGAATCGCGAAATTGACGCTTGCACTGGTGGAATCTGGACCTAAGTCCTCCCAACAGGAGATGATCCAGATCTCCGGATCGGCCTGATAGCTGATCTGGTGCGGAGCATAATTGGGAAAAGACCCATCCCGCTGAAGCTGCTTCAAAAGAGCATCCCCGAATAAAAGCGCTGACTCCGCATCGGGAACACAGTCCAAGTGCAGGATACAGTCCTCATTTTCCCGCTCCCATATGTTATAAAAGCTTTCATGAAGGACTTTCACATTGTTCAAGAGTTCCTGCTTTTCTGATTCGCGCAGCTCGTTTTGACCCTCTGTGAATTCGTCCGCTTCATTTTGGAATGTGCTTGCGGCAGCGTCCTGGCTCATCTCGTATTCAGCCCTGCCGGGCGAAAGTCCGCAAGCGGTGAGAACAAAGGCGCATAAAAGCGCAAGAAAGATCGGCACGCGTTTCATCTCTTCTCCTTTTCTGCGGCAATGAAATAACTCCTTTGGATGTGTGGACAGGGGAACGGACAAGAACTCCGCCCGCTTCTTCACGCTAACGCGGTATAAAGATTTTTTCTTGCCTTACAGTGCTGTAAATGTCATAGCCCGCCGGATCAAATCGCTCTACAAAGGGAATATGGAATTGCAGTCCCGGCATACGCCCAAAAGAAATCGTTATCAGATGGGGCTCAAAAGATCCGTCCAGTTCAAATATGGTCGCTTTCTCTGCCTCAGATCCATCCCTGTATGCATGGACAAGCTTCTGGCAGATCTCATTTTCCTTTTCACCCAGTGTCATTCCATCCAGCAGAAGCGTTTGCTCCTCTTCCGACCAAGACCAATCTTTGATGCTGTAAAATCGGATGCTCGATGGTGCTTGCCACGTATCCAGCACGAACAAAAACGAGGTCTCACGATCCGCCTCGAGTCTGCACACGTATTCGCCCAATTCTGTGACGTACAGCGGAAACAGTTTTGAGAGATCCAGAGAGTAATAGCCGGAAAAGCTCTCCTGCAAGTTCTGCGGCATCGTGGAAGGATCGATCCCTGCTTCGGCCAGAATATCACAGAGCGCTTTCACCGGCACTTCCGGATCACCGGCGCTGGTCTGCCCGAAAAAAGTGACAGGTGGGATCCAGTCCCAGAGTTCTGCATAGTCTCCCTCCGTCGGAGTTGAATAGACGACGCTTCCATCCTCGTATCGCGTTTTGCAAAATGAGATATGAAACTGCAGCCCAGTCAGCCCTTTGGGCACAAAGGCAATGTCGTGTATATGCTCCTGGCCTTCGGTCGGGCTCCTTTCTTTCCAAAGATAGTCGTCAAAAGCCTCCGCTAAGGAATGACACAACGTGATTTCTTCTTCATTCGGGATTGCCCCATCAAGAAGGATCTCATGCTCAGAATCTGTCAATATCCAACCTGGTTTCTTGAACAATTGCACGGATGTTGGATCTGCCCGGTCCAGCGCGAAAAGAAAGAGCGGCTCAGAATCCTCGGTCAGACGGCAAAGAACGGCGCCCTCTTTTGTTTGACCTATCGGGGAAAGTGCGGAAAGATCCAGCGAATAATATCCCACATGGCGCTTGTCCAGGGCTATCGCTTCCAGATCCGCACCAAAGCCTGCACCTTTTAGCGCCTCCTGTATCGTCAGAACGGGGAGACCCTCGGGGACAGGAGGCAGCTGCCCATAAAAAGTCACGTCAGCTTTTTCGGAAGGGCTTTCCAGGCCAAGTTGTTGCTCTTCCCGCAGAGCGGTACCGGTGCCGAGGCTGTCGGCTTCCTGGAATTGTCCTCCGCATCCGGCCAGGATTGCGCAGCAGAACAGGCAACAGATAGAGACTGCAAGGAGTCTGATCTTGTTTTTCATTTTTCTCTCCCTAAGAAAACACGGCAAACCATGAGAGACGGGAACAGCTCATGTGTGTGATCAGTACGCATGGACTCTTCTCAGGCAGTATGCGCCTCGCGAAATGAGCGTTCCAAGTCCCGCTTCTTCTCCTATAACGATATAACGTTCAAACCCCGCAAAAGGTTTCATCAGAAGCCGATTATTTCACATTCAGCTTATCACCACATAGATGCATGGTCAAGTCTCTCTGTCCCGTCTATGTGTACGGGCGCAGCACGATGCGCCCGGCTTTGTGCCGGGGATCGCCTTGCCCCGGGGGGGCGGGATCCTTCGACTCCGGTTTCACCTCCGCGAAGCCATGACAGTGCGGGGACAGGGGGGAGGCGACTCCCTCAGCCCCAGTGTGCGCACTGAGGCAGCTCCCTCGGGGAGGGAGCCAACGGGGGACGGGGCGGAGCGATTAGGGGATCGCTCCCTACGCGAGAGAAGCCGTCCGGGCATCGAGCGCGCAGAGATCACAGCGCGCGAAAAAACTCCCTGCCGAAGCAGGGAGCTTTTTGCAAATGTGAATCGAATCAGTTGGCCTTCACGCCGATGCCGGTGATGTGGGGCTGGGGTCCCTCGTACCAGTACAGGAAGCCCTCGATGTCTACCTTGTCACCGACCTGCAGGGCCTTGACAGCCTCGTACACGTCGCTGCCGGGGGCGGTCAGGTATCTGCGCACCACGAAGGTGTACACAGCGCCGTCCAGCTCCACGTCAAAGTACAGGTCGCTGCCGTCTTCGCCGGAGTTGTCCCAGTTGTAGAAGAAGGCCTTGCCATCGCCCTTGTCGGCAATGACGCCGTCCTTGACGGAGAAGCGCTGGTTCATGTACTGGGCCAGATCCTCGCTGCCCATAAGAGCGCTCAGATCCACGGGCTCGGCCAGCCAGCTGTCGCCTTCCACGAATTCAAAGGTGGGATCCATGATCTCCACTTCGCCGGACCACTCGCCCTTGAAGCCGCTGACGCGGATCTTGGTGCCGGGAAGGAGCTTGGCGGCGTCTTCCTCGGAGCAGGCCATCTCATAGATGTAGTAGGCGCCGTCGGGAGACTGGGCATGGACGGAAACCTTGCCGTCCCACCAGGACTCGTGATCCTGCACATAGGTCTCGACCACCACAGCGGCGTCCAGCTCGGCGGCGGCGAACTCCTCATAGCTCATCACAGCGGGAGCCTCTTCGGCGGGGGCGGCTTCCTCGGCGGGAGCGGCTTCCTCAGCGGGGGTCTCTTCTACTACGACTTCTTCCGCAGGGGCAGCCTCTTCGGTCTTGGACTCGGCAGGCTTGGTCTCGCCGCAGGCGCAGAGAGCAAAGACCATGCAGAGAGCCAGAAGCAGAGCAACGATCTTTTTCATTCTTTTTCTCCTTGTTTCAGATAAACTTCCCGAAAGCCGAATCTCTCGGGAGCAGCTATATTATATCGTATCCGTTCCGGAAATCAAGTGATCTTTTTGTGTCGTTCCCGTCTTCTTTTTAACGCGCTGTAACCGTAGACCAGGCCGATCAGCACCCACACCGCGGCCAGAGTCCCCAGCAGGACCCGGGAGGCCAGGGGCAGGGGCCCCTGCTCCGCGCCGCCGGAGATCGCAGCGCCGTCCGCCGCGGCGTCCGCCCGTGCGGTCCAGCCGGGGGCGGAGGGATTCAGCTGATAGAGGGAGCAGGCCTCGCTGCGCAGCTTTTCCAGGGAGGCGTCGTCCACCGGCTGCTTGCGCCGCTCGTTCTTGGTCACGGTCTCAATGAGCAGACCGGCCGCGTCCCGCACGGAGGTGGAGCCCTGGAACACCGGGGTGGTGAAGGTGTTGGCAGTGTTCGCCATCAGAAGCCGGGCCGCCTCGATCTTGATGCGGTAGTGCTCCTGATTATCCTCCCCGGAGCGGGCAAGATAGTCCTGATACGCCGGATCCTGCTGGGCCTTCAGTGTCACGGGAACGTAGCCCTCTGTCTCGGAATAGGCGATCTGGGTGTCATTGGTCAGGAGAAACTGGGTGAAGAGCCAGGAGGCCAGCACTTCCTGGGGATCGTCCTTGTAGAAGAGGCAGACGCTGGGACCCTGGGAGATCATCCTGGGGTTCTCCGGGTCATACTGGGGAATGGGCAGCACCGCGGTTTCAAACTCCACCAGCTGCTCCGGCGGGATATCCAGCAGCGGGGCGTCGGTGCCGATCCAGGTGGCGCCGGCGGTGGAGTCCACCGCGAAGATGCACTGGCCGGCGTTCAGCCAGTTGGCGGGATAGCTGGAGATCTTGAAGGTGGAGAAGGCGCGGCTCCTGGCGTGCTGGGCGATCTCCAGCAGCAGCTCCTTGGTGGTCTCGTTGAAGATCAAAACCTCGCCGTCTTCGGTGGAGTAGCCAGCGCCCTTCTGCCGCAGCATCTGGATCATCATGTTGTCCGTGGACTTGTAGATGAAGGGGATCATCTTTTCCTGGCCGTTCACCAGGAAGCGTCCGGCGCTGTCCTTCTCCAGGGCGGCCTCGCTGACCTGCCACACGAAGTCCCAGGTCAGCATCTCCGGCAGCTCGAAGCCCAGCTTTTCCACAAAGGTCTTGTTCACATAGCAGGCCTCGGTGGAGCGCATGAAGGGCAGGGCGTAGAGCACGCCGCCGATGTGGCACTCGTCATAGAACTGGGGCACGATCTCCTCCTTGGCGGGGGAGTCGAACTTCAGCTCGCTCCCGCCCAGACCGTAGTTGGGATCTGCGGCCAGCTCCTCCAGGGAGACCACCACGTTCTTGCCGGTCATGTAGGTCGCAATGTGGTCGGGATAGGTCACGCAGACATTGGGGGTGGTGCGGGTGGGGATGTTGGTGATCACGTCGTTGTAGATCCGGCCGTAGTCGGTGTAGAGACGGAGGTTCACCGTCACATTGGGGTAGAGTGCCTGGAAATCTTCGATGGCCTGCCGGTAAATGGCCACCTGGGTCTTGTTGCTGTCGTTCTTGGCCCAGAAGTCGATCTCGATCTTTTTGCTCTCGTCAAAATGCTCCGGCACATCGAAGGCATTCTCCGAGGGGGAGACCTCCTCGCTGCCAAGCTCCTCCGGAGATACCAGAGTCCCGTGGCAGCCCGCAAGAAGCAGGCAGCTCAGCAGCATGGAGAGCAGCAGCAAAACGGAAAGCAGCTTTTTCATCCCTTGGTGCCTCCTCTCGAAACGCCGGCCATGATCTTGTCGCGGAAGAGCAGGAACAGCACGATCAGCGGCACGGAGACCACCACCACGGCGGCCATCATGGCGGGCACATTATCTCGCCCGGCGCCGCTTTCCCGGATGTTCTGGATGCCGTTGGACACCAGGAAGAACTGGGGCTTGGTGGTGATGAGTCGGGGCCACACGTAGGAATTCCAGCACTCGATGACCTTCAGGATGATGATGGTCACGATGGTGGGCCGGGAGATGGGCAGCATCACCTTCAAAAGGTACTTGAGGTCCGAGGTGCCGTCCACCTTGGCGGCCTTGTACAGCTCCTCCGGGATGCTCTCAAAATTCTCCTTCAGAAGGTAAATGTAGAAGATGGAGGTGATGGAGGGCAGGATCAGGCCTGTGAAGTGCCGGATGGCGCTGCCCGCGTCATCGGTGAGGCCCAGGGTCTTCACCGTGACAAAGTTCGTGATGATGACAAGCTCATTGGGGATCATCATCAGGGAGAGAAAGAGCGCGAAGAGTACGTTTCTGCCCCGGAACTTGAGACGAGCGAAGGCGAAGGCCGCCAGCACGATCACGACCATCATGGAGGCGGTGGTGATCACCGTGAAAATGAGGGTGTTCAGCAGGTAGCGGCCCAGGGGCTCGTCCTGGCTCCGGAAGGCGGCAGTGTAGTTTTCCAGGGTGGGGTGCAGCGTAAAGAAGGAGGGGGTCATCTCCGCGTTATAGGCGGCGGTGCTTTTCAGGGAGCTCAGCAGCATCCAGTAGAAGGGGAAGAGCACGATGAGCGCCCAGAGGGTCAGGAGGATATAGGTCACCGGTTTCAGGTTCAGGCCCCTGCGCAGGGGGCTCTGTTCGGCTTTGTTCGTCGTCACGGTTCCCACCTCCTTAATAATGCACGGTCTTGCGGCTGACCATGAGATTGATGACGGTGATGGTCAGCACGATGGCAAAGAGAATCAGCGCGGCGGCGGAGGCGTAGGAGGGATAGGAGCCGCCGTTGGAGTAGAGCATGTCGTACACATAGCCCACGATGGTGTTCATCCCCGCCTCGTTCAGGTTCACGCCGAAGAGGGCCACCTCGTCGCTGTAGGCCTTGAAGGCCCCGATGAAGCCGGTGATGATGAGGTAGAAAATCATGGGGGAGATCATGGGCAGGGTGATGCGGGTGAAGGTGCGCCACTTGGAGGTGCCGTCGATCTTGGCGGCGTTGTAGTAGCTCTGGGGTACGCTTGCCAGCGCCGAGGTCAAAATCAGGATCTTGAAGGGCATGACCACCCAGACGGTGTAGAGGCAGGTCACCGTCATCTTGGCCCAGTAGGGGCCGTCGATGAAGTCCACCGGGGTCCCGCCGAAAGCGCGGATCAGGAGATTGAAGAGACCTACCTGGCTGTCGTTATACTGAAACATCAGCATGAACACCAGGCCTACGGCCAGGGTGTTGGTCACATAGGGCAGGAAATACACCGTCTGGTAGAGCTTGCGCAGAGGCTGGATGGAGCTGAGCCCCAGGGAGATGAGCAGGGCAAGCCCGGTGGAGAGGGGAACGGTGATCACCACCAGCAGGAAGGTGTTCTTCACCGCCTGCAGAAAGTAGGGGTCCCGCAGCACGTGGGAGAAGTTGGCGAGGCCCACGCCGGTGTAGACCTCCCGCACGGATTCGTAATTCTCTTCCAGGGAGTAGACCACCACATCCACCAGGGGGTAGATCATGAACACGCCCAGGAAGAGCAGGGCCGGCAGCAAATAGAGCCAGGCCTTGGCGTTTCTGTTTTCCATCTCGGCCTCCTTATTCAGCCTGGAAGGGGATGCGCTCCTCGGTCTTGAGATCGAAGAGGAAGACCTTGTTGGGCTTCAGGGCAAAGCGGATCTCCCCGGTGCCGGGGGCCACCTGGTATTCCGAGCTGATGATGGCCCGCAGGGGATCGCTGACGGCGGTCTCGTTGCCGAGGACCACGCTGGTGTCCCGGCCCATGACCTCCACGGCCTTCAGGCTGCAGCGCAGGGGCCCCGCCTGCTGGGGCACAAAGCCCTCAGGCCGGATGCCCACCCAGAGCTCCTGATCGGAAACGCCCCGGACCTGCAGCACCGCGTCCTCACCGAGATAGAGCTTCCCCGCAGCGACCTTGCCCTTGAAGACATTGATGGGCGGGGTGCCCAGGAACTTTGCCACGAAGAGGTTTTTCGGATCGTCATAGACCTTCTGGGGCTGATCGATCTGCTGGATGATGCCGTCCTTCATCACCACGATCAGGTCGGAGATGCTCATGGCCTCCTCCTGATCATGGGTGACGAAGATGGTGGTGATGCCGGTGTTGCGCTGGATGCGGCGGATCTCCTCCCGGGTCTGCAGACGCAGCCGGGCGTCCAGGTTGCTCAGCGGCTCGTCCAGCAGCAGCACCCGGGGCATTTTCACGAGGGCACGGGCGATGGCCACCCGCTGCTGCTGCCCGCCGGACATCTCCGCGGGCTTGCGGTCCATGAGCTGATCGATCTGGACCAGCTTTGCCGCCTCCTCGGCGCGCGTGAGCATCTCGGCCTTGGAGAGCTTGTCCTTGCCCTTGAGGTTCTGCAGGGGGAACATGATGTTCTGCCGCACGGTCATGTGGGGGTAAAGGGCGTAGTTTTGGAACACCAGACCCACGCCGCGATTTTCCGGCGGCAGGTCGGTGACGTCGTCCTCGCCGAAGAAGATCTTGCCGCTGGTTGGCATCTCCAGGCCGCAGATCAGGTTCAGCGTGGTGCTCTTGCCGCAGCCGGAGGGCCCCAGCAGACCGATGAGCTTGCCGTCGGGGATCTCAAAATTGAAGTTGTTCACGGCGATCACGTCGTCCAGCTTCTTGTTGCGGTTGGGGAATCGTTTGGTCAGATTCTGCAGTACAACTTTCATGGCGTCGCATCCCTCGCAGTCAATAAAGTGTGGGTTTATAAAAGGGTATAACTATCCAGTTGAATTGTACTCGAAACCCGCCGGAATGGCAAGGGAGAATTCGCAATTCGAAATGCGGAATTCGGAATTGCTGATCAAAAATCGCTCCAGTTTTCCGTGGAGACGAGCATCGGCCTCGTCCTCGTCGTAGGGGCTGGCGTCCTCGACAGCCCGTAACGTCTTCCAAGCAAGGTGGAAGGTGTCCCAGTGCGCACACTGGGAAGGATTAGGGGGAGATGCACCGTTACGGCAGAAGCCAAAAAACAGGTTTGGCATGCCCTGGTCCTTGACCGAAGTGTGCTCCCATGCTAAATTAAGACCGATCCGGTGCGATTGTTTGAAACTTTTTACCGCTTTTGAACGTTTTATGGATGAAAGGAACATGGAAAGGGGAAGCGGAAGGGAGGCAAGAGCATGAAACATGAGATTATGAAGGAAATTCATAAATGGCAGCGCTATGCCATTTTATATTCTGCCCTCACGATGTTGTCCGTTCTGTCGGCGCTCCTCGGGGGAGGCGGCCTGGTTTTGGCAATCCTCAACAGGCAGCACATTTCTCCCTGGTGCTGGGGCGGCCTTGGTGTTGCCTGCCTGCTTGCCCTGCCCGCGGTGGCATTTCGGCGTTTTCTGTGGGGAAAGGGCGTGCGGCATTGGAAAGCGGATGTACAGGAGATGCGCTTTGAACCATTTTCACTGAAAACTCCTCTTGTGGGAAGAGAGGAGCTTCAGGGGCAGCTCAGAGCGGCGGTAGGGCTGCGCAGGCTGAAACATGTGGAGCGTGCCTGGTACGGTGTGGAGCAGAAGAGAAAACGGACGCGGGTTTTCCTGCTGGATTACACTGGGGAACAGGGCTATTCTGCCTTTGACGTAACGGAACGTGTGAAACGCTGCTATGAGAGATTGACCTTGTCCCGCCCGAAGGATATGCTTGAGGCCAGACAATGTGAAAGAGTGTTCTTCCTTGTCTTTGACAGTCTTCCCCAGGCTGCGATGGAGGAGACCAGGATGAACGCCATCGAATGGACGGTAGACGACTGCGATCAGGGATATCCCTTTGGTGAGTGCACCGTTCGTGCTTATTTTGAACTCAGCAGCGGATGGCTGTATCTGCCGCGATGTGTCTCGGACCAAGCGGCCTCTATTGGGGATTATCGCTATTGCGTGCATCGGATCCTGGATTGGCTGGCGCTTTAGACGAAAAAGGAAAGACTGCCGGGAAGCCCTCCCGGCTCCACAGGAGGCATTGCAAGGATGCGCAGATTATCTACCTGCAACACCTACATTCAAATCGAAGAAGCACCGCGCCTGGTGAAGGCCTTTTACAGCTATGGCATCCATAAGTCCGTGGAGATCACCTTGACGGAAGATGAAATATGCCATGTTGAGGTCCTGGAGCAAAACGGAGAGAGGTTCCGCTGGTCTGCCAAAAGGATGTATTTTGTCGGACACCAGATGTACGGGATCTCCCTCACTCCCATGGGCTATCGGCTCTTTGCCCAACAGGATAACCGGTCCGGCGGCATGATCTGCTATGACCTGCGGACCGGGGAAGAGCTCTGGCGTCTGCCTACCCGGGCGGAAATCTCCTGCCTGTTTGTGGGGGAGGAGACGCTCTGCTGCGCCAAATCAAGAACATCCATCGTGCTCTATGACATCAACACCGGGAGGCAGCTTGCGGAGCGAAAAACGCCCTTTGACAATCGTTTTACCGTGCTGACCGAGGGCGCGATCTTCAATCACACCAGCGCCAGAACCTGGGAGGTCCTGGACCCAAGGACCCTGGCGGTGCTTGAGGAGGTCAGAGATGCTGACCTGAGCAAGGACACCGGGACAATTTACCGCCGCCTGTTTTCCCAGTATGCAAGGGATCTGCCTTGACGGAGGGCAGACCCCTCCGGCTTCGCCGCAGGCGGCTCAGCCACCTCCCCTTGCAGGGGAGGCCATGGGCTGCGTGCTTTCTTCGCAAAAAACACTTGACAGCAAACAGGGGAGAGACTACACTAAGTATACAAAAGCGGCGGAATAGAGGTGCCGCTTCTTGTGCCGCCTGTACAAAAACGGGCGAAAAAAGCGAATATGGCCCGGATGAATGACCCGAGAGAGGCCGCGCATGGCGGAGCCGAAGGGGAAGGCAAAAACTCTCAGGCAAAAGGATCGGATCAGGACGGGACTTCGGAAAGTGCACGCCAAAGAAGATGCACACCAAAGGGGCAACTGATTGTATCAGGAATCTCTCAGGTAACGACGGAGGCAGAAAGATACGCGGTATCTTTCTGCCTCTTTTTATGCAAAAACAGCTGCATCCCGAAGGAAAGGTGCTTCCGCCCCTATCGGCCTTCGGCCACTTCCCCCGAAGGGGGAAGCAAGAGCGGCCTTCCTTCTCACTCAAATCTCAAAACTCTATTGTACGGAGGAAGAACATGAGCGAACTGAAACGCACCCAACTCTATGAGACCCATGTGGCGGCGGGCGCCACCATGGTGGACTTCGGCGGCTGGGACATGCCTGTGCAGTATCCCAGCGGCATCGTGGCCGAGCATCTCTATACCCGGCATTTCTGCTCCCTCTTCGACGTTTCCCATATGGGCCGTCTCCTGGTGGAGGGCCCGGAGCGGGTTAAATTCCTGCAGCACGTCCTCTCCAGCAACGTGGAGGGCCTGGATCTCTACAAGGCTCAGTACTGCATCCTCCCGGATGAGGACGGCTCCGCCATCGACGACGCCTATCTCTACCGCTTTGAGGAGGATCGGCTGCTGCTGGTGGTGAACGCCGCCAACACGGAGAAGGATCTCCAGCACCTGCTGCCCATAGCAGAGAGCTACGACGTCACCCTGACCGACATCACGGCCGACTGGGCCTCCATTGCGGTCCAGGGCCCCAAGAGCAAGGAACTGATGACCATCCTATCCGGCGGGGAGGCGGTCACCGAGCCCATGAGGAACGCCCTGAACAGCCTGATGCTGGAAGGGCACTTTGCCCGCGTTGCCAAGACCGGCTACACCGGCGAGCCTTTGGGCTACGAGGTCTATGTCAGGAGCGAAGACGCCGCCTGGCTCTGGAACCGGCTCTGCGAGCTGGGGGCCCGCCCGGCGGGCCTGGGCGCCAGGGACACCCTGCGCCTTGAGGCCGGCATGCCCCTCTACGGCCACGAGATGGGACTGGACGCCGAGGGCAAGCCCATGCCCATCTACGCGGTGCCTCTGGCCAAGTTCGCCGTGAGCTTTTCTGCGCGCAAGGGCGACTACATCGGCCGCAAGGCCCTGGAAAAGCAGTATGATGCCTTCAAGCGCATCCAGAACCGGGACTTCTCAGACTGCGCCGCCCTGCCCAGGACCATCCGGCCCATCACCCTGCTGGAGCGGGGCGTCATGCGCGCCGGCATGCCCGTCTACCGGGGGGAGACCCAGATCGGCTGGGTCACCAGCGGCACCATGGTGCCCTACTACAAGGCCGAGGGCGAGGGCCTGGAGACCGTGATCACCGACACGGTGGAAAAACGGGCCATCGGCACCTGCTATATCGATAGCTCTGTACTGGAGGACGATATCGTTACCGTGGATATCCGCGGCAAGCGGGTGAAGGCCGTGATCCCGGAAAAACACCTGGACAACATGGCGCCGCCCTATGCCCGGCCCATCCTCTACGGCAAGGAGATCTCCCGCCTCCCCGAGAGCGGGGACAGTCAGGCCCTGAAGGCCCTGAACCTGCTGCGGCGGGCGGAGGAGAACCACCTCTGGCGGCAGAAGCGCTGCGTGAACCTGATCCCCTCGGAGAATACCCCCAGCCGGGCAGTGCAGATGCTCTCTGCCTCAGACCCCAGCTGCCGCTATGCCGAGCACAAGAAGATCAAATCCTTCTACGACAAGGACATTTTCTACTACCAGGGCACCGGTTTCATCGACGAGGTGGAGCAGCTAGCCGTGCGGGAGCTGCGAAAATACTTCGGCTGCACCGAGGTAGAGACGAGAGTCACCAGCGGCCAGATGGCCAATACCTGCACCTTCTCCGCCCTGATGGATTGGAAGAACCGGCTGGACCGCAAGCACACGCCCCAGCGCCTGGGCTATGTGCTGAACAACCATATCATCAAGGGCGGCCACCTCTCCGCCCAGCCCATGGGCGCTCTGCATGACTATATTGCCATCGACCCCGTCACCGAGCGCAGCGCCGTGGTGAATTTCCCCGTCTGCAAAGACAACATCTTCAAGATCGATGTGGAGGAGACCAAGAAGGTCATCGACCAGTACCGGCCCGAGCTCATCATCTTCGGCAAGAGCATGGTGATCCACAAGGAACCGGTGGCCCAGATCCGCCAGTACGTGGACGAGCAGAAGATCCCCACCACCATCATGTACGACATGGCCCACGTCCTGGGCATCGCGGGGGATTATTTCCAGAATCCCTTCCAGGAGGGCGCCGAGATCGTCACCGGCTCCACCCACAAGACCTTCTTCGGCCCCCAGCGGGGCGTCATCGCCGTGAATTACAAGGAGGACGAGCTGAAATACGGCCTCTGGGAGACCATCGAAAACCGGGCCTTCCCCGGCAGCGTCTCCAACCACCACCTGGGTACCCAGCTGGGCCTTTTGATGGCGGCCTATGAGATGAACGCTTTTAAGGACACCTACCAGTCCGCCGTCATCCGCAACGCCAAGAGCTTTGCCAGGTCTCTGAAGAAGGCGGGCCTGCAGGTCTGCGGCGATCCCGCCATCGGCTATACCGAGACCCACCAGGTCCTGGTCTCCGTGGGCTACGGCGAGGGAGCCGAGATCGCAAACCGCCTGGAGAAGAACAACATCATCGTGAACTACCAGGCCACCCCGGACGAGGAGGGCTTCACCGCCTCCGGCGCCCTGCGTATGGGCGTCAGCGAAATGACCCGCTTCGGCTTCGGCGAGGAGGAATTCGACCGCCTGGCTCAGCTGATGGCCGCCTGCATCCTGCGGGGCGAGGACGTGTCCGAGGACGTGAGCCGCCTGCGCGCCGACTACACCACCATGCGCTACTGCTTCGACGACAAGGACTTCGAGAACGCCCTGGAAGCTTTCGCCGGAAAGATCGGATTCTGACGGCCTTCCCCGCGCACGGGGAAGGTGCCGAGCGGAGCGAGGCGGATGAGGTCTCCTCTGTCGGAAGGGATTGCATCATAGAATCCTCGCTGCGCTCGGGGACCTCATCAGTCGCCTGCGGCGACAGCTTCCCCGTGCGCGGGGAAGCCACGCTCCCGCATCCCCGTCTCATCAAAATCTATGCAAACAATAAAAACCGTAATATGGAGGTAAATACCATGAATTATCCCGCAGAACTGCAGTACTCCCGCGATCACGAGTGGCTCCGCATGGAGGACGGCATCGCCGTCATCGGCATTTCCGACTTTGCCCAGAGCGAGCTGGGTGACGTGGTCTTTGTGAACCTGCCCGAGGTGGGGGACGACACCACCGCCGGCGAGCCCTTCGGCGATGTGGAATCCGTCAAGGCGGTGAGCGACCTGGTCTGCCCTGTCACCGGCACCGTGTGCGAGACCAACGAGGAGCTGCTGGACGCCCCCGAGAAGCTGAACGAGGATCCCTACGGCACCTGGATCATCAAGGTGGAGAAGGTCACCGATACCGAGGACCTGCTCACCGCCGAGCAGTACGAGGCCGAGTGCACCCACTGAGAAACGGGCACAGGGAGGAAACAACATGAGCTACGTGCCATCCACCCCGGCCCAGCGGCAGGAGATGCTGCGGGCCGTGGGGCTGAGCTCCTGGCGGGAGCTCTATCGGGACGTGCCGAAGGAGATGCTCCTGGAGGGAGAGTTGGATCTCCCTACCGGCATGAGCGAGCTGGAGGTGGGCCGGGTCCTCTCTGCCATGGCGGAGAAGAACACCCGCTTTACCACCATCCTCCGGGGCGCCGGGGCCTATGACCACTACATCCCGGCTCTGGTGAAGTCCATCCCGGCGAAAGAGGAATTCCTCACCGCCTACACGCCCTACCAGGCCGAGATGAGCCAGGGCGTACTCCAGTCCATTTTTGAGTACCAGACCATGATCTGCGAGCTTACGGGCATGGACGTGTCCAACGCCTCCGTCTATGACGGGGCCACCGCCGCCGCCGAGGCCGCCGCCATGTGTCGGGACCGGAAGCGCCGGGTGACCCTCATCTCCGGCGCCGCCCACCCGGACGTGATCAACACCGTGCGGACTTACTGCTACGGCACCGGGGACGAGCTGCGCGTGGTCCCCGTGAAGGACGGCAAAACCGACATGGAGGCCCTCAGGGAGATGCTGACGCCGGAGATTGCCTCCTTCTATGTCCAGCAGCCCAACTTCTTCGGCCTTCTGGAGGACTGCGACGCCCTGGGTGAGCTGACCCATGCCGCCGGTGCCCTCTTCGTCATGGGCTGCAACCCCATCTCTCTGGGCGTGCTGAAGACCCCGCGGGACTGCGGCGCCGACGTGGCCGTGGGCGAGGGTCAGCCTCTCGGTTTGCCCCTGGGCTACGGCGGGCCGTATCTCGGCTTCATGGCCACCACACAAAAGCACATGCGCAAGCTTCCCGGCCGCATCGTGGGCGAGACCGTGGACGCCAAGGGCGAGCGCTGCTATGTGCTCTCCCTCCAGGCCCGGGAGCAGCATATCCGCCGGGAGAAGGCCAGCAGCAACATCTGCTCCAACGAAGCCCTCTGCGCCCTCACCGCTTCGGTGTACCTGGCCGTCATGGGCCCCCAGGGCCTGAAAGAGGCGGCGGAGCAGTGCATGGCCAAGGCCCACTACCTGATGCGGGGCCTCACCGCCCTTCCGGGGGTGGAGCTGCGCTATCCCGGCCCCTTCTTCCATGAATTCGTCACCAGCCTGCCGAGACAGGCGGAAGTGCTGGCCGCCCTGGAGCAAAATGGCATCCTGGGAGGCCTGCCCGTGGAGGGCGGCGTCCTCTGGTGCGCCACCGAAAAGCAGAGTCGGGCGGAGCTGGACAAGGCCATTGCCCTGGTAAAGGAGGTGCTGGCAAAATGAAGCTGATTTTTGAAAAGAGCGTTCCCGGCCGGCACTGTGACCTGCTGCCGAAATGCGATGTGGAAAAGGTTGAGCTGCCCGAGGGCTTCCGGCGGGAGACCGTCCCGGCCCTGCCGGAACTCAGCGAGGTGGACCTGGCCCGGCATTATACCGAGCTCAACCACCGGGTTCACGGCGTGAACTGCGGCTTCTATCCCTTAGGCTCCTGCACCATGAAGTACAATCCCCGCATCGACGAGGATATGGCAGCCCTGCCCGGCTTCACCGGCGTCCATCCCCTGGCAGGGGAGAAGAACACCGCGGGCTGCCGGGAGGTGCTGGACACAGCCGCAAAGTATCTCTGCGAGATCACCGGCATGGAAAGCATGACCTTCCAGCCTGCCGCCGGCGCCCACGGCGAGTTCACCGGCGTGCTGCTCATCAAGCAGTACCATGCCAAGCGAGGCGACGCCAAGCGCCGCAAGATCATTGTGCCCGACTCTGCCCACGGCACCAATCCCGCCACCGCCGCCATGTGCGGCTACGAGGTGGTGAACATCCCCTCCGCTCCGGACGGCTGTGTGGACCTGGAAGCCCTCAAGGCGGTCCTGGGGGAGGACACCGCGGGCCTCATGCTCACCAATCCCAACACCGTTGGCCTCTTCGATGAGAACATCCTGGAGATCACCCGTCTGGTCCACGAGGCCGGCGGCCTCTGCTACTATGACGGGGCCAACCTCAACGCCGTCATGGGCGTGGTCCGCCCAGGCGACATGGGCTTTGACTGTATCCACATGAACCTGCACAAGACCTTTGCCACGCCTCACGGCGGCGGCGGTCCCGGCGCCTGCGCTGTGGGCTGCAAGGCCTTCCTCAAGGAGTTCCTGCCCCATTCCGCCTTGATGGACGAGCCGGGCCATCTCCAGGTTCGCGCCTTCGCTGGGAACTTCCTGGTGGTGGTCCGGGCCCTGGCCTACCTGCTCACCCTGGGCAGAGAGGGCATCCCCGAGGCGGCGAAGAACGCCGTTTTGAACGCAAACTATCTCATGCGGCAGATCCAGGGCAGCTTTGAGCCCGCCTTTGACCGCATCTGCATGCATGAATTCGTGCTGGATCTTTCCGAATACAAGAAGGAGACCGGCGTAAGCGCCCTGGACGTGGCAAAGAGCCTCATCGACTACGGCATGCATCCGCCCACGATGTACTTCCCCATGATCGTCCACGAGGCATTGATGCTGGAGCCCACCGAGACCGAGAGCAAGGAGACCCTGGACTGGGCGGCGGAGATCTTCCGGGAGCTCTACGAACTGGGCAAAAAGGACCCGGACTTCATGCACAACGCGCCGCACAATGCCCAGATCGCCCGGCCGGACGAGGTGCGGGCCGCCCGCCAGCCGGTGCTCCGCTGGCAGAAGGGCTGAGGGCTGATAGGTTTCGACAGAGAGGGGAGAGGAGATGTTTCGTAAAAAGGATCTGGTTATCAGCTTTGCCCTGATCGCTCTGATGATCTGGGCAGAAATCGATGCCGGATGGGATCTCTTCCCCTATGTGATGGGCCTCTGCTTCTTCTTTGCCGTCATCTGCGCCGTGATTTGGTCTGTTCAATATGACCGCTTCGATAAAGATGCGGATATCTTCGGTATCGGACTCAGAAACCGATTCCCAAGATTCGTAAAAGGGCAGGAAAAGATGAATATCTTTGCCCTGAACGCGTATCTTTGGCTTGCGATCCCCATCGTCTCTATCCTCATCTTGGAATTATCCTGGAAGCTTTAGACCCAAAGCCGTATTTGGGAGGAAACAGCCATGTTCGATTTTGATCTTCTTGTGATCGGCGCCGGACCCGGGGGCCAGACAGCGGCCCTGCGGGCGGCGAAGCTGGGCAAAAAGGTTGCGGTTGTGGAGGCCCGGGAGCCCGGCGGTACCTGCGTGAACCGGGGCTGCGTCTCCACCAAGACCCTGCTGCACAGCTCCGAGCTTTACCGCTCCGCCCGGGAGGGGGCCGCCGTGGGCGTCCACGCCGAGGGCCTGCGGGCGGATCTGGGCGAGATCTTCCAGAATAAGCTCCGGGTGGCCCAGACCCTCAGCGCCGGGGTGGAGAGCATGTTTAGGAGCGCCAGGATCCCTCTGCTCCGGGGCCGGGCGAAGATCCTGGAACCCCACCGGGTGCGCGTCACCGGGCCCGAAGGGGAGACGGAAGTCACGGCGGAGGCCATCCTCGTTGCCACGGGGGCCGAGCCCATCCGCCTGCCCCTGCCCGGCATGGAGCTCCCCGGCGTCCTCACCAGCGAGGAGCTGCTGCAAGGGCCCGACCACCTCTACCGCTCCCTGGTCATCATCGGCGGCGGCGTCATCGGCATCGAATTTGCCTGCTTCTTCTCGGACCTGGGCTGTGAGGTCACCGTGCTGGAGGGGCTGGACCGGCTGTTGCCCATGCTGGACCGGGAGCTTGGTCAGAACCTGGCCCTGATCCTCAAAAAGAAAAACGTCCGGGTCTGCACCGGCGCTCTGGTGGAGCGGGCGGAGCAGATCGGGACGGGCATCCGGGCCCATTTCACCGCCAAGGGCAAGCCGGACTTTGCCGAGGGCGAGGCGGTGCTCTGCGCCGTGGGCCGCCGGGCCGCCTGGGAGGGCCTCTTTGCCGAGGGGCTCAGCCCGGAGCTGGACGGCCGCATCCTTAAGGTAAACGAACGCTATGAGACCAGCATCCCTGGCGTCTACGCCATCGGGGACGTGGCTTCCAATACCCAGCTGGCCCATGTGGCCTCCGCCCAGGGCCAGGCCTTTGCCGAGCTTTTCTGCGGCCAGGAAAGCCGGGTGGACATGGGCGTGGTGCCCAGCTGCGTCTACTGCCGGCCGGAGATCGCCGTGGTGGGTCTTACCGAGGCCGAGGCCAAGGCCGCCGGCATCCCGGTGAAGACCGGCAAGTGCGTCCTGGGCGGCAACGCCCGGACCCTCATCGAGGATCCGGGACGCAGCTTCATGAAGGTCCTGGCCCACGCCGAGACGGGCCGGATCCTGGGCGCTCAGCTCATGTGCCTCAACGCTCCGGACATGATCTCCCAGATCAGCCAGGCCATCGCAAACGGCATGACGCCCCGGCAGCTGCTGCTTGCCATGCGGCCTCATCCCTCCTTTGAGGAGGCCCTCACCGACGCTCTGGAGGACCTGGCGGCGAAGTTGGAAAAGCAGTAAGCATCTGAAACCGAAAAAGATCCGCGGAAGGAAGTTTCCGCGGATTTTTTTATGCGATATGCCTCGTCCCCGCCGTAGGGGAGGGGCTTGCCCCTCCCGAGACCCCACCCCGCCGTAGGGGCGGCTGTCAGCCGCCCGCCTTTGCCTCCCGCTTTGAGGGAGCCTGACGTCCCGCAGCGCCGAGCATTGCTCGGCGTCACACTGGGGGTGATGAGGGAGAATCCCGGCCCCGGGCGCCCGCGTAGGGCGGGATCCCCTGATCGCGCCGCCTCTCTCTCTATCTTCCCGATCGCCCGTCACGCCTTCCCGGCAAGATGCCCGCCCGGGGCTGGCAATTTCCCGCGGCCTGTCGTATAATGGAAAAAAAGACGGAACAGGGGAGTGATAGCCCATGAGCGAGCAGGCAAGAAGCCTGGACAGTGCCAAGGAAGAAAAATTCATCCGCATGACCACCCAGCCGGTGGAGAAGCTGATCCGCCGCCTGGCCATCCCCACCATCATCAGCATGCTGGTGACCTCCTTCTATAACCTGGCGGACACCTTCTTCGTCCGCCATTTGGAGCAGGACAGCATGGTGGCGGCGGTGGGCGTGGTGCTGCCGCTGATGAACATCATCCAGGCCATCGGCTTTTACCACGGCCATGGCTCCGGCAACTTCATTTCCCGGGCCTTTGGCCGCAAGGAGCTGGGGGAGGCGGAGAAAATGGCCGCCACCGGCTTTTTCTCGGCAGTGCTCCTGGGCCTGATCCTCTCGGTACTGGGGCTTCTCTTCCGGGTGCCCTTCGCCCGGGCCCTGGGGGCCAAGACCCCGGCCACCCTGGGCTATACCGTGGACTATATGCGCTTTATCCTCCTGGCCACTCCCTTCATGATGGGCAGCATCGTCATGAACAACCAGCTGCGCATGCAGGGCAACGCCTTTTTCTCCATGCTGGGCCTGGCCAGCGGCGCGGTGCTGAACCTCTTCCTGGACCCACTGCTCATCTTCAAGGCAGGGGACGCCATCGGCATCGGTTCTCTCTGCATGGGCTTCGGCGCGGGGATGGGCGTGGCCGGCGCTGCCCTGGCCACCGGCATCAGCCAGGTGTTCAGCTTCTGCATCCTGGCCGTGGGCATGGGCCGCAGCGATAACGTGAAGATCCGCCTGCGCAATTTCACCCCCACGCCGTACTATTTCAAGGGCATCTTCAAGGGCGGCCTGCCCTCCCTGGCCCGCCAGGGCATGGCCAGCATCGCCACCGCCAGCCTCAACCACGCCATCGGCCTGTACCTCGCGGACCCGCTGCTCATCGACGCGGCCCAGGCGGCCATGACCGGTGTCAACCGCATCATGATGTTCCTCTCCTCTGCCCTCATCGGCTTCGGCCAGGGCTTCCAGCCGGTCTGCGGCTTCAACTACGGGGCCCGGCGCTATGACCGGGTGCTCCGGGCCTTCTGGTACTGCGTCCGGGTGGCGGCCGTGGCGCTGGTGGGCATCGCGGCGCTGTTCTTCGTCTTTGCCCGGCCCATCACCAACCTGGTGGCCGGCGCCAGCCAGCAGGCTCTCGATATCGCGGCCTTCACCTTCCGGGCCCAGCTGGTGGTCTTCCCCCTCACGGCCTGGGTGGTGCTGCTCAACATGATGCTGCAGAACATCGGCATCACCGGCAAGGCGACCCTGCTGGCCCTGGCAAGACAGGGTCTGGCCTTCATCCCCCTGGTGCTGCTGCTCCCCGGACTCCTGCAGCTGCTGGGCTTCTCATCCCTCCTCGGCATTGAGCTGGTCCAGGCCGCAGCGGATCTTGCCGCTTTCCTCATTGCCCTCCTCATCGGCCGCACAGAGCTGCGCATGCTGGAGCATCTCCGCCGCACCGACAACGCGGACGGGTGATGAAATATAATTATGTAAACTAAAAGAGTAAAATGACGATCAGTTATGTAAACTAATAACGAGCTGTATAAACGCTAAGCTCGTGGATATTCAACGTAATATCGACGACCTTAGCATATATATTATGTAAACAAATTATCAAATTACGTAAACCAGAATATGTAAACCGATATATAGATTATGTAAACCAAAAAGGACCGCCCGTCCCCCGCAATGGCCCCCTTGCCAAAATGGAGCGCACGCCACTTGGCTCACCCCCTCGGGGGGGGAGCTGTCAACCGGCGTGTCCGCCGGTTGACTGAGAGGGGGAACGCGCCCCGCCCACCCATATCCCCGTAGGGGCCGACGTCCTCGGCGGCCCGTATAACCGCCCCTGCGCAAGGGGAGGTGTCGCCCGGCGTGTCACGGCCCGCCGGGTGACGGAGGGGTCGTCCCGCCGCTCCGTGTTCTTGTAGGGGCTGGCGTCCTCGACAGCCCGCAAAGCCTTCCCCGCGCACCGCAAAGCGGACAGGTGGCGCGTAGCGGTGGATGAGGTCCCCACATATAAAAAACCAGGAGATCGCTTTTCTGCGTTCTCCTGGTTTTCTTATTCTTATTATGCGACGTCCGGATATCTCGTGTACACATACTCATAGATTTGCTGTCGGTATCGGGAGATGCTTAGATCGTCATAGCACTCCGGCAATTCGTTCCAGAGCGTGTCGCGGATGAGCGTATCCACAACAGCTTTGGTCTCCTGCTTATCCGTCCAGTGGTCGAGCTGGGAAATCTTCTCCTTCACCTTGGCGAGCAGGGAGACGGCGACCTCTTTAATCTTCTTGATATCCGCCTTGGAGAGATCGTCCCGGAACAGCATATCGTAGAGGGATAGCTCTTCGTCGCTGCTAAAGCCCTCGCGCACGTAGCGCTGCTGCTCCTGGTTCATGCTCTGGGCCAGCTTCATCAGCTCCGCAAAGGTCTTTTCGATCGTGGCCCGATCCTGCTCGCTGTTGTAGGCCTCGATAATCTTCTGATACTGCTCGTAATAGTTGATGCGGTTGGGGTTGTTGAACAGCAGGGCGGCGATGCGCTGCTGGATCACCAGGTCCAGATCCCGGATCACCAGATTCTTCCGCTTTACTTTTGCAAACTCCCGGCGCAGTAGATCGAAGTCGATGCCGCTGATATCGAACTGGCGCGATGGCGTGACGCCCTGTTCGGCGGGCTCGATCTGCACATAGTCGTTGATGATGCCGTTGATCTCCACCATCAGATCGGTAGTGTCCACATGCTTGCGCTTTTTCTGCAGCATGGCATAAATCGCGGTGATGGCATCGAACTGCTTCTTCTCGTCCCCGGTCAGATCGTCCCGGTCGGTGTACTTGTAAAGCCGCACCAGCTCAGAGGCCATGGTGGTGAAGGTCTTCTTGGTCTCGATGCTTTCACACACGGCGTCGCAGGCATCGAGCAGCAGGGCGGTCTTCTGAAAATCCGTCGCGTCGATCAGCGTCTGCAGGTCAAAGCCCTGTTCCTCCAGGAAGTTCCGGGCCTTTTCGGTGACCAGCCGGATGCGCTCAAGCAGATGCTCCTTGTCCACCGTCGGGTCGACCGAGCTGCCGCCGGTGTTGGCGGTGTAGTCCGCCAGCGCTTTCCGCAGCGCCTTGACGATGCCGATGTAGTCGATGATAAGGCCGTTGGATTTGCCCTCCGCCACGCGGTTGGCGCGGGCAATGGTCTGCATCAGCGTGTGCGCCTTCAGGGGCTTGTCCAGATACAGGCAGGACAGGCACTTGACGTCGAAGCCCGTCAGCCACATGGCGCAGACGAACACCACCCGCAGCGGGTTGTCCCGATCCTTGAACTCCTTGTCCAGCTCCCGCTTCTCCATCTTGGCGCGGTGAGGCAGGATATCCAACCCCCATTTCTTGAAGGTCTGGATCTCGTTCTGGTCCTGGGAAATGACCACGGCCATTTCTGTTTCTTTCATCCACTGGATCTTGCGCTCCAGCTCCTGCGCCTCCTGCTGGGAGGCGTGCTTCTGCCGGATCTCCAGCGCCTCGATCTCCGCCTGCCAGTACTGCTGCACAAAGTTGTACATCCGCACGCAGGTGACCTTGTTGAGGCAGACGAACATGGCCTTGCCGCTGGTCCAGAGGTCGGAGTAGTGCCCGGCAAAATCCCGCGCGATGGAGCGCAGACGCGGCTCGGCGGTGAGCAGATGGATCTCCTTGGCAAACTCCGCCTCCAGCTTGTCCTGCTTGTCCACGTCCAGATCGGCCGCCTCGATGGCGTCCAGAATGCGGTCGGTGATCTCGGGGTTGTGCAGGTCGAGGATCTTCTCGCCCCGGTTCTCGTAGTAGAGCGGCACGGTGGCGCCGTCGTCCACGGCGCGCTTGAAGTCGTAGATGGATATGTAGCCGCCGAAGGTGCGGGCGGTGATGTTGTCGTTGGACAGAAGCGGCGTGCCGGTAAAGCCGATGCGGGAGGCCGTGGGCAGCATGTGCATCATGTTTTCGGCAAAGATGCCGTTCTGCGTCCGGTGGGCCTCGTCCGACATGAGGATGATGTCGTGATCGGGATAGATGGGCTCCGCGTCCGGGCGGTTGAATTTGTGGATCAGCGTGAAGATGAAGCTGGGATTGCCGCGGAGCTTCGCTTCCAGATCCGCGCCGCTGGAGGCGATGTACTGGGAGGCTTTCGTCCCCTTGCCCAGCAGCCCACAGTTTTCAAAGGTGTCGCTGATCTGCTTGTTCAGCTCGTCCCGGTCGGTGAGGATCACGATGGTGGGAGAGCCGGCAAACTTCCGGCGGATCTTCTGGGAGAGGAAGAGCATGGAATAGCTCTTGCCGCTGCCCTGGGTGTGCCAGAACACGCCCAGCTTGCCGTCCCGGAGCTTACGGGCCGCGTAGGCCTTGACCGCCTCGTTGACGCCCAGGTACTGATGGTTGCGGGCCAGAACCTTGGCGGTGCTGCCGCCGGAGTGGTCATAGAGGATGAAGTTTTCAAACAGGTCGAGGAAGGTTTCTTTTTTGCAAATGCCCCGCAGCATGGTCTCCAGCGCGACGCTGCCGGCCTCCTGCTCGTTCAGGCGCTTCCACTCGTGGAAGAACTCGTACTTGCTGCCGAGGGTGCCCACCTTGGCCTCCACCCCGTTGGAGAGGATCAGAAAGGCGTTGTAGGTGAACAGGTGCGGGATCGTGTCCAGATAGTCCGTGTAGTTGTCGGTGTAGGCGTTCTGCACGTCCACCGTGGTGCTTTTCAGCTCCACGAACAAAAGCGGCAGGCCGTTGACAAAGCCGACGATATCCGTCCGCCTGCGGTAGAGATTGCCGTGGATCTTCATTTCCTTCACCGCGAGGAAATGATTTTCCTTGGGATTCTGAAAGTCGATCACCATGGCGCGGCGCTGCTCCGTGCGCCCGTCCGGGCGACGGACGGTAACAGGGACGCCGTCGCGCAGAAGGAAGTATTTCTCCTCATTAATTTGCATGAGCGAAGATGTGGAGAGCCGCTGCTCCAGCGTTCCGATGGCCTCACTGATCTGGGCGGGCGTGATCCAGGGGTTGAATTTCTGCAGCGTGGCGCAGAGGTCCTGCTTCAGCAGGATCTCTTTAAAGCTTGTCCGCCCCAGCGTGCCGTTTTCCCCCAGCACTTCCTTGTTGTAGGCAAAAACCACATCCCAGTCCAGCTCCTTGTGCAGCAGATTCCCCGCCGCCTCCTGGACAAGGATATTTTCGGAATAGTCGTAGCTCATGGCATCATACCTTTCATTCCTTGGTTAGCGAAAAGCTCAAAAAACTACCGGTTGTTTCCCGTTATTTCCTCTATTGCCTTCTTAACCAATTCTTCCCCATACTTCTTTACACAATGTTCGAGCAAGCCCTGTTGATACTGGGTCAGTTTTCGGTACAAATCATGATCTGGGAAATCTGTCCAAAACATTGGATAGATATCACCCTGACTGTGCTCTACGGCAGTTATCTCTGTGGAAGCAACCTGCTGGGCATCCGACAGCGCTTTTATCATACCGTCCCGCGTGGGGGTTGCTTTCTGTTTTTCCAGCTGAAGGTATTTTTCAATAATGTCCTTCGCTTCTTTCAAATTCTGTTCATCCATGTATGTTCCTCTGCTGTTAAAGTCTTTTCTGACGAATGAATCCTGTGTTCTCTTGGCTAAATCCAGTTTTCTGCAATTTGAACTGCATGTTTGATATCACTCACTACTATAATTCCTGTATTTTCTCGTATATAGAAATCTGTTCGTCGATCATTTTGGTCAAATAAGGGCTGCTTGTTAAACTGATAACTATTAACGACACCTAGGATTTTCATTGTTTTCTCGTTTGCTTCTATCTTCTTAAAGCATACTGGACTACCAGAGAAACCGGGATTATTGATTCCGTCAAGGAGAATTGTTCGCTCGTCATCCCGAAGAATTGCCGATACACATGCCTTTTTTACAAAAGGAATAGGCGCATTGCCGCCGGGAAGCAATCCTAGAATGGTATCATATCCATAGGGGAATCCAACGAAATAGACATCCTGTCCGTATACTAACCCTTCTGCTGAATAACCGTTTTCGTAAACAGGAGTCAGACAACGCTTTATTTTCAACTTCATTACGGCAATATCCACTTTGGGATTCTCCGGGTAGCGAATATCAACATCATAAGACTGATACTCTGTCCCGATAATTAACCTGATGGTAGCAGATGAGGGGAAGCCAGCACTTTGAAAAATGTGCTTTGCTGTAACCAAAAACTGTTCACCATGGTTTTCCATCGTAAATGATGTGCCAGTACTATTCTTGAAAGAGATTTTTAATACTCGGCAGAAAATTTCAGCCTGCACCAAATTGAATCATCTCCTTTGTTTATATCTTTTTTTGTCATGATTGGTTACCGCCTCAGCAGAATCCAATCATGATCGGTCTTTTGGAGTCCCATTTTCCAGCCGTTCAAGTCGCTTTTTGCAATAAATCCTTTTTTGTTATCACGTTCGTCGTAGTACGTGATTTTCAATGTATCAAATTTGAGATTCTCAGCATCGATTTGATTGATCGAATAGGTATACTCACATTTTTGCTTTTGAATACTCCTCGGGGGAAGGGCAAAAGAGTACGACCCTTTTTCTCCGCCATAAGTTTCGGTTGTTTTATCTACTACGACTTCACCCGTCCGTGTGGAATACTCTCCACGCTCAATCTGCTTCATTCGAAAAACTTGCTTTTCTCCTTGGAACGCCTCTATAGACAGGTCTCGGATTACCCGAGTGCTGTTTGATGTGTTTTGAAGCTCAAAAGAGACCGGGATCATTAACGTATACATTCCCCTATTGGTTCGCACTCCCCATGAAGCATTATCAATCTTTACATGGATGAACTTATAGTAGAGTTTCAGCTTTCCAGCCCGATTAAGTATCCGCTCTAAAGCAAGAATTCCAGCACTGGAGACAAAGCCGATAGCACCACCAACAATTGCCATAACGACTTGTTCATTCATCGTTTACACCTCGATTTCTCCGCTCATGAGTTTGGGCAGCAGGCGGTCGCGGGCCTCGGTTAACTCGAGTATTTCTTCGTCCGATGCTTCGATCTTTTTATCAATTGCGCTTGCTATGTCATTGTACTGACGCGCAATGCTTGGAGCCGGGACGATGAACGCCTGTCCTAACAATTCATCTTTTGAGATAGAAGCAAAAATCGAACCATTACCAACAAGATTGTCTTTGAAAAAACGCTCTTTCAGCATATAGAACAGCAAGCTTTGCATGCTTTCTTTGTGATTCATGGCTGCGATACCGCGGCCTATAACGATTTTGTTGCGCGTTATATTCAATCGACCGACAGGTGCGCGGACACTAAATAGTATACTTCCTGCCGCTGCTATCCGCGTGAAGGAAGTTGAAAAAATATCATCAACAACAAATCGGTTTCCGTAGCTGCCGACCCCTTGATGGAAAGGTAATCCCGCTTTTTCAGAATTGTAATACTCTGACTTTGGGCTTTGCCCCATCACCACATCTGCTATTTGTCCGAGAGATTTTCTCTCCCACCCTTCGGGGATGCCGTTGTGGATGGGGGTGGATTCGTGGCCGGGGAAGCGGAGGTCGATGAACCATTCCTTATACAGCCGCTGCGCCGCATCCTCCAGCAGCTTGATCTGTTTCTGGTTGTTTTCAATGAGGTCGTCATAAGCGGAAAGGACCCCGGCTATACGGTGTTGAGAATCAATGTCTGGGATAACAGCAGTATAGGAAGACAATCTGCCTTGACTCAAATTCTGAATATTGGCACCCACTGCTGTACCGGCCATGGCTTGCCGAAAGGTCTTGTTTTTGAAGTGATATGTGAAATAAACAGGATCGTACTTGTTTTGGTCGTGAAGCCTACATCTTATTACAAACCCAGAGTATGTGACCGTTTCTATCGCTTCCGCGATTAGCATACATCTGCCAACAAGCTCTTTGTTGCCGTTTGACCGAACGAAAACTATATCACCGTCTTGGAGAAGATCGGCTTCACGAACAACTTCGGCTGATACTTCGGATAATTCTGAAAAGTCAGGAGAGAAGCGGTTTCCAAAATTTGAGACACCAATAAGTTTTATTCCATTTGAATATGCGCTTTTGTCAAAGTTAAGCCCATTGCTAAACTCAGCAATATCGCCTAACCTAACCGTTTCCCACTTCATAACCCCAGCCCCTCCAAATTCCGCGAGATGGTCTCCATCAGCTCGTTGGACTGGGCCTGGAGGGACAGCAGCTCCGCGCGGATCTCCGCCATACGCTGTTTAAAGTCCACGCCGTCGTCCTCCACGGGAGCCACGCCCACATAGGCGCCGGGGGTCAGCGACCAGCCCTTTTCTTCAATGCTCACGCCGCTCTTGTCGTTGCCCTGCGCCTCCTTAGTGGTATAAGCAATCTTGCAAAGGCCGGGGATATCCCGGTACTCGCCGTTTATGCCAAACTTTTCTGTAAGCCAGAAGTATTCTCTCTGTATGGCAATCAGAGAATCAATGACCTCAATAGCTCCCTGACACTTGTTTTTAATCACGATCGACATGATCTTTCTTTTTGTGGCCTCGGAGGAATTCTCACGCAAGGCTGGGAGAAGTTCTTTATCTTTGTAGGAGTAAAACGAGAAGAAATGTCCTTTCTGGATGAACATTAGCGCGGAGGTTGCGGCTTTTTCCAGATTGCGGATACCGTGTTTCAAATCTTCAAGAGCGACTATTTGGCCACGGTCATTCACTCTGAATTGTTCATGGATGTTCGTAAGGCTGAAATTGACAGAATGAAGTAATTGTAAAGTGGGTATTCTATCAATTTCTGTCATTTCGCTCCAGCAGACGCTTTCCTGAAGGGCGCGAATAACGGAGATCAGGTCTGATTCCTTGAGCTCCAACGTGGCGTTTTCCATATGATGCCGGTAATTATCTATCAACATCTCATAATGTACATGCTCTCCCCGGTAGAGCCAGACGATGGCGTTGAGGTTTTTGAGCTGCCAGTCCGTCCACTCGTTGAGGGTGCGGTCCACCACGGTATAGTAATTGCGGGCGTCGATGAACAGAACCTTGTCCAGCCGCTCCACGTCCTTTCCCTTGTCGAAGAACCACAGGGAGCAGGGCAGGGATTTGGTATAGAAGAAGTTGTTGCCCACGCTGACCATCACGTCCACATGGCCTGTCTCCACCAGCTTCTGCCGGATGTCCCTGTCCCGGCCCTGGCTGTCGGTGGCGGAGGAGGCCATGACAAAGCCCGCCCGGCCTGTCTCGTTCAGGTAGGCGTAGAAATAGGAGATCCAGAGATAGTTGGCGTTGCCGACCTCCTTGGATTTGTTCACCCCGGGCAGACCGAAGGGCAGCCGCCCCGCGCTCTCGCAGCTTTCAGACTTGACCTTGTCCACGTTGAAGGGCGGGTTTGCCATCACGTAGTCGCAGCAGCCCGCCAGGTTGTGGGCGTCGTGGTAGAAGGTGTTGGCCTCGTCGCCGGACTTGATGACGCCGGTGAGACCGTGAACCGCCATGTTCATCAGGCAAAGCTGGGCGTTATACTCCACCTTCTCCTGGCCGTAAAAGGTCATGGCGGTATTGGCGGACATGCCTGCGTTATTCACGAAGTCGCCGGTCTGGACAAACATACCGCCGCTGCCGCAGGCCGGGTCCAGCAGGACGCCGCTCTTCGGCTCCAGAATGTTCACGATCATCTTGACCAGGGATTTGGGCGTGAAGAACACGCCGTCGTCCGAGGCGATGTTTTTGGCAAACTTGTTGAGGAAGTATTCGTAGATGCGGCCGATCACGTCGCCGCCCACGTCGTCCATGGCGCTGTTGTTGAAGATGCGCAGCAGCTCTGACAGCAGCTCATCCGAGAAGATGGTGTAGTCCTTGGGCAGCACGCCGGCGAGCTGTTCGCTCTGCTCCTCCACCAGCGCCATGGCGTTGTTGACCACCTCGCCCCGGCTGTTCATTGGCTGGCCGTCACGGCTCAAAAGCCCCGCCGCGGCGATATTCTCGGGAAGGTTCACGAGATAGTCGTATTGCGCCTCTTTGGGCAGAAACAGGGCGCTCTTGGCCGCGAAATCGCTGGACTCCACGGGCAGGACACGTCCGCCGCGGGAAGGACGGTTGCTCAGGATCTCAGCCTCCACCAATTTAAAGCGGCTGTAGGCATAGCGCAGGAAGATCAGCCCCAGAACGGGCATGCAGTATTGGTTGGAGGTCAGCTTCGACCCCGCCCGCAGCAGATCCGCCGATTCCCACAGCTCACTTTCCAGTTTTCGGATGCTTCTGTTGTCCATATCCTTTTCTCCTGTCTGCTTCCAGCTTCTGTAGAAAGTATCTCTCATTTTCTTCGCAACCGGTGCATAATGTGTTATCTTTGATTCCATTATACGCATTTTCTGCTCGCATTGCAAGGGAAGTAAACGGAGCCTCGCGTACTATTAGTTGCCCCCCAACGCAAAAAGCAGAGGCTTTCGCCCCTGCTTTTTGCATATTATGTTCCCCACGTCCCGCTTACTGCTCCTTCCGCTTGCGGAAGAGGTATTCGTCCAGCTCTTTCTTCACCTTCTCGGGGATCTCCCGTTCTACCGGGCAGACCGCCGCCTGGCACATCCGCCGGGTGAACTCCGCGATAAAGGTGATGTCCTTCTGCAGCTGCTCCATGCTCAGCACGTCGGGCCGGTCGTAGCGACAGTGGATGGGCGCCACGTTGGTGCCGGCGATCCGGGCCAGGGACAGGGCGGGCACGCCCTTGTCGGCAAAGGGGGTGGAGTCGCTGGAATAGACGCCAACGCTGGCCGTCAGGGGGAAGCCCAGTTCCGCGCCCATGTAGCTCAGGTAGTGGGCCAGCTTTTCCTCGGCGGAGACCTTGGCGATGAATTTGCCCATGATGGTGCCGATCATGTCCAGGTTTATGTTCAATGCGACCTTTTCCAGCTCCTCCTCGTGGTCCTTCACATAGGCCTTGGAGCCCAGAAGGCCCCGCTCCTCGCTTCCGCAGAACACAAAGCGCAGGCCATAGCGGTGCTTCTTGTCCTTCATGGCCTCCAGCACGCCAAGCAGCCCTACGCAGCCGGTCATGTTGTCATAGGACCCGTGGGAGAGGGCGGTGCTGTCGTAGTGGGCGGAGAGGACGATCCACTCCTCCGTCTCCCCGGGCAGCTCCGCGATCACGTTGTGGGAGGCGCCCTCGTATTCCTTCTGCCGGATCAGGATGCGGACCCGCTGCGCCTTGTTTTTCACCAGGTTCACCGCGCTCTCGCTGTGGATCATGGCGCAGAGGACCTTGCGCTCCTCGCCCACCACGTGGGCACGCAGGTCCCGCTCGTCGATGTCCCGGTTGGGGTAGTGGAGGTTGCCGTACTGAAAGAGGATGCCCCTGGCCCCGGCCTTCATCAGGTCCTGATAGGGGAAGTGGCCGATGCCCTGACTGTCCAGCAGCACGATCTTGTCCTTTGCCCCGGCAATGGAGACCTTGTCCAGCCCGGGCATGTAGTAGAGCTCGCCCTCCTCCTCGCCGCTGCCGCAGCAGAAGAAGCCCTTGCAGGGGACCTCCTTCCCGTCGGCAAAGACCCGGGCCTCCTCCATCTCCGCCATGGGCACGGGGAAGCTCTCAAGCCAGGCCCTGGCGCCCAGCTCCTCGCAGCGGGCCTTCAGATATTCCGCCACCTGCAGCTCCTGGGGCGTACCGCCGCGGTGGACAAAGTCGGTGTCCAGAAAGATCTTTTTCAAAGCGCGTTGATTCATGGTGCATGCTCCTTCCTGTTTCTTTGCTCTCAATATAGCAGACGGCGCCCGGAAACGCAACAGGGCGGCCTCCGCATTTGTCGCCTGCCGTGCGACACCTGACGGTCAAATCCGCGCTATACTCAGGCTGCAATCAAGAAAAAGGAGGAACACAGCATGATGTTCAACGAAAAAATCTACCGGCAGAACGAGGAGAAGAGAGAGGACCTGACCGAGCTGGTCTTTATCCTGGACCGCAGCGGCTCCATGAGCGGCCTGGAGGAAGACACCATCGGCGGCTTCAATTCCGTCATCGAGAAGCAGAAGCGCCAGAGCGGCAAGTGCCTTGTCACCACCGTGCTCTTCGACAGCCGGGTCCAGACCCTGCACGACCGGGTGGAGCTGCAGGAGCTGCGCCCCATGACCCGGGAGGACTACTGCGTGGGCGGCTGCACCGCGCTGCTGGACGCCCTGGGCGGCACCATCCGCCACATCGCGAGCATCCACCGCTACGCCCGCCCCGAGGACGTGCCTGCCCGCACCTCCTTCGTCATCATGACCGACGGCCTGGAGAACGCCAGCCGCGTCTTCGGCAGCGAGGAGGTCAAGCGCATGATCCGGCACGAGAAGGAGAAATACGGCTGGGAGTTCCTGTTCCTCGCGGCCAACATCGACGCGGTGGAGACCGCGGAGAGAATGGGCATCCAGCGGGACCGGGCGGTGAATTACCACCCGGACGAGAAGGGCATCCGGATGGCCTACGACGCGGTGGACAAGGTCGTCAGCGCCCGCCGGGCCAGCGCCGCGCCCCTCTCCGCGGACTGGTGCGCGGATGTGGATATGGACTACCGGAACAGAAAGAACTGATGCTCTTGCATTCCGCCAGTATCCCCGGTATAATGGAATAAACAGGAATTGAAGGAGGACTGAGCCATGAAACACAGCTTTCGGAGAATCCTTGCCCTGCTCCTTGCGCTCATGACCCTGGCGGCGTTCCCCGCGTTTGCCTTTGCGGACAGCGCCCGTTATCCTTCGGACCAGTATTTTGAGGAGGATGGAAGCCTCACCTGGGGCTACGCCGTCCAGATCAGCGCCTCCAAGGACTATGACGGCGCCAAAACCAGACGGGATCAGATGCTGCGGAAAGGCTATGACAGCTATCTTTACTTTGCGGATCCGTACTACCGCGTCATGTGCGGTAAATTCCTCAACTCTGTGGAAGCGGACCACTATCGGGATCATATCTGCAGCCACACCGACCGGGACCGTGCCTATGTCACCAGCGTCGCCCTTCCGGACTGGGCCTTCCAGGAATTTGACCGGATTTATCAGTCCGACCCCTATAACACCCAGGACGAGCCCTACACCTCCTGGGAGCAGCCCACCGGACCCTATTATGACGGAAACATCGCAGCGAGCACAAAGACGGTATACACGGTTCAGATTTCGGCCGGTTCCAGCTTCCGCGGCGAGGAAACGCACCGGGATGAGCTCATCGCCCTGGGCTTCGACGCCTTCGTTTACAAAACCGGCGGCAACTACCTTGCGCTTTCGGGCATGTTTTCCACCCGCTCCGCCGCTGAGGCCCGCTGCAGCGCCATCAAGGCCTATACCAGCGAAAAGGATGCCTACGTCACACAGGTGGATATCCCCACAAGCTATATCAACTATCAGGAGCAGGCCGATCAGACTTCCCATTACACGATCTACTCCCGGCTGCTTCAAAACTGCGCCTGGGCGACAGATTACCTGCCTCTGGAAGAGGGAGAGTATGTGCGCTCCAATCAGGGATACGAGCTGGATTATCGCTATTATGTCTGTGATATCGACCGCAACGGCGTGGACGAGCTGATCGTTGTGGACTGCATTGCTGTGACCGAGGGGATCTGGGCTCTGTTTACCTGCCGGAACAACAAGGCGGTCCTGCTGAATTGGGGTGAAACAGAAAACATCCCGGAGGTATCTGTCTGCCAGGAAAAGGGAATTCTTGCTCTGCAGGGGTATTACAAGGAATACGCAAGCTGCGATTTGACGTATCTGAGGGACGGCAAAGTTACCGGCACCCGTTACGGCTCAGCCACAGGCGAATATGCGGAGATCCAGGCTTCCGATGTGGACCCTCAGGCGGCGGGATATTATATGGTGCTCAGCGGGGCGGACGCCTCCGACCTGGTCCGCCTGACCGGCAGGACGAGCGGAGGAAACAGGCCAAGCTCCTCCTCCGGTTATACCCAGGAAGGGATCATGTCGGCAGCGATCGATGCCGCGTATTCGAACTCCCATTATGAAACGGTCAACCCGGATGGCGTTTCGCTGGAGGTCCCGGCCGACAAGGACTTCTTCTCCTACCCATTCCAAATGTGTGCCTATGCGGCGAAATATGGCAAGGCAATTTATATCCTGCCCAGACCCGCGGCGGAGGACAGCCACATCGGCAAGGTGAAACACGGAGAGCTTGTCACGATCCTTGCGGAGAAAAACGGTTTTTACTTCTTCGTCACCCAGGATGGAAGGGCCGGGTGGAACGGGATCAGCCATTTTGTTGATCCATAATGAAGAGAGATGAAGGAACAGCGGCATGTTTTATGCCGCTGTTCTTTGCGCAGAAATGCATGATACGCCGCGTTCAAAGTTGACAATGAATAGAGGGCGAATTATAATACAACGGTGATTTTGAAGACTATCATACCGGAGACAGGCTTATGAACCTTCCTATTCTTGTGGCATATATCGATCCCGGCACCGGCAGCATGCTGTTCACCATCCTGATCGGCGTGCTGGGCGCGGGAATCTACGCCGCCCGGGAAGCGGCGGTGAAGCTGCGCTTTCTCCTCAGCGGCGGACGCGCCGTCCGAAAGGAAGAGGAGCGCATGCCCTATGCGATCTTCTCGGACAACAAGCGGTACTGGAACGTATTTGGCCCCATCTGCGAGGAATTCGAGGCCAGGGGAGAGGAACTGCATTATCTTACCGCCTCGCCGGATGACCCTGCGCTGGAGCGGGACTTTCAGCATGTGAAATGCCGCTTCATCGGCGAAGGGAACAAGGCCTTCGCCGTGCTGAACATGCTGCGGGCGGACGTGCTGCTCTCCACCACCCCGGGGCTGGAGGTCTACCAGTGGAAGCGCTCCAAGAGCGTGGGCTATTATGTCCATATCCTCCATGCCTGCAGCGAGGTCACGCTATACCGGATGTTCGGCGTGGATTACTATGACGCGCTGCTGCTCTCCGGCGAGCATCAGATCCGGGAGACCAGGAAGCTGGAGGCCCTGCGCGGCCTGCCGCCCAAAGAGCTGGAGCTGGTGGGCATCACCTACATGGACAGCCTGCGCCGCCGCCTGGAGGAGGCGGAGCCGCTGCCGGAGCATCCCACCACGGTGCTGCTGGCACCGTCCTGGGGCGAAAGCGCCATTCTGAAGCGCTATGGCGGGCGGATCCTGGACGCGCTCCTAAACTGCGGATACCACGTCATCGTGCGGCCCCATCCCCAGTCCTTCACCTCCGAAAAAGAGATGATCGAGGATCTGATGGCCCGTTATCCCGAAAGCGAGAAGCTGGAGTGGAACCGGGACCGGGACAACTTTGAGGTGCTGCGCCGCTCGGATATCCTGATCTCGGACTTTTCCGGCGTGATCTTTGACTTTGCCCTGGTGTTTGACAAGCCCATCCTCTATGCCGATACCTCCTTTGACGCCTCACCCTACGACGCCTGCTGGCTGGAGGATGAGAAGATCTGGAGCTTTGAGATCCTGCCGAAGCTGGGCATGCAGCTCACGGAGGAGAATCTGGGCCGGCTGAATGAGATCATCCCCGCCTGCCTGGAGGATCCGCGCTTCCGGGAAGGCCGGGACCTGGCCAGAGAGCAGAGCTGGACCCCGAGAGGGGACTCCGCTGCCAGAACAGCGGACTTTATGATCCGGAAACGCAGAGAACTGCTGGAGAAGGAAGCAAATAAGAGCAAAAAATAAGAGACGGGCGTGCCGCAAAACACGAATGAGAGCACGAAAGCCTCCACACAAACATAAAACAAACAGGGCACAAGGGTAATAACCTTGTGCCCTGTTCGTTATAGGAGAAAAACATGAAAATGAGCAGAACAAGAGGGGAGACACTCAGCCCATGACGGCGCGGACGGAGACCAGAGCGCCGGCGGGGGCGATGGGGATCAGGCAGCCGGGCTGCTTTTCCCCGTCCACCCAGAGCTCCCGGATGCCGTGCTGCACGCCGTCGGGGTTTTCCACCGTGATCTCATACCGGGCGCCCCGATACAGACGGGAGACGCTGAAGCCCGGTACCTCCGCGGGGATGCAGGGATCGATCTCCAGTCCGTCCAGCGTGGGCTTCACGCCCAGGATGGCCTGGGAGATGCTCAGGAAGGTCCAGGCGGCGGTGCCGGTGAGCCAGCTGTTCTTGCCCTCGCCAAAGCTGGGGGCGTCCCTGCCGGCAATCATCTGGCTGTAGACATAGGGCTCGGTGCGATGGATGTCGCTGATCTCCTCGATATAGGCGGGGGCGGTGCGGCGGTAGACCTCAAAGGCCCGGTCGCCGTGGCCCAGCTCCGCCTCGGCGCAGACGATCCAGGGGTTGTTGTGGCAGAAGATGCCCGCGTTTTCCTTGTAGCCGGGGGGATAGCTGGAGATCTCACCCAGCTCCAGATGGTAGCGGGTGTAGGCGGGCTGGAGCAGCACGATGCCGTACTTCGTGTCCAGCCGCTCCCGCACGCTCTCCAGCGCCAGGGCGGCCTCGCCGCTGTCCTTGCCCACGCCGGCCATGACGCACATGCCCTGAGGCTCAATGAAGATCTGGCCTTCTTCACATGCTTTGCCGCCCACCACCTGGCCAAAGGCGTCATAGGCCCGGCGGAACCAGGCGCCGTCCCAGCCAGCGGTGAGGAGGGTCTGCTCCATGGCTGCAACGGCCTGCTCTGCTTCCGCGGCCTCAGCATCCAACTCCAGATGGCGGCAGATGGCGGCCCAGGCGCGGCCGTATTTCACGAACATGCCGCCGATGAACACGCTCTCCGCCACAGGACCCTCGCTGGGGCCGGTGGTCTGGAAGCTCTCGCCCGGCTGGGCGGAGAAGCAGTTCAGGTTCAGGCAGTCGTTCCAGTCCGCCCGGCCGATGAGGGGCAGACCGTGGGGACCCAGGTGGGTCAGCGTATAGCGGAAGCTCCGCCGCAGGTGCTCCAGCAGGGGCTGGGCCAGGGCGGGGTCGTTGTCAAAGTCCACGCGCTCGTCCAGAATGCTCCAGTCCCCGGTCTCCCGGAGATAGGCGTCGGTCCCGGCGATGAGCCAGAGGGGATCGTCGTTGAAGCCGCTGCCCACGGCCAGATTGCCCTTCTTGGTGAGGGGCTGGTACTGATGATAAGCGCTGCCGTCGGGGAACTGGGTGGCGGCGATGTCCAGGATCCGCTCTCTTGCCCGCTCCGGGATCATGTGGACAAAGCCCAGCAGGTCCTGGCAGGAGTCCCGGAAGCCCATGCCCCGGCCCATGCCGCTTTCATAGTAGCTGGCGGAGCGGCTCATATTGAAGGTCACCATGCACTGGTACTGGTTCCAGATGTTCACCATCCGGTCCAGCTTTTCCGCCCCGGCGGAGACCTGAAAACGGCCAAGGAGCCCGTCCCAGTATGTCCGCAGCGCCTCGAAGGCCGCATCGAAGGCGGCGGGATCGGCGTAGCGGGCCATCATGGCGTGGGCGCGGGCCTTGTTGATCACCCCCGGGGCGCTGAACTTTTCGTTCTCCGGGTTTTCCACATAGCCCAGGCCAAAGAGCAGGGTGAAAGACTCTCCCGGCTGCAGACTGAGGTCAAACTGCTGGGCGGCGATGGGCTGCCAGCCGTGGGCCACGCTGCCGGTGCAGCCTTGGCCGAAGACGGCCTCCGGCGCTGCGGGGCTGCCGTAGACGCCCAGGAAGGCGTCCCGCTGGGTGTCAAAGCCGTCGGGCTCCCGGCTGCTCCAGAAGAGGGCGTAATGGTCCCGCCGCTCCCGGTACTCGGTCTTGTGATAGATGGCCCGGGGCTCCAGCTCCACCTCACCGGTGGAGTAGTTGCGCTGGAAGTTGGAGCTGTCGTCCATGGCGTCCCAGAGGCAGAACTCCACATAGGAAAAAAGGCGGAAGGACTTTTCCGCGCCGCTCTCATTGGTAAGGGAGAGGCGGATCAGCAGGCAGTCGTCCCCCTGGGGGACCAGCAGCTCCTGCCGGGCGGCAAGGCCGTTCTTCGCACTCTCCAGCACGGTGTAGCCCAGACCGTGGCGGCAGCGGTAGCGGTCCAGCTCCGTCTGGCAGGGCTGCCAGCCCGGATTCCAGACCGTGTCCCCATCCTTTATATAAAAGCGGAAGCCCTCAGCGTCCAGGGGGGCGTTGTTGTAGCGGTAGCGGGTCAGGCGGCGCAGGCGGGCGTCCCGGTAAAAGGCGTAGCCGCCGGCGGTGTTGGAGCAGAGGGCGAAGAAGGCCTCGTTGCCCAGGTAGTTGATCCAGGGCAGAGGCGTCCGGGGGGTGGTGATCACATACTCCCGGCGGGAGTCGTCAAAATAGCCGTATTTCATCAGGAAACTCCTTTGCCAAAAAAGAGGCGAAAAGTGGATACGATATCGTTTAAGTTGCACGTCCCCTATAGAGTAGCTTCTTTTCCTCGAAAATGCAAGGCTTTTTTCGCGAAAAATCGGAAATTTTTTCCGGGTTTTCGGGATGAGCCTGATCGGAAGGCGCGGAGCTTGTATGAAATGCACAAAAAATCCCGGGACAAATTGTACGACTGTACAAAAATGGAATGACATGTGGATTTTTTGAAAAAGAATGCTTGCGTTTTTCGACGATATGGTGTATTTTCAAAATGCGAAAACGATTAAGTAAGGAGCTGACCGAAGTGACATCCCTGAAGGACATTGCATCTGCCTGCGGGGTATCTGTCGCAACAGTGAGCAAGGCGCTGAATAACGCGCCGGATATCGGCGAGGAAACCCGCAGGCGCATCCGCCAGAAGGCGGAGGAGCTGGGTTACACCACCAACGCCGCCGCCCGGGCGCTGAAGACCAAGCGTACTTACAATATCGGAGTGCTCTTCGTGGACCCGATGCACGGGGGCCTGGCCCATGAGTTCTTCTCCACGGTGCTGGACGGCATCCGGGCCGAGGCGGAGCGCAGCGGCTACGACATTACCTTTATCAACTGCAACATCGGCAACCAGCCCACCAGCTACCTGCAGCACTGCCTGTACCGGGGCGTGGACGGGGTGGTGATCGCCTCGGCGGACTTTAAGGACCCCATGGTGCTGGAACTGGTGAACGCCAGCCTCCCGGTGGTGACCCTGGACCACGTGTTCAACGACCACATCGCCGTGGTGTCGGACAACATCCGGGGCATGGAGGAGCTGGTGCGCTACGCGGCGGGGAAGGGCCACAGAAAGCTGGCCTTCATCCACGGCGAAAGGACCAGCGTCACGGTGAACCGGCTGGCCGGCTTCCACAGGACCTGTGAGGAGCTGGGGATCCCGGTGCGGGAGGAATGGATCCGCGAAAGCGCCTACCACGATCCCGGCGGCTGCTACCGGGTCACCAAGGAGCTCCTGGCCGGGCAAGAGAGACCCAGCTGCATCATCTTTCCGGATGATTATTCCTTTATCGGCGGCTACAACGCCATCATGGAAGCCGGGCTTCGTGTCCCAGAGGACATCTCCGTCATCGGCTATGACGGCATCCCGCTTTCGCGGATCATGCACCCGGTGCTGACCACCTGGCGGCAGGACACCACAGGGCTCGGCAGGACGGCGGCGGAAAAGCTGATCGGCCTGATCGAGCGGCCCAAGACAGCCGTCTTTGATCGAATCGTGGTGAAGGGAAGCCTGCAGGAAGGCGGTACCGTCGCCGCAATCGAAAACGTGTGATAAGTGGGGAGACCCACTATAAAATAGTCACAAATTTGAAGGAGGATCATACAATGAAAAAGATCATCGCAATGCTTCTCGCACTGGTGATGGTGCTGGCCCTCTGCGCCTGCGGAGAGACCGCTCCCGCCGCCCCCAAGACCGAGGAGCCCGCCGCTGAGGCTCCCGCTGCCGAAGCTCCCGCCGCCGAGGCCCCTGCTGAAGAGGCTCCCGCCGCCGAGGCTCCCGCTGAAGAGGCTCCCGCCGATTCCGAAGGCAAGGTCCTGAACATCTATGCCTGGAACGAGGAGTTCAAGGGCTTCTTCGAGAAGTACTACACCGTTCCCGAAGGCGTCACCGTCAACTGGATCATCACCCCCAGCGACAACGGCGCCTACCAGCAGAAGCTGGATGAGGCTCTGCTGAACCAGGCCACTGCCGCCGACGACGAGAAGGTCGACATGTTCCTGGCCGAGGCCGATTACATCCAGAAGTACGTGGACAGCGACTACACCCAGGACATCACCGCCATGGGCGTGACCGACTTCTCCAACACCTACAAGTACACCGTGCAGGCCGCCTCCGACGCCAACGGCGTTGTGAAGGGCGTGTCCTTCCAGTGCTGCCCCTCCGCTCTGATCTACCGCCGCTCCATCGCCAAGGACGTGCTGGGCACCGAGGATCCCGCTGAGGTCCAGGCCCTGCTGAACAGCTGGGATAAGTTCAACGCTGTCGCTGCCGACGCCAAGGCCAAGGGCTACCTGATGACCGGCTCCTTCGCCGAGACCTACCGCGTGTTCTCCAACAACTGCACCATGCCCTGGGTCGATGAGAACAACAACCTGCAGTTCGACCCCCAGATTGAAGCCTGGATCGACCAGACCGAAGAGTTCGTCAAGAACGGCTACACCCTGACGGCCGGTGTGTGGGATCAGGAGAAGAACGACCAGATGTTTGCTGACGGCAAGGTCATGTGCTTCTTCGGACCTGCCTGGTACTTCAACTTCTGCATGGGCAACGCCATGGATCCCGAGAAGGGCTGCTCCGGCGACTGGGCCATCTGCGAAGGCCCTGCTGCTCACTTCTGGGGCGGCACCTGGCTGCTGGCTCCTGCCGGCACCGACAACGCTTCCCTCGTTGCCGATATCATGAACACCTTCATCAACAACGAGGAAGTCTGCTCCAAGCTGGTCTCCGAGGAGGCCCAGTTCTCCAACAACATGGCTGTCAACGCCAAGTTTGCTGAGGATCCCAACTACGGCAGCGAGTTCCTGGGCGGCCAGAACGACGTTGCGGTCTTCTCTGCCATGACCGACAACATCGTGTGGCAGAACCACACCGTTTATGACCAGCTGCTGAACGAGGGTCTGCAGAACAACCTCCGCGAGTACTTCCAGGGCACCGTCGACAAGGAGACTGCTCTCGCGAACTTCTACAAGTACATCAACGAGACCTATCCTGCCATCGTCACTCCCTGACGCGGGAAGGAAAACATAACAGATCGAAACCTTTGAAAACGGAGGCAAGGCGCTTTGCCTTGCCTCCGCGTTCATACGAAAGAAAAGGCAGATCGGAGTCCGGGGACTCGCCCGGGCTGCGATGCGTCTTTCCGAAAAATGAAACCCAGGGAGGGAAGCCCATGAACGAAAACAGAAAAATGCGGCGCCGGGGCGTGAGCTACGCCAAGTGGGGCTATATCTTTATCCTGCCCTTCTTTGTGAGCTATATCATATTCACCCTGACCCCGCAGATCATGACGATCTACAACAGCTTCTTTGAAAACTACCGCAACGGCCTGACCCAGGTTGGCCCCAATTTTGTGGGTCTGAAGAACTATGTGAAGCTCTTCACCCCGGACAAAAGCGGCACGGTGGACGTGCTCAAGTATTTCGGCAACACGGTCCTCCTCTGGGTGATGGGCGCGGTGCCTCAGATCCTGGTGGCCCTGCTGCTGGCGGTGTTCTTCACCAGCTACCGGCTGAACCTGAAGGGACAGCAGTTTTTCAAAACCGTGATCTATATGCCGAATCTGATCATGGCCTCCGCCTTCTCCATGCTGTTCTTCACCCTGTTCTCCCCGGTGGGCCCGGTGAACCAGGTGCTGTTGGCCGCAGGCTGGGCCGACAAGGCCATCGATTTTCTGTCCCTGAAGGTTCCGGTACGGGTGCTCATCTCCCTGATGAACTTTTTGATGTGGTTCGGCAACACCACCATCCTCCTGATGGCGGGCATCCAGGGCATCGACCAGAATATGTTTGAGGCGGCGGAGATCGACGGGGCCAGCTCCCTGCAGGTCTTCTTCCGGGTGACCCTGCCCCTGCTGGCGCCCATCCTGGTATACACGGTGATCACGGCCATGATCGGCGGCCTGCAGATGTTCGACGTGCCCCAGATCCTGACAAACGGCAAGGGCACCCCGGACCGGGCCAGCATGACCCTGGTGATGTACCTGAACAACTACCTGCAGACCAGCAAGAACTACGGCATGGCCGGCGCTGTCAGTGTAGTGCTGTTCCTGGTCTCCTCGGTGCTGAGCCTCTTCGTGTACAATACTCTGTCCAGACAGTATAAAGAAGCTCCCCGGAAACGGGACAGGATCTAAGGAGGCGGAACCATGGATAACAGAGAAAGCAGAAAAGGCCGCATCCAGCTGATCATTGCCCGGACGGTGGCCTACGCGATCCTCATTTTCCTTTCGATCGCGTGCCTGTTCAGCTTCTACATGCTGATCATCAACGCAACCCGCTCCAACGCCCAGCTGCAGGCGGGCTTTACCCTGGCGCCGAAGAACAACTTCTTCGTGAACCTGAAAAACGCCTGGACCGACGCTTCCATCGACATTCCCCGGGGCATGCTGAACAGCTTCCTCATCGCGGCAGTAAGCGCGGTTCTGACCACCTATTTCTCGGCCCTGACGGCCTACGGCATCCACGTCTATAACTTTAAGCTCAAGCGTTTTGCCTTCTACTTCATCATGGCCGTCATGATGATCCCGCCCCAGGTCTCCGCGGTTGGCTTTATCCAGCTGGTGAACAAGTTCCACCTGACCAATAACTATCTGCCCCTGGTCCTGCCCAGCATCGCGGCGCCGGTGGTGTTCTTCTACATGAAGCAATACCTGGAGAGTGTGCTGCCCATGGAGATGGTGGAGGCCGCGCGGATGGACGGCTCCGGCGAATTCCGGACCTTCAACCACATCGTGCTGCCCATCATGAAGCCGGCTCTGGCTGTGCAGATGATCTTCTCCTTCGTGAGCTCTTGGAACAACTACTTCATTCCGGCCCTGCTGCTGGACAAGAAGGAAATGAAGACGGTGCCCATCATGATCGCCCAGCTGCGCTCGGCGGACTACTCCAAGTTCGACATGGGCAAGGTGTACATGTTCATCCTCTTGGCCATCCTGCCGGTGCTGGTGGTGTACATCATCCTGTCCAAGTCCATCATCAAGGGCGTTACCGCAGGCTCGGTGAAGGGATAAATGATTAAATCAGAAAACGGCCCTCCTTCGGGGAGGGCCGTTTTGCAAAAAAGGAGAACGAATATGCTGAAAGAAATGGGCTTTTATAAGGGCGTGAATCTGGGCGGCTGGTTTTCCCAGTGCGATTACAGCAAAGAGCGCCTGGACAGCTTCATCACAGAGAAGGATTTCGCGCAGATCGCCGCCTGGGGCTTTGACCATGTGCGCCTCCCCATCGACTATAACGTGATCCAGAACCAGGACGGCAGCATGATCGAGGAAGGTCTCCGGCGGATCGACCGGGCCCTGGCCCTCTGCGAGAAGTATGGGCTGCACACGGTGCTGGACCTGCACAAGACCCAGGGCTTTTCCTTTGACGCCGGAGAGAAGGAAACGGGTTTCTTCCAAAATGAGGCGTACCAGGAGAAATTCTACGCCGTCTGGGACTGCTTTGCCCGCCGCTGGGGCGACCGGGCGGACCGGGTGATGTTCGAGCTTCTGAACGAGGTGACGGAGAAGGCCTATCTCCCGGCCTGGAAGCGGATCAGCCGGGAGTGCGTGCGCCGCATCCGGCAAAACGCGCCTGAGGTGCTGATCCTGCTGGGCAGCTATCAGTGGAACAGCGCCAGGACCCTGCCGGAGCTGGATCCCCCATACGACAGCCGGGTGCTCTATAACTTCCATTTCTATGAGCCCCACGACTTCACCCACCAGGGGGCCTATTGGGAGGCGCCTTACCGGGACATCAGCCCCCGCTATACCTATGCCGAGAGCGGGGCGGGGGAGGCCTACTTCGAGGACTTCCTGAGGCCCGCCCTGGAGAAGGCGGAGCAGGAGGGAACGGAGCTCTACTGCGGCGAATATGGCGTCATCGACGTAGTGCCGCCGGAGGAAGCGGTCAAGTGGTTCCGGGATCTGCACCGGGTCTTCCAGAGCCACGGCATCGCCAGGAGCCTCTGGAGCTACAAGGAGATGGACTTCGGCCTGCAGGACAAGCGGATGGACGGCGTAAGGGCTGAACTGCTGGAGCTGCTGTAAAAAACGCACTTGCCCGGGAGCGGCGATTCGGCGTATACTTGTTTCAAATCCAGAAGGAGGAGAGACGCATGAAAGAGATTTTCGAGCGGGTGAGCATCCGCAGATATGAAGAGAGACCCGTGGAAGAGGAAAAGCTGGAGGCGCTGCTCCGGGCGGCCATGGCGGCCCCCTCCGCCGGCAACCAGCAGCCCTGGGAATTCTACGTGATCCGGGACCGGGAGCTGCTGGAGCGCCTCTCCAAGGTGAGTCCCTACGCCGGCTGCACCGCGAAAGCGCCCGCAGCCATCGTGAGTGCCTACCGGGAAAAGCTCTGGGCCCCGGCCTATGCCCAGATCGACATGAGCATCGCCATGGAAAACCTGTGGCTCAGCTGCGGTGAGCAGGGCCTTGGCGGTGTGTGGTTGGGCATTGCCCCGGTGGAGGAGCGGATGCGGGCCGTGGAGGAGATCGTGGGGATCCCGAAAGGCCAGCGGGCCTTTGCCATCTTCCCTCTGGGCTATCCCGCCGAGAGCAGAGCCCAGCAGGACAGATGGGACCCGGAGCGGGTCCATTGGATCGGGGAAGATAACTCGGAATTCAGAATTGCGTGGGATTTTTGAGGGCAAGGGTGGAGAAAGCCGCAAGGGAAAGCCCTCATCCATGCCGTAGGGGAGGCTATCAGCCTCCCGGCAGCACAGGAAATCATAACTGAAGAAAGCTTCGGCGCATTCGCAGTTCCTACGGATCCGCCGAAGCTGTTTGTTGTATCTCGCATTTACCGCGCGGGCGGTTGATAACCGCCCCTACGGCGGGGCACCAAGAGCGATAGCCCCTTTTTGGCATGGGGCCATGAGAGCGTCATGCCCTGCGCGGGCTGCCGATGACTTGAGTCCTATAGGGAATCCACTTTACGGGGACCTCATCCGGCGCTACGGGGAGCTTCCCCCGCTGGGAGAAGCACGGCAGGCAGTTGATTCTCCTCCCCTCAAAACTCAAAACTAAAAACCGCAAAAAAAACACCGGGTATCGGGAAATTCATCCCGATGCCCGGTGCTTTTTGCAAAACTTACTCCGCGGTGTAGTTGTCGAAATAGCCCTGGATGAAGACGATGGGGGTGCCCTTGTCGCCGGAGCCGGAGGTCAGGTCGCAGAGGGAACCGATCAGGTCGGTGAGGCGGCGGGGGGTGGTGCCCTCGGAGGCCATCTGGCCCACCAGGTCGCCGTCCTTCTTGCGGATCTCCTCCTCAATGGCCTCACGCAGGGCGTCGCCGGAGAGGGCGGCAAAGTCGTTATCTGCCAGGTACTTGAGCTTCAGCTCGTTGGGCGTACCCTCCAGGCCCTTGGTGTAGGCGGGGGAGACCACCGGGTCCGCCAGCTCCCAGATCTTGCCAACGGGGTCCTTGAAGGCGCCGTCGCCGTAGACCATGACCTCGATGTTCTTGCCGGTCTTCTCCAGCAGCTCCGCCTGGATGGCCTCCACCAGACCCTGGCAGTCCCGGGGGAAGAGCTTGACCTTGTCCTCGGTGGCCTTGTTGGAGCCCAGCAGACCGTAGCGCTCGTTGTAGCCGCTGCCGTTGACGGGGGCGGTCATCAGTTCGTCCAGACCGAAAACCCGCTCGCCGCCGGCGGCCTTCAGGATGCGGGAGGTACGGGCGCGGGTGTGGATGTCGCAGTGGATGACGTTCTTGGTGTAGTCCAGGATGCGGCGGGCGTCATTGGCGAAGATGACCTCCACCTCGGCGCCGGATTCCCGGATCAGCTGGGCATAGTAATCCACATAGTCAACGCCGGTGAAGCGGTGGACCCGGTAGCCGAAGAGCTCCCGGTAGCGCTCCAAGGTCAGCAGATCCCGGTAGGGATCCACGCCCTTGGCGTCCAGACTGTCCCAGTCCACCAGGTGGTTGCCCACCTCGTCCGAGGGATAGGAGAGCATGAGGACCACTTTCTTCGCGCCCTTGGCGATGCCCCGCAGGCAGATGGCAAAACGGTTGCGGCTGAGAATGGGGAAGATGACGCCGACGGTCTCGTCGCCCAGCTTTTCCTTCACATCGGCGGCGATATCGTCCACCGTGGCGTAGTTGCCCTGGGCCCGGGCCACGATGGCCTCGGTCATGGCGACGATGTCCCGGTCATGGAAGGCGAAGCCCTCCTGCTCGGCGGCGGCCAGGACGGATGCGGTCACGATCTGCTTGAGATCGTCTCCCTCGCGGATGATGGGGGCGCGGACGCCCCGGGAAACAGTTCCTACCATACGACTCATGGATTTTTACCTGCCTTTCTTTTGCTCTTTCCGGGATCGGTGCAATTGTTTTCCGGAAGCTGAAATGTGTTAACGGAAATACTTGACGGCGGCCTCGAACATGCGGAGGTCGTAATTGCCGGGAACGTTTTGATAGAGATTGGAGCCGATGCGCTCGGCGTGGCCCATTTTGCCGAAGACACGGCCGTCGGGAGAGGTGATGCCCTCCACGGCGAAGAGGGAGCCGTTGGGGTTAAAGTGCACGTCTGCGGTGGCCTGTCCATCCAGGTCCACATACTGGGTGGCGATCTGTCCGTTTTCGGCCAGGGCGCGGATGGTGGCCTCGTCCGCCAGGAAGCGGCCCTCGCCGTGGGAAATGGGGACGTTGTAGACGTCACCCACCTGGGTCAGCGCCAGCCAGGGGGACTTGTTGGAGGCGATGCGGGTGCGGACGATGCGGCTCTGGTGCCGGGCGATGGTGTTGAAGGTCAGGGTGGGCGCCTTTTCATCCGGCTCGATGATGCGGCCGTAGGGCACCAGACCCAGCTTGATGAGGGCCTGGAAGCCGTTGCAGATGCCGCAGATGAGGCCGTCCCGCTGCTCCAGCAGCTCCATGACCCCTTCCTTTACGGGGCCGGAGCGGAAGAAGGCGGTGATGAACTTGCCGGAGCCGTCCGGCTCGTCGCCGCCGGAGAAGCCGCCGGGGATGAAGATCATCTGGCTCTCCCGCAGGCGTTTGGCAAAGTCCTCCACAGACCGGGAGATGGCCTCGGCGCTGAGGTTGCGGATGACGAAGATCTCCGGCTCGCCGCCGGCGTCCCGCACGGCCCGGGCGCTGTCGATCTCGCAGTTGGTGCCGGGGAAGGCCGGGATCAGCACCCGGGGCTTTGCGACTTTGATGGCCGGGGCCGGGCGGCTCTCAGCAGTATAGGAGAAGGTCTCCAGGGGGATCTCCGGCGTGGGGATGTTGCAGGCGTAAACGCTCTCCAGCTTGCCCTCGTAGAGCTCCAGGAGCTCTGCGCAGTCCAGCCGCTCCTCGCCGTAGGTGAAGCAGCCGTCCTCGGTAAAGATGCCCAGGCACTCGCCGGGGACATCCTCGTCCACCTCCAGCAGGAAGGCGCCGTAGTCATAGCCGAAGAGCCCCTCCAGAGGCAGATCCGCCCGGAAGCGGAAGCCCAGGGCGTTGCCGATGGCCATCTTCCAGACGGCTGCGGCGTCGCCGCCCTCGCCGGGGGTATAGCAGGCGTAAGCCTTGCCGCTGCGGAGAAGCTGGGTAACGGTATCGAAGAGCGCGAGGAGGGAGGCGGCGGTGGGAAGCCCGTTTTCGTCCTGCTCGGGGGCAAGACGGATGAGCTTGTGGCCGGCTTTCTTGGCCTCGGGCGTCACGATATCAGAAGTCTTTGCGGTGGTGACGGCGAAGGAGACCAGGGTGGGGGGCACGTCCAGGGTCTCGAAGCTGCCGCTCATGGAGTCCTTGCCGCCGATGGCGGCCACGCCCAGGCCCATCTGGGCCTCAAAGGCGCCAAGCAGGGCGGCCAGAGGCTTGCCCCAGCGCTTGGGATCCTTGCCCAGGCGCTCAAAGTACTCCTGGAAGCTGAGGTATACGTCCCGGAAGGCGGCGCCGGAGGCAATGAGCTTGCAGACCGATTCCACCACGGCAAGATAGGCGCCGTGATAGGGACTTTTTTCGGAGATGAAGGGGTTGAAGCCCCAGGACATGAGGGAGCAGTCCTCGGTGTGGCCCTGCTCCAGAGAGATCTTCTGCACCATGGCCTGGACCGGAGTCAGCTGATATTTTCCGCCGAAGGGCATCATCACGCTGCCGGCGCCGATGGTGGAGTCAAAGCGCTCGCTGAGCCCTCGGCGGGAGCAGCCGTTCAGATCGGAGACGGCTTTGCCCATGGCCTCGGCAAAGGAGGCGGCGGGCTGAGGCTCCACGGCCTCGGGGGCGGCGGCCTCCACGGTGATGTGCTTGGCGGCGCCGTTGGTGTCCAGGAAAGCGCGGCTCAGGTCTACGATGGTCTTGCCGTTCCAGTGCATCTGGAGCCTGGGCTCCGTCGTGACCACGGCCACGGGCACGGCCTGCAGGTTTTCCTTGTCCGCCAGGGCCAGGAAAGCGTCCCGGTCCTCGGGGGCGATGACCACGGCCATGCGCTCCTGGCTTTCACTGATGGCAAGCTCAGTGCCGTCCAGACCCTCGTACTTCCGGGGGACGGCGTTGAGATCGATGTTAAGGCCGTCGGCCAGCTCGCCGATGGCCACGGAGACGCCGCCCGCGCCAAAGTCGTTGCAGCGCTTGATCATGCGGGTGGCCGTGGAATTGCGGAAGAGGCGCTGGAGCTTGCGCTCCTCGGGGGCGTTGCCCTTCTGCACCTCGGCGCCGCAGGTCTCCACGGAGTGGGCATCATGGGCCTTGGAGGAACCGGTGGCGCCGCCGATGCCGTCCCGCCCGGTGCTGCCGCCCAGGAGGACCACCAGATCCCCGGGGGCGGGCCGCTCCCGCCGCACATTGGCGGCCGGGGCCGCGGCGATGACCGCGCCGATCTCCATGCGCTTGGCGGCGTAGCCCGGGTGATACCACTCGTCCACGATGCCGGTGGCAAGGCCGATCTGGTTGCCGTAGGAGGAATAGCCCGCGGCGGCGGTGGTGACCAGCTTCCGCTGGGGCAGCTTCCCGGGGATGGTCTCACTCACGGGCTTCAGAGGATCCGCCGCGCCGGTGAGGCGCATGGCCCCGTAGACATAGGCCCGGCCCGAGAGCGGATCCCGGATGGCGCCGCCGATGCAGGTGGCTGCGCCGCCGAAGGGCTCGATCTCGGTGGGGTGGTTGTGGGTCTCGTTCTTGAAGAGCAGCAGCCAGGGCTCGGTAACACCGTCCACGGTGACTTCCGTCTTCACGGTGCAGGCGTTGATCTCCTCGCTCTCGTCCAGCTTCTGGAGTTTGCCGGCCTTTTTCAGAGCCTTGGCGGCAATGGTGCCAAGATCCATGAGGCAAATGGGCTTGCTGCGGCCCAGAGCCTTGCGGGTAGCCAGATAATCCTCCCAGGCCTGCTGCAGCAGGGGATCGGAAAAGCTTGCCTCGTCGATAACGGTGTTGAAGGTGGTGTGGCGGCAGTGGTCGGACCAGTAGGTGTCCAGCACCCGGACCTCGGTGATGCTGGGGTCCCGGCCCTCGGAGCGGAAATACTCCTGGCAGAAGGCAAAGTCGTCCCCGTCCATGGCAAGGCCGAGACGGCGGCCCAGCGCCTCCAGCTCTTCCCGGGGCAGCTCCCGGAAGCCCTCCAGGGTCTCCACGCTCTCGGGAAGCTCATACTGCATGGCCAGGGTCTCCGGCCTGCCCAGGGCGGCCTCCCGGGCCTCCACAGGGTTGATGACGTATTTCTTGATCTCCTCCAGCTCCTCCGGGCTCAGGTCGCCGTAGAGGGCGTAGACCTTGGCGGAGCGGACCAGGGGCCGCTCCCCCTGGGAGAGGATTTGGATGCACTGGGCGGCAGAGTCTGCCCGCTGGTCAAACTGGCCGGGGAGATATTCCACCGCGAAGACCAGGGCGTCCCCCGGGTCGATGCTCTCGGAGGCCAGATCCAGCTGGGGCTCGGAGAAGACGGTGCGGATGGCGGAATCGAAAAGCTCCCGGCTCAGGCCCTCCGCGTCATAGCGGTTGAAGAGACGGACCTTGGTGAGGCTCCGGATCCCCAGAAGGCTGCGGGCGTCGTTCAGAAGACTCCGTGCCTCCTGATCGAGACCTTGCTTTTTTTCCACATAAACTCGAAATACCATTTTACTCCTCCGCTTTCGCGCGCAGGGCTCGCTGGCCGATATCCCTGCGGCAGAAGGCATTTTCAAATTTCACTTGATCGGCCAGGGCGTAGGCCGCTTCAATGGCCTGGGGGAGCGTATCCGCCACGGCGGTGCAGCCCAGAACACGGCCGCCGTTTGTGACGAGGCTTCCGTCCTTCAGCGCGGCGCCGGCCACATAGACCTGAGAGCGGACCGCTTCCGGGATCTCCAGAGGGAAGCCCTTCTCGTAGCTGCCGGGGTAGCCCTTGGAGGCCAGAATCACGCAGCAGGCGCTCTCAGGGCGGAACTTGACCTCCACCTCACTGAGACGCTCCTCGGTGACGGCGCGCATCACGGTAAAGAGGTCGCTCTCCAGCAGGGGCAGGACAACCTGGGTCTCCGGGTCGCCGAAGCGGCAGTTGTACTCGATGACCTTGGGGCCGTCCTTCGTGATCATGAGGCCGAAGTACAGGCAGCCCTTGAAGGGGCGGCCTTCGGCCTGCATGGCCCGGACAGTGGGCAGGAAGATCTCTTCCATGCAGCGCGCAGCCACGGCCTCGGTGTAATAGGGGTTGGGCGCCACGGTGCCCATGCCGCCGGTATTGGGGCCGGTGTCGCCGTCATAGGCGCACTTGTGGTCCATGGAGGACACCATGGGGACGATGGTCTTACCGTCGGTAAAGGCCAGGACAGAGACCTCGGGACCCTCCAGGAACTCTTCCATGACCAGCTTCTCGCCGCTCTTGCCGAACTTGTGGTCCTCCATGCTGGCGCGGACCGCCTGCTCCGCCTCCTGGCGGCTGCGGGCCACCACCACGCCCTTGCCCAGGGCCAGCCCGTCCGCCTTGACCACCACGGGGATGGGGCAGCTGCGGACATAGCCGAGTGCGGCATCCAGCTCGGTGAAGACCTCGTAGCGGGCGGTGGGGATGCCGTACTTTTTCATCAGGTCCTTGGCGAAGACCTTGCTGCCCTCGATGAGGGCGGCCTCCGCCCGGGGGCCGAAGCAGGGCACGCCGATCTCCTCCAGGGCATTGACACAGCCCAGGACCAGGGGATCGTCCGGCGTGACCACCGCATAGTCGATGGCATTTGCCTCAGCGAAGGAGACAATGGAGGGAATGTCCTTGGCGCCGATGGGGACGCAGGCGGCGTCCGCCGCGATGCCGCCGTTGCCGGGGAGCGCGAAAATCTCGGAGATCTCGGGGTTCTCTTTCAGCTTGCGGATGACGGCGTGCTCCCGGCCGCCGCCGCCGATAACCATTACTTTCATATGGAACTCCTCAAATGTGATGTTGCGGATGGGCTTCCACCTCATCCGTCGCCTGCTCCGGAAGGAGAGGCAGTGAGGAAAGAATCATCGTGATCATGAGTCCTGTTTTTTGGGGGGAAGTTCAGAGGGGCCTCCCCTCTGATTTTTCGCCGCAGACGGCGAAAAACAAAATAGAATCCGTTTTTGACGGGGCTTTGCCTCGGCAAAAACTCCCTAAGCCGAACTCTGTGAGGCTTCGCGCCGTCGTCAAACGAAACTCACTCCATTCCGCTTCCCCGGTTTCGAAGCACCGGGAAAGCTGCATATCCGTTCCTTCCGTTTTCCTCTCAAAATCAAAGCATCCGCTTTGATTTTGGAAGGAAGAAGGGAGCAGAGCGCAGTTTTCGACACGCTTGGCGGAAACGGAGCGGTGCGAGCTTCTTCTGACGCGGCCCGCTGCGATAAGCGTGAGTTTCTTTCAAGTGTTCAGTCTCCCTCAGGGAGACTGAACACTTGCGGAATTAGTGGTGGAACAGGCGCATGCCCGTGAAGGCCATGACCATGTTGTAGCGGTCCGCGGTGGCGATGACGTGATCGTCCCGGATGGAGCCGCCGGGCTCGGCAATGTACTGCACGCCGGACTTGCGGGCCCGCTCCACATTGTCCCCAAAGGGGAAGAAGGCGTCGGAGCCGCAGGTGACGCCGCTCTGGGTGGCGATCCAGGCTTTTTTCTCCTCGGCGGTGAGGACCTCAGGCTTCACCTTGAAGATCCGCTGCCACTCGCCCTCGCGGAGCACATCCTCGTACTCGTCAGAGGTGTAGATATCGATGGCGTTGTCCCGGTCCGGGCGGCGGATGCCGTCCACAAACTGCAGGCCCAGCACTTTCGGATGCTGGCGCAGATACCAGTTGTCCGCCTTCTGGCCGGCGAGACGGGTGCAGTGGATGCGGCTCTGCTGGCCGGCGCCCACGCCGATGGCCTGGCCGTCCTTCACGTAGCAGACGGAGTTGGACTGGGTGTATTTGAGGGTGATGAGGGCCACGATCATGTCGATCTTGGCCTGCTCGGGCAGTTCCTTGTTTGCGGTGACGATGTTCTGCAGCAGTGCCTCATCGATCTTGAAGTTGTTGTGGCCCTGCTCAAAGGTGATGCCGAACACGTCCTTGTATTCCTGGAGCGCGGGAACGTAGTCGGGATCGATCTGGACCACGTTGTAGCCGCCCTTTTTCTTGGTCTTCAGGATCTCCAGCGCCTCCTCGGTGTAGCCCGGGGCGATGACGCCGTCGGAGACCTCGTCTTTCAGATAGGCGGCGGTGGCGGCGTCGCAGACCTCGCTGAGAGCGGCCCAGTCCCCGTAGGAGCAGAGACGGTCCGCGCCGCGGGCGCGGATGTAGGCGCAGGCGATGGGGCTGAGCTCGGCCTCGGGGGCGACGAAGTAGATCCTGCGGTCAGTCTCGCTGAGGGGCAGGCCCACGGCGGCGCCGGCGGGAGAGACGTGCTTGAAGGAGGCGGCGGAAGGCAGGCCGGTGGCCTCCTTCAGCTCCTTCACCAGCTGCCAGGAGTTGAGGGCGTCCAGGAAGTTAATGAAGCCGGGCCGGCCGTTCAGCACGGTGACAGGCAGGTCAGAGCCGTCCTTCATGAAGATGCGGGCGGGCTTCTGGTTGGGGTTGCAGCCGTATTTGAGTTGCAGTTCGTTCATATCGATCAATCTCCCAGATGTTTATTGAAAAGTTTGACTTCGCCTTTTACGTTGGTGTAAAGAGAAACCTTGTTGTCCTTGTTGAGAGCTTCCCAGACCTGCTCGGGCTCCGGCATGTCGATGCAGAGCGGTTCGCCGGTAAAGCTGGGCAGGGGGCTGCCGTCTCCCTGATAGGTGCTGATGAAGTAGCCTTTGCCCTCGTCGCAGCCTTCATAGTCGTAGTAGCAGCGGAGGCAGCGGCCGTCCACGTGCTTCAGGATGGAGAGGGAGAAGCTGCCGTCCTTGTGGCAGATGGCGGAGATGCGGGGGGTCCAGTTGGGGCCGTCGGGCTCATACTCCCGGGTGGAGAGCGCGGCGCGGAAGTCGCCCATGTCCCGGATGGTGTCGGTCTGGTTGCCGTTGGTGACGATGAGATCGTCCCCCATGGAGCGGACGGGGTGATAGATGATGAGGCTGGGGTCGGACAGCTTGGAGGCGTCATAGGCCTCGGTGCGAATGCCGTCCTCCGTCAGGGAGAAGATGCGGTTTCGGCTGTTTTCGCTGCGGCCCATGATGAAGTAATAGACCCGATCCTTGCCCACGGCGATGCCGCGGCCGGGGTAGCTGGTGTTTCTTAAAAATTCCAGAAAATCGATCATGTCATCTTCTCCTTTTTTATTCAAATGCAAACCCGTTTGCATTTGTGATACACGCGCTTATCGCACGCGACGCTCTGGAACGCCGCGTTTGGTCGGCGCGTGGGCTCGCACAGCTCGCCTCAGGGTGTTTTTGCCGCGGCAAAGCCACGTCAAAAACCATTGAATTACTGAGAACTGTGAGATGAGTTTACTGCTTCTCGTGTTCCGCTTGCTCGCTCATGAGCTTGGCGGAGACCAGCTCCGCCGCCTGGGGCAGAAGGATCCATTCGGCCTGCTCCATCACCCGCCGCTGCAACACTTCCGGCGTGTCGCCGGGGAGAACGGGGACGGGCTGCTGCAGGAGGATCTCTCCGCCGTCGGGAATGTGGTTTACATAATGCACGGTGGCGCCGGTGTACTTGACACCCCGGGCCAAGGCGGCTTCATGGATCTTGAGGCCGTAGAAGCCCTTGCCGCAGAAAGAGGGGATCAGCGAAGGATGGATGTTCAGGATGCGGTTTTCCCAGCGCTGGGTAAATGCCGCGCTGAGGATACTGAGAAAGCCTGCCAGAATGATGAGCTCCACGCCCCGGGATTCCAGGGCTTCATTCAGAGCCGCTTCAAAGCCCTCCTGTCCGCCGCAGGCGGCGCGGGTGAGGGTGATGCCCTCCACGCCGGCCTTCTCCGCCCGGGTGAGGGCGTAGGCACCGGGCTTGTTGGAGACGACGAGAACGATCTCGCCGCTGTGGAGGATGCCGCTGGCTTCCGCGTCCAGCAGAGCCTGGAGATTGGTGCCTCCGCCGGAGACCAGCACGGCGATCTTCGTTTTGCTCATGCCTTGTTTCCTCCTCTCAGCCCCTGCAGGCAGGGGATGAAGAGACCGCCCAGGCTGTTGCCCAGGACCACCAGCAGCAGAAACAGCAGGCTTCTGCCCTGGAAGACGGTGCCCGCCAGAGAGAAATAGAACATGTCCGCTATGGAGTGCTCAAAGCCGGAGAGGATGAACACCGGAATGCAGAAGAGGATGCCCACCACGGTTTTCTTTTCCCGGTAGACCCAGACGGCCACATACATGAGGACGCCGCAGAAGAAGCCACGGAACAGGGTCTGCAAAGGCAGCTGGGTCAGGCGTTTTTCGCAGGCGGCCAGGGCCGCCTCCCGCAGGGCGGGAACAGCCAGAAAAACCAGGAGCCCCGCCAGGAGCGTGCCGAGGAAATTCCCCAGCAGGCCCACATAGGCGGTGGAGAGAGCGGCCTTGCTGTGATCCTTTGCCAGGAAACCCACCTTGCCCGTATAGAGATTGAAGCCGAACCAGCAGATGGTGAGCAGGGCGATGCAGAAGAGCAGGGCGCCCGCATAGCGGTTATCGCAGGAGAGGAGCACGGCCCCTCCGATGGAGACCAGAAAGCCCGCGAGAACGCCGTCGATCAAATCCCGTCTCAGCATAGCGCGATCTTCTCTTCCCCGGAGACGATCTCTCCGATGACGTAGGCCTCCACACCCTGCTCCTTCAGCGCTTCCAGCGCCTTGTCGGCACTGTCGCGGGAGACGGTGAGGCTCATGCCAACGCCCATGTTGAAGGTGTTGAACATGTCCCGCTCGGGGATGCTGCCAAGCCTCTGGATGAGATCAAAGATGGGCAGCACCTTCACGGCGCTCTTTTCCACCCGGGCGCAGAGGCCCTGTGGGATGGAACGGGGGATGTTCTCATAGAAGCCGCCGCCGGTGATGTGGCTCACGCCGTGGATTTCCGCCTTCTGGAAGGCGGCCAGCACCGGCTTTACGTAGATGCAGGTGGGGGTGAGCAGGGCTTCACCCAGGGTTTTGCCCAGCTCGGGGACGGTTTTGCCCAGATCCGCATGCTCCACATCGAAGACCTTGCGGACCAGGGAGTAGCCGTTGGAGTGGATGCCGCTGGAGGGGAGGGCCAGGATCACATCTCCCACGCTCACGCTCTGGGGATCCAGGATCCTGGCTTTGTCCACGATGCCCACGGAAAAGCCCGCCAGGTCATAGTCCTCGGGAGACATGGTGCCGGGGTGCTCGGCGGTCTCGCCGCCGATGAGGGCGCAGCCTGCCCGGACGCAGCCTTCCGCCACGCCGGAAACCAGGCTTGCCACCTTTTCAGGCTCGTTTTTGCCGATGGCGATATAATCCAGGAAGAAGAGGGGCTTGGCGCCGCAGCAGACGATGTCGTTGACGCACATGGCCACGCAGTCGATGCCCACGGTATCATGCTTGTCCATGAGCTGGGCGATGCGCTGCTTGGTGCCCACACCGTCGGTGCCGGAGACCAGGACGGGCTCCTGCATACCGGTCAGGTCCGGGGCAAAGAGGCCGCCGAAGCCGCCCAGGTCCGAGACCACACCGGGGATGAAAGTGCGCTGCACATGCTTTTTCATGAGGCGCACGCCCACGTAGCCCGCTTCGATGTTCACGCCGGCTGCGGCGTAGGAGGCGGAATGGGAAAGTTCCATATCTGTTGTACCGTCCTCTGTGAGATAGAATTCTTTGGAAAAGGGGGATGTGTTGGAGCGGAATGGAAACGGGGAACGGCGCGATTCGTAGATCGCCCCTGTGACAGGGAATGACACCTCATCCGCCCCAGTGTGCGCACTGGGGCACCTTCTCCTCAAGGAGAAGGCGATGGGACGGGCGATTCGTGAATCGCCCCTACAGGGCAGGCGGGAGGCTTATTCTTTTCCGGTCCAGCAGTAGGTGCAGATCTTGTCCCGGTCGATGCCGATGGCCTCCAGCAGACCGTCCAGAGACTGATAACCCAGGGAGTCGAAGCCCAGCTTTTCGCAGATGGCGCGAAGCAGGCACTGGCCCCGCTCAGTCTTGGCGTCGGCATAGTCCTCCAGGTGCTCCAGCCCCTCCGGGCCCTCCAGCTCGTTCACGATGCGGCGGGCCAGCAGGTCCATGTCGGAGTTGTTGCGGGAGAAATTGAGATACTTGCAGGCGTACATGATGGGCGGGCAGGCCGAGCGCATGTGCACCTCGGCGGCGCCGGACTCATAGAGAAAGTCCACGGTGCTCTGCAGCTGGGTGCCGCGGACGATGGAATCGTCCACAAAGAGGAGCTTTTTTCCCTCGATGAGCTCTGGCACCGGGATCTGCTTCATCTTGGCCACCTGATCCCGCATGGCCTGGTTGGAGGGCATGAAGGAGCGAGGCCAGGTGGGGGTGTACTTCACGAAAGGCCGGGCAAAGGGCTTGCCGCTGCGGTTGGCATAGCCGATGGCGTGGGGCACGCCGGAATCGGGCACGCCGGCCACATAGTCCACCTTGGGAAGGCTGCCTCTTGCCACCTCGTCCCGGGCCATGATCTCGCCGTTGCGCACGCGCATGACCTCCACGTTGACCCCCTCATAATTGGAGTTGGGGTAGCCGTAGTAGGTCCAGAGAAAGGCGCAGATCTTCATGTCCTTCCCCGGGGGCGAGAGGGGCTCGTAGCCCTCGGCGGTGATGCGCAGGATCTCCGCGGGGCCCAGCTCATACTCGTTCTTGTAGCCCAGCTTCTGATAGGCAAAGGACTCAAAGGCCACACAGTAGCCGTCCGCATCCCTGCCCACGTGGACCGGGAGCCGGCCGAAGCGGTCCCGGGCGGCGATGATGGCCTTATCCTCGGTCATGAGGAGAATGGTCATGGAGCCGTCGATGCGCGCCTGGGCACGGCGGATGCCGTCAGCCAGGTCCTTTCCCTCGTTGATGAGGGCAGCTACCAGCTCGGTGCTGTTGACCCGGCCGGAACCCATGGCCATAAACTGGTGGTCCCCATTGGAGAAGTAATCCTGCACCAGCTGTTCGGCGTTGTTGATCTGGCCCACGGTGGTGATGGCGTAGGTGCCCAGGTGGGAACGGACCAGCAGCGGCTGAGGGTCAGCGTCGCTGATGCAGCCGATGCCGATGCAGCCGGCAAAGTCCGGCAGATCCTTTTCAAAGCGGGTGCGGAAGGGGGTGTTGGCAATGGAGTGGATCTCCCGGGTGCAGCCCTTGTCCGGACTCCACACCGCCATGCCGGCGCTGCGGGTGCCCAGATGGCTGTGATAGTCCGTGCCGAAGAACAGGTCCATCACGATATCGCGGCGGGAGACCGCGCCGAAGAAACCGCCCATTATGCGAAGAACAGCTCGGACAGGGTCATCGGATCGATGTACGCGCCGTCCTTGTAAACGCGCATGTTGCCGGAGGCAATCTCATCGATGAGCATGACCTTGCCGTCGGCGTCGTAGCCGTACTCAAACTTGATGTCATAGAGGACCAGACCCCGGGCGGCCATCTCGTCGGCCACGATCTGGGTGATCTTCTGGGTCATGTCCTTGATCTCGTCATACTGCTCGCCGGTCATGACGCCCAGCACGATGAGGCCGTCCTTGGTGACCAGGGGATCGCCCTTGGCGTCGTCCTTGAAGGTCATTTCCACATAGGCGGGCAGATCGGCGCCGGACTCAATGTAGTCGCCGTAGCGGCGGATGAAGGAGCCAACGGCCTTGTGGCGGCAGATGACCTCCAGACCATGGCCGAAGACCTTGGCGGGCAGGACTTCCATGGTGGTGTTCTTGAGATCGGCGGAGACAAAGTGAGTGCGGATGCCGGCAGCGTTGATCTTCTCGAAGAAGTAGATGGACATGCGCAGGTTTACATCGCCCACGCCCTCGATGGTGAGGCCCACACTGTTCTCGCCCGGATCGAAGACGCCGTCCTTGCCGGTGCAGTCGTCCTTGAACTTGAGCAGGTAGTTGCCGTTTTCCAGCGCGTAAACGTTCTTGGTCTTGCCGGTGTAAACGAGTTTGGTTTCCATAGTGATCTATCTCCTTTTGATTAGAATACAGAATGGGGAACACCCCTACCGCCCCAGTGTTCGCACTGGGGCACCTCCCCCAAAGGGGGAGGCAAGGGGAGGGATATCTTGCTTCCCCCTTTGGGGGAAGTGGCCGAAGGCCGATAGGGGGGGGTCACAGCCTTGCGGCGATGCCGGCGTCCTTTTCCAGGACCTTGGCGGTATCGGCGGCGCGCTTGGCGGAAAGACGCCTGGCTAAAGCCTCGTCCTCCACCGCCAGGATCTGGGCGGCGAGGAGGGCGGCGTTGGCGCCGTTATTCACGCCCACGGTGGCCACGGGGATGCCGGAGGGCATCTGGACGGTACTCAAAAGCGCGTCCATGCCGTCCAGCGCGGGACCCTTGCAGGGAATGCCGATGACGGGGAGGGTGGTGTTTGCGGCGATGGCGCCGGCCAGATGGGCGGCCATGCCCGCGGCGGCGATGATCACGCCAAAGCCCTTTTCCCTTGCGGAGAGAGAGAAATCCCGGGCCTCCACGGGAGTGCGGTGGGCGGAATAGACATGGACCTCAAAGGGGATCTGGAGTGCGCGGAGCTGGTCCACGGCCTTCTGGATCACGGGCAGATCGCTGTCACTGCCCATGACGATGCCGACTTTTTTCATCGATCCGTTCTCCTTACTTGATGGTGGGGGAGGTGTCCTTCTGCAGCACGTCGTGAGCGCCGCCCTCCACGATGGTGGTGGCGGAGACCAGGGTCAGCACCGCCTTCTCCTGGAACTCGGGGATGGTGAGGGAGCCGCAGTTGCACATGGCGTGGCGGACCTTGGAGAGGGTCATGGCCACGTTGTCCTTCAGGGAACCGGCGTAGGGCACATAGGAATCCACGCCCTCCTCGAAGCTCAGCTTCTTGTCGCCGCCCATGTCATAGCGCTGCCAGTTGCGGGCACGGGCAGAGCCCTCTCCCCAGTACTCCTTGTAGTAGGTGCCGCCGATGTTGACCTTGTTGGTGGGGCTCTCGTCGAAACGGGCAAAGTAGCGGCCCAGCATCACGAAGTCAGCGCCCATGGCCAGAGCCAGGGTGATGTGATGGTCATAGACGATGCCGCCGTCGGAGCAGACGGGAACGTAAATGCCGGTCTCCTCAAAATAGCGGTCCCGCTCGGCGCAGACGTCGATGAGGGCGGTGGCCTGACCGCGGCCGATGCCCTTGGTCTCGCGGGTGATGCAGATAGAGCCGCCGCCGATGCCGACCTTCACGAAGTCAGCGCCGCACTCGGCCAGAAAGCGGAAGCCCGCGGCGTCCACCACGTTGCCGGCGCCGACCTTCACGCTGTCGCCGTAATGCTCCCGGACCCAGGAGAGGACGAAGCGCTGCCAGTCGGTAAAGCCTTCGGAGGAGTCGATGCAGAGCACGTCCGCGCCGGCCTCCAGCAGAGCGGGGATGCGCTTTTCATAGTCCCGGGTGTTGATACCGGCGCCGACCACATAGCGCTTGTGGGCGTCCAGCAGTTCGTTTGGGTTCTGCTTGTGACTCTCGTAGTCCTTGCGGAAGACAAAGTAGCAGAGACGGCCGTTGTCGTCGATGATGGGCAGGGAGTTCAGCTTGTGCTCCCAGATGATGTCGTTGGCCTCCTTGAGGGTGGTGCCCTCCTTGGCCCAGATCAGCTTTTCAAAGGGGGTCATGAAGCTGGAGACCTTGGTGTCGGGCTCCATGCGGGTCACACGGTAGTCACGGCTGGTGACAACGCCCACCAGCTTGCCCTCGGCGGAGCCGTCCTCGGTGACGGCGATGGTGGCGTGGCCGGTGCGCTCCTTGAGCTCCAGCACGTCCCGCAGAGTGGCCTCGGGGCTCAGGTTGGAGTCGCTGCGGACAAAGCCGGCCTTGTAGCTCTTGGCCCGGCGGACCATGGCGGCCTCGTCCTCGATGGACTGGGAGCCGTAAATGAAGCTGACGCCGCCTTCTTTGGCGAGGGCAACGGCCAGACGGTCGCCGGAAACGGACTGCATGATGGCGGACACCATGGGGATGTTCATCCTGAGGGGGCATTCCTCTTCGCCCTTGCGGAACTTTACGAGAGGCGTGGCCAGATTGACCTTTTCGGAGCGGCAGCTGATGGGGGTGTAGCCGGGGATCAGCAGATATTCGTTAAAAGTATGGGAGGGTTCGTTGATGATCTTTGCCATGTCATTTCTCCTTTTCTGTGCAATTGCGAAACACATTTCGCAATTGAGTACTCGCGCATATCGCAGCGGCCCATGGCCGCTTTGGTCGGCGCGAGGCCTCGCACAGCTCGGCTCATGGTGTTTTTGAGAAAGCGGAGCTCCCTCAAAAACGGATTGTGATTCCCTTCGGGGATATTAGCCGAGCTTGCTTGCGCCTTTCGCAATCAGCAACTTTTATTATATTGTTCTTAGTTCGCCTTGGTTTCGCAGTAGAGACAGCGGTAGACCTTGTGCTTGCGGTCGGTGAGAACGAAAACATGCTTGAGCTCCTGCTCGCAGGAGGTGATGCAGCGGGGGTTCTTGCAGAAGATGACGTTGGTGAGAGTTTCGGGCATGTCGATGCGCTTTTTGTCCACGAGCACGCCGCCCTGGATGATGTTTACGGTGACGCCCGGGTCCACATAGCCGATCACGTCCAGGTTCACGGGGATGTCGGCGTCGATCTTGATGATGTCCTTTTTGCCCTGCTTCTGGCTGTGCACGTTCTTGATGATGGCCACGGAGCAATCCAGCTTTTCAAGACCCAGCAGGTCGTAGAGCCGCATGCCCAGACCCGCGGTGATATGGTCGATGACGATGCCGTTTTGGATGGAGTCAATGTTCATAGGGTTCCGGCCTCCTTCAGAAGCTTCATGATGAGTGCCATGCGCATGTACTTGCCGTTGAGGACCTGCTTGAAGTAGCAGGCGCGGGGATCGTCGTCGATGGCGACGCTGATCTCGTTGACGCGGGGCAGGGGGTGCAGGATGGAGAGGTCGGACTTTGCGTTTTTGAGCTTGTCCGGGGTGAGAATGTAGCTGTCCTTCAGGCGGAGGTAATCCTCCTCGTTGAAGAAGCGCTCCCGCTGGACGCGGGTCATATAGAGGATGTCCAGCTCCGGCATGGCGCCTTCCAGATCGGTGGTCTGGGTGTAGGGGATGCCCTTTTCCTTCAGGGCGTCCTTCTTCACGTAGCTGGGCAGCTTCAGCTCCTCGGGGGAGATGAGCACGAATTTGAGTCCCTCATAGCGGCTGAGGGCGGAGATCAGGGAGTGCACGGTGCGGCCGAATTTCAAGTCGCCGCAGAGGCCTACGGTGAGATGGTCGAAGCGGCCCTTTTCCCGGTAGATGGTGAGCAGGTCCGCAAGGGTCTGGGTGGGGTGGTTGTGTCCGCCGTCACCGGCGTTGATAACGGGGATGCTGGCGGCGTTGGCGGCCACCAGGGGAGCGCCCTCCTTGGGGTGGCGCATGGCGATGATATCGGCATAGCAGCTGATGGTCTTGGCGGTGTCGGCCACGCTCTCTCCCTTGGCGGCGGAGGAATTCTGGGCTGCGGAAAAGCCGATCACGTTGCCGCCCAGCTCGTACATGGCGGCCTCAAAGCTGAGCCGCGTACGGGTGGAGGGCTCAAAGAACAGGGTGGCCAGCTTCTTGCCGCGGCAGACCTCGCTGTACTTTTTGGGGTCGGCGATGATGTCGTTGGCAATGTCCACCAGCTCCTGCAGCTCCTCGGTGGAAAAATCCAGAATGTTGATGAGATGTCTCATGGCTCAGTTCCTCCAGCTTTCATCGTTGGGATTATCACGAAACGCCAGCAGACGGCGCACATCCTCGGGGCGGATATAGCCCTCCTCGGCGGCCACCCGGGCGATGACGTCAAAGTTGGTGAGGCTGTGGTTTTCTACCTTCGCCGCGGCCAGCCGCTCCAGCCCCCGGCGCATGCCGTAGGTGAAGATGCTGACCACGCCCAGGACCTGGGCGCCCGCCTCCCGGAGAATGTCCACCACCTCCAAGACGCTGCCGCCGGTGGAGATGAGATCCTCCACCACCACCACCTTCTGGCCTGGCTCCAGCCGGCCTTCAATTTGGTTTTTGCGGCCATGGTCCTTGGCGCCGGAGCGGACGTAGCCCATGGGCAGCCCCATGAGCCAGCCCACGATGGCGGCGTGGGCGATGCCGGCAGTGGAGGTGCCCATGACGACCTCGACCTCGGGGTAATGCTCCCGTATCAGCGAGACCAGGCCGCTTTCCACGTCCCGGCGTACAGCCTGGTCGCTGAGGGTCAGGCGATTGTCACAGTAAACGGGGCTCTGAATGCCGCTGGCCCAGGTGAAGGGCTCATCCGGCCGGAAAAACACAGCTTTGATGCGCAGCAGATCCCGCGCGATGACTTCATCTCTCATCCCAAAAACTCCTTTCGGCATCTCTTCCAGGCGGCGACGGGGTCCTCCGCCTGGGTGATGGGACGTCCCACCACGATATAGTCCGAGCCCAACTCCCTGGCCCGGGCGGGGGTGGCGATGCGCTTCTGATCATCCTTCCCCGCGTCGGCAAAGCGGACACCGGGGGTTACGGTGAGGAAACTCTCGCCGCAGACCTCATGGACCTTGCCCGCCTCCAGGGGAGAGCAGACCACTCCGTCCAGCCCTGCCAGGGCGGCGTTGCGGGCATAGGAGAGGACCACGTCCTCCAGGGGCTTTTCGATGAGCAGCTCCTGGGTCAGAGCGGTCTGGTCGGTGCTGGTGAGCTGGGTGACGGCGATGAGCAGGGGCCGGGTCCCGTCGGGCCGGGTAAGGCCCTCCAGGGCGGCGGTCATCATGGCCCGGGAGCCGGCGGCGTGGAGATTCACGATGTCCACATCCAGGCCGGAAAGCACCCGCATGGCCTTCTTGACGGTGTTGGGAATGTCGTGCAGCTTCAGATCCAGAAAGATCCGGTGGCCCCGGCTCTTGATCTGGCGCACGATCTCAGGGCCGACGGCATAGAAAAGTTCCATGCCGATCTTCACAAAGGGCTTTTCTTCGCCGAAGCGGTCCAGAAAAGCAAGGGTTTCCGCAGCGCTTGGGAAATCGCAGGCGATGATCACGTCTTTAGCCATGTGCTCCTCCTATGATTTCACGGATAGTTTCAGCTCCCATCCGGTCCAGGACCGCGGGGAGCGCTTCGATGATTTTGGGGCAGGCAAAGGGGTCCCGCAGATTGGCGGCGCCCACCTGCACGGCTGTGGCCCCGGCCAGCATCATCTCCGCCGCGTCCTCCGCAGAGGAGATGCCGCCCAGGCCGATCACCGGGATCTTCACGGCTTGGGACACCTGCCAGACCATGCGCAGGGCCAGAGGAAAGATCGCAGGGCCGGAGAGGCCGCCGGTGGTGTTTGCCAGAATGGGCCTGCGCGTCTTCAGATCGATGCGCAGGGAGAGCAGGGTGTTGATGAGGCTGAGCCCATCGGCCCCTGCGTCCTCGCAGGCCTTGGCGATGGAGACGATGTCCGTCACGTTGGGGCTGAGCTTCACGATGACGGGCTTCGCGGTCACGGCCTTCACGGCCCGGGTGACCTCCGCCGCCGCTTTCGGATCGGTGCCGAAGCTCATGCCGCCACCGTGGACGTTGGGGCAGCTGATGTTGACCTCCAGCCAGCCCACCTGGGGCTCGGCGTCAAAGCGGGCGCAGACCTGGGTGTATTCCTCCACGGAAAAGCCGCTGACGTTGGCCATGACCGGCTTGTGAAAGACCTTTTTGAGCCTGGGAAGCTCCTCCGCGATCACGGCGTCCACGCCCGGATTCTGGAGCCCCACGGCGTTCAGCATGCCGGCGGGGGCCTCCGCGATGCGGGGCGTGGGATTGCCGAAGCGGGGGTGGAGGGTGGTGCCCTTCATGGAGAAGCTGCCCAGCAGATCCAGATCGTAAAACTGAGAAAACTCGTGACCGTAGCCAAAGGTGCCGGAGGCGGGGATGATGGGGTTTGTAAGCTCGATCCCGCAGAGAGAAACGCTCAGTCTGCCCATCGCAGTTCCTCCTTCCCGAAGACCGGCCCGTCCTTGCAGACCCGCCGGGGCCCGTTCACGGTCTGAATGGTGCAGCCCATGCAGGCGCCGAAGCCGCAGCCCATGCGGGCGTCCAGACTCACTTCACCGGAGACGGGGCTGGCTTCGCACACGGCCCGCAGCATGGGCGCGGGGCCGCAGGCGTAGAAAAAGCTGTGGGGCAGGTCCATGGCGTCGGTGACCCGGCCGCGGATGCCGAAGCTGCCGTCGTCGGTGGTGACAGTGGGGGCCAGACCCAGACGGAAGAACTCGTCCAGCAGGATCAGGTCTTCCCGGCTGGGAAAGCCCAGGATCACCCGGGGCGAGGCGCCCTGGGCCAGGAGGCCTTTGGCCAGACCCAGCAGAGGTGAGACGCCGCTGCCGCCGCCGATGAGCAGGGGAGCGTCTCCGGACTTGACCAGGTCAAAGCCCTTGCCAAGACCCGTGAGCACGTCCAGCTCGGTCCCGGGCTGCAGCCTGCGGAGCAGGGCAGTGCCCTTGCCCGCTTCCTCCACGATGAGGGAGAAGCTCTGCTCGTCCCAGTCGCAGACGGAGAAGGGGCGGCGGAGGAAGAAGCCCGGCAGGGAGAGGGAGACGAACTGCCCGGGACACTCGATGGCGGAGCAGTCTCCCTTCAGACGCAGGAGAGAGAAGCGCGCGGTCAGCGCTTCGTTTTCGATCAGGGTAAAAGCAGATTGTTTCATAGATCAGGCGTCGATCGTGGAGACCGTGATGGTGGTCTCCTCCAAAACGTCCAGCAGCACCCGGACCGTGTCCAGAGAGGTGAAGATGGTAACGTTGTTTTCCGTGGCGCACATGCGGATGGCCACGCCGTCTTCAAAATGCTTGCCCCGCTGCAGGGCGCGGGTGTTGATGATATAACTCACATAACCGGCCCGGATGGAGTCCAGGATCTCCTCGCTGCCCTCGCTGATCTTGCGGCGGATGCGGGTGCGGATGCCGTGCTGCTTGAGGAAGGTGGCCGTGCCCACGGTGGCCTCGATGTTGAAGCCCATGTCGTAGAAACGGCGCACCAGGGGAAGCGCCTCCTCCTTGTCCTCATCCGCCAGAGTGACGAACACGGTGCCGTAGTTCTGCAGCTTCATGCCGGAGGCCTGCAGGGCCTTGTACATGGCGCGGGAGAGCTTGCCGTCGTAGCCGATGGCCTCGCCCGTGGACTTCATCTCCGGGCTGAGGTAGGCGTCCAGACCCTTGATTTTGTTCCAGGAGAAGACCGGGACCTTGACGTAGTGGCGCTTCTTTTCCTCGGGATAGAGATCGAAGATGCCCTGCTCCTTCAGACTCTTGCCCATGATGACCTCAGTGGCGATGTCCGCCAGGGAGAAGCCCGTGGCCTTGGAGAGGAAGGGGACCGTGCGGGAGGAGCGGGGGTTCACCTCGATGATATAGACGTTTTCTTCCTTATCTACAATGAACTGGATGTTGAACAGGCCGATGATGCCGATGCCCAGACCCAGCTTTTTGGCGTACTGAAGGATGATGCCCTTGACCTTGTTGGAGATGGAGAAGGAAGGATAGACACTGATGGAGTCGCCGGAGTGGACGCCGGTGCGCTCCACCAGCTCCATGATGCCGGGAACGAACACGTCCCGTCCGTCGCAGATGGCGTCCACCTCCACCTCGCGGCCCAGGATGTACTTGTCCACCAGAACGGGCTTGTCCGCGTCGATCTCCACGGCGGTCTTGAGATAGTGGCGCAGCATGTCCTCGCTTGCCACGATCTCCATGGCCCGGCCGCCCAGAACGAAGCTGGGACGGACCAGCACCGGATAGCCGATGCGCTCTGCCGCGGCGATGCCGTCTTCGATGTTGGTCACGGCGGTGCCGGTGGGCTGGGGGATGTTCAGAGCGAGGAGGATCTTTTCGAAGCTGTCCCGGTTTTCTGCCCGCTCGATGGCTTCGCAGTCGGTGCCCACGATGCGCACGCCCCGGTCCATCAGGGGCTGGGCCAGGTTGATGGCCGTCTGCCCGCCCAGGGAGGCGATGACGCCCTCGGGCTGCTCAAAGTCCAGGATCGCCATCACATGCTCCGGCGTCAGGGGCTCAAAGTACAGCTTGTCACCGGTGGTGTAGTCGGTGGAGACGGTCTCGGGGTTGTTGTTGATGATGATGGCCTCGTAGCCGTTGCGCTTGATGGTCTGCACTGCGTGGACGGTGGAGTAGTCAAACTCCACGCCCTGGCCGATGCGGATGGGCCCGGCGCCCAGGACCACCAGCTTCTTTTTTTCGGTGAGGCGGGAATCGTTTTCTCCGGTGTAGGAGGAGTAGAGATAGGCGATGTATTTACCGGTGTGCAGGGTGTCCACCATGCGGAAAACCGGTGTGATGCCAAGCTTCCGGCGCCGCTCGTAGATCTCCGTCTCCGAGAGGTTCCAGAGGCGGGCGATGCAGCTGTCGGAAAAGCCCATTTTCTTGGCTTCGCGGAGCAGAGCGGGGTCGTTGATGCGCTCCTTCAGGGCCTTCTCCATACCCACGATCTTCCGGAAGGACTCCAGGAAGAGCTCGGTGATCATAGTGACCTCATGGAGCTTTTCGATGGAGACGCCCCGGCGCAGTAGCTCGAACACGGCAAAGACGCCGTCGTGCCGGAACTCGGAGAGGTAGGAGAAAAGCGCCTCGTCAGACTGGTCATCGAACTTTGCCATATGGAAGTGGTCCACGCCGATCTCCAGGGAGCAGACAGATTTGAGCAGGCACTCCTCCAGATTGGAGCCGATGCACATTACTTCGCCGGTGGCCTTCATCTGGGTGCCCAGGATGTTGGGGGCGGAGGTAAATTTATCGAAGGGGAAGCGGGGGAACTTGGCCACGATATAGTCAAGGCTGGGCTCCATGGCGGCGGTACCGCCGGCCACGGGAATCTCCTCCAGGGCCATGCCCAGGGCGATCTTTGCCGTGACCCGGGCGATAGGGTAGCCGCTGGCCTTGGAGGCCAGAGCGGAGGAGCGGGAGACCCGAGGGTTCACCTCGATGAGGTAATACTCACTGCTGTTGGGATTCAGCGCGAACTGCACGTTGCAGCCGCCCTCGATCTTCAGCTCCCGGATGATCTTGATGGCGCTGTCATTGAGCATTTTGAGGTCGTGCTGGTTCAGGGAGAGGATGGGGGCCACCACAATGGAGTCGCCGGTGTGCACGCCCACAGGGTCCACGTTCTCCATGCCGCAGATGGTGATGGCGCGGTCGTTGGAGTCCCGCATGACCTCAAACTCGATCTCCTTATAGCCCTTCACGCTCTTTTCGATCAGGACCTGGTGCACGGGGGACAGGCGGAAGGCGTTGACGCCGATCTCCTCCAGCTCCTGCTCGTTATAGGCAAAACCGCCGCCGGTGCCGCCCAGGGTGAAGGCGGGGCGCAGCACCACGGGATAGCCGATGTGCTCCGCCGCGGCTTTGGCCTCCTCCAGGTTGTAGGTGATCTCGGAGGGAATCACCGGCTCGCCGATGGACTGGCACATCTCCTTGAAGAGCTCCCGGTCCTCGGCCCGCTCGATGCTCTCGCTGCTGGTGCCCAGGAGCTTTACGCCGCACTCGCGGAGGATGCCCTTGCGCTCCAGCTGCATGGCCAGGTTCAGACCCGTCTGTCCGCCGATGCCGGGGACGATGGCGTCCGGCCGCTCGTAGCGGAGGATCTTGGCCACATAGTCCAGGGTCAGGGGCTCCATATAGACCTTGTCGGCAATGGAGGTGTCCGTCATGATGGTGGCGGGGTTGGAATTCACCAGTACCACCTCGTAGCCCTCTTCCTTGAGGGCCAGACAGGCCTGGGTGCCGGCGTAGTCAAACTCCGCCGCCTGACCGATGACGATGGGGCCGGAGCCGATGATCAGGACCTTTTTGATGTCAGTTCTTTTTGCCATGTTACCTCTCCAGATAAACCGGTTTCCCCTTGTGCACAGTCTGCAGGCATTTTCCGAAAACCCTGCGGCCCGTGAAGGGACTTGCTTTTCCCTTGGACAGAAAATCCGCGGGATCGATCGTATATTCGCTCTCCAAATCCCAGAGGGACCAGTCGTCTCCCCGGGGGAGACCGAAGCGCTCACGGGGCCGGTCCGAGAGCAGGGCCACCAGAGCTTCCAGGGTGAGTACGCCTGTTTTCACCAGCCCCGTATAGAGCAGGGGAAAGGCGGTCTCCAGACCCACGATGCCGAAGGCGCTGCGCTCCAGCCCCCGGGATTTTTCCTCCGCGCTGTGGGGGGCGTGGTCGGTGGCGATGCAGAGGATATCCCCGTCACACAGGCCCTCCAGCAGGGCCTCCCGGTCCTCCCGGGCGCGCAGCGGCGGGTTCATCTTGAAGCGCCCGTCCTCCTGCAGGTCGTTTTCGTCCAGCAGCAGGTAGTGGGGTGCGGTCTCGCAGCTGACGTCCAGCCCGTCCTGCCGGGCCTCACGGATCAGGCGGAGGGATTCTTTCGTGGAGATGTGGCACACATGGTAGCCGCAGCCGGTTCGCGCCGCCAGCTCCAGATCCCGCGCCACCTGGCGCCACTCGCTCTCCGAGCAGATGCCGCGATGGCCGTGGGCCGCGGCGTACATTCCATCGTGGATGTAGCCGCCCCGGAGGAGAGCGTTATCCTCGCAGTGGGCTACGATCAGCTTGCCGAGAGCCTTGGCGCGTTCCATGGCCTCCCGCATCATGCCGTCGTCCTGGACGCCGTGGCCGTCGTCGGAGAAGGCGATCACCCAGGGAGCCATGCCCTCCAGATCCGCAAGCTCCTTTCCGGCCTCGTTCACGCTGATGGCGCCGTAGGCGCGCACGTCGATGACTGCGTCCCGCCGGATGAGGGCCAGCTCTTCCTCCAGGTGCTCCACACTGTCCGGCACCGGGTTCAGGTTGGGCATGGCGCAGACCGCCGTGTAGCCGCCCCGGGCCGCGGCCAGGGAGCCGCTGCGGATGGTTTCCTTATAAGAAAAGCCCGGTTCGCGCAGGTGCACATGCACATCGCAAAAACCGGGCAATTTGACATATCCAGTTTTGTCCTGACGGGGGAAGGCGCTGCAGTCTCCGGCGAAGGGCAGAATGCCCGCGCCGTCGATCTGCTTGAGCTTGCGAAGAACAGGCATGGCATGACCCTCCGAAAAACAAAATTCCTTCCCGGAAAACCGACAAGGAACAACAAATCCACGCCCCGAAAAGGACGCCATTTTCCACCCTTGCCGATCTCACAGGACCGCCTTAAAGATGCCCTGATTATAACGGTTTGCGCGCTTTTTTGTCAATCGGCAGAATGCACAGAAAAGGAAAGGGGAAAACGCTCATTTCCGACGCGCTTTCGGAGGGCAAATTCTGATCATTTTTTTGGAAAAGGGGAGCTTTTCCACGCGCTTGAGATACTGGAGCATTTGCACAAAAGGAGAATCCCAGTTTTGTGCAGCTTGACGGGGGAGAATGCGGAATTCGGAATGATTGAGATGGAGGGGGTGACGGGACAATGGATAGGAAAACGGGAGCGGCGGTACGATCTCCGCAACGTGCCGCCGCCCTGTTGTGCCGGGGAGGCGCGGCTGACGCAGGCGCTTGCCGGCACGGGCCGGAGCCCGGTAGCAAAATTTGGAAAAACGTGAATATTTGCGCTTTTGAACAAAAACGAATTGGTAATTTTGTTCAAAAATACGGCTTGAAAAGAGCGGACTGCAATGGACAAAGAACCCGACCGGGAGTATAATACAAAAAGCGGAATGATTCTGCTCGTTCCGCAAAACGGATCGCCTTCCCGCCTTGCGGCGGGAAAAAGAATTGAAGGAGGAGAAACATGAAAAAGGTATTTGCACTGCTGCTCGCGCTTGTTATGGTTTTCGCCCTGGCTGCCTGCGGCGAGGCCAAGACCGAGGCCAAGACCGACGCCGCCGCTGACGGCGAACTGGCCGAGCTGATCAAGGCTGCTCAGGCCGAGGGCGAGCTGGTGGTCTACGGCTCCTGCGAGGAGGAGTACCTGGCCGCCGCTACAGCTCACTTCCAGGAACTCTATGGCATCAAGACCTCTTATCAGCGCCTGTCCACCGGTGAGGTCCAGGCCAAGATCGAAGAGGAGAACGGCAATCCTTCCGCCGACGTCTGGTTCGGCGGTACCACCGACCCCTACAATGTGGTCGCGGCCGAAGGTCTGCTGGAGCCCTATGCGGCTGTCAATGCCGCTCACCTGACCAGCGACATGTACAAGCACCCCGACAACATGTGGTTCGGCATCTACAAGGGCATCCTGGGCTTCATGGTCAACACCAATGAGCTGGAGCGCATGGGCCTGGAGGCTCCCCAGGATTGGCAGGATCTGCTGAAGGATGAGTACAAGGGCCTGATCTGGCTGTCCAACTACAACACCGCCGGTACTGCCAAGCTCGTCATCAACACCATGATCCAGAAGTACGGTCACGACGAGGGCATCCAGTACCTGGTAGACCTGGACAAGAACATCGAAGTCTACACCAAGTCCGGTTCCGGCCCGTCCAAGAACGTGGGCACCGGCGAGTGCGTCATCGGCATCGGATTCCTGCATGACGGCATCACCCAGATCCTGGACAACGGCTACGACAACATTGCCCTGGTCATCCCCAGCACCGGCACCTCCTTTGAGATCGGCGCTACCGCCATCTTCAAGGGCGCCGCGCATCCCAACGCCGCCAAGCTCTGGATCGAGTACGCACTGAGTCCCGACTGCGTGGAGCTGGGCGCAAAGAACGGCTCCTACCAGTTCCTGGTCATCGACAATGCCCAGCAGCCCGAGGCTGCCGCCCAGTTCGGCCTGGATCCCGAGAACGTCATGAAGTATGACTTCGAGGACGCCACCAAGAACATCAAGACCTACATCGACGAGGTCATGAACGCCATCGCCGCCTCCGGTGCGGACACCGGCGCCGATCGTTTCAAGACCGAGTGATTCCAGCATCCTGAATCCACAGCAACCGCAAGGATGGCGGGTTTTCCCGCCATCCTTGGTTTATAAAAGGCTTCCTTTCAGAAGGATGGAAAGGAGAGAATTCTATGGCTAGAGGCCAGGGCGCGGCGCTGGACCGGAAAAAGCTGATGGCAGACCCCATCATGGTGACCACCATCGTCGTGCTGATCACATTTTTGACTTTGTTTATTCTCTATCCGCTGGCGATTCTGCTGGTGGACAGTTTCGTGGGCGACGGAGGCTTCGGCTTCGGCATCTTCAAGCGGATCTTCGCCATGCCCAACTTTACCCGCGCCATCGGCAATACCCTGAAGATCGGCTTCGTGGTGGGCATCCTGTCTGCTCTGGTTGGCCTGCTCTTCGCCTATGTGGAGGTCTACGTCCGCATGAACAAATTCGTGGGCGGACTGTTCAAGGTGGTCTCCATGCTGCCGGTGGTATCGCCGCCTTTCGTGCTGAGCCTTTCCATGATCATGCTCTTCGGCAAGGCCGGCCTCGTCACCCGGTTTTTGCTTGGCATCTACGACAACAGCGTTTACGGCTACTGGGGCATCGTGGTAGTCCAGACGCTGACCTTCTTCCCGGTGTGCTACATGATGCTCAAGGGCCTGCTGAAGAACATCGATCCCTCTCTGGAAGAGGCGGCCCGGGACATGGGAGCCAGCCGCTGGCGGGTCTTTATGGACGTGACATTGCCTCTGCTGCTGCCCGGCATCGGCAACGCCTTCCTTGTGACCTTTATCGAGTCCATTGCGGACTTTGCAAACCCCATGATCATCGGCGGTTCCTATGACACCCTGGCCACCACCATTTACCTGCAGATCACCGGCGCCTATGACAAGGCCGGCGCGGCTGCCATGGCCGTTGTGCTGCTGTGCATCACGCTGCTGATGTTTGCGGTGCAGAAGTATTTCCTGGAGGCCAAGACCGCGGCGACGCTGACAGGCAAGGCTTCCCGGGCCAGAATGCTCATCGAGGACAAGAGCGTAAAGATTCCGCTGACGGTGTTCTGCGCCCTGGGCGCCGCCTTTGTGATCCTGATGTACATCTGCGTGCCCATCGGCGCCTGCTTCCCCACCTGGGGCTACAAGTTCTTCCCGCTCACAGGCAAATGGTTCGGCCTGGTGTTCAGCCGCTACCATGGCTTCAAGGCCTTTAAGGACTCCTTCCTGCTGTCCTTGATCGCGGCTCCCGTCACGGCGCTGCTGAGCATGATCATCTCCTATCTCGTGGTCAAACGGAAGTTCAAGGCCAAGGGCTTTATCGAAGCGGTGTCCATGCTTGCAATGGCTGTGCCCGGCACGGTGCTGGGCGTGGGATACATCCGGGGCTTCTCCGGCGGCATCTTCCACACGGGCTTCCTCCAGGGCCTCTACGGCACAGGCCTCATCCTGATCATCGTGTTCGTGGTGCGCTCCCTGCCCACGGGCACACGCAGCGGTATTTCCGCCCTGCGGCAGATCGACAAGTCCATCGAGGAATCCGCCTACGACATGGGCGCGGACAGCTTCCGGGTGTTTATGACCGTGACGCTTCCCCTCATCAAGGATTCCTTCCTCTCCGGCCTTGTGACCGCCTTTGTGCGCAGCATCACCGCCATCTCCGCCATCATCCTGCTGGTGACGCCGCAGTTTCTGCTTATCACCGTGCAGATCAACGAATTTGCGGAAAAGGGCTCTTTCAGCCTGGCCTGCGCCTTTGCCACCATTCTTATCATCATCACTTACGGCGCTGTGCTGCTGATGAACCTGTTCATGAAGTACTTCGGCACCAGCAGAAAGATCAAGGAGGACTGAGCCATGGAAAAAGTGAAAAAAGGCGTTCGACTGGAGCATATCTCCAAAATCTATCAGGACCCCAAGACGGGAAAAGACTTTTACGCGGTGAAGGACACCTCCCTGACCATCGAGCCTGGCTCCTTCGTGACGCTGCTGGGCCCCTCCGGCTGCGGCAAGACCACCACGCTGCGCATGATCGCGGGCTTCGAGAGCCCGGATGAGGGCGAAATCTACCTGGGGGACGAGCCCATCAATGAGCTGACCCCCAACAAGCGGGATACCGCCATGGTGTTCCAGAGCTACGCCCTTCTGCCCCATTACAATGTGTTCGACAATGTGGCCTACGGCCTGAAGCTGCGCAAGGTACCCAAGGACGAGATCCGGGAGCGAGTCATGAAGATCCTGGACCTGGTGGAATTGAGCGGCATGGAAGGCCGCATGACAAACCAGCTCTCCGGCGGCCAGCAGCAGCGCGTGGCGCTGGCAAGAGCCCTGGTCATCGAGCCTTCGGTGCTGCTCTTCGACGAGCCCCTGAGCAACCTGGACGCAAAGCTTCGCGTCACCATGCGTACGGAAATCCGACGCATCCAGCAGGAGGTGGGAATCACCGCCATCTACGTCACCCACGACCAGTCTGAGGCCATGGCCCTCTCCGACAACATCATCATCATGAACAAAGGCGTTGTCGCCCAGATGGGCACGCCCCAGGAAATCTACTATCACCCGGTGAACGAGTTTGTGGCGGACTTCATCGGCGAGGCCAACTTCCTCCGCGGCAAGCTGCAGCGGCTGGAGCAGGGGAATGCGGTGCTGAATGTTGAGGGCAGCGAGCTCTCCGTCCCCGCACGGGAGAACATGAAGCCGGGCGAGGAGTACACCCTGGTGCTGCGGCCGGAGGCTGCGCATCTGGCGGATCAGGGCGGCCTGCCCTGCAAGGTGGTGCTCAGCTGCTTCATGGGTTCCTACCAGAACTACCACGTAATGGTAGGCAACACCCTGGTGAAGCTGGAGGAGCATAACCCCAAGAACAAGCGCATTTACCAGGTGGGCGAAAGCTGCCGCCTGGTGTTCGAACCGGAATCGGTGCATATCCTCTGAGAAGCGGAGATCCCCAAGACTTTTTTCGCGGGAGGGCTTTCGGTCCTCCCGCGTGTTTTTTCTTTCCGGCATAACAGAAGAGAAAATCGCATATTTATGAGAAGAAAGCCCTTGACAAAGGGAGAAACAGCTGTTATATTATCAGAGCTAAAACAAAGCAGGTACGGCATCCCCGTCCTCACCCGGCGGCCTTTTGAGCCAGCCGCGGTCAATAGAAGCATTGCCCCCGCGGGGGATTACGGTGTTTTTATGCGCGGATGCTGTGCATCCGCGTTTTTATTTTTCGGAGGTGTTTCCCATCGCAAACGCTGTTCATCAAATCAACGAAGAGATCAATGACAAGGAAGTCCGCCTGATCGGGGATCAGGGCGAGCAGCTGGGTATTATGTCCGCTGCGGAGGCGCTCAGGATCGCGGAAGAGAAGGAACTGGATCTGGTCAAGATCGCTCCGGGCTCCAATCCTCCCGTCTGCAAGATCATGGACTACGGCAAGTTCCGCTTCGAGCAGACCAAGAAGGAAAAAGAGGCCAAGAAGAATCAGCGCATCGTGGAGGTCAAGGAGATCCGCATGTCCCCGGGCATCGATACCAATGACTTCAACACCAAGCTGAAGAACGCCCAGAAGTTCCTGGCGGACGGAGACCGGGTCAAGGTGTCCGTGCGTTTCCGCGGCCGCGAGATGGCGCATACCGACATCGGCACGACGCTGCTGAAGGACTTCGCGGCCCAGTGCGCGGAGATCGCCAATATGGACAAAGCCCCCAAGCTGGAGGGTCGGAATATGTCCATGTTCCTGTCCCCCAAGCCCGTCACCCCGGCGAAGAAGCCGGCCAAACCCAAAGCGCCCAAGACCGAAAGCGTCGAGGGCTAACACACGGAAGGAGAAATAGTCATGCCCAAACTGAAGACCCATAGCGGTGCCAAGAAGAGATTCAATCTCACCAAAACCGGCAAGGTAAAGCGCGCCCACGCTTTTAAGAGCCATATCCTCACCAAGAAGGACACCAAGCGCTGCCGTCGTCTGCGCAGCGAGACCTACGCCGACGAGACCAACGCTGCTACCATCAAGAAAATGATCCCTTACAAATAAGGGCTGACGCGAAATAGGAGGAAACACAAATGGCTAGAGTTAAAGGCGCAATGATGACCCGCAAGCACAGAAACAAGGTGCTTGGCCTGGCGAAGGGTTACTGGGGCAACAAGTCCCGTCACTATAAGATGGCTCAGGAGCAGATGATGAAGTCCGGCCGCTACGCTTACGTCGGCCGCAAGCAGAAGAAGAGAGACTTCCGTCAGCTCTGGATCACCCGTATCAGCGCAGGCTGCAAGATGAACGGCCTGAACTACTCCAAGTTCATGTACGGTCTGAAGAAGGCCGGTATCGAGATGAATCGCAAGATGCTCTCCGAGACCGCCATCCACGACCCCGCCGCTTTCACCGCTCTCTGCGAGCTGGCAAAGAACGCCCAGTAAATGCAACGAAAAATGCCTCCCTTTTTGAGGGAGGCATTTTTCGTTGCAAGGGAAAAGTGAAGAGAGAAAAAGGAAGAGAGAAGCGCTTCCAGAGATTCCTTCTTGTCATGAACGGGAACGCGGGTGTATAGTGGGACCATGGAAAACACGAGAGAGAAAAAACGCGGCTTTGCCGCCATATGGAGCCTCTGTCCGCTGCGGCATGTGCTGCTCCTGCTGAACGCCGTGATCATCGCGGCGCATCTGGCCACCCGTGGAAACTATGCCTGGAACCGGGCGCTTTCCCGGAGCTTTGTGCGCCCGGTCCACCGCTTCCTGGCCCGGGGGACGGATCTGCTGCCCTTCTCCCTGGCCGAAGCGATCTACGCTCTGGCCATCATCGGCGGAGCGGTTTACATAATCCTTGAGCTGGCTTGGTGCGTCCGCCGGAAGGAATGGGGCAAACGGCTGTACAAGGTGCTGGTGACCCTGCTCACCGCGGGAGCGGTCTTTTACGGCGGCTTCTGTCTGCTCTGGGGCGTGTACTACTATGGCGATGATTTCATGGCCCAGAGCGGGCTGAAGCGGGAGAAGATCTCCGCAGATCAGCTGGCGGAGGTCACCACCTGGTACGCTGCGCTTGCAAACGAGTACGCCGATCAGGTGCCCCGGGACGAGCGGGGCGTCTGCGATCTGGACCGAGGCGCGGTGCTTGCGCGCTCGCCGGAGGTCTATGTAGGGCTGGAGCGGCGCTTTGCCTGCCTGGAGGGGCCGGAGGTCCACGCCAAGGGGATGGTCTTTTCCCGGGTGATGAGCCTGATCGATTTTACCGGCTTCTTTTTCCCCCTTACCGCCGAGGCCAATGTGAACACGGATTTTCCAAGCTCCCTCTTCCCCTCCACGGTGGCCCATGAGCTGGCCCACCAGCGGGGCGTTGCCAAGGAGCAGGAGGCAAACTTCGTGGCGGTGCTGGCCTGCCTGGATTACGGCGACCCGGAATACGTGTATTCCGCGGCGCTGCTGGCCTACACCCATCTGGGCAACGCCCTCTACGGTGCGGACCGGGCGGCCTGGGAGCAGGCCTATGGCAGCCTCTGTGATGCGGTGAAGCGGGACTTTGCCGCAAACCGCCTCTACTGGCAGCAGTTCGAGACTCCGGTGCAGAAGGCCTCCAACACCGTGTACGAGGGCTTTCTGCAGAGCTATGACCAGGAGCTGGGCCTCAAGAGCTACGGCGCCTGTGTGGACCTGCTGGTGAATTATTATTATGAAGCCGGACAGGGCGGGGCGGAAGGATAAGAAGAAAGAGAATGCGGGTGCGTCTGTTCCAGACCATATTGCTACAGGATATAGTTTCCGTGGGGACAAAGTGAAAATGAACTATTATGTGTATTATTATCCGGACTCCGAACCTGATGTTGCAGTGGTAGAGGGTGAATCAAAAGAAGATGCAATCAAGCAGCTGCAAAGGTTTTTCTGTCATGTGTCCGCTGAGCATGTTTTCAAGATCGATTGTCACCGCAAAGGATATGTCGATGGAATCATGATTATAAGTCATTATTAGTCTGGCAAGGGAGCTGCCCAACTCACCTTACCCGGCACAATGGAACCGCAAGCGCAGCGCCCCGAGGACGAAAGTCCTCGGGGCGTTTTTGACACGAAAGGGCGATCCACCTTTTTGTCATCCTGAGCGTTAGCGAAGGATCCCGACGGCGCAGGGTTTCGTCTCCTGCGAGCTTCGATCTGTCCATCCGTCGCCGCCGGGATCTTTTGCCAGACTGCCCCTAGGTAACAGGCAGTGGACAGCACCGCGTATGTCCTTCCCCCAGCGGGGGAAGGTGGCAGCCGCCGTATCACGGGAGGCGGCTGACGGATGAGGGAGAGGGCTGAATTGATCTTCTGAGCTGAAGATTGCAGAAAGCTTCTCCCTCATCACCCTCCAGTGTGCGCACTGGAGGGAGCTTCCCCCGCTGGGGGAAGCATAAGCTGTCGACAAAATGTCGACAGCTTGAAAGGGATGTGATCACTCACATCCCTTTTCGTTTTCTTAATAGGTGGCAATGGCGAGGAAGCCGGCGTAGCTGTCCGGATCTTCCATCACCGTGATGCGAAGCCGGGTGCCGTTGGCCTCGTAGTTCCAGTAGGTGGAGTGCTCATAGAGGTCCGAGGTGATGACGATGTCATAGGTCCCGTCGCCGTTGGACCAGGCGCCCTCCAGAACCAGATTGTTCACATCGGTGGCCCAGGTGTTGACCCAGGTACGGTCCATCAGGGCAAGGTTGATGCGCTGCCACAGGTCGCTTTCCCGGGAAACGTAGCGGGAGAGTTCCCCGAAATAATAGTCATAGGACTGGCTGCCGAAGTAGCCGTAGTAGGCGGGAGCAAACTCCTGGGCGAAGCTGAGGAAGCGCTCCTTCAGCTCCTCGTCGCATTCCTCCGCGTATTCCCGGAGCTCGCCCAGCGCGTTATCGGGCAGGACCACAGAATCCGGCACGCTCTCGGGCTTCACATAGCCTGCCGGTTTGGGAGCGACCAGCCAGGCGTTGGGAAGATCCCGGGTGCCGCCGGCCTGGTTGGAGGAACGGTTCACGGCCTCGCCGTTGAGATACATGCAGGTGGAATTGCCGCCGTCCATGTTGGAGGCGTTGATGCAGCCGAATTTGTCCGCCATGAGGTCGATGCAGTCACTGAAAGTCACACCGATGCTGTAGCCCTGCCGGCCGTCAATGGCCACCAGGACCATAACGCCGTCCTCCCGCTGGCCCACAATGGTTCTGGCGCCAATGCCGGATTCCAGGCTCTCGGGGTCCGATTTCACGCCGTCCTGGATCAGAGCGGGACCGAAGCAGACCGCGTCCCGAAGGCCGAGACCCTCGCAGTCCTCATAGGTGTAGAAGCCGGACCAGAAGTGATCCTCATGATCCAGACCGGCGATGGGGCCGAATTCTTCCTGCTCAAAGTTGACGCCGCGGCTGTAGGTGATGCCCTGAGGGGGCCAGCCGCGACCGCCGCCGTCCTCGTCCTTGAAGCCGCCGGCGTTGACGCCGGCCAGCGCGCCGTACTGCTCGGCCAGCTTGTCCAGGGTGAGACCCTGGCCGCCCCAGGGGTTGGGTTCGGGCAGCGCGGTGCCCACAAAGACCTGGGAGGGATCGAGAATGAAGAGCGCGTAGACCGTGGCGCCCTTGTAGTTCATCCGGTAGGGAATGATGCCGTCGCCGTCCTCATCCTCCAGAAGTTCCCCGATGATGGGCTCGGGCGTCGGCTCCGGGGTGGGCTCGGGCGTGGGTTCCGGGGTCGGCTCCGGGGTGGGCTCGGGCGTAGGCTCCGGCGTGGGTTCTGCGGTAGGCTCCGCGGTGGGCTCCGGGGTTGCGACGGCCTCTGCTGTGGCCACGGCGGGGGCGGGCGTCTCCGGAGGGGGCATGCTGCAGGCCGCGAGGGCCAGGATCAGCCCGGCGCAGAGGAAGAGCGACAGGATACGGGTCAAAGATCTGTTTGTCATAAAAACGTCCCTTCTGTAAAGCAAATCAAAGGGATTGTACAATAATGCGTTCCACAAGTCAAGGAAAAGAGACAGGGCTTTCGAAAACAATAAAGAGCCGATTGCAGAAAAGCGCCCTTTGTGTTAAACTAAACAATCAGAGTATAAGGCCCTTTTCGGGCGGGATGGAGCGAGATGCCATGGATTTTACACATTTTAACGAGCAGGGCCGGGCGAAAATGGTGAACGTTGGGGAGAAAGCCCCCAGTGTCCGCAGCGCCACGGCGGCGGCAAGGGTCCTGGTGAATCGGGAGACCTTCCGGCTGATCCGCAGCGGCGGCATGAAAAAGGGAGACGTGCTCACCGTGGCCCAGGTGGCGGGCGTCATGGGCGCCAAGCGCACCCCGGACCTGATCCCCATGTGTCACCCCATCCTCATCGACGGGGTGGACCTGCAGCTGCGTCTGGACGAGGAGCGCTGCAGCGTGGAGATCCAGGCCACTGTCTCCTGTGACGGGCGCACCGGCGTGGAGATGGAGGCCCTCACCGCGGTGAGCACCGCGGCCCTCACGGTATACGATATGTGCAAAGCCGTGCAGAAGGACATGGTCATCACGGAGATCCGGCTGCTGCGCAAGAGCGGCGGCGTGCATGGGGATTTTGAAAGAAAGGATGAGGCGCAGCATGGATAAACAGGAGATCACCGCTCTGCTGGAGCGCGTGGCCGCCGGGAAGACCCCGGTGGAGGAGGCGGTGCTGCAGCTGAAGACCGCTCCCATCCGGGAGATCGGCGCATACGCCAAGGTGGATCTGCACCGGGGCCTGCGCCAGGGCGTGCCGGAGGTGATCTACGGCGCCGGCAAGACCCCGGAGCACATCCTGGGCATTGCCAAAGCCATGCGGGAGAGCGGCCAGGAGACCGTGCTGGTGACCCGCATGACCGCCGAGGCGGCGGCGCTTGTGGGCGCGGAGCTGCCCCTACACTACGACCCCCAGTCCAAAACCGGGGTGATCGGGAAGCTGCCGGAGCCCACGGGCAAGGGCACCGTGGTGGTGGCCACCGGCGGTACCAGCGATATCCCCGTGGCGGAGGAGGCCGCCGTCACCGCCGAGGCCCTGGGCAACCGGGTGGTGCGGCTCTATGACGTGGGCGTCTCCGGCATCCACAGGCTGCTGAGCCATCTGGAGGAGATCATGAGCGCCCGGGTCATCGTGGCGGTGGCCGGCATGGAGGGGGCGCTCCCCTCGGTGATCGGCGGCCTTGCAGACTGCCCGGTGATCGCCGTGCCCACCAGCGTGGGCTACGGTGCCTCCCTGGGCGGGATCGCCGCGCTCTTGAGCATGCTGAACTCCTGTGCCAGCGGCGTCTCGGTGGTGAACATCGATAATGGCTTCGGCGCGGGCTATATGGCCAGCATGATCAACCATCTGGATTGAGAAATTCTGTAGGGGCGACCTGTGGTCGCCTGAAAGAAGACACGCAAATGGAGGCGGCCAAAGGCCGCCCCTACGACCCAAACGGGGCCTCTGCTTTATCTGGAGGATGTCAATGACCTTACAAGAGTTCTTTTCTGCCCATCCCAAGGCGGCACTGGCCTTTTCCGGGGGCGTGGACTCGGCCTACCTGCTCTATGCGGGACTGCAGGCCGGGGCCGACATACGACCCTATTATGGGAAAAGCCAGTTTCAGCCCCAGTTTGAATATGAGGACGCCATGCGCCTTTGCCGGGAACTGGGGGCGGAGCCCCGGGTGCTGCGGCTGGACGCGCTGTGCTCGCCGGATGTGGCGCGCAACGGGCCAGACCGCTGCTACCACTGCAAGATCAATATGATGTCAACCATTCTGGCCGCCGCGGCAGAGGATGGCTATACGCTTCTGCTGGACGGGACCAACGCCTCCGACGACGCGGGGGACCGGCCCGGTATGCGGGCGCTGCGGGAGCTGGAGATCCTCTCGCCTCTGCGGCTCTGCGGGCTGACGAAGCCCGAGATCCGGCGGCTCAGCCGGGAGGCGGGGCTCTTTACCTGGGATAAGCCTGCCTACGCATGCCTCGCCACTCGGGTGAAGACCGGAGAGCCTATTACAAATGAGCGGCTTGCGGCCATCGAGGAGAGCGAGGACTATCTCTTTTCCAAAGGCTTCACGGACTTCCGGGTGCGCACGGCGGGGAAGACCGCACTGCTGCAGTTTCCGGCGGAGCAGTTGGAGCGGGCGCGGCAGGAAGAGAAGGAGATCGCCGGAAGGCTGGGCTCCTTCTTTGAAACCATATCCATCGACCCGAAGGGGAGGACAAAGGGCTTATGAAAACACTGTATCTGGAATGCAGCATGGGCGCGGCCGGCGATATGCTGGCGGCGGCGCTGCTGGAGCTCCACCCGGAGCCGACGGCCTTTCTGGAAAAACTGAACGCCGCCCTGCCCGAAGGCGTCACCGTCCGGGCGGAACAGGATGAGAAGCGAGGCATCCGCGGCACCCATATCCACGTGGACATCCACGGGGAGGAAGAGGGCAGCGAGGGGGAGCATCACCACCATCATCCCCACACCTCGGTGAGCGAGATCCTGGTGCGGATCGAAGGGCTGGAAATCCCGGATCAGGTGAAGGAGGATGTGCTTTCTGTCTATCGGCGGATCGCGGTGGCGGAGAGCGAAGTACACGGAAAACCGGTGGAGAACATCCATCTGCACGAGGTGGGCTCCCTGGACGCCCTGGCGGATGTGCTGGCGGTATGCTGGCTGCTGTATGAGCTGCAGCCGGAAAAGATCGTCTGTTCACCCATCGCGGTGGGAAGCGGAACCGTAAAGTGCGCCCACGGCATCCTGCCGGTGCCGGCGCCCGCCACCGAGCGGCTCCTGCGGGGCCTGCCCATCTGGGCGGGAAATGAAAAAGGAGAGCTCTGCACGCCCACCGGGGCGGCGCTGCTGGGCCATTTCGCGCAGGCATTTGGTCCCATGCCCGCCATGGTCCCGGAAAAGTGCGGGATCGGTACGGGCCACAAGGACTTTGTCACGGCAAACGTCCTGCGGGCCTTCTGGGACGAGAGCGAAGGGGAGCGGGAAGCCATCCTGGAGCTCAAATGCAACTTGGACGACAGCACCGGGGAGGAGCTGGGCTTTGCCATGGAGCGGCTGTTCGAGGCCGGCGCCCTGGACGTCTTTACTACGCCCATCGGCATGAAAAAAGGCCGACCGGCAGTTATGGTAACTGTTTTATGTAAACCAGAGAAGAGAGACGAGCTGATCCGCTGCCTGTTCCGCCACACTACGACCCTGGGCGTGCGGGAGAGCGCCTGCCTGCGCTCTGCGCTGCGGCGGGGCTTTTACACGGTGCAGACCGAGGCGGGGCCGGTGCGCTTCAAGACGGCCGAGGGCTTTGGGGTCAGCCGGGAGAAGCCGGAGTTTGAAGACCTGGCCAGGATCGCCCGGGAGCAGGGCCTTAGCCTGCGGGAGGCGGCTGCCCTGGCGGAGATGGAGCAATGAAAATCGCGATCCTGGGCTTTTCCGGCTCCGGCAAGTCCACCCTGGCCCAGACCCTGGGCGAGATCACCGGGGCGCCGGTGCTGCACCTGGATACCGTCCAGTTCCTGCCCAACTGGGAGGCCCGGGACATGACAGAGAAGCAGCAGATGGTGGAGGATTTCCTGGACAGTCACTTCAGCTGGGTCATTGACGGCAATTATCGGAAGCTTTCCTATGAAAGGCGCCTGGAGGAGGCGGATCAGATCTGGATCCTGCTCTTTTCCCGGGCGACTCGCCTGTGGCGGGTCTGCCGCCGCTACCGGCAGTATCGGGGAAAGACACGTCCGGACATGGCGGAGGGCTGCGGCGAAAAGCTGGACGGAGAATTTATCCGCTGGGTGCTGTGGAAGGGCTGTACGCCGGAGATCGACCAGCGGATGCGGGATGTTGTGCGGCAGTATCCGGAGAAGAGCCATCTGCTGGAAAACCAGCACCAGGTCAATACGGCCCTGCGGCTCTTTCGGGAGGGACGGCTGTGATCGGGCAAATCGTCACCGTCCTTGTGGACCGGCCTCTGGGGAGCTGCCACCCGGAATACCCGGACCTGGTTTATCCGGTGAATTACGGCTTTATCCCCGGAATCCTCGCCGGAGACGGGGAGGAGCAGGACGCCTATATCCTGGGCGTGGAGGAACCGGTGATTCGCTCTACCGGCCGGGTTATTGCGGTGATCCATCGCCTGGATGATGTTGAAGACAAGTGGGTCGTGGCCCCGGACGGACGATCCTTTACAAAAGAGGAGATCGCGGAGGCGACTTCGTTTCAGGAGCGGTTTTTCCACAGCCGGATCGAGACAGTAAGGGCTACGCCAGATGGCAGATACCTATAGGAATTCTTTAAGGAAAATGCGGCGTGCTTCTTCCCCGCGAATCTGGTGAATGCTATCTCGTTTTATTCGGATCTCTTAAGTAAACGCTGATCAAATCGCCTACGGCGCCTCCCGGACAATTTGTGCCCTGATTTCGTCACTTTTTCTTGAAATACACAAAGTATTCCTACGAAAAAGTGCCTTCATCAGAACTCAAATTCTCTCGGGATTCGCTCTTGCCGATTTAATCATCGTTTACTTGGCTTCATAAAACCAATGATGGCGTACAACAAGCGGCGGGGAATTGTTCTCCGCCGCTTGTATGCGTTTCACGCATCTGCTAAAATGAAGGTGTGGAAAAAAGGACAGAGCACCGATAAGCGCTCATGATCCATCAGACCTGAGGAGAATTACCCAGTCGCGGATCAACACAAAAGAGGGTTGGAACGATGCAGGATAAAAAAGCATTGGCGATACTGAAAAAGTACTATCTCCCATATCGCACGGAAGAAAAGCCCTCTGCAAGAGATCTGGAAGCGGGCGTACAGACAGGTGTGATCGCAGCCTGCTCTGAGATCACACACGGGGAAATGGTATCCGAGATCAAAAGACTGTCGAAACGGCTTCCTCTTGAGAATGCGGCAAAAGGCTTCCTGTACAGCCTTTCCAGCGGGGATACCAGGTATCGTACAGCCCTTTCAAGCCTTGTTTGGGCGAGATCGCTGCCGGAACATACTTCAGACAAAACAGAACGTGAATATGGTCGCTGTGTGGTTTGCGGCTGTACGCACGGACTTGACGGCAAGGAAAACGTGGATTGGAACGAATTTGGCGTTTTTCGCTTCCTGCCGCCTACACAGTATGGGAAATGCCCGGACTTTACCTGCGCTGAATATGTGCTGAATGATCTGTGGGCATTTGAAAAACTGCCTGCCGTCGAACCTTGTGAGGAAGACTACCGGATCTTGAACGCGGTATTTGCCGCGGCAGGCCGAATGAAACCCCACAATATGGATACGGCCCTGGTTTCGGAGATTCGACGAATGAACCTGATCCGGGAAACAGGCAATGCGATCCACTGCCTTTTGGCAGTGCTGTCCATTTGCGGTGTTCTGGAAGGCTCCGAGCGCGAAGGCTTCCTGCACGGATTTACAAACAGCGGCAGCATAGGCCGATATCGTGATGGGCTTTCCTTCTATCCCTTGTTCTTCTGGCGCGGCAGGGACGGCATAAACTATGATGCGGTAAACGAGCTTTTTGGAAGCTTCAGCGGAGATCGGCTTTCTCCGGAAAAAGCCCTTATCCCCGAAGCGAAAGAGGAGCATAACAGAGCCAGAAAGGCGGATTCCAAAGCCGCCCATTTTTATACGGACGGCGTGTATTCTGTGAATCTGACGAATGAAGAACGGCGTTTTCTTGCACTGAATGATCTGGATCCGGCATGGGAAACGGTTTCTTTGTTCAGCGTCACATATTCTCTGAAAAAACGCACGGTACTGTTCTACGAAGGCAGCACCATCGTCAAGGTGATCCAGGAAGAGCAATCCGCGGAGGATGAGGGCGCTGTCACGTGGAAACGCTACAGCGAATATGATACTTGTCTTGCCACAGAAGAACGAAAGCTCCTTATGCCCTTGACTTCGCGCGGACGTGCTAAACCGATCACCGCCGCTGCAGTTCTGGCCGTGGAGCCTTTCGGGTGTAAAGTGGATATCTGCCTGCAGGAAAACAAGACTACGATGTGGGCAGGGAACCTCCGCAACCGTCAGGAGATCGCGATCGGAGAAGAAAACAGAATCAAAAAGATCGTATCGGATGCTGACTTTCATGCGTTCATGGACTATTATTGTTCCACTTGCCCAGAGGATTATTTCGACCGCATTGCCCAGATCAGAGAGATGGAGCATCAGACGGTTCGGTTCAGGGTGGGAGATGTTTTCCGCTGCCAGATGGACAGGATCCATTATACTTATGGCATCATCATAGGAAAAACCCGTGAATTGGAAAAATGGAAAGAGCTGCCTGTCGTGCATTCGTTCAGAAATCTGATGGCGCAGCCGATCCTTGTGAGAATGTATGATTTTGTTGCGTCCAATGGGGATGTGACGGTCGAGCAGCTGATGAAAATGCCCCTTCGCCCCCCGGTGGTCTGCTCGGATGAAGACATCTTTTGGGGCACGCATAAGATCATCGCGCACAAAGACCTGGAACCGGATGACGTGCAATTCCCGCTGCATCTTGCGCGGCAGGGCAGAAACCGGGACGCGTCTCACCCCTTTGAAGCTGAGATGCTTACGGCTCTCTCTTCCACACTTCTGCCGGAAGAGCAAAGAAAAAGGGGAGATTCACCAAGGTCAATTTGGGTGGAATGGGGATTTGCCTCGGCTGAAATCCCGTGGGAAAGCGTACCGGAGGATCTGAAAGATCTCCTGAACAATGGCAAATACTACAACAGCGGGGTCCAAATAGGAATCAGCGGAGAGTATTGCGGCAAAACACTTGCGGAGATCCTGCAGGAAACGCCCCGCAACACCATACAGTACGATCTGCTGCTGCCCGAAAACCGGGATCGGTTCAAGCTGGTCATGCATGTGCTCGGCCTGCCGGACGATTGCTCATACGATGAATTTGCTATGAAATACGGCGGGTTGACACGGCAGAAGTATATCGAACTCACAAAGCTGCGAGGCAAATGAAAGAGGGCTGCGCTTCTTGGATGGCTCATCCGGAAGGGCTGACTTGGATCGGTTCCTACCTACGAGGAAATGCCTGAAACATCAAAGGGCATGATCCGAAGATCATGCCCTCAATGTGTAGACAAACCCCAAAATGTCATTGCGAGACCAGTTCGCAAACTGGTCGTGGCAATCCGTTCCCCTTCAAAATAGCTGTGTTATCAAGGCTTTATCGGTCACTGGTTCGGAATGACAGGAAACTGACTTTGTCGACAGTCTGAGGGCATGATCCGAAAATCATGCCCTTTGCCCAACAAAACAGACATCTTGCGAGGGACGCCATAAGGGCGATACCCTCGCTTTTTGTCCCTGCAGTTTACATAATTACATTAAATCTATTTATCGTCAACTGATATGGTTTACATAATCCACAAACCGCAGGAAGGCGGTTTTCCCGGCTGCATCCCGCTTGTAGACGCCGGCGTCGCAGAGAACCTGGAGGAACACGGCGCCCACCTCCTGCCGGAGGATCTCTTCGGTGTTTTCTTCGGTGAACTCGTACCGGGCTTTCAGCTCCTCGGCCCAGGCGGCATGGGAGGCGGTGAGGGGATCGGCCTGCAGGTCGGCGTCCGAGAGGATCGCTTTGCGCAGAGCCTCCAGCTCCGCCTTCAGGCGGCTGGGGAGAACGGCAAGACCCATGACCTCGATGAGGCCGATGTTTTCCTTCTTGATATGGTGCAGCTTCTGGTGGGGGTGATAGAGACCCAGGGGATACTCCTCGGTGGTCAGATTGTTGCGCAGCACCAGGTCGATCTGATAGTCCTCACCCCGGCGCCGGACGATGGGGGTGATGGTGTTGTGGGGGACGCCATCCGTCTCGGCAAGGATCATGGCGGTCTCATCGGTATAGCCCCGCCAGGCCAGCAGGATCTTGTCTGCCAGCTCCGCCAGTCGGAAGCGATCCGGCCCGGTGAGGCGGATCACCGACATGGGCCACTTCACGATGCCGGCCTGCACGTCCTCGAAGCCTGCAAAGGAGAGCGGCGTTTCCACCGGGGCCTTGGCCATGGCAAACTCATAGTGGCCGCCCTGGAAGTGATCGTGGCTCAGGATGGAGCCGCCCACGATGGGCAGGTCCGCGTTGGAGCCCACAAAGTAGTGGGGGAACTGGCTGACAAAGTCGAAGAGCTTGAGGAAGGCGGCCTTGTCGATCTTCATGGGGGTGTGTTTGGCGTTGAAGATGATGCAGTGCTCGTTGTAGTACACATAGGGGGAATACTGAAAGTACCAGGGGGCGTCATTGATGGTGAGGGGAATGATGCGGTGGTTCTGGCGGGCAGGATGATTCATGCGCCCGGCATAGCCCTCGTTCTCGGCGCAGAGCTGGCACTTGGGATAGCCGGACTGGGGAGCCAGCTTGGCGGCTGCGATGGCCCGGGGATCCTTCTCGGGCTTGGAGAGGTTCACCGTGATGTCCAGGTCTCCGTATTCGCTGGGATAGACCCATTTCAGATCCTTCTGGATCCGGTCCCGCCGGATGTAGTTGGAATCGCAGCTGAACTGGTAGTACCAGTCCGTGGCGGCCTCGGGATAGTCCACCCGGAGGCCCTCAAAAATGGCGCGGACTTCGTGGGGCGGGGGCAGGATGGCGCCCATAAGCCTGGTATCGAAAAGGTCCCTGGCGGTGATGTTGTCATCGACCAGGCCGCGGCGCACCGCGTCGTCGGTAAGGGCGCTGAGGATCTGGGGAAGCTCCGCCTCCACAGGCTCGCCCTCGGCCTCATCCAGACCCATGACCTCCAGCAGGCGGTTATAGGCCCAGAGCTCGTCTCCCTCCTGGATCAGAGCCCGATCCAGGGCATAGTTCACCAGTGCGTCAAGATAGCCTTTCATGCTTTGACCTCCTCCAGCAGAATACCGCCCTCGGGGCGGATGGACAGGACCTGGCAGCTGCCTTCACCCAGCACGGCCTCCATGCCGCTGCGGAAGGAATCCAGCAGATCCATAGGCACAAAGGCCTGGATGGTGCCGGCAAAGCCGCCGCCGTGGACCCGGCAGGCGCCCCGCCCCTGCAGGAGACGGGCGGCCAGGGCCAGGCTCAGGGCAAGCTCCTGGTGCCATGTGCTGCCGGTGGGCACCACATTCTGCAGATAGAGCCAGGAGGAGCGGCCGGACTCGTTCACCAGCTCCAGGAAGCGGCCAAAATCTTTGGCTTTCAAAGCCTCCACCTGCAGAGAGACCCGGCGGTTGTCATCAAAGAAGTGCATGGAGCGCAGGACGGCACGGTCGCCGGCAGCGGCGCGGACTTCCTTCAGCCGGGCGTAGAAGTCGTCCTCGTCCACCTCCCGCAGATGCTCTTTGCCGAAAACGGCGCACACGGCCTTCATTTCCCGGGGAATCGCGGCATACTCATCCGTCAGATCCGCATGATCTGCGCCGGAATTGACGATGCAGAGGGCGTGGCCGCAGGAGGCAAAGTCAAAGTCCAGCGGCTCCACCACGGGATGGGAAGCATCGGCAAAGTCGATGGTCACGATGCCGCCCACGGAGGAGGCCATCTGGTCCATCAGGCCGCAGGGCTTGCCGAAATAGTCATTTTCGGCATACTGGCCGATCTGGGCGATCTCAATGGCGGAGAGATCGCAGCCGTCCAGACTGTTGATGATCGTCCCCAGCAGGACCTCAAAGGCGGCAGAGGAGGAGAGCCCGCTGCCGGGCAGGACCCGGGAAGTCACATAGGCGTCAAAGCCGCGGACCGGATGGCCAAGCTCCGTGATCCGGGCGGCCACGCCGCGAATGAGGCTCAGCGTCGTGCCACATTCCTGGGGGCGGATCTCCAGCTCGTCCAGAGATACGGCGCAGAGAGGATAGCCCTCCGACTGGATGCGGACCACACGCTCCCCATTGGGGGCGACGGCGGCCAGCGTGTCCACGCTGACAGCGCCGGCCAGCACCCGGCCCAGCTGATGATCCGTGTGGTTGCCGCCCAGCTCCGTACGGCCGGGGGCGGAGAAGAGATAGCGCGGGGAGCGGCCAAAGCAGGCCGCAAAGCTTTGCTTGATCGATTCGTACATAAAACAGCCCTCCGGGACACATAAAAATCCATATTGAAAATAACACAAACCGAGGGGATGGTCAACGGGAAAACGAAACTTTGCATCCGGCGTTCCCGGCGAAGGGGGACCGCTTGCGGCGGATGAGGTCCACGCGAAGCGGATTATGGATGTCAGATAAGACAAAAGCTACGTCCCCATGTCTTTTTCCGTCCCCATGTCTTCTACGTCCGTCCCCTTGTCTTCTACGTCCGTCCCCTTTGTATTATAGCAAAGTAGGTATTAGTGACTCCGAGAGAGGCCTATGCTACACTGTAGAGGATGCTGTGGATTGGTTACCGTCCCCTACCACACGATGG
>ONBX01000006.1 GCA_900316205.1 uncultured Eubacteriales bacterium
ATGATCCGCGGCAAGGACGCCAAGGTCGCCATGGCTCTCATGGAGAACACCCCCAAGGCCGGCTGCGAGCTGATGATCAAGGTGCTCAAGAGCGCCATGGCCAACGCCGAGAACAATTTCGAAATGGATCCTGAGAAGCTCTTTGTGTGCCAGACCTTCGTCGGCGCCGGCCCCATCCTCAAGCGGGGCATGCCCAGAGCTCAGGGCCGTATGTACCGCATCAACAAGCGCACCAGCCACATCATGATCGCTGTGGCTGAGAGAGACTAAGGGAAGGAGGCAGAATTATGGGACAGAAAGTGAATCCCCATGGCCTGCGTGTAGGCGTTATTAAAGACTGGGACTCCCGTTGGTATGCTCGGGAAGACAAGGTCGGCGATCTGATCGTCGAGGATCACAAGATCCGTGAGTTTCTGAAGAAGACCCTCTATTCCGCCGGCGTTCCCACCATCGAGATCGAGCGCGACAGCGCCAAGGTCCGCATTTATATCCACTGCGCCCGTCCGGGCGTGGTCATCGGCAAGGGCGGCGCCGAGATCGAGCGCCTGCGTCTCGAGGTCGAGAAGCTCATCGGCAAGCCCGTGGCTCTCTCCATCGTCGAGGTCCGCACCCCCGATACCAATGCCCAGCTGGTGGCTGAGAACATTGCTCAGCAGCTGGAGAAGCGCATCGGCTTCCGCCGTGCCATGAAGAACGCCATGGGCCGCGCCATGCGTATGGGCGCCCGGGGCATCAAGGTCAAGTGCGGCGGCCGTCTGGGCGGCGCCGAGATCGCCCGCAGCGAGTGCTACCACGAGGGCACCATTCCTCTGCAGACCATCCGTGCCGACATCGACTACGGCTTTGCCGAAGCCAACACCACCTACGGCCGCATCGGCGTGAAGGTGTGGATCTACAAAGGCGAGGTCCTCTCCCAGACCCTGCGCACCACCCCGCGCACCATGGATCTCTCCAAGCCCGCCGGCGATCGCCGCCGTCGGGATGACCGCCGCGGCGGCGACCGTCGCCAGGGTGGTTACAACCGCGACAATCGCGACAATCGTCAGGGCGGCTACAACCGCGACAACCGTGACAACCGCCAGGGCGGCTACGGCAGCAGACCCCAGGGCCAGGGCTTCAACCGCGGTCCCCGTCCCGCTGCTCCCGCGAAGGAAGGAGGCAACAACTAATGTTAATGCCTAAGAGAGTGAAATACCGCAGAGTTCAGCGCGGCCGCATGAAGGGCAAAGCCACCCGCGGCAACGTTGTGAGCTACGGTGAGTTCGGTCTGGCCGCGCAGGAGCCCGGCTGGATCACCTCCAACCAGATCGAGGCCGCTCGTATCGCCATGACCCGCTATACCAAGCGCGGCGGTCAGGTGTGGATCAAGATCTTCCCCGACAAGCCTGTTACCGCCAAGCCCGCCGAGACCCGTATGGGTTCCGGTAAAGGCGCTCCCGAGTACTGGGTCGCTGTCGTCAAGCCCGGCCGCGTGATGTTTGAGATCGCCGGCGTCTCCGAGGAGATCGCCCGCGAGGCTCTGCGTCTTGCCAGCCACAAACTGCCCATCAAGACCAAGATCGTTGCGAAGGGCACCGAGTCTGAGAACGGTGGTGAATAAGATGAAGGCAAACGAAATCCGCAATATGTCCGTCAGCGAGCTGGAGCAGAAGCTGGTTGAGCTGAAGAAGGACCTGTTCATGCTCCGCATGCAGCATGCCACCAATCATCTTGACAACCCCACCAAGATCTCTGCCGCACGGCGTGACATCGCCCGCGTCAAGACCGTCCTGCGTGAGAAGCAGAACTGAGGAGGTAAGAGGAAATGAATACTGAGAGAACTACTTCCCGTAAGGTCCGCGTTGGCAAGGTCGTCAGCGACAAGATGGACAAGACCGTGGTCGTCATCGTGGAAGACCGGGTCGCTCACAAGACCTATAAGAAGATCATCGGACGCACCTACCGTCTGAAGGCCCACGACGAGCTTAACGAGTGCGGCGTCGGCGATATCGTCCGCGTGATGGAGACCCGCCCCCTGTCCAAGGACAAGAGATGGCGCGTGGTCGAGATCGTTGAGAAGGCTAAGTAAGGAGGCGCCGAAATATGATCCAGCAGGAATCTTATCTGAAGGTCGCCGACAATACCGGCGCCAAAGAACTCAAGTGCATCCGCGTGCTTGGCGGCTCCAAGCGCAAGTATGCCAGCATCGGTGACGTGATCGTCTGCTCCGTCCGCAAGGCGGCTCCCGGCGGTTCCGTGAAGAAGGGTGACGTTGTGAAGGCGGTTATCGTCCGCACTGTCAAGCCCGTCCGCCGCGCCGACGGCACCTATGTCCGCTTCGACGAGAACGCTGCCGTTCTGATCAACACCGGTGATAAGAACCCCCGCGGCACGCGTATCTTTGGGCCCGTTGCCCGTGAGCTCCGTGACAAGGAATACATGAAGATCCTGTCCCTGGCTCCCGAAGTGATTTGATGGAGGGCACAGAGAATGAACATTAAGAAAGACGATAAGGTCGTTGTTCTGTCCGGCAAGGACAAGGGCAAAGAGGGCAAGATCCTCTCCGCCGATCCCAAGGCCCTGAAGGTCATCGTGGAAGGCGTGAACGTTGCCACCAAGCATCAGAAGCCCCGCAAGCAGGGCGAAGAGGGCGGCATCATCAAGGTCGAGACCCCCATTTACGCCAGCAAGGTGCAGCTCGTCTGCCCCAAGTGCGGCAAGGCCACCCGCGTCGCTCACAAGATCGAGGGCGACAAGAAGGTCCGCGTCTGCAAGAAGTGCGGCGCCGAAATCTGAGAGAAAGGAGATAACTGACTTATGACTCGTATGAAGGAAAAGTACCTGAAGGAAGTTGCTCCTGCTCTGATGGAGAAGTTCCAGTACAAGTCCACCATGCAGATCCCCAAGATCGACAAGATCGTTGTCTCTGTCGGCTGCGGCGACTGCAAGGACAATGCCAAGGCCCTCGAGGCCGTGATCAAGGACATCAGCGCCATCACCGGTCAGCACGCCGTTGCCACCGTGGCCAAGAAGTCCGTCGCCAACTTCAAGCTCCGTGAGGGCATGAAGGTCGGCGTGAAGGTCACCCTCCGCCAGGACCGCATGTGGGAGTTCCTGGACCGTCTGTTCAACGTGGCTCTGCCCCGTGTCCGCGACTTCCGCGGCATCAGCGCTGACGCCTTCGACGGCCGCGGCAACTACAGCCTGGGCCTGAAGGAGCAGATCATCTTCCCCGAGATCGAGTACGACAAGATCGAGAAGCTGCGTGGTATGAACATCGCGATCACCACCACCGCGAAGACCGACGAAGAGGCTCGCGAGCTGCTGAAGCTCATGGGCGCTCCCTTCGTGAGCTAAGGAGGACGTACAAATGGCTAAGAAATCTATGATTCTCAAGCAGCAGGCTCCTGCGAAGTTCTCTACTCGCAAGTACAACCGCTGCAAGCTCTGCGGCCGTCCCCACGCTTATCTGCGCAACTACGGCATCTGCCGTATCTGCTTCCGCGAACTGGCTTACAAGGGCCAGATCCCCGGCGTCAGAAAGGCTTCCTTCTGATTTTTCCTGATACTTCGTTGGCTTCGGCTCGCAGTATAAAAATACAGCGTCGCCTCGCCGCCTCGTCTCAGAAAAAATCAGCGCGGAAGCGCCAGCTTCTGATTTTCCGTCATACTCGTTGGCTGCGGCTTGCAGCATAAATGATACGGCGGCCCTTGCCGCCTCGTCTGACGAAAAATCAGCGCGCTGTTACCGACAGCGCAAGGAAAGGTTTTATCCGGTGGGAGCTGATCCCTCCCACCGAATGAATAAAAAAAAGAAGGCAGTAAACTCTATTCCGCGCCTCAAACCCAAATCGAAGCCCAACGAAGTGGGTTCGATTTGGAAGAGGAAGAAGGAGATTGCGGATATGGAGCTTTTTCGGCTCTTTCGCAAACCGAAGAAGCGGAATGGAGCAAGCTTCTTCTGACGGTGGCGAAAGGCCATGGCCAATCAAGCATTGGCATGGGACCTCGTCACTGAAACCGACCGGATCATCCGGCGGTAACTCTAAATTAGGAGGATAAATCCATGCAGATCACCGACCCCATTGCCGATATGCTGACCCGCATCCGCAACGCCGGAAGCGCCAAGCATGAAAGCGTCGATGTCCCGGCCTCCAAGATGAAGAAGGCCATCGCCGAGATCCTTCTCAACGAAGGCTACATCAAGAACTACCAGGTTGTTGAGGACGGCACCCAGGGCATCATCCGCATCACCCTCAAGTATCTCCCCGGCAAGGAGAAGGCCATCCAGGGTCTTCGCCGTGTCAGCAAGCCCGGTCTCCGGGTGTACGCCGGTGCTGACGAGCTCCCCCGCGTCCTGAAGGGCCTGGGCATCGCCATCATTTCCACCTCCAAGGGCATCATGACCGACAAGCAGGCTCGCAAGGAGCATGTTGGCGGCGAAGTGCTCGCGTTCGTGTGGTAAGGAGGAAATAAGATGTCTAGAATTGGTAGAGCTCCCATCACCATCCCCGCCGGTGTCGAAGTGAAAGTCACCGAAGGCAACCACATCACCGTCAAGGGCCCCAAGGGCACCCTGGAGCGTGATCTGGTCCCCTCTATCACCGTCGAGCAGGAGGGCAATGTCCTCCACGTCAAGCGCCCCAATGACAGCAAAGAGAACCGTTCTCTCCACGGTCTTACCCGGACCCTGGTGGACAACATGGTCATCGGCGTGACCCACGGCTTCGAGAAGAAGCTGGAGATCAACGGCGTCGGCTACCGTGCCTCCAAGGAAGGCAAGAACCTGGTCATGAACCTGGGTTACTCCCATCAGATCATCGTCCCCGAGACCGAGGACATCCAGATCGACGTTCCCGATGCCAACCACATCGTCATCAAGGGGATCGACAAGCAGAAGGTCGGCCAGTTTGCTGCTGACGTTCGTGGCAAGCGTCCTCCCGAGCCTTACAAGGGCAAGGGCGTGAAGTATGACTACGAAGTCGTCCGCCGCAAAGAAGGCAAGACCGGCGCTAAGTAAACGGAGGTGTGCCTGAATGATTAAGAGACCCGATACCAGAGGACAGCGCATCAAGCGCCACAACCGCGTGCGCGGCAAGATCTCCGGCACCGCCGAGAGACCCCGCCTGTGCGTGTTCCGCAGCGAAAACAACATCTATGCCCAGATCATCGACGACGTGGCCGGCAACACCCTGGTGTCTGCCTCCAGCGTGGAGAAGGGCTTTGAAGGCAACGGCGGCAACTGCGACGCCGCCAAGAAGATCGGCGCCACTGTTGCAGAGCGCGCTCTGCAGAAGGGCATCGAGGAAGTCGTGTTCGACCGCGGCGGTTATATCTACCACGGCCGTGTCAAGGCTCTGGCTGAAGGCGCCCGCGAGGGCGGCCTGAAGTTCTGAGGAAGGGGGAAAACGATCAATGGCTTACAATAACGACAGAAACGACAGACGGGATCGCCGCAATCGCGACGAGGCTCCCTCCGAGTTCATCGAGAAGCTGGTTTCCCTCAACCGCGTCAGCAAGACCGTCAAGGGCGGCCGGGTTGCCAAGTTCTCCGCGCTCTGCGTGGTGGGCGACGGCAAGGGCCGTGTGGGCTATGGCATGGGCAAGGCCAACGAAGTTTCCGAGGCCATCCGCAAGGGCCTGGAAGATGCCAAGAAGAACATCGTGACCGTGACCCTGAGCGGGACCACCATCCCCCACGAGGTCCTGGGCTGCTTCGGCGCCGGCCGCGTGCTCCTCAAGCCCGCCCCGGAAGGCACCGGCGTGATCGCCGGCGGCGCTGTGCGTGCCGTCGTGGAGGCTGCCGGTATCTCCAACATCCGTACCAAGTGCCTGCGAACCAACAACCCCGCGAACGTTGTGGCAGCCACCATGGAAGGCCTCAAGTCCCTGCGCGACGCCTCTCAGGTCGCCGCTGTCCGGGGCAAGACTCCCGAAGAAGTTCAGGGTTAAGGAGGACGAAACATGGCTAATCTGAGAATCAAGCTCGTCAAGAGCCTCAACGGCAGACTGGACAGCCACATCGCCACCGCCCAGTCCCTGGGCCTGCACAAGATCGGCAACGAGACCGTACAGCCCGACAATCCCCAGACCCGCGGCAAGATCGCCAAGATCGGCTATCTGCTGAAGGTCACCGAAGAATAAGAAGGAGGGCTAAAGAATGTATATTCATGAGCTTTCTCCCGTCGCCGGCTCCACCCATGTCGACAAGCGCAAGGGCAGAGGCCACGCCACCGGCAACGGCAAGACCGCAGGCCGCGGCCACAAGGGCCAGAAGGCCCGCAGCGGCGGCGGTGTCCGCATCGGCTTCGAAGGCGGCCAGATGCCTCTGGCTCGCCGCATCCCCAAGCGGGGCTTCAACAACATCTTCGCCAAGCCTCTGGAGGCTGTGAACGTCTCCGTGCTGGAGAAGTTTGAGGACGGCTCCGTTGTGGATGCCCAGGCCCTCCTGGACGCCCGCATCATCTCCAAGTGCAGATATGGTGTTAAGTTCCTTGGTAACGGCGAACTTACCAAGAAGCTGACTGTAAAGGCTTCTGCTTTCTCCGAAACCGCAAAACAGAAGATCGAGGCGGCCGGCGGAAAGGCAGAGGTGATCTAAAGTGATTCAGACGCTGAAAAACGCCTGGAAGATTGAGGAGCTTCGCAGAAAGATCCTCTTCACACTGCTGATCATCCTGCTCTACCGTCTGGGCAACGCCATCCCTGTTCCCTACGTGAACAAGGAAGCCCTGGAGCTTTACTTCGCCAGTGTGCAGGGCACCATGCTGGGCCTCTATAACATGATGTCCGGCGGCGCCTTCTCCCAGGCGACCATTTTCGCACTGTCCATCCAGCCCTACATCAACGCCTCCATTATCATCCAGCTGCTCTGCATCGCCATTCCGGCTCTGGAGCGGCTGAGCAAGGAAGGCGGCGAAGAGGGCCGCAAGAAGATCGCTTCCATCACCCGTTACGCCACTGTGGGCATCGGCCTTCTCATGGGCTTTGCCTACTACATGCTGATGCGCAACTACAGCCTCATCAGCGCCGGTTATGAGAAGAGCTTCTGGACCGCGCTCGTCATCATCCTGACCTTCACCTCCGGTTCCGCTCTGATCATGTGGCTGGGTGAGCAGATCACCGAGTTCGGTATCGGAAACGGTATCTCCATCATCCTGTTCGCGAGCATCATGGCCCGCCTGCCCCGTTCCATCATCGCCACCGTGCAGAACGTTGCCCGCGGCGAGCTGGCCTGGTGGGCTGCCGTCCTGATGTTCCTGGGCGCCCTGGCCATCATCGTCCTGATCGTTTACGTCAACGATGCCGAGCGCCGTCTCCCGGTGCAGTACGCCAAGCGCGTGGTCGGCCGGAAGATGTACGGCGGCCAGAGCACCTTCCTGCCCATGAAGGTGAACATGTCCGGCGTTATGCCCATCATCTTCGCCTCCTCCATCGGTTCTCTGCCTGCCACCATCGCGGGTCTCGCGGGCAAGTCCACCGAGGGCACCTGGGTGGAGACCTGGTTCGGCAACGCCTCCATCCCCTATGCCATCATTTACTTCCTGCTGATCATCTTCTTCGCTTACTTCTACTCCACGATCCAGTTCAACCCCATCGAGGTGTCGAATAACCTAAAGAAGAACGGCGGCTACATCCCGGGCTTCCGCCCCGGCAAGCCCACCAGTGAGTTCATCCAGAAGGTGCTCAACAAGATCACCCTCTTTGGTGCCATCTACCTGGGCATCATCGCCGTCGTCCCCATCCTGATCTCCCACTTCAGCGACGCTGCAAGGCTCACGGGCCTGTCCCTGGGCGGCACGTCCATCATGATCGCTGTAGGCGTTGCACTGGAGACCGTCCGTGCCCTCGAGGCGCAGATGCTCATGCGCAACTACAAAGGTTTCCTGGATTGACTCCGGAGGAGAGATTATGAGGCTTATCCTTTTGGGCGCCCCCGGCGCCGGTAAAGGTACCCAGGCGGAGATCCTGAGCCGCGAGCTGAGGATCCCCACCATTTCCACGGGCAACATTCTTCGTGCCGCCATCAAGAACGGCACGAAGGTGGGCCTGGAGGCCAAGGCATTCATTGAGGCAGGCAAGCTGGTCCCCGATGCCGTGATCATCGGCATCATCCAGGAACGGCTTTCCGAGCCGGACTGCGCGAAGGGCTACATCCTGGACGGTGTGCCCCGCACCATCCCCCAGGCGGAAGCCATGGAAGAGATGGGCATTGCCGTTGACTGCGCCCTCTCCATTGAGGTGGAGGATCAGGTCATCGTGGAGCGCATGGCCGGACGTCGGACCTGCAAGGACTGCAGCACCACCTTCCACATCGTGAACAATCCTCCCAAGGTGGAGGACGTTTGCGACAACTGCGGCGGCGAGCTTACCATCCGCAAGGACGATGCTCCCGAGACGGTCCGGGCCCGACTCGAGACCTACCATCGGGAGACCGAGCCCCTGAAGGCCTTCTACGAGGCCCGGGGCAAGCTCCGCACGGTGGCCAATCAGCCCAGCATCGAAGAGACCACTGCGGAGATCCGCAGGGCTCTGGAGATCTGAAATGGCAGAAAGCATTACCATCAAATCCCCTCACGAGATCGAGATCATGCGTCAGGCCGCGAAGATCGCGGCCGGCGCACGGTCCGTCGGACGTCAGGCCGTGAAGAGCGGCATGACGACAAAGCAAATCGACAGGGCTGTGCATGAGTACATTGTGAAGTCCGGCGCCAAGCCCAGCTGCCTGGGCTTTGAGGGCTTCCCGGCGGCGACCTGCGTCTCCGTCAACGATGAGGTCATCCACGGCATCCCCGGCAAGAGGATCGTTTCCAACGGCGATATCGTGTCCATCGATCTTTGCGCCACCTACCGGGGCTTTGTCGGCGACTGTGCCGGCACCTATCCGGTGGGAGAGGTCAGCGAAGAGGCGAGGAAGCTGATGGAGGTTACCCGTCAGGCCTTCTTCGAAGGGATCAAGTTCGCCAAGGTAGGCTACCGCGTCTACGATATCGGAGAAGCGGTGCAGGACTATGTGGAGAGCCACGGCTTTTCCGTGGTCCGGGACTTTGTGGGTCACGGCATCGGCCGGGGCATGCACGAGGCACCGGAGGTCCCCAACTATCGCCCCGACGCCCGCCGGGCCAATCCCCGGCTGCTCAAGGGCATGACCATCTGCGTGGAGCCCATGGTCTGCGCGGGGGACTGGCGTGTTCGGATCCTGCAGGACGGCTGGACGGTCGTCACGAGGGATCATTCTCTGGCCGCCCATTATGAGAACACCATCCTCATCACCGATGGGGAAGCGGAGATCCTCACCATGGCGGACGACATCTGATTCAGATCTGGAGGAATGAAGCTTTGGCAAAAGACGATGTAATCGAACTCGAAGGCACGGTGGTAGAATCCCTGCCTAACACCATGTTCCAGGTGGATATCGGCGGAGGCCATATCATCCTGGCCCATATTTCCGGAAAGCTCCGGATGAACTTTATCCGTATCCTTCCCGGCGACAAAGTCACGGTTCAGATGTCTCCCTACGACCTGACCCGCGGCCGCATCACCTGGAGAAGCAAGTAAGAGCAGGAGGTATCATTAATGAAAGTCAGACCTTCCGTGAAGCCCATGTGCGAAAAGTGCAAGATCATCAAGCGCAAGGGCAAAGTCATGGTCATCTGCGAGAACCCCAAGCACAAGCAGCGCCAGGGTTAATGCATAGGAATACAAGGGTCGGTCACAGCCGGCGACAAAAAAATCTTGCAGGCGAAAAGATTTTACTTGACATATCCGGTATGTCTTTGATAAAATAATTCTTCGCTGCGACTGGGTGTTTTTTGCCGCAAAAGCTGAGGGAGATCGGCTCCTTGTATGCTGTTTGAGCAGAAAATCCAAGCCTCGGCGAAAGCCCCGGCGACAGGGCAGAGCTCCTGTCTGAAAAAACAATCCCGCATGGATCAGGGACTCCCTCCGGCGGGAATAAGCCCCTGAACCCGCAAAAAATGCGGAAAATCATTTCGAAAGGAAGAAAAAAGTATGGCACGTATAGCCGGCGTTGACCTGCCCAAAGACAAGAGAATCGAAATCGGTCTCACTTATGTCTATGGTATCGGCAGAACCAGCGCAAAGAAGATCCTGGACATGACTGGGATCAATCCCGACACCCGTGTGAAGGACCTCACCGATGAGGAAGAATCCAAGCTGCGTGAGTGCATCGACCACAACTTCATCGTGGAAGGCGATCTGCGCCGTCAGACCGCGCTTGACATCAAGCGCCTGACCGAGATCGGCTGCTACCGTGGTCTGCGCCATCGCCGCGGCCTGCCTGTGCGCGGCCAGCGGAGCAAGACCAATGCCCGCACCCGCAAGGGCCCGAAACGCACCATCGCGAACAAGAAGAAGTAAAGGAGGGATATGAATCATGGCAACTGCTAAGAAGAAAGTCGTCAGAACTCGCCGCAGAGAGCGCAAGAACATTGAAAAGGGCCAGGTCCATATCAGCTCTTCCTTCAACAATACCATGGTTACCGTTACCGACACCCAGGGCAACGCCATTTCCTGGGCTTCTGCCGGTGGCCTCGGTTTCCGTGGAAGCAAAAAGTCCACCCCCTTTGCCGCCCAGACCGCCGCTGAGACTGCCGCCAAGGCAGCCATGGAGCACGGCCTGAAGACCGTTGAGGTCTTCGTCAAGGGTCCCGGTTCCGGCCGTGAGGCCGCCATCCGCGCCCTCCAGACCGCCGGTCTCGAAGTGACGATGATCAAGGACGTTACCCCCATTCCTCACAATGGCTGCCGTCCTCCGAAACGTCGTCGTGTATAAGGAAAGGAGGACACTGTAATGGCTAAGAACAGACAGCCCATCGCCAAGCACGCGAAAGCTCTGGGCATCAGCCCGGCCACCATGGGCTATTTCAAGAAAGAAACCACCCGCAACAGCAACAACCAGACCCGCAAGAAAAAGTCTGAGTACGCCACCCAGCTGCAGGAGAAGCAGAAGGTCAAGTTCATCTACGGCGTGCTGGAGAAGCAGTTCCGCGGCTACTACGAGAAGGCTGAGCGCATGACCGGCAAGACCGGCGACAACCTGCTCATCCAGCTGGAGAGCCGTCTGGACAACGTGGTGTTCCGCCTGGGTTATGCCTCTACCCGCCGCGAGGCCCGTCAGATGGTCAACCATGGTCACTTCACCATCAACGGCAAGAAGGTCAACATCCCCAGCTACCAGGTCAAGCCCGGTATGGTCGTTGCCCTGAAGGAGTCCAGCCGCAGCATCGAGCGTTTCAAGATGAACCTGGAAAACAACGCCTACCACGTGATTCCCAAGTGGCTGGAGTTTGACGCTGCCAACATGATCGGCAAGGTCGTGGCCGCTCCCACCAGAGAGGACATCGACTTCCCCGTGGAAGAGCGCCTCATCGTCGAGTTGTACTCCAAGTAATAAGAATATACGGGAAGTGCCCTACGCACTTCCCAACACCCTCAAATTGGTAAGCTGAACCACGCACCGCGCCAAAGCGGCGCAATTTGAACAAGGAGGGTACAGGAACCACATGATCGAAATTAAGAAGCCGCGCATTGAGTGCATGGAAAACCCCAATGAGACCCATTACGGCAAGTACGTCATTGAGCCTCTGGAACGCGGCTATGGCACTACGCTTGGAAACTCTCTTCGCAGGGTACTCCTCTCCTCTCTCCCCGGTACGGCCTGCACCAGCATCAAGATTGCCGGCGTGCAGCATGAGTTTTCCACCATCCCCGGCGTGAAGGAAGACGTGACGGAGATCGTCCTGAACGTCAAGAGCATCATCGCCCGCCTTCACTGCGACGGCCCCAAGACCGTATACATCGAGGCTTCCGGCGAGGGCCTGGTCACCGCCGGTGACATCAAGCCCGATGCCGAGGTGGAGATCCTCAATCCCGAGCAGCCTATTGCAACCCTCGGTCCCGACGGCGCTCTGAACATGGAGCTGGTCCTGGACCATGGCAGAGGCTACGTTTCCGCTGAGAAGAACAAGACTCCCACCACCGCGATCGGCACCATCCCGGTCGACTCCATCTACACCCCCGTTCTCAAGGTGAACTACACCGTGGAGAACACCCGTGTAGGCAACCAGACCGATTTTGACAAGCTCACCATCGAAGTCTGGACGGACAAGACCATGGCGGCGCGGGACGCGCTGAGCCTGGGCGCCAAGATACTCTGCGATCACTTCACGCTCTTTACGGACCTGTCCGACTCCATCGGCGCCAACTCCACGGTTGTGGAGAAGGAAGAGAAGGAGCCCGACACCGTTCTCAAGATGACCATCGAAGAACTGGATCTGTCCGTAAGAAGCTTCAACTGCCTCAAGCGTGCCAACATCAATACTGTCGAGGACCTGGTCAACAAGACGCAGGACGAGATGATCAAGGTCCGCAACCTCGGCCGCAAGTCCCTGGAAGAGGTGGAGCACAAGCTCCAGATGATGGGACTGAGCCTGGCCAGCGAGGACAATCAGTAACAGGAGGAATTGTAATATGCCCGGAACAAGAAAGCTCGGAAAGAGCACCGACCAGCGCATGGCGATGCTGCGTCAGCAGACCACCGACCTGCTGGACAAGGGCCGCATGGAGACCACTCTGACCCGCGCCAAGGAGATCGCTCCCATGGCCGATAAGATGATCACCCTGGGTAAGGAGAAGGATCTGGCTTCCTACCGCCAGATGCTCAGCTTCCTGACCCGCGAGGACGTGGCCAAGAAGGTCAAGGACGAGCTGTCCGCCAAGTATGCCGACCGCAACGGCGGCTACACCCGCATCACCCGCATCGGCACCCGCCGCGGCGACGCCGCCGAGGTGGCCGTGATTGAGCTGATCTGATCGGAACAAGATAAATTGAGCCTTTGAAAACCTGGTTTTCAAAGGCTCAATTTTGAATTATGAGTTGCAGCATGAGCAAGAATGAGAAAATCAAGGCCTACCGGGACGGTATGCGGGACGGTGTGCCCATTGGGCTTGGCTACTTTGCGGTGGCCTTTTCCCTGGGCATCGCGGCCCGCAGCGCCGGGATGAGCGCCCTGCAGGGCCTGGTGGCAAGCCTTTTGTGCAACGCCTCGGCGGGGGAGTTTGCCCTTTTCACCGTGATCGGGGCAGGGGGGACCTATCTGGAGGTAGCGCTGGTGACCCTGATCGCCAACGCCCGCTACCTGCTGATGAGCTTTGCCCTGAGCCAGCGGATCTCTCCGGAGATGCCGGACTACCACCGCTATCTCTTCGGCGGCCTTGTCACCGATGAGTTCTTCGGCATCAATATCGCCCGGCCCGGCTATCTGGAGCCTGTTTATTACTACGGCGCCATCACCGTGGCGACGCCTCTCTGGGCCATCGGAACGGCCCTGGGCATCATGATGGGCAATCTCCTGCCCGGCCGGGTGGTGAGCGCTCTGAGCGTTGCCCTTTACGGGATGTTCCTTGCCATCATCATCCCGCCCGCCCGGGAAAACCGGGTGGTGGCGGCCTGCGTGGTCTGCAGCTTCCTGTTCAGCGGCCTCTTCTCGGTGCTCCCGGTGCTTTCCGGCATTTCCGCCGGCACCAGGACCATCCTGCTCACGCTGCTGATCGCCGGGGCTGCGGCCCTGCTGTTTCCCGTGAGAGAGGAGGAGAGCGCCTCATGAACGTCTGGCTTGCGATCCTGACGGCGGCCTTGGTGAGCTATGTCATCCGGGTACTTCCCCTGACGCTGCTCCGGAGGCCGCTGAAAAGCGTGTTCCTGCGGTCCTTCCTTTATTACGTGCCCTATGTGACCCTGGCGGTGATGACCTTTCCCGCCATTGTGCAGGCTACAGATCAGCTGACCGCCGGTGTGGCCGCCCTCCTTGTGGGTACTCTGATCGCCTGGAAGAAGGGGAGCATGGTGACGGTGGCGGCTGCCTGCTGCGGTGTGGTGCTGTTGCTGGAAGCGGTCTTGTGAGGGATGGGAAACCACAGGAACCGAAGCACCGGGAAAACCGCTTCCGGATCAGATGATCTTGCGTGCTTTCTTGTAGTAATAACGTAGAAAAATGAAAGCGTTTTCTCAGGTTTTGCAGGAAGGAATTCGAGCTTTGCAGCCCCGCATGCCCCAAGAACTGCCATTCCTTTGTTGAAAATAAACAAAAGCTGCGTTATATTTTTGGGATTGCTCACAGACCGAGGAGGATTCTGTCTTGAAATGACGGTTTCACTGTGGTACAATTAATGAGCTTTAGCAAGGCAGAGAATAAGCGGACTGCGGCGTGAGCTCTCACCAGCTCCTGCAACCGGGCAGAACATGACCCGCAGCTTCAGCATTTTACTTTAGCGATACAGAGAAATAACACCATAAAGAACAGAGAAAAATGAGGGAAAAAGTCCCTCTTATTTCCATTAAATCCCAATAATGCCCCTCTTTTTTGTGCGGATTTCACAAAAACATGCGCTCAGATTTGTTGCAACAGAGAATCAGGCTGAAAGAAAATCTTGAAATCACTCTGCTTCTATGCTACAATAAAGAACGAGAATGGTATATAGGCATGGAAAATAAAGGAAGAGAGGCGTAATAACGGCGATCCGGAGCATAAAATGGATCCGCTGAGGCTGCAAAAAGAGACATGAGCTGCGGCCTGCTTCTTCTGCCGGAGAGGAAATCCGGCTGTCTTTGTTATTATTCGCAGAATATGCGTTTAATAAAAAATTTAATAGGAGGAAAAACAATGAAAAAGATTCTCGCACTGCTTCTGGCTCTGTGCATGATCTTCGCCCTGGCTGCCTGCGGTGAACAGGCCGCAGCCCCTGCCAAGGAGGATGCTCCTGCTGCCGAGCCCGCTGCGGAAGCCCCTGCTGCGGAAGAGCCCGCTGCAGAGGAGCCTGCTGCCGAGGAACCGGCAGAGGGTGGAATCACCGCTGTCGAGTCCCCCGAGTATGACTCCATGAAGCTCGATTCCCTGGAGTACGGTAAAGACTACATGAGCCTTTACGAGTACATGCAGGAGAACGGCATCGATTACACCATCGCTGATGTGATCGAGGATCCCGACACCGGCCTGGCCTACATCGAGGTCAACGGCGAGCAGCATGAGCTCGGCCTGGACTTCCTGACCATGTCCATGGTGTACAAAAACGAGCCCGCCGGTGATTATGCCACAACCGACGACGTCTACGCCGCCTGGTGGCGTCTGTACATCACCCGCTGGAACATGCTCCTGCCCGAAGTTCCCCTGTACTCCAACGAGTACTACGATCTCTACAATGCTCAGATCAAGGGCGTTGAAGAGCACCCCACCAACCCGTTCTGGGACCCTGCCAGCGCTCTGATCGACTGGTCCTCCGAGAAGGAAGACGGCAGCATCATCCTGGGCAGCTCCACCGAGCTCTCCGGCCAGTTCCGTTACGCCACCTTCGGCAAGACCAACCCCGGCTCTTCTGACCTTGACGTTGAGAGCCTGACCGTGGGTCTCGAGACCGTCTCCACCACCAAGGAAGGCGGCTACGTTTGGAACCCCACCGTCGTGAAGGAGCACACCGAAGAGGAAGATGCTGACGGCAACAAGACCATCACCATCACCATCTTCGACGATATGAAGCTCTCCGACGGCTCCCCTGTCACCGCGAAGAACTATCTGGTCGCCACCGCCGCCCGTCTGACTCCTGTGTGGACCCAGGCTGCCGGCAGCGAGATGAACGGCCGCACCGTTCTTGGCTGGAAGGGTGCTTACCAGACCTATGACGGCACCGAAGGCTCCGGCACTCCCGAGCTGGCCGGTCTCCGTCTGATCGACGACTACACCTTCTCCGTCACCATCCCCGCTGACCAGCTGCCTTACTTCTACGACATCACCTACGGCGGCTTCTCCGCTTCTTCCATCGAGCTCTACCTGGGCGAGAACTCCGATCTTGCTGACGACGGCAACGGCGTCTACATCACCGGTGACTTCTATGCCAAGGAAGGCGACACCTTCACCCAGGCCACCAAGATCAAGGACAACTTCACCCTCACCACTGAGGAAGCCTACGCCGCGTTCCCCTACTCCGGCCCCTACTGCGTGAAGAGCTTTGACTCCGCCACCGCTGAGGCCGTCCTGGAGCTGAACCCCAACTTCAAGGGCAACTACGAGGGTGCTGTTCCTCACATCGAGAAGGTCATCTACAAGAAGGTCGTTTCCGATACCCAGCTCGAGGACTTCAAGGCCGGCGGTCTTGACGTCATCGCGGCCATCACCGGCGGCGCTGCCACCGACGAGGCCATTGCTCTTGCCGACGGTTCCGACGGCAAGTACGTCTACACCCACTACAGCCGCGCCGGCTACGGCAAGCTGGGCTTCCGCGCCGACTACGGCCCCGCTCAGTTCGCTTCCGTCCGTCAGGCTATCGCCTACTGCATGGATCGCGCTCAGTTCGCGAAGGACTTCACCGGCGGCTACGGCGGTGTTGTTGACGGCCCCTACTACACCGGTTCTTGGATGTACAAGGCTGCCGTGGAGCAGGGCATGATGCTCGACTCCTACGCCACCAGCGCTGACTCCGCCATCGAGGTCCTCGAGGCTGACGGCTGGGTCTACAATGCCGACGGTACTCCGTACTCCGGTGAGGGCGTCCGCTACAAGGCCATCCCTGCTGACGTCATCAGCGAGGACGACAAGGCTTACCAGTCCGTTGACGGCACCTACAAGACCGTCGATATGGGCGACTACTTCCTCATGCCTCTGGTCATCAACTGGTACGGCACCACTCCCAACGAGTTCACCGACCTGCTGCAGACCGGCCTGAAGGAGAACGCCAATGTTGCCGCCGCCGGCATGGTGGTGTACAACACCCTGGGCGACTTCGCCCCGATGCTTGACGAGCTGTACCAGCAGGCTGTTTACGGCTTCTACGCCGGCAGCCCCATGTACTGCGCCTTCAACTTCGCCACTGGCTTCAACAGCGCTGCGTACGACTACTCCTGGAACATGACCATTGATCCGGGTATGTACGACGACTACTCCGCCTACTACCTCAAGGACTACGCCGACATTATGTGGCTGGCCTGATCCCTGATCGGGTCTCTGGACCCAAGGCATAAAACATTTCCGCATCCGGCGACGCAAGCCGTCGGATGCGGATTTGTTCCAATCTCCCACTTTTCGGCCGCACTGTGCGGCTACTCTTATATCTGTCTTGAAGCAAGCTCCAAGCCTTCCTATTCGCCGTTATAGCTGTGCGTCTCCCACAATGCTGAGCGGCCGAGAGGGCCGCTTCCCGCCCTTGGGGCGGGGGGATCCAATAAACCAAGTACTGCGTCCGTGAACGCACAAAGGAGAATCCCATGGGAAGATATATCGTAAAAAGACTGGTCTATATGATCTTTGTCTTCATTCTCTTGACGTTTCTGCTTTTCCTGCTCTATCAGCTGATGCCTGCCAACCGCGCCTATACCGACGCCAAGGCTGAGCTGGCCGGCCTGAAGAACACCCTCAGCGCCGCCGAGCAGGACACAAAGTTTCAGGAATTATATTTGAAGTACCAGCGCCGCTACGGTACGGATACAAATAACAAGATGATCCTGTACCTGCGCTGGCTGGGTCTCTATCCCTTCTATGACGGCAAGTGCAACGGCATTTTCCAGGGCAACTTCGGCTTCTCTTACCAGCACAATGCCGACGTGGTGAAGGTCGTTGGGCCCGCGATCCGCAACTCCATGCTCATCGGCCTCATTTCGGAGATCTGCGTCCTGGGCGTTACCATCCCGCTGGGCATCAAGTGCGCTGTGAAAAAGAACAGCCGCTTTGACCGCGGGACCCAGGTGTTCACGCTGATCGGCTTCTCCACGCCAAGCTTCATCATCTACATCCTGTTCATCGTGTTCTTCTGCTCGATCCTGGGCTGGTTCCCGGTCTCCGGCATGAAGACCCCAGGCAGCACGGCTACCGGCTGGGCCAACGTGAAGGATGTGCTGCACCACGTGGCGCTGCCCTGCATCTGCCTGACCTTCGGCTCCCTCGCGTCCATCATGCGTATCACCCGTGCCTCCATGATCGATGCCCTGAGCCTGGACTGCATCCGTACCGCCCGCGCCAAGGGCCTGCGGGAGAAGGTCGTCATCTACTCCCACGCCTGGCGCAACGCTCTGGTCCCCCTGGTGTCCATCTTCGTGGGCGGCTTCTTCGGCATCATCGCCGGCGCCATGATCATGGAGACCATGTTCGGCTTCAAGGGCATGGGTCTTCTGTACCTCAACGCCGTCAGAACCGCCGACTATGACCTCATCATGTTCATGCAGGTCATCTATACCTTTATCGGCCTGTTCAGCAACCTGGTGTCCGACCTCTGCTATGGTCTCGTCGATCCGCGTGTCCGGATCAGCAAGTGAGGTGTGAGTAGCGATGAAAGAAAATAGGGAAAACATCTTCCATAAGCTCGGCCGCTGGGTTACCCGTATGTTCATGGGTCCGACCTATGAGGATCGGATGTATCGCAAGAACAAGAAGGCCGAGGAGAACAAGGACGAGGAAAAGAAACCGGACGATTCCGAGCTGATCGTCAGCCCCGGCCGTCAGGTCCTCCAGCGTTTCCTTGAGCGGAAATTCGCCGTGGTCTCCGTGGTGGTCGTGCTGGTCATGTTCTGCGTCGTCTTCATCGGGCCGCTTTTCATGCCCAAGTATTACGACTCCTACACCGAGACCACACAAAAGGATCTGCCGCCCACCATGTCGTTCATGAAGGTCCCCAAGGAGCTGCAGAACGACATCAAGATGATCGACAACTACGGCAGCTTCACCGTAGGCCTTTCCAATGCCGGCAAGGTTTACGTCTGGGGCATCACCCGCATCGGCGCCACCGGCCTTGACGTGAAGCACATCCCCGAAGAGGTGCAGAACGCCAAGATCGAGTGGGTCTCCGCCGGTATCGACCACATCATTGCCATTGACGAAAACGGCAAGTTCTACGGCTGGGGCAGCAACCAGTTCGGCCAGTACGCCGTGAACGACAAGGTGCTCTCCAACCCCAACCTGGCCCCTGTGCCTGACGAGGTGCTGGACGGGGTGGACCCCGACCAGATCCAGAAGGTCACCAGCGGTTACCAGGCCAGCGCCATCCTGATGCAGGACGGCACCCTCTATATCTGGGGCAACAAGCAGGCCTACTCCAACATCGACTCCTTCATCGGCAAGACGAATATGGAGGACGTGGACTTTACGCTGAACTATGTTGTGGGCCTCACCAAGGACCGCAACAGCGTTTACTGCGGCGTCCGCGGCCTGTATAACACCGCCCGCGCCGCCATCGGCGAAAAGGGCGTGAAGATGTTTGAGTTCCTGGACGGCCGGAAGATCGAGAGCGTCACGGCCACCACCAAGAGCATCTGCTGCCTGCTGGACGACGGTTCCATCGCCCTGGTGGGCGACTTCCCCACGGATACCACCCAGGTCCCCGTCCTCTCTGACGGAGAGTACTACACCGAGATCCAGGGCGGTGCCTATCACTTCACGGCCTGCACCAACCTGGGCCATGTCTACAGCTGGGGCGGCGACCACTTCTATCAGGCGGAAGCCCCCACCGGCAAGATCACCAACGCCGCCAAGGTCTACACCGGCTCCTTCCAGAGCTATGCGGTGGATGAAAACGACAAGCTGCTGGGCAAGTGGGGCCTGAAGGGCTATCTCTTCGGCACCGACGACGCCGGCGCTGATATCGCCTCCCGCGTTGTGGCCGGCGGCCGCGTCACCATGACGGTCGGCGCCATCGCCGTTATCATCGAGATCCTGATCGGCGTCACCATCGGCCTGATCTCCGGTTATGCCGGCGGCTGGGTGGACATCCTGCTGATGCGTATCGCCGAGGTGTTCTACTCCATCCCGCTTTATCCCTTCATGCTGATCCTCTCCTCTCTGCTGGCGCAGGCATCCCTGACCCAGGACCAGAGGCTCTTGATGATCATGGTGATCCTGGGCGTTCTGGGCTGGCCCGGATTTGCCTACATCACCCGTGCCCAGATCCTGGTGGCCCGCGAGAGCGAGTATGTCACCGCCGCCCAGGCCATGGGCGTCAAGGAGGGGCGGATCGCCTTCAAGCACATCCTGCCCAACATCATCTCCGTTATCCTGGTCAACATCGTGCTGTCCTTTGCAGCCTCCATGCAGACGGAGACCTCCCTGTCCTTCCTGGGCTTCGGCGTTATGTACCCGCAGCCGAGCTGGGGCAATATGCTGACCCGCGCCAGCAACGCCACCGCGGCCATCAACTTCTGGTGGCAGTGGCTGTTTACCTCGATCATCCTTGTGTTTACCGCGGTTTGTATCAACACCATCGGTGACACGATCCGCGACGTGATGGACCCCAAGTCCTCCAATGATAAGTAAGGGGGGAATGTGTAATGCCGTTACTTGAAGTAAAAGATCTGCACACATTCTTTAGGACCAAGAAGGGCATCGTCAAAGCGGTCAACGGCGTGTCCTATTCGCTGGAAGCGGGCAAGACCATCGGCATCGTCGGTGAGTCCGGCTCCGGCAAGTCCGTTTCCGCCATGAGTATCCTGCAGCTGCTGGACGGCAACGGATACATCGACAGCGGTGAGATCCTCCTGGACGGGCAGGATCTTACCAAGTTCTCCGTCAAGCAGATGAACCACATCCGCGGCAACGAGATCTCCGTCATCTTCCAGGAGCCCATGACCTCCCTGAACCCCGTCTTCAGTGTGGACAAGCAGCTCAGCGAGCCCTTTATGATCCACCAGGGGATGAACAAAAAGGAAGCCCATGAGCACGCGCTCCAGATGCTCTATGACGTTCAGATCCCGAACCCCGAGGTCGTCATCAAGCAGTATCCCCACCAGCTCTCCGGCGGTATGCGCCAGCGTGTCATGATCGCCATGGCCCTGGCCTGCAAGCCCAAGATCCTCATCGCCGACGAGCCCACCACCGCTCTGGACGTGACCATTCAGGCGCAGATCCTGCACCTGATGAACGAGCTGAAGCGCACCACCGGCACCGCCATCATCTTCATTACCCACGACCTGGGCGTCATCAACGAGATGGCAGACGATGTGGCCGTGATGTACTGCGGCCAGGTGGTGGAGCGCGCACCCGCGGAGGTCATTTTCCAGAACTGCAAGGAAAGCCATCCCTACACCGAGGGTCTGATGGAGTCCATCCCCAGGCTCGATACCGAGGCCGAACGTCTCGACCCCATTCCCGGCGTTGTTCCGCACCCCCTGGCGCTGCCCAAGGGCTGCAAATTCGCGCCGCGCTGCAAATACTGCACCAAGAAGTGTCTCGAGGAAGAACCGGAGCTGATCCACGTCCACGACAACCAGCTCGTGCGGTGCTTCTATCCCAACAAGGAGGAACGGAACAGTGCCGAACACCAAGAAATTACTGTCAATCACTAATCTGAAGAAGTATTTTCCGGTAGCCAAAACCTCCATCTTCCAGAAGAACACGCTGTATGTGCGCGCGAATGAGGATATCACCATCGATATCTATGAGGGCGAGACCCTGGGTATCGTGGGCGAGTCCGGCTGCGGAAAATCTACCTTCGGCCGCGTTCTGCTGCAGCTTTATCCCCAGACGGCCGGCTGCACGCTCTACTACGGCACCACACTGGATCGCATGACTCCCAGCTATGTGGAGGACACCATCGTCCATCACGAGAAGTACCGCCGCAAGCTGAAAAAATCCACCGAGAAGTACGAAGAGCTTCACAAGAAGGTGGAGGAGGCCGGCGGCGAGGATTCCGCGGACTTCTATCTGCTGCAGTCCGAGCATCTGGCCAAGGGCGAGATGGAGACCGACGTCAGCAATCTGGTGAAGATCCTGGGCGGCTTCTATCCCTGCGAGGACAAGAAGGGCATCGATCTGCTGCACAAGCAGTTTGAGGCCTGCAAGAAGCGCAACGAGGTCTCCGAGAAGGTACGCCTGCACCAGGTGGCGTCCGAGCACTTCGAACAGGAGTATCAGGAGGCCGACGCCGGCAAGAAGGCCGGACTGGAAAAGAAGAGAAACGACGCCAAGGCGAAGCTGGCCGCCCTGCAGAAGGATGAGGCTGCCGCTCAGGCCCAGGTGGACAAGATCACCGGAGAGCTTGACGCTCTGCGCGCCACCTATTCGAACAACGAGCAGTTCCAGTATTACGAGGGCCTGCGGGACAACGGCGTTGACCTGGCCCGTCTGAAATACGCTGAGATGCGCAAGCTGCGCAAGGACCTGCAGATCATTTTCCAGGACCCCTACTCCAGTCTGAACCCTCGCTTCACTGTGGGCCAGATCATCGAAGAGGGCCTGGTCACCCACCACTTCTTCCGTCACGGCTCCGCCCGGATGCGTCAGTACATTGTGGAGACCATGGAAAAGTGCGGCCTGCAGGAATACATGCTGCACCGCTATCCCCACCAGTTCTCCGGCGGCCAGCGCCAGCGTATCTGCATTGCCCGCGCTCTGGCTGTGCAGCCGAAGTTCGTGGTCTGTGACGAATGCGTTTCCGCTCTGGACGTGTCCATCCAGTCCCAGATCATCAACCTGCTCCAGGATCTGAAGGAGAAGCAGAACCTGACCTACCTCTTCATCTCTCATGACCTGTCCGTCGTCAAGTTCATCTCCGACCGGATCGCCGTCATGTATCTGGGCAATATCGTGGAGCTGACCGACAAGAAGACCATCTTCAAGGATCCCCGTCATCCCTACACCGTGGCGCTGCTCTCCTCCATCCCCACCACCGATCCCGGTTCTGCGGATAAGGAGCGCATCATCCTGGAGGGCTCCATCCCCAGCCCCGTGAACCCGCCCGACGGCTGCAAGTTCTGCACCCGCTGCTACATGGCAACGGAGAAGTGCCGCCGCGTGACGCCGGACCTGGTGGAGATCGAGCCGGGCCACTTCTGCGCCTGCCATTATCCCGAGCGGAAGCTGGACGAGAACGGCGAGTATCTCTTCGAGGTCAAAAAGTCCACCAAGACCATCGAGGCCGAAAACGACGCGAAAGCTGCGGCCCAGGCAAAGAGCTGAGTTATGGAAGATCCCGAAAAGCTCGAACAGGAAGAGGAAATGCCGGAACTGGAGAAGAACGACACCTTCGCCATGTGGATCGCCGGCGTGCTCACCGTAGGCCTGCCCATCGGCCTTGTGCTGGTGGTTCTCGCCGGGATCTTTATCCTGGTTTTTCACTGATCCTACCGCACAGGGTGGCTCGGAGGGACCGGACCCCGCTCCCCAAAACACAAAAAGAGACTGTGTTTGAAGTAACACGGTCTCTTTTTTTGGGCATATGCCCCGGGCGGAAGGAGCATTGGGCGAAATGCTTTTGCGCCGCGGAAAGCAAATGGGGACTTGTTTCTGCGCGGCTTCAATGGTACAATAATATGAAAAAATATCGACAGAAACAGCTCGGAGGAAAGCGCCATGATCAGCATTTGCAGCGGATGGGAATATACCGAACAGTGGTCCGAGGACTTTCTCCGGGGAGAGGGCACCGGGACGCCGGTGCGCCTTCCTCATAACGTGCAGGAGCTGCCGCTGCACTATTCCGGTCCCCGGGACTATGAGCGCGTCTGCGGCTATCGCCGAACGCTGCGCCTGCCCGAGGAGGCCGCCGGAAAGCGCGTTTTCCTGCAGTTTGACGGGGCGGCCCATATCGCCCGGGTCTATTGCAACGGCGTCCTCTGCTGCGAGCACCGCTGCGGCTACACCGCCTTTCGCGCGGAGATCACGGATCTGGTCGATTTCGGGGCGGACAACCGCATCGCCGTGGAGCTGGACTGCACGGAGAACGGCTCCATCCCGCCCTTTGGCTTCGTCATCGATTATCTGACCTACGGCGGCCTCTACCGGGAGGTCTGGCTGGACCTGCGGGAGCGGGATCACATCCGTGACCTCTTCGTCTACACCCCGAGTCTGGACCGGGTGGAGGCCAGACTGGAGCTCTCCCGACCCGGGCTGCCGGTGCGCCTCTCCCTCTGGGACGGGGACGCCTGCCTCCTGAAGGAGACGGGAGGGGAGCGCTTCTCCCTTCGCCTCCCCGGACTCACGCCCTGGAGCCCGGAAAAGCCCAAGCGCTATCTGGCCCGGGCGGAGCTGCTGGACGAGAGCGGCAGGGTGCTGGATGCGCAGGAAACGCTCTTTGGCGTGAGAACCGTGGAATTTCGGCCCGAGGGCTTCTTCCTCAACGGAAAGCCCGGCTATCTTCGGGGCCTGAACCGGCACCAGTGTTACCCCTATATCGGCTACGCGGCACCGGAGAGGCTCCAGCGGGAGGACGCCCGCATTTTGAAGGAGGAGCTGAGCTGCACCGCCGTACGCACCTCCCACTATCCCCAGAGCCAAAGCTTCATCGACGAGTGTGACCGGCTGGGCCTGATGGTCTTTACCGAGATCCCGGGCTGGCAGCACATCGGGGACGAGGCCTGGAAGGATCAGGCGGTGCAGAATGTGGAGGAGATGGTGCGGCAGTACCGCAACCATCCCAGTATCGTCCTCTGGGGCGTGCGCATCAACGAGAGCCAGGATGACGACGCCTTTTATCTGCGCACCAATGACCTCTGCCACAGGCTTGACCCCAGCCGCCCCACCTCCGGGGTGCGCTATCTGCAGAAGTCCAGCCTGCTGGAGGACGTTTACGCCTATAACGACTTTTCCCACGTGGGCAATAACCCCGGCGTCCTGCCGAAAAAGCAGGTCAGCACCCATCCGGAGAGGGCTCTGCTGGTGTCCGAGCACAACGGGCACATGTTCCCCACCAAGAGCTATGACCCCTGGTCCAAGCGCCAGGAGCAGGCCCTGCGCCACGCCCGGGTCCAGAACGATGCCCGGGCTGACGGGGAGCATGCCGGCTGCTTCGGCTGGTGTATGTTCGACTATGCCACCCACAAGGACTTCGGCTCCGGGGACAAGATCTGCTATCACGGGGTGATGGACGCCTTCCGCAACCCCAAGCTTGCGGCGGCGCTCTATGCCAGCCAGGGGGAGGAGACCCCCGTGCTGGAGCTGGGCACCCCCATGGAGATCGGCGACTATCCCGGCGGCAACCTGGGGGAGCTCTATGTCTTCACCAATGCCGACGAGGTGGCGCTCTATAAAAATGACTCGTTTGTGAAGAGCTTCCGGCCCAGAGGCTGGAAGGGTCTGCCCCACGGGCCGGTGCACATCGACGATACCATCGGCTGCCTGCTGGAGACCCAAGAGGGCTTTGACAGGACCAAGGCCGCTCTGGTGAAGCGGCTGCTGCTGAACCTGGGCAAGCACGGCCCCAGCAACCTGAACGCTGAGGACAAGGCCATCGGCATGGTGCTGATGACCCGCTACGGCATGAAGGTGAAGGACGTGTCGGACCTTTACGGCAAATACGTGGGCAACTGGGGCGGCGAGGCCACGGTCTGGCGCTTTGACGGAAAGAAGGACGGCAAGGTCATTGCCAGCGCCACCCGCTGCCCGGGTCAGGATCTGCACCTGGAGGTGAAGGTCAGCTCCCTGTGCCTGCGGGAGGGCGACCGCTACGACATGGCGGCGGTACGCATCCGGGTGCTGGACGAGCATGACTGCCTGGCCCCCTATGCCCAGCTGGCCCTGTCCCTGCAGACAGAGGGCGCGGTGGAGATCGCAGGGCCGAAGCTCGTTTGCGCCGAGGGCGGCAGCACCGGCTGCTATGTGAAGACCACCGGCAAGACCGGCGAGGGCATCCTGCGCGTCCGCTGCGGCCAGTGCGAGCCGGTGACCCTGCGCTTCACGGTGGAGGACGGAGGAACCCATGCTGTTTCGCTATGAGGTCCGCGTCAGCGGACAGGCGCCCATCCGGGGAGACTGGGAAGTGCAGGCGGGGGAGAACCGACTGGTGCTCCCGCTGCCGGCCGGAAAGCTGGAATCCGTCAGCGCCCGGGGCAGGCTTTCTCTGTGAGAGACGGAAAAGATTTTCATGAACGGCTACCAGACCTGGACCTACTGCCCGGAATACGGGCGCCTCGGCAGTACCCCTGACGTGGGACCCATGCCGGAGCTGCTGGTCCGGGGCCTGGGGATCCGCTCCTATGGGGACTATGACTTCGTACCCTATCCCAAGGGCCGCGGGCAGACCCACGGGGAGAGCTGGTGCTACTTCCGGGAGGGGGAGAGCTTCCGGCTGTTTGCCTCTTTGGACGAGCGCCCCGGCTACACGCTCTTTTCCTTTGATACTTCCAGTGGCGTCCTCAGCATACAAAGAGACTGCAAAGGCCTGAAGTGCGGAGGAAACTATCATGTTTTTGACCTGTTTTTCGCAGCCGGTGGGGAAAATGAGGTTTTCGACGCCTGGTTTCGCGCTCTGGGGGTGAAGCCCCGGACGGAGCGGCCCATCGCGGGCTACTGCAGCTGGTACAACCGCTATCAGAAGATCTCCGCCGAGACGATCCGGAACGATCTCCGAGGCTGCGCGGGACAGCTGGCCCCGGGAGACTTGTTCCAGATCGACGACGGCTGGGAGCCCCGGGTGGGCGACTGGCTGGCGGCGGACAGAAAGAAATTCCCGGAGGGGATGCGCGCCGCTGCCGACGCGATCCATCAAAAGGGCTTTCAGGCGGGCCTGTGGCTGGCGCCCTTTGCGGCTCAGCGCAGCTCCCGGCTCTTTCGGGAGCATCCGAACTGGTTTTTGCAGAAAAACGGACGGCCCTGGCTGGCCGGAATCGGATGGGGCGGCTTCTATGCCCTGGACATCGACAAGCCTCAGGTGATCGATTACCTGGAGCGGGTCTTCTCCCGGGTGCTGGAGGATTGGGACTATGACCTGGTGAAGCTGGACTTTCTCTATGCTGCCGCCCCCTTCGGCAGGTCGACGGAGACCCGGGCGGGGCGGATGATCCGGGCCATGGAGCTGCTGCGGCGGCTCTGCGGAGAGAAGAAGATCCTGGGTTGTGGGGTGCCGCTGATGCCGGCCTTCGGCCTGGCGGACTACTGCCGGGTGGGCTGCGATGTGAGCCTGGACTGGGACAACACGCCCCTCATGCGGCGCACCAACCGGGAGAGACCCTCCACCCGTCAGGCCATCGGCAACACCATCTATCGGCGGCAGCTCAACGGACGTGCCTTTCTCAGCGACCCGGACGTGTTCTTCCTCAGGGAGGAGAATCTGAAGCTCAGCAAGGAGCAAAAGCGGACTCTGGCAGAGGTAAACGCCCTCTTCGGCGGGGTGCTGCTCCACTCCGATGACATGTCCCGCTGGTCCGGGGAGGCACGGGACTTCTACCAAAGACTGCTGCGGCTGCGGGATGCGGAGCAGATCCGCGTTCACAGCCAATACGGCCCGGCTGTCAGCTATGTACTGGACGGCCGGGAGGAGACGCTGTATATTGAATGAAACAAGTGCCGCGGGGAGCGCGGCAGGGAGACGTACTTATGGCATCTACGATCATTTTTTACCTTGTATTTGCGGCAAATCTGCTACTGGCCGGCTTTCTGGGCTGGTCCCTGTACGATACGCATCTGATCCCGAATCAGTTTGTCTATCTGGCTGCAGGGCTGCTGCTCCTGATCCCGCTGCTGCTGTTTCTGCTGCAGAAGGAAAAGAAGGGACAGCACAAAAAGACCGGCGCCCGGGTGGCGGCCATCGTGCTGCTGCTGTTTTTGAGCATCCTGGAGGGTGCGGGGGCCTATTTCGTCCATCAGTACAACAGCAAGATGCGAAACGTCACCGAGGTGCACACCCAGTATACCGAGGTGGGCCTCTATGTGAAAAACGAGGACAAGGCCCAGACCATCGAGTATGCCGTGGAGCGGCAGTATCAGGTGGGCGTGCTGGCCGGCGTGGATACCGACGCTGTTGACCATGTGCGTGGAAACGTGGAAAAGCAGTATGGCAGGACCATGCGGATCGTGGAATACAATTCCCTGGCAGAGCTGGCCAAGGCCATGAAGGAGGGCGAGATCGACGCCATGCTCATCTCCTCGGCCTATCTGGACCTGATCGACAGTCTGGAGGGCTATGAGGACTTCAGCCTCGGCCTGCGGGGTCTGTACACCGGCAGCTTCAAAACAGAGATCCAGATCCCGCCTGTCATGGAGAAGACCGAGGAGGCGGAGCCGGTGGACCTGGGCCTGCGGGATCCCGCCCTGTGGAAGGACTGCTTCTGCGCCTACGTCAGCGGCATCGATACCTACGGCCCTGTCACCACCCGCAGCCGAAGCGACGTGAATATCCTGGCCATCGTGAACACCAGCACCAAGACGGTGCTGCTGATCTCCACCCCCCGTGACTACTACGTGCCCTTCCAGTTTGCGCCGGTGAACGGCTCCATGGATAAGCTGACCCACGCCGGCATTTACGGCATTGAGGGCTCCATGCGGGCCCTGGGCGACTATTACGAGCTGCCCATCCACAATTATCTGCGGGTGAATTTCTCCGGCTTCATCGATATCATCGACACCCTGGGCGGCGTGGACGTGGATTCGGATGCGGATTTCGGGTCCTTCAAGTATTCGTTCCACAAGGGCATCAATCATCTGAACGGCAAAGCGGCGCTGGCCTTTGTGCGTGCCCGTTATGCCTTCGCTGAGGGCGACCGTGCCCGCGGCCGCCACCAGATGGCGGTGATCAAGGCCGTGATCAACGAACTCATGTCCTCCAAGATCATCACCAACTATGCCGAGCTTCTGGACGAGATGGCCGGCTGCCTGCAGACCAATGCCTCCCGTTCCATGATCGGCGATCTGGTGCAGCTGACCCTGGACCGGAAGAAGGGCGACTGGAACGTGCTGACCTACAGTGTGGATGGCTGGGGCGCCACGGAATACGCCTGGTCCCTGGGCGCCTACGCCTATGTCATGGTGCCCTTTGAAAACAACCGGGAATACGCCCGGGATCTTGTGGCCCAGGTCACATCCGGGGAGCGGCTGACCCAGGATGACGTGCAGGCAAACGCACCGAAGAATTAAGAACTTCAGGAGGACTGCTTTATGGAAGGAACCAAGAAAAAACTGTATGTGGAACGGGACGGCTTCTGGACAGAGGCTGCCATGGTTTTCCTGGCCCTGGCGATGATCTTCATCCTGATCGGCAGCATCGGGCGCTGGGATGACAGCCGTTTTCTCAGCACCCGTGTGGCGCTGCCCATCTTCTGCGGCCTGCTGCTGGTGCTCTGCCTGCTGCTCTTCGGCAAGCGAGCCTTCTGGACCACTGTGGTCCCGGTGGCCATGGGCGTGGTCTTCTTCGTTTTTCGCGCCATGAACATGGAAAACGAGTGGCTCCGAGGCTGCTGGATCATCGTGTATCTGGTGATCATGGTGCTCTATGCCATGGTGTTTTCCTATCCGAAGCTGAAATGGGCCCTGGCCCTGGTGCTGCTGGCGGTGTTTGCCTATCACATCGGCGTCCAGGATCTGCCGAGGCTGATGGATCTGGAAAACCCGGTGAGCTTTGTGGACGGGATGGAAGAGATGAGCGTCCTGGGCATCATCCTGGCCATGCTGTTTTTGAGCTTTGCCATGAAGAGCGGCCCGAAGCCCGTCAAAGGCAAGCCTGAACCGGAGCCGGAGCAGCCTGCTGCCGGAGAGGAAAAGGGAGACGAGCCTGCTCCCGCACCGGCCGAGGAGCCTGCCCCCGCCGCTGCGGCGGAGGAAAAGAAGCTCTCCCGCCGGGAAAAACGGAAGCTTGAAAAACAGAGAAAGCTGGAGGAGAAGCGGCCGGAGCCTCAGCCCGTAGTTTTGCCGGAGCCTGAGCAAGAGGCTCAGCTCGAGCCGGAAGGCGAGCCGCAGCCCGAGCCGCAGTCTGAGCCGGAATCGGAGCTTGCGGAAACGGTGCAGCACAAGGGCTTTGCCCCCGCTGCCTGGGATGCGGAGGAGCCGGCGCAGGTCCGGGAGCCTGCTTCTGAGACAGAGCCTGCCGCAGTTCCCACAACCGAGGAGATCCCGGTGGAGGAGCTGGGCACTCAGGCGGCGGCTGCGGCGGCCTATCCCCTGGAGGAAACGCAGCCTTCGGAAGAGAAGGAAACTGCCACGGAGGATCCATGAGCGACGGCAAGAATACCAATGAAAAAACCGCCGGGAGCAAAGGGCTGAGCGATCGCAAGCGCCGCAGAACCGTGATCGTGACGGCTGTTGCCGCAGTGCTGGTGCTGGTCCTGGCCCAGCTGCTCCACGGCAATTCCGAGGAGCGGCGCTATGAGCGCTATCGACACCAGGCCGCTGCCAGCTACCAGAAGGGCGATTATGACCAGACCCTCAGCGATCTGCGCAAGGCGGAGGCCATCCGCAGCAGCGAGGATGTGCTGATGCTCATGGCCGACTGCTATGAGGCCCAGGGCAAGTGGGAGCTGGCCCTGGAGACCCTGCGCAGGATGGACCGGAACGACGCCGCCGTGACGGAACGGATCGCCGCCTTGGAGCAGAAGCGCATGCAGCAGCAGGGCGAGGGTCTGCGGGTGATCGCAGGGGAGAATTTCCCCGCCACGGCCACGGAGCTGGATCTGAGAGACCGGGACCTGGGCAACGGCGTGATGCAGGAGGTGCTGCAGCTGCACGCCCTGACCCGCCTTTCCCTGGCGGATAACAGGATCGATGATCTGGGCAGCATCAGCGAGCTGGGCGGTCTGCGCACCCTGGATCTGAGCGGCAACAACATCCGGGATATCAGCCAGCTGGGAAAGCTGAGCAACCTGCGCAGCCTGAATCTGGACGGCAACCCCCTGGGCGATCTGAGCCCCCTGTATCAACTGGTGGAGCTGAGCAGCCTGAGCCTGCGGGGCGTCACGCTGCGGGAGGGGGAGCTGGATCAGCTCACTACCATTCTGCCCCGCTGCGCCATCCTGACCGACGGCGACACCGAGGGCACCACCGGCATCTGCCTCTGCGGCGCGCGCTTTGACACCGCTGTTACCCAGCTGAGTCTCACTGGTCTGGGACTGCGGGAGATCCAGTGCCTGAGCCTCTGCAACGAGCTCAGGAGCCTGGACCTGACCGACAATGCCATCAGCGACCTGAGCCCCCTCATGAACCTGCAGAAGCTGGAGAGACTGCGCATCAGCGGCAATCAGATCACGGATCTGCGCCCGCTTATCGGCCTGCCGGCTCTGCGTACGCTGGAGGTCAGCGGCAATGCCGTGACCGACACCAGCGCGGTGGGGAGCCTTGCGACCCTGCAGACCCTGGACCTGTCGGACAATCCCATCGGGGACTTTTCGGGCCTGAAAAAGCTCAGCGAGCTGCAGACCCTGCGCCTGGAAAATACCGGCCTGCGGGATCCGGACCTGGAGAATCTGTATGGGATGAAAAAGCTGTACCGGCTTGCGCTGGATCGCAACGACGGCCTCACCGCGGAGACCATGAGCGCCCTGCGCGCCTCCCTGCCGACCTGTGACATCAGCTTTGACAGCCTGGTGTATACGGTCTCCCTGGGCGGCGTGGATTACCGGACGGATATCAAAGAGCTTGTCATCGAAAACACGGAGATGAACAGCGTCTACGGCCTGGAGAAATTCAATTGCCTGGAGACCGTGCGCCTGAGCCGGAACCGGCTGGAGAACATCTCCGCCTTTCAGAATACCCATTCCCGCGCCACGCTCCGCACGCTGGACCTGGGCTTCAACCAAATCCAGGATGTAACGCCGCTGTCTGCGCTGACGGCGCTGGAATCCCTGGATCTGCGCAGCAATCAGATCAGCTCCGTGGAGAGCCTGAGGCGGCTGCACCAGCTGAAAAAGCTGAACCTGAGCGGCAATCCCCTCAGCGCCGAGCAGATCGAGGAGCTTCGCGCGGCCCTGCCGGACTGCGAGATCGTGTTCTGACCGGAGGGTACATCTTTCATAAAATGTTCTTTTCTTCCAGCATGCTTTGTGTTATACTGAAAACAGGAAAGGGGCTCTCCCTTTTCTGAACAGCAATCATTGAAAGGAGTTGGCACCATGAAGTTCACTTTCACCGAAAAGCGGATGGATTCGTCGGAGGATCTGCGGGCCTACGCCACCCGAAAGATCAGCAAGCTGGACAAGTTCTTCAAGAACGAAGCGGAGGCCTTTGTCACCTTCAGCATCGAGCGCGGACGCTTCCTGGCTGAGATCACCATCCACAACAACGGCCTGTACTACCGGGCAAGCGAACTTACCAATGACATGTACGCTTCCGTCGATTCCGGCGTGGCCGCCATCGAGCGGCAGATCCGTCGGAACAAGACCCGTCTGGAGAAACGCCTCCGGGATGGGGTGCTGCAGGAGCGTGACGCCGTGCCTGCCTTTATGCCTCAGGAGGATGAGGCGGATGAAGAATTCAAGATCGTGCGCTCCAAGCGCTTCTCCATCAAGCCCATGTCCCCCGAGGAGGCCATCCTGCAGATGAACCTGCTGGACCACGAGTTCTTCGTGTTCCGGAACATGGACGCGGACGACGCCATCGCGGTGGTCTACAAGCGCAAGCAGGGCGGCTACGGCCTCATCTGCGACGACGGCGAATAAATCAACAGAGTTTTGAACTGCCGGCTGAAAAGCCGGCAGTTTTTTTGAGAACGAAGGGGCCGCTTTTGATTTCCCGGCGGCGGGCGAAGTTTTTCCTCTTGCATATTTTCGCGCGCTGCGGTAACATAGAGCCAGACCCTGCGGAACACAAGTACGACAGGAGGAATGCGCTATGAAATGCCCCCAGTGCGGCAGCGAAATGGTTTTGGACACCCATCGCAAGATCCCCCTTGAGATGTGCTACAACTGCGGATACATCGAAGGACGCAACATCGGCACCAAGGAAAAGGGCGAGACTAACTATGAGCACCTGAAAAAGCTGAACTTCAACGAGATGGTCGCCTTCCTTTCCCGCAAGCTGAACATGCCCGAGGAGCGCTTTGCGAAATGGCTTGACGACGAAGCCTGAACATGCAAAAACGGAGGAGTTTTGCTCCTCCGTTTTTTAGACCACAGATATAGGAGATTCTTATGGACGAAGAACTGGAACTGGGAACGGAACTGGAAATGGAGATGGAGGAGAGCACGGAGCAGGTCCGCGGCAGCGGCACGCTCTACATCGTGGCCACCCCCATCGGCAACTCCCGGGACATGTCTCCCCGGGGGAAGCAGATCCTGGAGGAGGCGGACCTGATCGCCGCCGAGGACACCCGCCGCTCCATGGTGCTGCTGAATAAGCTGGGCATCCGCAACAAGCTGGTGTCCAACCACAAATTCAACGAGTACGGCAAGGCAAAGCACTTCATTGCCCAGCTGCAGGAGGGCAAGAGCATCGCCGTCATCACCGACGCGGGCACCCCCTGCATCTCCGATCCCGGCAACGAGCTCATCAAGGCCGCCGTGGAGGCGGGCATCCGGGTGGTGGGCGTGCCGGGCTGCTGCGCGGCGGTGAACGCCCTGGCCATCTCCGGCTTTGATCTCAGCTCCTTCACCTTCTTTGGCTTCTTCCCCCGGGAGAATGCCGAGCGGAGGCGCCTGCTGGAAAAGCTGCGCCGGGGGGATACCAGGACCTTTGCCCTCTACGAAAGCCCCAAGCGCATCATGGATCTGGTGGACTTTTTCATCGACGAGCAGGCGGATGTGCGCCTCTGCCTCTGCAATGACATGACCAAGCTTCACGAGATGAGCTTTCGCGGCACGCCCGCGGAGGTGAAGGAGCAGCTGCTGGCCAAGGGCAACTACGACAAGGGCGAATATGCCATCGTCCTGGAGGTGGGGAAGGACTATATCTTCAACAAGGTGGAGCACGCCGTCTCTCCCGAGGCTATGCTGGTGGACGCTATGGTGAAGGGCCGCTCCGCCAAGGAGGCCGTGGCGGCGGTGCTGGCGGACGAGAACAATTCCTACAGCAAGAACGAGCTGAAGGCCGCCTCCCTGCGGCTCAAGAAGCTCTTTGGAGGCGAGGCATGAGCCGCCTGACCCGAGACCTGGCCGCGGCCCTCCCCAGCCTGACCCGACTGGTGCTGAGCCAGCCCGTCGACAAGACCGGGGATCAGAAGGTCTCGATCCGGCCCCTGTACCTGCGGGGGGAGCGGCGTTATCAGCTGGAGCGCTTTCGGGACAACAAGGCCTTTCACGAGAATCTGGACGAGGAAGGCCTGCTGCGCCGCTTCGAGAACGAGCTGGACGGACGCTTCCGCCAGGCTTTGCTGGTGACCGAGGAGGAGAGCGCCCAGTACAGTCTCCGGCAAAACGGCAGCTACAAGCGCCACGCCGCTGCCGCCGCCGTGCCCAGACCCGCCGGCCTTTCCGGCAACAACCGGGAAAAACGCTACCTCATCGGGGAAGGGGAGGCGGTGCCAGCCCTGGTGGATCTGGGGATCTTTACCCAGGACTACAGGATCGTCCGGTCCAAGTACGACAAGTACCGGCAGATCAACCGCTTCCTGGAGCTCATCGACCAGGCCTTCCGGGAGGACGGCAGGGAGGAGCTCACGGTGCTGGACTTCGGCTGCGGCAAGAGCTATCTCACCTTCATCCTCTACTGGTACTTCGCCGTGAAGCAGGGGAGACGGGTGAAGATCATCGGCTATGACCTGAAGGCGGACGTGGTGGAGCACTGCAACGCGGTGGCGGAGAAGTACGGCTATGAGGGATTGCGCTTCGTCCACGCGGACGTGAGCCGGGATGCCCTCTATGGAGAGCGTGTGGACATGATCGTGACGCTGCATGCCTGCGACACGGCCACGGACTATGCCCTGCACTACGCCATCGAAAAGGGTGCGGACTACATCTTCTCCGTGCCCTGCTGCCAGCATGAAGTGAATCTCCAGATGAAGAAGGGCGGGGAGCTGGATGTGTTTCTGCGCCACGGCATCGTCCAGGAGCGGATGGCCGCCCTCCTCACCGATGAGATCCGCACCCTCGTTCTGGAGGATCGGGGCTATACCGTGGATGTGATCGAGTTTACCGACCTGGAAAACTCCCCCAAGAACCTGATGCTCCGGGCCAGACGGAAGGGTAAAAAGAGCGAAAAGGGCCGTGCCCTGGCAAGAGAGATCGCCGGGCGCTACGGCTTCACCCAGACCCTGCTGGAGCTGGAAAAGTAAATCCGTGGGCAAGCATGGCTCGCCCGCACTGCAGGTAAGGTGCGAAGAAACGACCCGCGGCGTCCCGGATGGGATGCCGCGGGCTTTTGCGCGGGAGGGGAGATGCGCAAGGCGGCCGACCAATGGTCGGCCCTACGCGCGGGCGGGGTTTCCGGGTTCGTATCCCCCAGTCACCGTCGCAGGCTCCGGTGCCAGCCCCCTTTAGGCAAGGGGGCCTTTGGAGAGCGCCGGGGGCGAGATCCTTCGACTCGCTTTGCTCGCTCAGGATGACAGCGAGAGATAGGCGGCGCGATCAGGGGATCGCGCCCTACGCGGCACATATTGGCCTCCCCTTGCACAGGGGAAGCAGGCGGGCGGCTGATAGCCGCCCCTACGGCGGGGTGACCCGCCATGGCCTCCCCTGAAAGGGGAGGTGTCGCCGCCGCCTGCGGCGGTGACGGAAGGGTGTGTTCCTCCCCCAGCGGGGAGGAAGTCAGCGCAGCTGACAGGTGAGGGAGAACGCCGCCTGCTGTTTTATCTGTTTGCATGGATCCGGCGCTCTCCCTCATCCGCGTTAGTGTGCCGCCGAGCAATGCTTGGCGCTACAGGGCAGCAGACCACTTTGCGGTGCGCGGGGAAGGCTTTTGCGGGCTGTCGAGGACGCCAGCCCCTACGGCGGGAATCCGGGATTTGCAGCATAGGGGCGGCTGTCAGCCGCCCGCAATGGCCCCCTTGCCTAAAGGGGGCTGTCGCCGGCGCTCGCGACGGTGACGGGGGGATACGCGCGTCCCCGTCTCCATCTCATGGGTCCCACGCGGCTGGGCAAAACAAGATAAAGCTCGGGCGGATCCGTACCATGTCAGGCACGGATCCGCCAGAGCATTTTTGTTTGCGCGCCAAGCCTTCCGTCATCCTCCTCGCGGGAGATCGGCGGCTGATACCTCCCCTTGCACAGGGGAGGCAAGGCGGGCGGCTGATCGTGACGCGAAGCCATAAGGGGGATGACTCCCACAGTCACGGCGGAACCCCTTCAGTCAGCTTCGCTGACAGCTCCCCCTAGAGGGGGAGCCGAGGACCCTTGCAGGGGAGGCCCCCTATCGGCCTGCGGCCACTTCCCCCAAAGGGGGAAGTGAGAGCGCGTCAGGGCGCGGCGCCGATGTCGTGGAGAAAGTCCAGGACGACCCGGCCGTAGCGCTGCGGATCGGAGAGGTAGCTGACGCCGTGGCCCGCGCCGGGGAAGGTCTCCAGCCGCACGGGAGAGGCACAGGCCTCTTGGATCTCCCGGCTCATTTCACAGGGAACGAAGCCATCCGCCTCGCCATGGATCAGCAGAATGGGGAGCGTGGTATTGGAGACGGCGCCCAGGGCGCTGCCGCTGTCCGGATCGAAACGGCCGAAGAGCTCCGCGCTCAGGCCGGTGAAGGGATAGAGCACCCGGAAGTATCGGGGCAGATCCCAGCAGACCTTTTTGATGATGGCCCGGGGAGAGGAATAACCGCAGTCGGCGATGATGCCCTTCACCTCCTCCGGAAGGGGCAGATCCGATGCCATCAGCACCGTGGCAGCGCCCATGGAGACGCCAGCCAGGCTGATGGGGATGCCGGGCCAGCGCTGTGCCGCGTATTCCGCCCAGGCCAGGCAGTCCCATCGCTCCTGGATGCCGAAGCTGATGACGTGGCCCTCGCTCTCCCCGTGGGCACGCTGGTCCACCACCAGGGTGTTGAGCCCGGCCTCCCGCGCCAGCTTGTTGCCGCCGCAGAAGTCCCGGTAGGCGTGGCCCCGGTAGCCGTGCATCTGGATCTGGAGAGGAGCCCCGTCCTTCACATGGTAATAGCGCCCGTGGAGCCTGAGCCCGTCCCGGGAGCGGATCCACACCGTCTCATAGGGGAGAGCCTCCATGGTGTGGATCAGATCGTACATGGGCTGGTCAGCCGGCGTATAGGGCTTGCCGGAGGGACTCATGTAGGGGTCGTTCTGCCCCTTGTGGGGAGAATAGTAGGCAAAGCGATAGGCTCCGTAGGCAATGGCAAGACAGAGGAGCAGCAGGGTAAGAAGGATCCAGAGGAAGATCACGGAAAGCATCCCTTTCGTTCCACCGAAGCTGTTTGCTTGACGAAACAGACCTTTGGCGATATAATTATTTCTTACCGCATCATACCATGGGGAAAAAAGCGCGTCAAGGCAGCAAAAACGGAGGAGAACATGAAGGACAAGATCAGCCTGGAAACGGATACCCGGGGACTGCGTCTGCTGAAGAAGGGCCGGCGGGGCCTGTGGCGGGCGGTGTTCAGCCGGGCCGGGATGATCGCGCTCTTTTTGCTGCTGCAGATCCTGCTCATGATCGAGGGCTTCCGCTACCTGCAAAACTTCATGCCCCATTACTATACCTTTTCCCTGGCTTTTACCGGGGCCATGGGCCTCTTCCTCATCAACAGCCGATTGGAGCCCAACGCCAAGCTCACCTGGCTGCTGGTGATCCTGCTGCTGCCGGTCTTCGGCGGGCTCCTCTATATTTATACCCAGAGCGACATCGGCCACCGGATCCTGCGGGACCGCTATGCCGCCATCTCGCGGGAGACCCGGGACAGTCTGCCCCAGTCTGTGGACACGCTGGTGCGTCTCACCGACGAGGCGCCGGAGATGGCCGGTATCGCCCGCTATGTGAACCGCTCCGGCTGCTTTCCGGTCTATGACGAGACCGCGGTGCGCTACTATCCCCTGGGGGACGAGCTGTTCCCGGCCCTGCTGGAGGAGCTGGAAAAGGCGGAGGACTTCATCTATCTGGAGTTTTTCATCATCGGCGAGGGAGAGATGTGGGGCAGGATCCTGGAGATCCTGGCCCGCAAGGCCGCCGCGGGGGTGGATGTGCGGGTGCTCTATGACGGCACCAACGAGTTTTTCACCCTGCCCCGGGACTATGCCAAACGCCTGGAAACGCTGGGCATTCAGGCCAGGGCCTTCGCACCGGTGATGCCCTTTGTGTCCACCCACTATAACTATCGGGACCACCGGAAGGTCCTGGTGATCGACGGGAAGGTGGCCTTCACCGGCGGGGTAAACCTGGCGGATGAGTATATCAACAAAGTGCGCCGCTTCGGCCACTGGAAGGACTGCGGCGTGCTGGTGTGGGGCGAGGCCGTGCGCAGCTTCACCCTGATGTTCCTGCAGATGTGGGACCTGGAGGCGGGCAAGCTGGAGAGCCGGGAGCGGCTGGACGCCCCGGTGGAGCGCTGCCCCGGGGCTGCAGGCTTCGTCATGCCCTATGCCGACTGCCCACTGGACCGGGAGCGGGTGGGCGAATGGGTGTATCTGGACATTCTCTCCCGGGCAAGGCACTATGTGCACATCATGACGCCCTATCTGATCCTGGACGAGGAGATGGAGACGGCGCTGAAATTTGCCGCCGAGCGGGGCGTGGACGTGCGCCTCATCCTGCCGGGCATCCCGGACAAGCGCCTGCCCTACGCCCTGGCCAAGACCCACTACCGGAGCCTGCTGGATTCCGGGGTGCGGATCTATGAATACACGCCGGGCTTTGTCCATTCCAAGGTCTTCGTCGCAGACGACCGGGAGGCCACCGTGGGCACCATCAATCTGGATTACCGCAGCCTGTACCACCACTTTGAATGCGGCGCCTACCTGCAGGGGACGGACTGCATCCGGGAGATCGAGCAGGACTTTCTGGAGACCCAAGCCAAGTGCCGTACCGTGACGCCGGAGACGGTGAAGCGGGAAAAGCTCCGCGTCAAGCTGGAGGGCATCCTGATGAAGGTCCTGGCGCCGCTGCTGTAAAAGGGAATCGTGAAAAAAGAAGAGTGAAGAGTTATGGTGTCGCCTTCGGCGACGGATTCAAATCCATTTTCCGAAGGAAAATACCACAACTCTTCACTCTTCGCTTTTATCTTTTCACTTGTCCCCTATGGCGCCTTCGTAGTCGTAGGTCCAGCCCTTGTCCAGCAGCCAGTAGTCCACCGGGTCCTCGATGGGCTCACCCTCCTCGATAGGAACATCCAGGTTCGGGGCGTTTTTCAGCTTGTGTTTGGTTTCAAAAGCCCGCAGGTCCCCCAGGGTGAAGGGGAGGCCCAGCTCGTCCGCGATGGGCAGCAGCACGTCCTCCACCACCGCCTCCCGGATCTCCAGACTGCCGGGGTAGTTGGCCTCGGCCTCCAGCACCCGGCGGCGCAGCTCCTCGTCCTGGGCATAGAGCTCAAAGAATTTTTCCGCGTTTTCCAGCATGGTGATCGCCTCCTTTTGTACGGGAGCATTATACCGCGCAGCGACGCGCTGCGCAAGAGGGCGGGAGGGAAAGAGAGAATTCGGAATTCAGAGTGCGGAATTCGGAATTGTGCGAGAGAGGGAGACCGTAGGGACGAGCATCGTCCGCTTGATGAAAAGCGAAATAAGAAGGCGGCCAAAGGCCGCCCCTACGGCGCGGATGGAGTACCGGACGAAACGTAGGGGCGACCTTTGGTCGCCTGACAGGAGGAGGCAAAAGGGAGGCGGCCAAAGGCCGCCCCTACGGCGCGGTGGAATACCGGACGAAACGTAGGGGCGACCTTTGGTCGCCTTGTGCTAGTGTTCTTTATTCCTTCACCGGGAGGAGGCAGCGCATGGCGTTCAGAATCGCCAGGATCAGCACGCCCACGTCGCCGAAGACGGCCAGCCACAGATCCGCGATGCCGAGAGCACCCAGGATCAGGATGATGAACTTCACCCCCAGGGCGAAGGCGATGTTCTGCCGGACGATGCCCATGGTCTTCCGGGCGATCTTCACCGCCAGAGCGATGCGGGAGGGCTTGTCGTCCATCAGCACCACGTCGGCGGATTCGATGGCGGCGTCGCTGCCCAGCGCGCCCATGGCGATGCCCACATCCGCTCTTGCCAGCACCGGGGCGTCGTTGATGCCGTCGCCCACGAAGGCAAGCTTCGCGCCGCCTTGCAGCAGCTTTTCCACTTCCTCCACCTTCTGCTCCGGCAAAAGCTCGGCCCGGACTTCATCCAGACCTAGCTCCTTTGCCACGGCCTCGGCCACCCGCTGCCGGTCTCCGCTGAGGAGGACGGTGCGGCGGACGCCCAGCTTCCGCAGGGCCTCCATGGCGGAGGCGGCGTCGGGCTTCAGGGCGTCGTTGATGACGATGTGGCCCAGATACTCCTTCCCCCGGGCGATGTGCACCACCGTGCCGGGGAGATGACACTGGTGCCAGTCGGCCCCCACCTGATCCATCAGCTTGCCGTTTCCCACAAAGAAGGTCTCGCCGTCTACCTCTGCCTGCAGGCCGAGACCGGCCAGCTCCCGGATCTCCCCCAGGCGGGCGGGATCGATGTGGCCGCCGTGGGCCTTCACGATGCTCTCCGCCACCGGGTGGGTGCTGTGGCTCTCCGCCGCGGCGGCGATGTCCAGAAGCTCGTCGGCCTCCATCTCCCGGGGATGGACCGCATCCACCTGAAAGCTCCCCTGGGTCAGGGTGCCGGTCTTGTCAAAGGCCACCGTGTCCACGGAGGCCAGGGTCTCCAGGTCGTTGGCTCCCTTGATGAGGATGCCCGCCCGGGAGGCGCCGCCGATGCCGCCAAAGAAGCTGAGGGGCACGGAGACCACCAGGGCGCAGGGACAGGAGACCACCAGGAAGATCAGCGCCCTGTGGATCCACTCGCCCCAATTGCCAACGAAGAGGGGCGGCACCAGAGCCAGCAGCAGCGCGCTGATGACCACGCAGGGGGTGTACCAGCGGGCAAAGCGGGTGATGAAGCTCTCCACCTTCGCCTTTTTCTCGGCGGAGTTTTCCACCAGCTCCAGGATACGGGAGACGGTGCTGTCCTCATAGGCGCTCTCCACCTTGACCCGCAAAAGCCCGGTCAGGTTGATGGAGCCGCTGATGACCCGGTCTCCGGGGCCCACGTCTACAGGCAGGCTCTCGCCGGTGAGGGCGGCGGTGTTCAGACTGCCGGAGCCCTCCAGAACGCTGCCGTCCAGGGGCACCCGCTCACCGGGGCGGAGCACGATGGTCTCCCCGATGGCGACCTCCTCCGGGTCCACCTCCTGCTCCTCCCCGTCCCGCAGGACCACGGCGTATTCCGGCCGGATGTCCATGAGGGCGGCGATGGATTTGCGGCTGCGGCCCACGGCCACAGACTGGAACCACTCGCCGATCTGGTAGAAGAGCATGACGGCGGCGGCCTCCGGGTACTCCCCGATGGCGAAGGCGCCGATGGTGGCGATGGCCATGAGGAACTTCTCGTCAAAGACCTGGCCATGGGCGATGCCGCGGACGGCGTCCCACAGCACGTCCCAGCCGATGACCAGCCAGGGCACGGCATAGGCCAGGGCCTTCCACAGCCCTTCTGCAGGCAGCAGCGCCGCTCCCGCCAGGAGCAGCGCCGCAAGGCCGATGCGCAGAAGGGTCTTCTTCTGCTTCCGGCTCATTTCAGGATCACCCGGCAGTCCGGCTCCACCTTGGCGATGCATTTGACGGCGGCCTTCAGCACCTCGTCAAACTTGTCGTCCTCGGCCTCCAGAGTCAGCTTCTGGGTCATGAAGCTGACGGTGGCCTTCTGCACGCCCTCCAGCTTGTTGATGGCGGTCTCCATCTTGGCGGCGCAGTTGGCGCAGTCCAGGTCTTCCAGCTTAAAGGTCTTTTTCATAATTCCAATCTCCTTTCCTTATTGGCTCCCTTGCTAAGGGGAGCTGTCTGCCGCCGACTCACGCAAGGTGGCAGACTGAGGGGTCTTCCTTTCATCTTTGCCTCCCCTGTGCAAGGGGAGGTGGCCCAGTGCGCACACTGGGACGGAGGGGTTGGCCCTCCGACGATTTGAGAGTTTTTCACGCGCGGCCACGGACGGCCAATAGCCGTCCCTACGAGGGGGGAAAACGGAGCGATCAGGGGATCGCTCCCTACGCGGGGGAGCGGAGCTGCCGCCGGGGATGAGATCCTTTGTTGGCCTTGCCTCAGCAGGATGACAGGGGCGGCGGCTGCCGCGGACGGCCAATGGCCGTCCCTACGGGGGCTTGTGGGGGCTGTACAACCCCTCCGAGATCCGGCGGACCGTTACACGCCGGATCCCACCTCCCCTTGCACAGGGGAGGTGTTTTCCGGATAGTCTTCCAGGTGTTCTTCGATCAGATGCTCAAAGCCCTGGGCGACGATGGTGCGGACGTGATCGTCGGAGAGATGATAATAGATGGTCTTGCCCTCCCGGCGCTTGCCCACCAGATCCGCGTCCTTCAAAATGCGCAGTTGGTGGGAGATGGCGGACTGGGTCATGCCCAGCAGATCCGCGATGGCGCACACGCACATCTCCGACTCCAACAGGGCATAGAGGATCTTGACCCGGGTGGTGTCGCCGAAGATCTTGAACAGATCCGCCAGATCGCAGAGCAGCTCATCCGTGGGCAGATCCTGCCGGACCTTGCGGAGGATGGCTTCGTGGTCGTGAGGCATCATTTGAACCTCCGTTCATATGAATTACTGTTCATATATTAGCGCGGCGCCAGCGCTTTGTCAAGGGGGAAATAGAAAAAGATACTTTTCAAACCAGACGGCGTCTGCTATACTGTAATTGGTTAAATTATGAACAGGAGGAATCCCCATGCGTGAGAAGAAACCGGTGCCCGGAAAAGACGGCAACAAGTATGTGCCTTTTGAAGAGCGCACAGGGGAGAAGTCCGTGGTGTTTTTCACCCGGGATCTCTCCGAAGAGGGACTGAAAAAGATCTATGACAAGGTGGGCTCCGTGCTGGAGGGCAAGGTGGCGGTGAAGCTGCATACCGGCGAGGCGGAGGGCCCCAACATCATCCCCCGCCCCTGGGTGAAGGAGCTGCTGGCCAGCCGCCTGCCCGAGGCCACCATCATCGAGACCAACACCTATTACGAGGGCAGCCGCTACACCACCGAGGCCCACCGCAAGACCCTGGAAGTAAACGGCTGGACCTTCTGCCCCGTGGACATCACCGACGAGCACGGCGTGGCGGCCCTGCCGGTGAAGGGCGGCAAGTGGTTTACGGAGATGCACGTGGGCGAGAGCATGCTGAACTATGACTCTCTTCTGACCTTGACCCACTTCAAGGGCCATGTGATGGGCGGCTTCGGCGGCAGCAACAAGAACATCGGCATCGGCTGTGCCGACGGGCGGATCGGCAAAAAGGAGATCCACAGCTATCCCAACGGCGGCATGTGGAGCATCGCCGAGGAGGAGCTGATGGAGCGCATCAGCGAGAGCACCAAGGCCACCGTGGACCATTTCGCGCCCCACGTCTGCTTCATCAACGTCATGCGCAACATGTCCGTCTCCTGCGACTGCGAGGGTCCCGAGGCGGAGCCTGTGGTCACGCCGGACGTGGGCATCCTGGCCTCCCTGGACATCCTGGCGGTGGACAATGCCTGTGTGGACCTGATCTATAACCTGCCCGAAGGCGGCGGCAAGGCCCTGATCCAGCGGGTGGAGACCCGCCACGGCCTGCGCCAGCTGAGCTACATGAAGGAGCTCGGCATGGGCAACGACCGCTACACCCTCATCGATCTGGATAACGGCGAAGCCGAGATCACTGCCGCCCAGGCGGTGAAGGACGTGAAGCCCGGCTGGGAGCCGGACCGCTACAACGTCTTCTGGGGACGGAACAAGCGGAAATAAGTTTTGCGTTTTGAGATTTGAGAAAAACAGGAGCAGATCCGTATCAATTGCGGATCTGCTCCTGTTTGACTGTTGGGAAGTGCTTCTGTTCCGGCACTGTCATCCTGAGCCGCGGCGAAGGATCTGAAAAGAGATTCTTCGTCGCATACGCTCCTCAGAATGACTAGTTTATATTTCATCGGCGGAGGGACGGGGAAGGGAGGTTTTTCGCCACCTCATCCGTCATTCGGCGGAGCGTAACACGCCGAATGACACCTTCTCCTCAAGGAGAAGGCTTTGGGACGCGTGGCGTCCGCGGATTATGCCGAGGGCCGGTGGAGGCACTCAGCGCAGCACCACGCTGGTCTGGCCTCCCAAGGTGAGCGTGCTGCCTTCCAGGGTGGCCTCGCCCGCCCCGATGCAGGCGGCGATGCTGTCAAAGTCCAGGCCCAGGGCTGCCAGATCAATGGTCACGGCACTCTGGGCGGGATTGTGCAGAACGCAGACGGAGGAGCCCTCCCAGGTGGAGACGAAGCCGCCCGCCTTGCCGTTGGGAACGGAAACGGCGCTGTATTCGCCCCGGGCGATCTCGGGATTGGCCCGGCGGATCAGGATCAGGCGCTTATAGTAGTTATAGAGGCTGTCACTTTGACCAAGCTGAAGCTGAACGCTGTTGTCCTGGGCGCGATAAGTGCTGCCCTCCGGGTCCCGCACCGTGTCCCCGTCGCCCCAGAGCATGGCGAGACGGCGGTTGGCGTCGGTGTTGGCGCCGCCCCGGGAGCCCCGCAGGCCGATCTCCTCCCCATAGTAGAGGAAGGGGGAGCCGGGCCCGAGGATGTAGAGGTTCGCGGCCATCTGCATCTGACCGCTGGAAGCCTGGAGGTAGCCGGCGGCCCGGTCCATGTCATGGTTGGAGATGAAGGGCACCAGCATGGCGTCCTCCCGCAGGGCGCGGACCGACCGGAGATAGCCCTCCACATACGAGGTATAACGCCCTGCCGAGCCGGTCTTCGCGGTGGAGGCGATAAGACCGTCTGTCTGGGACATGGAGAAATTGAAGCAGTTCATGGCTCCGTAGTACTGGTCGGTGACGCCGTCCCCGTCCCAGACCTCGGCCACCACATAGATCTCCGGGTCGATCTTTCGCAGCTCCGCCATGTACCAGTCCCAGAAGGAGGCGCTGCCGGCGTTGTCGCCGAAGTAGACGTACTTGGCGGCGTCGAAGCGGAAGCCGTCCACCCCCAGGTCCAGGTAGTACTTCGCCACGTCCAGCACCGCCTGGCGCACCAGGTCGTTGTCAAAGTTCAGCTCCGGCATGGCGGAGTCAAAGTTGCACTCGTAATAGTCCTCCGTGCCGGAGATGGGGGCAAAGGTCCGGCCCGCCGGGGCGCTCTCTCCGGCGCCGTACCAGCAGTAGAAGTCATAGTAGGGGTCGGCGGCATCCTGGTTCCGGTGGGCGCTGACAAAGGAGGAGAACCAGGCGTTGCGGTTGCCGGTGTGGTTGATGGGCAGGTCCAGGATCAGCTTCACGTTGCGGCTCTCGCAGAGATCCGCCAGCTCCTTCAGATCCTCCATGCTGCCGAAGTCCGGGTCCACGGCGTAGTAGTCCGTCACGTCATACTTGTGATAGGAGGGGGAATCGTAGATCGGCGTGAGCCAGATGCCCTCCACCCCCAGACTCAGACCGGAGGCGGGGTCTCCGTCGTTGAGATAGTCAAAACGGTCGATAATGCCTCTCAGGTCCCCGATGCCGTCCCCGTCAGAGTCGGAGAAGGAGCCCACAAAGATCTCGTAAAAGACCCGGGCGTTGTCCTCCGCCTCGGCATAGCGGCTCAGATCCACATCGTCGATGATAGCTTCGCCGGTATCGCTCAGCAGATAGCGCCCGCTGTCGTCCCGGTCAGGCACTGCGGCCTCCACCGGGGCGTCAACGGCGGATCCGGCATCGGACGGGGCCTCCGCCGGCGCCGACACAGGCTGTCCGCAGGCGGGCAGCAGAAACAGCAGGGCCAGGATCAGAGCGAGAAGGGAGCTGCGTTTCATACAAGTCACCTCCGAGAAAATGCTTTTGATGGTAAAAGTTTAACGAGAGAGGAGCGCTTTGTCAAGCGCGAAAGAACAAAAGCGGTTGACGGAAGGGGAGCAGGGCGACTATAATCGAGGCATGGAAACGATGATGTTTTACCGGCCGGAGGATCAGGACCGGCTGAAGACAAGGGAAAAGAAAGCGCGGGCGTGGGTCTGGGCGCTGGCCGGACTGACGCTGGCGCTTTGCGTGCTTTTTTGCTGCCTGACCAATACCGCAAACGCCGGACGGATGGAGATCGCCACCCTCATCACCTCCTGTGTGGGGGGCTGGCTTGTGATCTACGGACGGACCTTCGGTGTGCAGGAGGCCAGACACGAGCGGGAGCACGCGGCCTACCTGATCGGAGCGGAACAGACAGCGGTCCGGGGCAAGCTTACCGTGACGAAGGAGCGCCTGCGGATCCGGGGCAGCATCCGGATCCGGGTCCTGCTGCTGGAGGACGGAAAGACCACCCGGCGCCTCAAGGTGAACGAGACCAAAGTGCGCGCCCTGCGGCCCTGGGACGGGAAGACAGTGACGCTGCTTTTGGCGGGCGGCTATGTGGCCGGGATCGGAGGGGACGATGCAGGTACTTAAAAACATCTGGTCCCAGCTCCACCGCTTTGTGTTCTGGGCCTTGCTCTCCACCATCTTCTGGGCCTGGATCTTCACCATCATCACCGACACCGTGCCGGAGAAAAAGGTGACCCTCTATGTGCAGACCGAGAACTGCCGCAGCCAGGAGCTGGCGCTGAAGCTGGAGGAGGAGAAACCGGAGGGAATCAAAATGATCAAGGTCCACCCCTTCTCCTACGCGGTCTTCGGGGACCGGGAGCTGCTGGAGGCGGATCTCTACGCCGTGAGAGAGACGGAAGCGGAGGCGATGGTGCCGGGCTTTGCGCCCCTGGACGGGGAGGGCCTGGACGTCGGCGGACGGGAGCTCTACGTCCGGGACGGGGTCGCATACGGCGTGAAGCTCTCGGGGCCCGGGGAAGCGGGCGCTGCGGCCGCTTACATGGGCTATGAGCCGGGAGAGAGCTACTATCTGTTTTTTAACGCCGGATCGCCCCACCTGAGCGGCGGCGACGGAGCTGCCCTCCGGGTAGCGGAAGCCCTGCTGAAGCTGAAATAAGGAATGAAGGAATGAACTTGAACCCCTTCCGTCATTCGCCTCGCGGAGGAACGGCGAATGACACCTCCCACATAGGGGAGGCAAGATAGGGGATCCCTTGCTCCCCCCTGTGGGGGAAGTCCCCAGTGCGCACTCTGGAGGATAGGGGGATCCGATCCGTGCCGCGAAGCGGCACACAACAATTTCTTCATTTTATAACGCATCAAAGGAGAAGCAACATGAGAAGAAAGACCTGGATCGCCCTGCTTCTGCTGCCGGCTCTGCTGCTGGCGGCCTGCGGCGGCAGCCCGGCAAAGACAGAGGAGAAAACCCAGGGCGCGGAGGAGCCCGTGGAGAGCAGCCTGTATGTAAAAAAGGTGGAGGACCTGCCGGAGGATTTCATCCTGGGCATGGACGTGTCCTCCCTCATCGCCGAGGAGCAGAGCGGCGTGCGCTACTTTGACTTTGACGGCGTGGAGAAGGATCTGCTGGAGATCCTGGCGGAAAACGGCGTGACCCACATCCGAGTCCGGGTGTGGAACGATCCCTATGACGAAAAAGGCATGGGCTTCGGCGGCGGCAACTGCGATATCGACAAGGCCCTCGCCATCGGGCAGCGGGCCGCCCAATACGGCCTGAAGCTCATCGTGGATTTCCACTATTCCGACTTCTGGGCGGATCCCGGCAAACAGATGGCGCCCCGGGCCTGGGCGGACATGGATGTGGAGACCAAGGCCGAGGCCCTCTGCGCCTATACGAAGGAGAGCCTGCAGAAGCTCATGGACGGCGGCGTGGACATCGCCATGGTCCAGGTGGGCAACGAGACCAACGGTGCCCTCTGCGGTGAGGACAGCTGGAGCAATATCCAGCTGCTGATGAAGGCCGGTTCCCGGGCCATCCGGGAGGTCTGCCCCCAGGCGCAGGTGGCGGTGCACTTTGCCAATCCCGAGCGCTCCGGCAGCTATGCCGATTATGCGGACTGTCTGGATTACTATGGGGTGGACTACGATGTGTTCGCCTCCTCCTACTATCCCTTCTGGCACGGTACCAGGGAAAATCTGGCCCAGGTGCTGGGCGGCATCCACCGGCTCTACGGCAAGCAGGTCATGGTGATGGAGACCTCCTGGCCCTACACCGGCGAGGACTCCGATTTCTCCGGCAACAACGTGGGGGATGGCTCCGGCTTGCAGCTGGATTATCCCTTCACCGTCCAGGCCCAGGCAAACGCCGTCCGGGACGTGGCGGACACCGTGGCCCATATCCCCGGGGGCATCGGACTGTGCTGCTGGGAAGGCGCCTGGATCAGCGTGGGCACCGAGTCCTGGGAGCAGAACAGCGCCCTCTGGGAGCAGTTCGGCTCCGGCTGGGCCAGCAGCTATGCCGCGGCCTATGACCCGGACGACGCGGGGAAATACTACGGCGGCTGCTCCTGGGATAACCAGACCTTCTTTGATCCCGCCGGACATCCGCTGGAGTCCCTGCGGGTCTTCCGGCTCCTGGGACAGGGCAACGAGCTGCCCCTGGTGCCGGACGCCATTGAGGACTGCAGCATCACCGTGGACCTGGCAGGGGAACTGACCATGCCGGAGATCGTGAACGCCGTCATGAGCGACAACAGCCGGGAGGCGATCCCGGTGGAGTGGGAGCTGGATGATACCCTGCGAGAGCAGATGTTTGCGGGCGGTCCCGCGGTCTATGAGGTCAAGGGCCAGGCCCAGGGCATGGAGGCAAGATGCCTTGTGAACATGGTGGAGTTCAACTACCTGGAAAACGGCGACTTCGAGACCGGCAAGCTGGAGCCCTGGACCGTCACCGAGCGGGGCAAGGCGGACCAGCTCTATGTGGAGAACAAGCCCGGCGATTCCCTGGACGGCAAGTGGCACATGCACTTCTGGAGCGAGAAGGAAAACAGCGTGGATTTCAGCCTGGAGCAGACCGTCACCGGCCTCAGACCCGGCAGCTACCGCTTCGGCATCTCCATCATGGGCGGCGACTGCGGCGAGACGGAGATCTACGCCTATGCCCTGGTGGACGGGGAGCTTGTGGCCACGGCGCCTCTCACTGTCACCGTCTGGGACAGCTGGGACAGCGCCAGAATCCCGAATATCCGGGTGCAGGAGGGCCAGAGCGTCACCGTTGGCATTTTCGTGAAATGCCAGGGCGCGGGCAACGGCGCCTGGGGCAAGATCGACGCCGCCATGCTCAACGCGGAGAGCTGAGGCAGCTGAGCATCCTGCAATAACTTGTGCAAAATCCCGGCTTTTTGGAGAAAAAGCCGGGATTTTGAAAGTTGTGCACAATTTTTGAAAGCGATTTTTGGCGAAGTTTACTTCCCCTTTTTTGAATATCTCCCGTGGACAAGGGGGAGACGGGAGAGTATAATAGTACCGCAAAAATGAAAGGACATCATTTTTGCTCTGTTGCAGTCCGTAATGGAAAACAGGAATTCATCGGCAAAAGCCATGAAGAAAAATGAGGAGGAAACAAAATGAAGAAACTGTTTGCCCTGCTTCTCGCGCTGGCAATGGTCTTTTCCCTGGCTGCCTGCGGCGGTGAATCCGCTCCCGCATCCGCCGGCGAGAACAAGACCGATGCTCCCACTGCGGAAGCTCCTGCCGCCGGCGGCGAGCTGGCCGGCACCTATGACATCACCGTGTGGTGCGCTGATGCCATTGTCGATCTGACCAAGAAGCAGATCGAGGACTTTAACGCCAACAACACCGACGGCATCACCTTCAACGCCACAGTCGAGGCTGTGGGTGAGGGCGACGCTGCCACCCAGATGATCACCGACGTGGAAGCCGGCGGCGACCTGTTCTGCTTCGCGCAGGACCAGTTTGCCCGTCTGGTGCAGGCCGGTGCTCTCAGCAAGCTGGGCGTCCAGGCTGCCGAGATGGTCAGAACCGCCAACGATGAAGGCGCGGTCTCCGCTTCCACTCTCGATGGCGACCTGTATGCCTACCCCCTGACCTCCGATAACGGCTACTTCATGTACTATGACAAGTCCGTTATCCCCGAGGAAGACGTGGACTCTCTGGAGAAGCTGGTTGAGGACTGCGAAGCCGCCGGCAAGTACTTCTCCATGGAGACCGACACTTCCGCCTGGTACATCGCTTCCTTCTTCTTCGGCACCGGCTGCGTGTCCGAGTGGGCCACTGACGTGGAAGGCAACTGGCAGCTGAACGACACCTTCAACAGCCCCGAGGGCCTGATCGCCGCCAAGGGCATGAAGAAGCTGGTCGATTCTCCCATGTACCTGAGCTCCTCTGACGGCGCCGGCTTCGACTCGGGCTGCGCCATCGTTGTCACCGGCACCTGGGCCTACAACACCGTGGAAGGCATCCTGGGCGAGAACATGGGCGTGGCTGACCTGCCCTCCTTCGAGGTGGACGGTAAGGAGTACCACATGGGCTCCTTCTCCGGCTTCAAGCTCCTGGGTGTCAAGCCCCAGACCGATGCTGTCAAGTCCGCTGCTCTGCACAAGCTGGCTCAGTATCTGACCGGTGAGCAGGGCCAGATGGAGCGCTTCCAGGCCGCTGCCTGGGGTCCCTCCAACATGAACGACCAGGCTTCCGATGCTGTCCAGGCCAACGTGGCTCTGGCTGCTCTGATCGAGCAGAACAAGTACGCTACCGTTCAGGGCCAGATCGCCGGCTCCTGGTGGGATATCGCCAAGGTCATCGGCACTGACGTGGAGAACGCCACCGACGAGGCCGGCCTGCAGGCTGCTCTGGACAACTACAGCGCTGCCATCTCCGATTTCCTGAACATGGATCCCGAGGCCGCAGCTGCCTGGTCCGTCATCGGCGCTCTCTGCGGCACCAACTGGGATACCGACTTCCCCATGACTGAGGTCTCCGAGGGCGTGTTCCAGTCTGAGGTCCTGGAGCTCAAGGCCGGCGACGAGCTGAAGTGCCGTCAGGGCGCTTCCTGGGATGTGAACTTCCCCGCCGACAACGTGGTCGTGGAAGCCGACGGCAGCTACATTGTCCAGCTGACCATCGACGGCGACACCGGCACTGTGGAACTGATCGCGCAGTAAGCGAAAACAGCTGCATACAAGACCAAAGTTAATCATTCACTTTGGCTGAACCAAACGAGTGGTTGGAGTCAGGTTTTGGCTCCAACCATTTTATAAAAGGGGCAATGATATGAAAAGATACAGTGACCTGGAATTTCTCAAGCTGAGCAAGGGACAGAAATTCCTTTACAAGCTCACAAGCTTCTTTGCCTCGATCCCCAGGGCCATCGGCGGCATCTTCCTTGCCATCGGCCGTTTCTTCCGTGATCTGGGACTGGGGATCGCTGAGGAGTTTTCCGATATCTTTACCACCTTCAAGGAAGGGGACTGGAAGACCCGGGCCTCCTTCCTGGTGATGGGCCTTGGCAGCATGGCCCGCGGACAGGTGCTTCGCGGTCTGCTGTTTCTGCTCTTCGAGATCGTGTTCATCTTCTACATGGTCACCACCGGCGGCTACTGGATGAGCATGCTGCCCTCCCTGGGCAAGATCGGCCCCCACGATGAATACAGCGCCGTTCTGGACGCCTATACCAAGGTATATGGGGACAACTCCTTCAAGATCCTGCTCTATGGCGTGCTGACCATCTTCTTCATTGTGGCCTTTGTGTACACCTGGCGCCTGAACGTCAAGCAGAACAAGATCGCCCAGGAGCATGAGCGCCAGGGCAAGCGCCTGAAATCCGGTGCGGACGACCTGAGAAGCCTGGTGGACGAGCAGTTTTACAAGACCCTGCTGGCTCTGCCGCTCACCGGTATCCTGATCTTCACAGTGATGCCCATCGTCTTCATGATCCTGGTGGCCTTCACCAACTACGACGGCACCCACGACGGCTACAACAACGCTCTCTTTAGCTGGCAGGGACTGGCGAATTTCCGCACCCTTCTCACATGGTCCGGCAGCGGCGTCAACTATTCCGCTACCTTTGGCGAGATCCTGACCTGGACCCTGATCTGGGCCTTCTTTGCCACCTTCACCAACTACTTCCTGGGCATGTTCGTAGCCATGATGATCAACAAGAAGGGCATCCGGCTGAAAAAGCTCTGGCGTACCATTCTGGTCATGACCATCGCCATCCCCCAGTTCATCTCCCTGCTGTACGTCTCCAAGATGTTTGCCAAAAACGGCATCGTCAACGGCCTGCTGCTGAACCTGGGCTGGATCAACCAGGCCATCGATTTCTGGGGCTCCAACGCCCACAGCGGCCTGCTGCCCAGGATCATGGTCATCGTCATCAACATCTGGATCGGCATCCCCTATCTGATGCTGATCGCCACAGGCATCCTGATGAACATTCCCGCGGACCTCTACGAGTCCTCCCGCATTGACGGCGCCAACGCATGGCAGCAGTACACCAAGATCACCCTTCCCTATATGCTCTTCATTACCGGCCCCTATCTGCTCACCAGCTTTACCAGCAACATGAACAACTTCAACGTCATCTACCTGCTCACCGGCGGCGCGCCAACCAACGCGGCTGCCTCCGGCGCGGCGGGCAGCGTGGGCTACACCGACCTGCTGATCACCTGGCTGTTCAAGATCACCACCGGCGCGGAAGCCCAGTATTACCTGGCTTCTGTGGTGGGCATCATGGTCTTCGTGGTGGTAGCGTTCATCTCTCTGGTGGTCTACAATGTCCTGCCCTCGATCAAGAATGAGGAGGATTTCCAGTAATGAACAAGACATTAGAGAAGCGGTCCATGGGACTGCGGGCCAGCCGCGCGATCTCAAATACGATCATCTACATCATCCTCGTCATTATGAGCATCGTCTGGCTGATCCCCTTTATCTGCATCGTGCTCCAATCCTTCCGCGTCGAATCCACCTGGCAGGTGGGCTATGTCATCCCTCAGAAGTGGGGCTGGGACAACTACATCGCCCTGTGGAACAGCGACTTCAAGAAATGGTATCTCAACACCTTTATCATCGCTCTTGTGGTTTCCGTGATACAGACGTTCATCGTCCTGTGCATGAGCTACACCCTTTCCCGTTTCCGCTTCAAAATGCGAAACGGCCTGATGCGCTTCATGCTGATCCTGGGCATGTTCCCCGGCATGCTGACCATGATCATCCTCTACCGCGTGCTGAAGGACCTGGGCTTGACCCAGGTCAACGCCGTGCCCGGCCTGATCCTGGTGTATGTGGCCTCCTCCGGCATGGGCTACTATGTGTCCAAGGGCTTCTTTGACACCATCCCCAAGACCCTGGACGAGGCGGCCCGCGTCGACGGCGCCACGAGAGCGCAGGTGCTCACCAAGATCATCCTGCCCCTGGCCAAGCCCATTGTCATCTATACGATCCTGACGGCATTCATGGCGCCCTGGGGTGACTTTGTGTTCGCCAGATACGTCTCGTTCGGCACCTCGGCCGGCATGAACGTGGCTGTCGGTATGTACGGCTGGCTGCAGCTGGACCAGATCGGCCAGCGCTATACCATGTTCTGCGCCGGCGGTGTGGTCGTGGCGATCCCTGTGACGATCCTGTTCATGTGCCTGCAGAAATACTATGTAGAGGGCGTCACCGGCGGCGCCGTCAAGGGCTAAGAGCTGAAAGGAGCAGAAACATATGGCAAGTGTGAAACTGACGAACGTCAAAAAAGTATATGACAACAACGTGGTGGCCGTCCATGACTTCAACCTGGACATCCATGACAAGGAATTCGTGGTCTTCGTCGGCCCCTCCGGCTGCGGCAAGTCCACCACCCTGCGCATGATCGCGGGCCTGGAGGACATCAGCGGCGGTACCGTGGAGATCGACGGCGAGGTGGTCAACGACCTGCAGCCCAAGGACCGCAACATCGCCATGGTCTTCCAGAACTATGCCCTGTACCCCCACATGACGGTGTATGACAACATCGCCTTCTCCCTGCGCCTGCAGAAGATGCCCGAGGACCAGATCTATGAAAAGGTCACCAACGCTGCGGACATCCTGGGCATCACCGAGTATCTGCTCCGCAAGCCCCGGGCCCTCTCCGGCGGCCAGCGGCAGCGCGTGGCCATCGGCCGCGCCATGGTGCGGGACTCCAAGGTCTTCCTGATGGACGAACCCCTCTCCAACCTGGACGCCAAGCTGCGCAACCAGATGCGCGCCGAGATCATCCTGCTGCGCCAGAAGCTGGACACCACCTTCATCTATGTCACCCATGACCAGACCGAGGCCATGACCCTTGCCGACCGGATCGTCATCATGAAGGACGGCTATATCCAGCAGGTGGGCACCCCCGAGCAGTGCTTCGACATGCCTACAAACCTCTTCGTGGCCGAGTTCATCGGCGCTCCGAAGATGAACATCATGAAGACCCAGCTCCTGCGGGAGAACGGCAGATACTTCGTCACGCCCTTCGGCTCCAAGATCGAGGTCACCGGCGAGAAGGGCCAGATGCTGGCAAAGAAGAACGTTCCCGCCGGCGAGATCCTGCTGGGCGTACGCCCGGAGCACATGGTCCTGGCCGACGACAAGGACGCCGCCGCCATCCCCACGACCCTGGAGGTCAACGAGATGATGGGCAGCGAACTGCACCTGCACGTCTTCACCGAGGACGGCACCCGCCTCATCGTGCGCGTGCCCACCATCGGCCTGGAGAGCGGCGAGCGGGAAAGTCTCGTCAGAGGCAAGAAGATCAACGTCACCTTCGAGGGGAAGGTCATGCACTTCTTCGACCCCGAGACCGAGGAGAACCTGCTGCTGTAATAAGACTACACGCAAAAAAGCCGTCCGAAAGGGCGGCTTTTTTGTGCGAAAAGGAAGGAATGAAGTCGGCTGCGGCGAGAGGGACTTCCCCCAGCGGGGACTTTTGCCGACCGAAAAAACTGCCAGTGGCAGATTTTGCAGGCAAAAGAGGCGCAAAGCGACAAGTGGCAGACGCCGTCCCCCGCAAGGCGACGGGTGCCCCGCAGCGCCGGAAAGGCGAAGCTCTGCCGCACAGTTCTTCCCCAGCGGGGGGAAGCACACAAGAGAACCCCTTTTTTCTTCCGATTGACGCAGTCCCTCTTACTCGCTATAATGGCAGCAAAGATCAGAAAGGGAGGTTTTCCCATGAAAGCCATCGAACTGAAAGACATCCTGAACTATCGCTTCCTCTCCAATATCCGCTATGCGCCGGGCGGGGAGCGGGCGGCCTTCGTAGTGGCCAACGCCAATGAGGAGGACAACAGCTACGAACAGCGGCTCTGGCTCTATGAGAAGGGCCAGGTACGGCAGCTCACCGACCTGGGCAAGGAGGGGCGCTTCACCTGGCTGGACGAAAACCGGCTGCTGTTTCCGGCAGTCCGCTCCGCGAAGGAGAAGAAGCGGGCCGAGGGGCACGAGGAATTCACGTCTTACTACGTCCTGGACCTGCGGGGCGGCGAAGCGCTGCCCTTCATGACCCTTCCCTTCGCCGCGGGGAACCTCCGGGTGCTGGATGAAAATCATTTTGCCGTCTCTGCCACGGTGGACAAGCTCCATCCCGAGCTCTATGCCGCCGAGGAGGAGGAAAAGGCCAAGCTGCGCAAGCAGCGGGAGGAGGACAAGGACTACGAGGTCTTTGACGAGCTGCCCTGGTACTCTAACGGCGCCGGCGTCACCAACGGCCAGCGGGAGCGGCTCTTCCTGGTGCAGCGGGAGCCCATGACCGTGACGCCCCTCACCGCCCTGCCCGAGGAGCTGCTGGGCTTCACGGTGCTGGGGGAGGAGATCTTCTTCGCGGTGAATCCCCGGGGACAGAAGCTGCCCCTGAAAGGCTTTACCCTCCGGGCCCGGAACTGGAAGACCGGGGCGGAGCGGGAACTGCTGCGAAACGAGGAACTGGCTTTTTCCGGCATGGAGGCCGTGGGAGAGCAGCTCTGGCTCTTTGCCACCGAGGGCAGGCGCTTCGGCCTCAACGAGAACAGCTGGGTCTACACCCTGGACCCCGCCGAGGGGAAACTGAAGCTGCTGCGGGCAGAGGAATACAGCCTTTATAACTCCGTGGGCAGCGACTGCCGTCTGGGTGGCGGGAGACAGCACGTGCCCCAGGGGGAGAGCCTCTATCATCTTACGACCCGGGAAGGAGACTGCCTGCTTTATCGCATGGATCCCGACGGCAGCGACCATCCTCTCATCGAGAAGACCGGCTGCATCGACGCCTTTGATGTAAACGGCGACGAGGCCCTGCTCATCGCTCTCTACGATATGCGTCTCCAGGAGCTCTACCGAGCGGACCTGAAGACCGGGGAGATCAGCCCTGTCTCCCACTTCAATGACGAAAATCTGGAGGGGCGCTATGTGGCAAAGCCCCAGCCCCTCACCATCTGCTCCAAGGGCACCGAGATCGGCGGCTGGGTGCTGCTGCCCAGGGACTTTGACCCGGAGAAGCGCTATCCCGCCGTGTTTGACATCCACGGCGGCCCCAAGACCGTCTACGGTCCGGTGTTCTATCACGAGATGCAGCTCTGGGCGAGCATGGGCTACTTTGTGTTCTTCTGCAACCCCACCGGCAGCGATGGCCGGGATAACGCCTTCGCGGACATCCGGGGCAAGTACGGCACGGTGGACTATGAAAACCTGATGGACTTCTGTGACGCGGTGCTGGAAACGTATCCCCAGATCGACCGGACCCGGGTCTGCGAGACCGGCGGCAGCTACGGCGGCTTCATGACCAACTGGATCATCGGCCACACGGACCGCTTCTGCTGCGCGGCCAGCCAGCGCTCCATCTCCAACTGGCTCAGCTTCTGGGGCACCAGCGATATCGGCTTCTACTTCGCCCCGGACCAGAACGCCGGGGACCTGTACGAGAGCCCGGAGAAGCTCTGGGCCCGCTCGCCCCTGGCCTATGCCAAAAACGTGAAGACCCCCACCCTTTTCATCCACTCCGACGAGGACTACCGCTGCCCCCTGGAGCAGGGCTTGCAGATGGCTGCCAGTCTCATGGAGCGGGGCGTGGAGACCCGGCTCTGCCTCTTCCATGGGGAGAACCACGAGCTGAGCCGCTCCGGCAAGCCCAAGCACCGGCTGCGCCGCCTGCAGGAGATCACCGACTGGTTCGAAAAGCACGCGAAGTGAAGAGTTTTTTAGATAATAACAGAGCGGAAGTGCCTGGTCGGCGCTTCCGCTCTGTTTTTGGCGAGTGTCGTGCCCCTGCGTAGGGAGGCTGCGGGCTGTCGAGGACGCCAGCCCCTACAGCGGAACCAGACTATGCGCCCGCCGTAGGGACGAGCAGTGCTCATCCGTTTCGCTGCCTCAATTCCGAACTCCGAATTCCGCATTGACCTCACGCCCCCACCCGGATGCGAAACTGTTTTCCGCTCTCGGCGCTGACGGAGATTTCCACAGCCCTTCCGTCCTCGTCCCGGGCAGAAAAGACGTAGCAGGGGATGGGCTTGCCGCCGGGGCTGCGGAGGATCATCCGCGCACAGGAGGCCTCCGACAGGGAGGCGGGCAGGGCCTCCCGGGCCTCCTCTTCCTCAACATTCCATGTGACCTGGATGGGCTCCGGGTCATATTCCGTCGCATCAAAGCTGTAGAGGGAGCCGTCGTCCAGGGCGATGGAGAGCCGCAGCGGATCCTCCGGGCAGAGGGCCCCGTCCTGCTCCCGCACATAGGAGAAGAGAGCAAGACAGGCGCTCTGGGACTGCTCCAGCAAATGCAGATCCTCATAGCCACGAGCCTTGAGGAAGCGCTCTGCCTTCTTCTGCGCCTCCTCCATGGAAAGCACGGCCTCCGGCACCAGGCGGCTGCGGATGCAGCTCTCCACACCGCCCCTGCCCACGGAGATCCAGAGATCCTCCGCCCGGTAGCAGCGGCGGCCTTCTCCGTCCTCTGCCTGGTAATCCAGGCTCAGCTCCTCCTCTTGAAGCCCCGCAAAGGCTGCCGCGGCGGCGAGCATCTCTTCCTCGGTGAGAAGTCCCCCGCCCTTTTTCTCCTCTGCCGCGCCATAGGCGCCGTCGTAGCGCAGCTCCACCGGGGTGAAGCCGCCCTCATAGCGCTTGAGCTCTCCGCTGAGCAGGGGACCGGTCTCTTCTCCCACGTTGCGCAGCCGCTTTTCCCGGCTGTCCATCTGAAGCTCCCGGTCCTCCAGATTCTGCCGCAGCTCCAGAAGTGTCCCGGAGAAGTCGCCGGCAGCGTCGGAGAGCTGTCGCAGCTCCCGTTTTTGCCGCTCGGTAAAGGCCTGGCCCTGGCCGCAGAGACTGTGACTGTAGTCCCCGGCGGTGTTGAGAAAGGAGGATAGCTGCTCCAGCTCCCAGGTGGAAAAGGGCAGGGTGGAAAGGGCGCTTTCCGCCGCGGCAGCGCTGGCGTAGGCCTCGCAGCAGATGCGGTCGCACATATCGCTGTCGGTGGCATAGGGACTCTGAGCCAGCACGGCGGAAAGGGTCTGGACCGCGCGCACTGTCTCCTCATAGGCGAGGGACGCGCTCTCCTCCGCCGTGCGGCGATACCAGCCCAGGCCCCATTGTCCCGCCCAGGCGTAAAGCGCCAGGGCGATCACCAGCACGGAGACATAGGAGGCCAGCAGGATCTTCAGCTTGCGTTTCATAAAAAACCACCTCTTTTGGGATAGCTTTCCCCAAAGAGGCGGTTTTATCAGTGAAATATTCAGATCCGGCGAGAGGATCGGTGAAAGGATCCGCTGCGCGGGGACCTCATCCGGCGCTGCGCGCCACCAGCCCACCTTGCGGTGCCCGAAAGCTGCTGCGGGCTTACGCTTCTCCTTGCAGCTTTCGACCGCTGCGGAAAAAGAGCCATCGCTTTTTCTGCCACAGGCAGCGCGATGGCTCTTTTCCCCCTGCGGGGGGAAGGCTCCCTTTCACTTAGCTTTCCCAAAAGAGGCGGTTTTATCAATGAAGGAAGAATTCTATCATTCGGAGTTCTGAAAAACTGCTGGGAATAGAGAAGTGAAGCGAAACGCTCTTGGCTCTCCCCGACACGGGGAGAGCCAAGAGCGCTTGCTTTTGTGGATACAATTCTATTATTCCGAATTCCGAATTCCGAATTGTTACTGCAGTTTTTCCAGTCCAATGCGCAGGCGGCGGAGAGTCTCCTCCTTGCCGAGGATCCGGCAGATCTCAACAGCGCCGCCGGGAGTGACGGCCTTGCCGGCAGCGGCAATGCGCACCGGCCACATGATCTTGGCGTTCTTCACGCCCTGCTCCTCGGCAAGCTTCACCATGGTGTCCAGGATGTGCTCGTCATCCCAGCTCTCCAGAGCCTCGAAGAGGGGGATCACGGTCTCCAGCACGGCCTTGGAGGAGGCCTCGTCGGACTTGGACTTTTTGTGGACAAAGAGCTCCGTGCCGTATTCGGGCAGCGCATCGAAGAAGTCCAGCTTCTCGGGGATCTCGGTGAGAACCTCGGTGCGCTGCTGCAGCAGGGCGGCGATGGCGGCGGCGTCGATGGCCGGATTCTTCACGGCCTTGCGGATCCAGGGCTCGGCCACCCTGGCGAAGTCCTCCGCGCTCATGCGGCGGATGTACTCGGCGTTGAAGTAGCGCAGCTTCTCAATATCGAAAATGGCGGGGGACTTGGAGATACCGGACATCTCAAAAGCGGCCTTCAGCTCGTCCATGGAGAAGATCTCCTGCTCCGCCTGCTCGCCCCGGGGACTCCAGCCCAGCAGGGCCACGTAGTTCAGTACCGCGTCGGTGAGATAGCCCTGGGCGATCAGATCTTCATAGGAGGGGTCGCCGTGGCGCTTGGACATCTTGTTGTGAGCGTCCCGCATGACGGGGGAGCAGTGGACGTACTTGGGAATGTCCCAGCCGAAGCCCTCGTAGAGCAGATTGTACTTGGGCGTGGAGGACAGGTACTCGCTGCCGCGGACCACATGGGTGATGCCCATGAGATGGTCGTCCACCACGTTTGCAAAGTTGTAGGTGGGCAGGCCGTCCCGCTTCATCAGCACCTGGTCGTCCAGGGTGGCGTTCTCCACGGTGATGTCGCCGAAGATCTCGTCGTGGAAGGTGGTGGTGCCCTCCTCCGGGATGCGCTGGCGGATGACGAAGGGCTCGCCCGCGGCGGCGCGGCGGTCGGACTCCTCCCTGGTCAGGAAGCGGCAGGGGTTGGCCTCCCGGTTAAAGTCACCGGTGTCCTCCTCACTCTCGGTCTTCTCACAGAAGCAGCGGTAGGCATGTCCTTTCTCCACCAGAAGCTCGGCATACTTGCCGTAGAAGGGGCGCCGCTGGGTCTGCACATAGGGGCCAACGGGGCCGCCCACATCCGGACCCTCGTCGTGCTCCAGGTGGCACTCGGCCATGGTCTTGTAGATCACGTCCACCGCGCCTTCCACGAGGCGTCCCTGGTCGGTGTCCTCGATGCGCAGCAGGAACTTGCCATTGCCGTGCCGGGCGATCAGGTAGGTGTAGAGCGCCGTGCGCAGGTTGCCCACATGCATATACCCCGTGGGCGAGGGGGCAAAACGGGTGCGCACCTCGTTTTTGGGGATGCGGGCCTCCATTTCGTCAAACCATGTCATGTCCATATCCAATATCTCCTTCCTTCTAGCCTCCCCTGCCTAAGGGGAGGTGTCATCCGCCGTCACCCGCCTGATCGAAGAAAGAACATCAAGAGGCGGATGACGGAGGGGTATTCCTTTATCCTAGGTAAACGCTGATCAAATCGTCTTCGGTATCTTGCGGATAATTTCCGCTCTGATTTCGTCACTTTTTCTTGCAATACACAAAGTATTCCTGCGAAAAA
>ONBX01000009.1 GCA_900316205.1 uncultured Eubacteriales bacterium
CTGAAGCTGAAGGTCATCAACCTGAAGACCGACCCCCAGCTGATGGGCGCTCTGGGTGCTGCCGAGTATGCCCGCCAGAAGGGCCTGGCCAAGAAGTAAGACTTCGGTCTCGATACTGCGTTTTTGAGAAGATCCTTTCCCGATACGTTTTCTGCGCATCAGGAAAGGAATACCCCTCAGTCCGCTTTGCGGACAGCTCCCAAACGGGAGGGGCAAGCCCCTCCCCTACAGGCAGGGGAGCCTATAAGGAAAGGAGACCCCTCAGTCCGCTTCGCGGACAGCTCCCAAACGGGAGGGGCAAGCCCCTCCCCTACAGACAGGGGAGCCTATAAGGAAAGGAGTTATTGGAATACATGGCTAAATTAGCGAAAGCGCTTTTCAAGCTGCTGAAGATCCTGGGCATCGTGGTGGGTGTGCTGTTTGTGGTCTATTTCTGGAACCTGGATCAGAAGGTCCTGGGCTGGGCTTACAAGCAGGTCAACGCCATGTTCGACCGCAAGAAAGTGGATTTGGTATTCTAAACGATGGAGCTTTTCAATTCCCTGATTCAGGATACCAAAGCCCTGCTGGAGCAGGGCAGCCCCAAGGTTTGGGATTACAGCGAGAGAGACTGCTGGCATGAGATCGGCTCCAGCGAGCTGGTGCTGCAGAAGGACGCGGCCTATGAGATGGGCGCGGCCGGGAAGGGCTCGGCCAACTATGTGCTGTTCACCTCTTCTCCCAAGCTGGTGGACAAGGACCAGGTACTGCTCTACGGCCCCGATCTGAAGGAGATCAAGGGCGACTGCGACTTTGCCCGCATCGTGCTGCTGCGGGTGGGCGTGCTGGATGACGACAACGACAAGGTTTACCGCATCCTGAAGGATATCGAGTTTGCCAAGTACCATGTTTACCCCGAGGGCTACATGGTGCGCATGTCCCCGGAGAGCTACCGGGAACAGGTCCGCGTGAGCAAGCAGGCCATCAAGCGCGGCGCCAGCTTCCGCGGCATCGGCGCAGACTACATCCGCGCCTACAAGAAGGATGAGAACGTGCTGAACGCCACGGTCATCTTCGTGACCGCCCCGGGCTATGACTACAAGGCCATGAAGGACCTGGCCAAGAAGTCCAACGAGGCGGTGAACACCCTGGCCACGATCCTGGAGGGCCTGCCCACGGACTGCTCCGTGTGCGCGCTCAAGGGGATCTGCGACGAGGTGGAAGGCATGAAGGAACTGCACTTCGGCGTGGGCGCCGGCGGCGCAGAGAAGGGCCACGGCCACTGATCCCGAAACATAAAAAACTGGAACACTTCACGGTGTTCCAGTTTTTTGTTCGAAGCGTGGGAGAAGGGCCGCTCGCCCTTGCCTCCCCCTTCGGGGGAGGTGGTTCCGGGCTGAGGGCAGCCCGGAACCGAAAGGGGTGTCATCCTGAGAAGGCGAAGCCGACGAAGGATCTCGCCCCGGCGGGAGGAAAAGTTCTCGGCTGCTGCGGCAAAACCGACCCGGTGCCGTCGGGATCCTTCGCTTGCGCTCAGGATGACAAAAGGGGGACCGCTTCTGCTTGATGAGGTCCCCGGGTCGCGGATTATGGAGTCAATTGTGTCGGGTCAGGTGGGACAGGGGACCGTCCCATGTTCCATTTCCCACTGTCCCATTCGGAATAAAAAACTGGAGCACTTCACGGTGTTCCAGCTTTTTTATTGCTTGAAGCGGATCAGCCCCAGCTGCGTCCGAAGGCCGCGCCGCCGATGATGTTCCCGTTCTCCGTCTTGTTGACGCCCAGGCTGCCGCCGGGGCTGAGCTGGACCAGGTAGCCGATGGCGCCGTCCTCCAGGCGGAAGCAGTCGTTGTCCAGCTCCGCGAAGAGCTCGGGTCCGGTCTCGTTCTTTTCGTCCAGAAGGATGCGGAGCACCGCTCCCTCCTGACTCAGGCTTACCTTACAGATGATGGTGTAGTACTTTTCGTGGATCCCGCCGATGGAGGGGACCAGGGAGGGATCGCCGTTGAGGAAATACCAGGTGCCGTCCACCGCCAGGCAGCGGTCCACCCGCTCCAGCCAGAGCTCCTTGTCCTCAAAGGGCTTGTCCCAGGCCTCCAGCCAGTCCCGGGCTTCCTCCAGCTCGCCGGCCTCGCAGAGCTCGAAGAAAGCATCGCTCTGATCCACCAGCTCCGGCAGCTGTGCGGCCAGGTCCTTGCTGTCCTTGTAATCGCCCAGAGGCTCCAGCAGGGAAACCAGGGCATCCGGCAGGGGAAGCATCTCGCTTTCTTCCTCCGCAGCGGTGAAGACCACGGGATCCTGGCCGAAAAGCTCCTCCAGCTCCCGCAGGCCCGTCTGGCCCAGCTTCAGCAGCCGCTCCCGGGGGATGGACACCAGACTTTCCGTCTTGGAATTGCTGCTGAGGGAGGCGGTGATGCCCCGGACGCTGTTATCCTCTACAAAGTGGTAAAGGCCGAGAGCCTTCTGATAGAGGGCCTCATCTGCCTGCTCCGCGCTGTCCTCATAGTCGCCCAGGGCCAGGAAGGCCTCCCGGGCTTCACTGTAGCGCCGCTGGCTCAAAAGCTCCTGCGCGGCGGCGTAATCTTCCTGCAGAACTGCCTCGTTCAGCAGAACGAGCTGTTCCCGGCACTGGGCGGCGCGGTCCGCGCTGTCCTCATACGCGCCAAGCGCCTCAAAGGCCTCGGCGGCGGAGAGATAGAGCGCATAGTCATCCGGGTCTGCCTCGGCTTTGGCCTGGAGGGCCAGGGCTTCTTCATAGGCGGCCTGCAGCGCGGCGTCAGCGGGATCTTCGGTGACTGCCGCGGCAGCGACGGCAGGCATCTCGGCCGTGTCGGCCTTGGTGGAGCCGCCATGCAGCCGGGGGATCAGCACCAGGGCCAGGATCCCCAGCAGCACAAGAGCCGCGGCGCCGATGGCAAAGCCGCGTATCCGGGGCGGCAGCTTCTCCGGCAGGAAGGGCTGCGCACGGTATTCCGCTTCCTCCGCGTCTTCGGTAGGGGGCAGCTCCGGGCCCTTGCCCAGCAGCGCGCTGCGCTTGCGGCGGCAGCGGTGGCAGCGGCCCTCGGTATTGGCGTTGACGGCGCCGCAGGTGCAGAACCACAGCTCCTCTGTCTCAAGCGGGTCGAAGACGCAGTCCTCCCCAAAACGGCGCTGATAGCGGTACACCTCTTCCGCGCTGACAAAGTGATCCTCCAGGGTATACTGCTCGGGCAGCGGCTCCCAGGGCGCTTTTTCCGCCCAGACCTCTCCGTCGGCAAAGCTGACCTGCAGGATCTTCGCGGTAAAGGATGCAGCCTCGGAGGAGGGGAGCACGATGGCAATGTCCCGCCCGCAGATATCCTCCCGCTGCAGATCCAGCTCCTGATAGCGATGCTCCACCAGCTTGCCCAGCGGCAGCCCCTGGGCGTCCAGCATCTGCACCACCGCCCGGATGGCCTTTACCGGCCGGTCCTGGATGCTGCGAAAGCAGAGCTGGCAGAGAAGCGTCCCGCTCTCCTGCTCCAGCAGAAGGGCGCCGGACTCGATGAGGACCGGCGCGTGGGAGGCGTAGAGCCGGTGCTCCAGAGAAAACAACTTTTTATATCGTGCGCTCATGGTGTACCCCCAAATCGAGAGTCATGAAATGCAGTGTTATGTAACCCGGTTCTTTCAGTATAGCATGCTCATTCGGGAAACGCAACGAGAAGCGGCAGTTTTTTTACGGAAAAATGGGACTTTTCGATGTGGGAGACAAGGACATGGAAAGGAAGCGGAGGAAAGCGCGGCCTTGCCCTTGAACCTTTTCACAATTGGTGGTACAATATACAAAATATGTTGCAGGAGGATCAGTATCATGCTTGCTATTGCCAGCGACCACGGCGGATTCCAGCTGAAGCAGGCGGTCATGGCCCATCTGGAAAAGCGGGGCATCGCCTATCACGATTACGGGACCTATACGGAAGCCAGCTGCGATTATCCGGATTTCGGAAAGAAGGCGGCTCTGGCGGTGGCCTCCGGGGAATGCGACCGGGGCATCGTCATTTGCGGCACCGGCATCGGCATCTCCATCACGGCCAACAAGATCCCCGGCATCCGCTGCGCTCTGTGTACGGACTGCTTCTGTGCCGAGGCCACCAGACAGCACAACGACGCAAACATGCTGGCCCTGGGCGGCCGCGTGGTGGGGGAGGGCCTTGCCCTGAAGATCGTGGACACCTTCCTGGACACCCCCTTCTCCAATGATGAGCGGCATATCCGCAGGATCAGCAAGATCGAGGGATGAGAGGTCTGCGCCTTTCGTCCCCGGAAAAGCCCCGGAACATGAGGTAGAGAACAGTGGCAAAAAATCGGGAATTCTATAGAGGCCAGAAAAAGCGGCGCAATTACGCGCTGATCCCCTTTGTGGTGGGACTGGCGCTGATCACGCTGATCGTGGTGGCCTTCTACGGACTGCAGAAGTACGTGGTCATCACCAAGGACGGCGTGCAGGTGGTACTGCCCGGCCAGGAGGCGGAGACGCCCCTGGATGTGGACGGTGAGGAGATCCGGGAGTTTGAGACCGTGGCGACAGACCTGGTCTTTGACGAACCGGACTACTCCCGCATCACCGCCCGGGCGGGGCGGCAGGCCAAGCCCATGCGGGCCATTTACATCGCGGCCGAGGATGTGAACCGGGATAATCTCCTGAAGCGTGCCGAGCAGCTCAACAGCGGCAACGCGCTGATCCTGGAGATGAAGCCCCGTTCCGGCTATCTGCTGTGGGTATCCAATACGGATCTGGCCCTGGCCTATTCGCTGAGCGTGCAGAACGAGCTGACCGCCAATATGGCCGGTATGCTGCAGGAGTTGAGAGACTACGGCGCGGAGCAGGACAAGGAAATCTGGCTTGCCGCGCAGATCAGCTGCTGCGTGGACGGATTGCTTGCGGCCCGCACCACCAGCTTCGCCCTGCGCACGGAAACAGGCTCGGACTACGTGGACGACACGGGCTACTGGCTGGACCCCTACAACGCAGATCTCAGGCGCTATATCCTGGACCTCATCAACGAGCTCTACGCCATCGGCTTTGACGAGGTGATCCTGTCGGACGTGTGCCACCCGGTGCCGGAGACGAAAAACGGCGAGGCGCCCATGACCTTCCTCTACACCCGGGAGATGTCCGCCGACCCCAGCCCCATCAACGCCATCTGCGGCTTTGCCCTGTATGTTGCCAACCAGATGGAGGAGCGGGAGGACGGAAAGCTGCTGTCCATCTATCTGGACACGGCCCGCTCCCTGGTACGCTATGACGAGGGCACCGGTCAGAACGGCGTGCTCTTCTTCAAGCTCTATGACCGGATCTACTACCGTACGGACCGCTATACCTATACCTATAACTATACCGATATCGAGAACAGCGTGACCATCGGCAACCCCCACGACCGCTTTGTCCCCGTAGTCATCAACTACCTGCCGGAGAACAGCTCCTGGGTCTACATCGAGGATCTGCCGGAGGGAACGGAATGACATCAAATCGCAAAAACAAGGCTTGTTATTTTCTGAATTTTCCTTTACAATATACAAAGAGGCATATCGGAAACCGGACAATGATTTTGGATAGGCCTCAGGGAGGACGAGATGGACAAGAAAAAGCAGAAGCAAAAACGCCTGGATAAGATCGGCATCGCCTGCGGCATCCTGCTGGTGGTGCTGGCCATCTTCAGCATTGTCTCAGGCAACAAGGCCCCCGTGGCCGGCGTGAAGGACAGCGAGATCCCCGAAAGCGCCGTCACCCTGACCGGTACGGCCGACGGCCGCAACGGCCCCGTGACCGTGGAGGTCGTGGCGGATGCCGAAAAAATCTACCGCATCGCCGTCACCGATCATCAGGAGACCGAGGGTATCGGCTCTGAGGCGGTGAAGAACCTGCCCGCCGCCATGTTCCAGGCCCAGAACGTGGCCGAGGTGGACGCTGTTTCCGGCGCCACCATCAGCTCCGTTGCCATTCAGGACGCCATGACCAATGCCTTTACCAGTCTGGACGCCAAGAATGCCAACATCAATCCCAAGACCTTCGGCGCCAACCCCATCAAGGTGGAGCTGGCAGCCCGGAAGCCGGATGTGGAAGCCCTCAAGCAGGAGGGCGGCGGCCACATCAAGGTCCTGACCTCCGCGGATTGGGCGGAGATCTATCCCAACGAGTACCGCACCTGGAAGCAGAACGAAGAGAACACCGGCATGGACGAGAACGGCGTGCTGGAGGATTACCTGGTGGAGTATCCCATGCTCTCCACCCTGTATGATACCTACGGCTTCTCCTGGGACTACAAGGGAGCCCGGGGACACATGTTCGACATCGAGGATGTGACGAGCACCGAGCGCGTGGGCGGCAAGACCATGTCCAGCTGCTTCACCTGCAAAACCCCCTATATGACTGCCATGGCCCTGGAAGAAGGGGACGCCGCCTACGGCAAGCCCTTTGCCGAGGTGAAGGACATGATGGTGGAGCCTATCAGCTGCTTCAACTGCCATGCCAACAATCCCCTGAACGACCAGGGTGAAGTAAACCTTGTCATGACCCACACCTACCTGATCGACGGCGTGGGCGAGGACTTTGACAGCATCGACGCCGCCAACCTGAGCTGCGGCCAGTGCCACAACGAGTATTACTTTGAAAGCCGCAAGGAAGGCAAGCCCACCACCCTGCCCCACGACAGCCTGGAGAGCATGCATCCCGACGCCATCCTGGCCTACTACAACGAGCCCAACTGGGACGGCCAGGGCTTTGCCGACTACACCACCACCTCCGGCGTGCGGGAGATCAAGGTCCAGCACCCCGAGATGGAGACCTTCCTCAGCGAGGGCAGCCCCCACCGCAACAAGTACACCTGTGCCGACTGCCATATGGGCCAGATGAAGGACGAAAACGGCAAGACTTTCTCCAGCCACTACCTGATCAGCCCCCTGGACAATCCCGATCTCATCGAGGCGGAGTGCTCCAAGTGCCACACCGACCTGGTGAAGGAGGTCCGCGAGGTCCAGGCCCAGGTGGAAAACCGCACCTACTCCATCGGCTATGAGCTGATGTTCCTGCACCAGCGTCTCATCGAGGTCCAGGATACCGGCGAGTATACCGAGGAGGAGCTGGCAGCCATCCGCGCCCTGGCCCGGGACGCCCAGTTCTATTGGGACTTCGTGTTTGTGGAGAACGCCGAGGGCGCCCACAATCCCAAGCTCACCAACTACTGCCTGGATCAGGCCGAGGATCTGTGCAACCAGGCCATGGCCATGTTCCACCAGATCGTAAAGACCAAGCCCTGACAATTTGTACATAGGGGATCGCCGCTCACCCAGAAATGGGCGGGCGGCGATCGCTGTTTTGGAGTGATTTTGATGAAGAAAGTATTGGGCAGGCTCTTTTCCATGAAGGCGGCCAATCTCCTGCTGGCCCTGGTGGCGCTGCTCTGCGGGCTCAGCTCCCTGATCCCCCAGGGGCGGGAGCTGCCTTTTTATGCGGAAAACTATCCCCGGGCCTATACCCTCATCTACCGGACCCATTTTTATGACGTGTTCTCCAGCTGGTACTTTGTGCTGCTGATGGGGCTTTTGTGCCTGAGCCTGCTGGTCTGCTCGGTGCGGATGTTTCAGCGCGCCCTGAAGAGCAGCAGGGAGGACGTGCAAAAAGCCGCCGCGCTTCCCAACGCGGAGCGGCTGGAGCCGGGCCAGCTGGAGCAGCTGCGCCGCTGGGCCGCCTCCCGCCGCTGCAGGGAGGAGCAGATCGGCGAGAGCTTTGTGTTCCACAAAAATCGCGTCGGCTACTGGGGCCTCTTCCTGCTGCACATTTCGGTGCTGCTGGTCGTGCTTTTCGGCGTCTTTGCCCTGGCCATGCCCAAGGTGACGGATCTGGACTGCCGCCCCGGTGAGAGCGTGAGCCTGGAGGACGGCACCGAGATCGCCGTGAAGTCCTTCTCCATGAACAACGACAGCGGCCAGCTGGACTATGCCAGCCGGATCCAGATCATCCTGCCTGACGGGCAGCGGAGCCCTGTGCAGGAGGTCAAGGTCAATTATCCCATGACCTTCGGCAAGGTGAAGGTCTTCCAGTGGACCTACGGGGTGAGCCCCGCGGTGATGACCCGCAGCAAGCTGGACGGCACGGTGCAGTTCTTTGATCTGGACCGGCCCGCCTTCCTCTCGGAGGACGGCCTCACCGGGGTGCAGTACCTAGGCACCTTCGAGGCGGAGGACCAGGACGATCCCGCGGCGGAGAAGACCGTGTTCTACCAGGTGCGCCTGGTGAGCAACGGCGTCTCCATGCCGGATATGTCCGTGACCCCCGGGGAGACCGTCACCGTGGGGGACTGGGAATTCATTTTCCAGGATCCCTATTACCCGGGCCTGCGGGTGAAGGAAATGCCCTTCCCCTATGCAAACTCTCTCCTGGAGGCGGCCATGATGCTGCTGCTTTTGGGCATGTTCCTGTGCTTCTACCTGCGCCCGGTGGTGGTGCGGGCGGACGAGACGGGCTATACCGTGGCCGGACCCCGGCCGGACAAGCTGCGTCTCGAATTGCGTAAACTGCTGCAAAAGGAGGAGGAAAGCAAATGAAGACCCTGTTTTTCATCTCTCTCGGCCTCTATGGAGCCGCCCTCCTTACGCAGCTGGCCGGCGCCCTCCTGAAAAAGGAGAACGTGAAGAAGGGCGCCTGGGCCCTGTATCTGCTGGGCTTCGGGGCGCATCTGGCCTATTTTGTCTGGCGGGGCGTGGCGGCCCAGCGGCTGCCCCTGGCCAGCCAGTTCGAGTTTGCCTGCGGCTTCGCCCTCTGCATCCCCGTGGTGCTGGTGCTGCTGCGCAACCGCATGGATCTCAACTGGATCGCCGCGGCGGGCATGGGCGCCACCGTGCTGATCCAGGGCTACGCCGCCTTCCAGCGGATGGAGATCACCGCCCTGATGCCGGCCCTGCGCAGCTTCTGGTTCAACTACCACATCGGAGCCGCGGCCCTGTCCTACTCCGCCTTTCTGGTGGCGGCCTGCGTGGCGGGACGCTATGTCTATCAGTTCCGCAGGGGCGAGCCGGGGGACAGCCTCAAAATGCTGCAGCTGGAGGATCTGAGCTTCCGGCTCACGGCCCTGGGCTATCTGCTGCTCACCACGGTGATCGTCATCGGCGCCGTGTGGGCGGAGGCGGCCTGGTCCGCCTATTGGACCTGGGACCCCAAGGAGGTCTGGGCACTCATCACCTGGATCATCTATACGGTGTACTTCCACATCCGGGCGCGGAAGCAGAAGGACGGCTACTGGCTCTGCTGGTATGTGATCCTGGCGGTGCCGGCCTTCCTCTTCACCTTCGCCGGCGTGAACAAGCTGATCCCGGGCCTGCACTCCTACGGCTAAAGAAACTGTTTCATCACCCTTTGGGTGACGAAACGGATCCGATTTTCCCCGAATGCCGGGAACCTTTTTTAAACACCCTTCGTCTGATCATTGTAAGCATCAGACGAAGGGTGTTTTTGAAAAAAGGAGGAAGTGTTATGCCCATTCTGTTTGCGTATGTTCCCTGGATCGTGCTGGTACTGGCGATCATCGCCGTGCTGGCCAGCGGCTATGTGAAGGCTCCGCCTGACATGGCCTATATCATCTCCGGTCTGCACAGGAAGCCCCGCATCCTGATCGGCAAGGCTGGCATCAAGATCCCCTTCCTGGAGAGACTGGACAAGCTCTCTCTGGGCGCCATCCAGATCGACGTGAAGACCGGCTCCGCAGTGCCCACCGCCGAATACATCAATGTGAAGGTGGACTCCACCGTCTCCGTCCGGGTGGGGCGGGACCCGGAGAGCATCGCGCTGGCCGCCCAGAACTTCCTGAACGTGAGCCGGGACCAGATCGCCCACAAGATCAACGATCTGCTGGAGGGCAACATCCGGGAGATCGTAGGCCAGATGCGTCTCACCGAAATGGTGGGGGACCGGAAGCTCTTCAGCGAGAAGGTCCAGGCTAACGCCGTGCCCGACCTGCGGGCCTACGGTCTGGAGCTCATCACCTTCAATGTGCAGAACTTCATCGACGACAACGACGTGATCACCAATCTGGGCATCGACAATGTGGAGCAGATCCGCAAGGGCGCTGCCATCGCCAAGTCCAATGCCCAGCGGGAGATCGCCATCGCCGAGGCCGCCAACGCCAAGCAGGCCAACGACGCCAAGGTCCAGGCCCAGGAGGAGATCGCCAAGCGCAACAACGACCTGGCCATCAAGCAGGCCCGACTCCAGAAGGAGGCGGACCAGGAGCGGGCCCAGGCCGAGGCCGCCAAGGGCATCGAGGCGGAGAACCAGCGCAAGCTCAAGGAGGTCGCCGAGACCGACGCCAACATCGCCCGGGCCCAGCGGGAGGCGGAACTGAAGCAGAAGCAGATCGAGCTGAAGGAATACGAGCTGGACGCCATCGTCCGCAAGCAGGCGGACGCCGACAAGTACCAGGCGGAGCAGGTGGCGGCGGCCAATCTCATCGCCCGCCAGCGCAAGGCCGAGGCCGAGCGTTACGAGCAGGAGCAGGCCGCTCAGGCCCGCATGAAGGCCGCCGAGGCGGAGAAGTTCACCAAGGAGCAGGAGGCTGCGGGCTTCCTGGCCGCGGGGGAGGCGGAGGCCCAGGCCATCCGGGCCAGAAACCTGGCGGAGGCCGAGGGTATCCGCGCCAAGGCCCTGGCGGAGGCCGAAGGCATCCGCGCCAAGGCCCTGGCGGAGGCTGAAGGTATCGACAAGAAGGCCGAGGCCATGAGAAAGTACGGCGAGGCCGCCATCATCGAGATGATCGTGGGCGCCCTGCCCGAGATCGCAAAGAACGTGGCGGAGCCTCTCAGCAAGGTGGACAAGATCACCATGTACGGCGAGGGCAACAGCGCAAAGCTCATCGGCGATATCGTCAACGGCACCAGCCAGATCACCGAGGGCATGACCCAGGGCCTGGGCCTGGACCTGCGGGCCCTCCTGGCTGGGGCCCTGGGCGGAAAGCTTGCCGCCGGGATCGCGGCGCCGGAGCCCCCCGCCGAGCCGGCAGAAGAGTAAACCGAAAAGAGAACAAGGAAATGAAATGCGCCCCAAAGCATCTGCTTTGGGGCGCAATGTGCAGACAAAGGCCATGTCCTCCCCTGCAAGGGGAGGTGTCATCCGGCGTGTCGCGGTCCGCCGGATGACGGAGGGGTAAGCGCGCAGAGAGCAAGGAAACTGAGAGAGCATTTGCATCTACCGCAACCCCTCAGTCACCGCCGTTCACGGCGGCGACAGCTCCCCTTTCAGGGGAGTCCTGTTTCCCCACTGTGTCGACAGCTTGCGCCCCAAAGCATCCGCTTTGGGGCGCAAGACTGTCTATGTTCTGCCTCAGTTTTTGGAGAAGAAGCTGGTCTTTCCGGAGGAATCCTCGGTCCAGTATACGCCCACGACGCCGCTGTCCACATAGGCGAGCTTGCCGGTGCCGGCGGTGTACTGGATCTCGGAGACGCCGGTCTGACTGTTCACCACGGTCTTCACCGCATCGGTATAGGAGAGGATCCCGGTCTCGCTGAAGCGGCCGCTGAAGGTCCAGATGATGTACTCCTCGTCGCTGACGGTCCAGCGCACAGTGACCTGATACTTGCTGGAAGTACCGGTGATCATCATGGTGGCCTTCTGCTCCGCCGTCTCGGTGAAGCTGCCGGTGTAATCAAACTCCTCAATGATGATAATGGCCGGGGTGTCGGTGGGTTCCGGCTCAGCCGTGGGAGCGGGCGCGCCCTTCACGGTGATCTTGGCCTTCTCGGTATCGGTGGCGCCCACGTTGTTGCTGAAGCGGCAGTAGACGGACCATCCGTTCAAACTTGCGGGGATGTTTTTGAGCTTCATGGTGCTGGCGTAGCCGTTGAGGATCTCCAGACTCCCGAACTCCTTGCCGGCATCCTCATAGTCCAGATCCCGGCTGCCGTCGGGGCTGACGAAGTGCCAGACAGCCCAGATGGCGTTTTCATACTTGGCCACGAAGGAGCAGCTTCCGCCCGCCTCCACGGTTTCGCCGGTGGGATTCTTGGTGACTTTGGGCCGGTCGCCCGCCGTATCCCGGGAGACGGTGATGCTGGCTTTGCCGGTGGTCACGGCGCCGCTGTTGTTGCTGAAGCGGCAGTAGACCCGCCAGCCGTCCAGGCTTTCCGGGATGTTCTTGAGCTGCATGGTGCTGGCATAGCCCTTGACGATCTCCATGCTGGGAAACTCTTTGGCCGCCTCGTCGTAGTCCAGATCCCGCCCGCCGTTGGGACTGACGAAATGCCACTCGGCCCAGATGGCGTTTTCATATTTGGCCACGAAATAGCAGCTGCCGCCTATGGCCACCGTCTCGTCCGTGGGGCTCTTGGTCACCCTGGGAGCGGTGTTGGCCGCCGGCGCGGGCGCAGGCGCGGAGGTGGGTCTCGTTGTGGGCGCGGAGGTGGGGATCGGCGCTGTCGTAGGCGCGGTGGTGACCACCGGGATCGACGTTGGCGCGGCCGTCGGCACCGTGGTGGGCGCCGGGGTCGTCACCGGGATCAGGGCCGGCGTGGGAGTCGGTGTGATCACCTGCACCGTCGGGTCGGACGTGTCCGGCCGGATCTCAATGACCTGGGAAGTGGGGAGCACATTGTCCACCACCTCCGCCTTGCCGCCGCAGCCGCAGAGCAGCAGGGCCGCCAGCAGCAGGATGCCTGTGATTCTGATTTGATTGCGTTGTTTCATGTTTCCTCCAATTTCCATACGATCGGGTTTTCCGGGTGAGGAACCTTACATGTGCAGATTGTATCACACGGAAAGCGGTCCAGCAAGGAAGTTAAGGAACTTTAAGAATCTGGGCCGGACCGCCTGTCTGCCGGTCTCGCGCCAAAAAAGCAGCTCCCGAACCGCGTCGGGAGCTGCTTTGCAATATGCGCTTGGGAAAGCCTTACTTGGTGCCGAAGATGCGGTCGCCGGCGTCGCCCAGGCCGGGAACGATATAGCCGTGGTCGTTCAGATGGTCGTCCAGCGCGGCAACATAGATGTCCACATCGGGGTGGTCGGCCTGCATCTTGGCAACGCCCTCGGGAGCGCCGATGATGCTCATGAGCTTGATGTGCTTCACGCCGTCCTGCTTCAGGAAGCTGATGGCGGCGGAGGCGGAGCCGCCGGTAGCCAGCATCGGGTCCACCACGATCACGTCGCGCTCCTCGATATCGGGGGGCATTTTGAAGTAGTACTTCACAGGCTCCAGGGTCTCCGGATCCCGGAACAGGCCGATGTGGCCCACCTTCACGTTGGGCATCATGCTGACCATGCCGTCCACCATGCCGAGACCGGCACGGAGAATGGGCACCACCGCCAGCTTCTTGCCGGCGATCCGGCGGCACTTGGCCATGGCGACAGGGGTCTCCACGTCGATCTCCTCCAGGGGCAGATCGCGGGTGGCCTCAAAGCACATCAGCATGGCGATCTCCGAAACCAGCTCCCGGAAGACCTTGACGCTGGTGCTCTTGTCGCGCAGGATGGACAGCTTGTGCTGGATCAGGGGATGGTCGAATACGCATACTTTGCTCATGATAGTTTCTCCTTTATTTGTAATTGAAGGACATACGATTTGAGGGAATAGAGAAAAGTGAATAGGGAATAGTTATGGAATCGCCTCCAGCGATGATTTCCATTCTGTGCCGCATTGCGGCACACCATTATTATTCTATATTCATTTTTCAGTTTTCAGTCTTTCATTCGGCGGCCAGCCGCTCCTGCCGTTCCCGCTCGGCCTGGCTCAGGCGCAGATATACGGGCAGCAGACTCTGGGAGTCGCCGGGGGTCTTGTCAAGGGCGGCCATGCCCACGCCCCAGGCGCTCTGCCACAGCAGGTTTTCCGGCGCCATGCGGAAGGGGAGACCCTCCTTTTCCAGAAAGCGGGCGGTGAGAGCCGCGCCGTCACCCACCAGGAAGGGAATGCCGTCCAGAGAACGAAGTTCCTCGCCAAGCTCCGCGAGGGACAGGGGCCGGTCTTCGGTGAGGCGGACGGGTTTGCCCTCCCGGATCTGGAAGAGGGCGTTGTAGACCTGCTGGCGTCTCGCGTCCATCACCGGGCAGATGAGCCCGCCGGCGGCGAGGCCGTGCCAGGCCATGCTCTCCAGGGTGGAGACGCCCACACAGGGCTTGTCGCAGGCCCAGGACAGTCCCTTTACTGTGGAAACGCCGATGCGGATGCCGGTGAAGGAGCCGGGCCCATGGGCCACGGCGAAAAGGTCGATGTCCGCAAGCGTCAGCTCCGCGTTTTTCAGCAGATCCTCCGCCATGGGCAGCAGCGTCCGGCTGTGGGTCAGGCCGCTGCATTGGCTGTACTGGGAGATGAGACTCCCGTCCCGCAGCAGGGCCACCGAGGCGGCCTTGGCCGAGGATTCAAAAGCAAGGGTCAGCATAGATCCGCCCCCTCAATGGTGATTTTGCGCCGGGTATCGCCCAGCTTTTCGATGGTCACGCGCTTCTCGTCGCCGTAGAAAGCGTCCTCCACCTTTTCGCTCCATTCCACGGCGCAGACCGCGCCCCGGTTCAGGTAATCCTCCCAGCCGATCTCAAACAGCTCATCGGCCCCGGAGAGACGGTACATGTCAAAATGAATGAGCTCCCGCTTGCCCAGATACTCGTTCACGATGGTGAAGGTGGGGCTGGAGACCCGGCAGCTCAGGCCCATGCCCCGGGCCATGCCCCGTACAAAGGCAGTTTTCCCCGCGCCCAGGTCCCCATACATGGCAACCACCGTGCCGCCGGGAAGCTTTTCGGCAAAGCGAGCGCCGATCTCTTCGGTCTCCGTCTCGTTGTTGGATATAAATGTCTGCATAAGCTCCATCCGTTATTGTTTACACAAATGTTATATTCTTTCCACAGTATACCACCGAAGTGGCCGTTGCGTAAAGACCAAAACTGTGATAAAATACCTTTCGTTTCAAACGCGGTTTTTGTCGATTCGCCATTTCCTGGAAGGAAGTGTTTATCATTAAGAAAATTCAGCCATATATCAAGCAGTTCACCGAGCGGGCGGATATCTTCCTGCTGGTCGTTTGCGTGATCTGCTCCGTCTTCGGCACGGTGATGATCTATCGGGCCTCCTCCAGCATGGTGGCGGCGGGTTGGGAGATGAACACCAACAAGCAGATCATCGTGCAGGTCTTCTCCATCTTCCTGGGCATCGGCGCCTTCGTGCTGCTCACGGTCATCGACGCGGACCTGCTGGGCAGTCAGTGGAAGATCCTGATCGGCATCCAGGTGCTGCTGCTGATTGCCCTGCGCCTTTTCGGGCAGGACGACGGCACCGGCAACTTCGCATGGATCCGCTTTGCAGGCATCGGCATCCAGCCCTCCGAGATCATCAAGGTCATCTACATCGTGGTGGCCGCCAAGCAGATGACCTTCCTGAAGGAATACCGGGACATCAACGCCTTTCAGTCCGTCGTGCTGATGGCGGGCTATTTCGTCCTGGTGTTTGGCGCCATCGTTGTGGTCTCCTCGGACCTGGGAAGCGCCTCCATCATTCTCTGTATTTTCCTGACCATGTTTTTCGCCCTGGGCGTGCGGCTCTACTGGTTTGCCCTGGGTGGCGCGGCGGTGGCCGCCATGGTGCCGCTGCTGTGGGAATACTTCCTGAAAGATTATCAGAAAAAGCGTATCCTGGCCCCCTATGATCCCAGTATCGACCCCAACAACGACGGCATCAACTGGCAGACCTACCAGAGCAAGATCACCCTGGCCTCTGGCCGTACCACCGGCGTGGACGCGGAGCACCGCTACACCGCCTTTACCGGCAAGCACACGGACTTTATCTTCTCCTGTATCGGCGAGGAGCTGGGTATGATCGGCTGCATCACGGTGCTGATCCTGCTCACGGTGCTCATCATCCGCTGCGTGCGCATCGGACTCAAGTCCGGCCGCACCTTCGATATGCTGCTGTGCATCGGCGTGGCTTCCGCCATGACCTTCCAGACCATCATCAACGTGGGCATGTGCCTGGGCATCACCCCGGTGATCGGCATCACGCTGCCCTTTTTCAGCTACGGCGGCTCCTCCATGGTGACCATGTTTGCCGCCATGGGCCTGGTCTCCGGCGTCAAATACAAGCTGAAGCCAAAGCTGTTCTCCATCTATTGAGAAAACTCCCCGGATCCGCGGATCCGGGGAGTTTATACGTTCAGAAGAACAGGTCGTTTTCCCGCTCGCTCGGGCGGGAGGGCTCAAAGGGGGCGTTGATCTTTTCATAGGCAAGCAGGCTGGTGCAGCTCCAGTAGGGGAGGGCCCAGACGCCAACGGCGATGCCCAGGAAGGGGATCATGGACAAAAGCGCCCAGCCCAGAAAGCTCAGATCCAGCCGAAGAAGCGCCAGCCGCTGGCCCCGCATCCGCATCCGGCTCTCCCGCATACAGTCCAGCACCCCAAAGTCCGGGTGCAGGATCATCAGATAGCGGGCCATGCGATAATTGTACAGCACCACAAAGCCGGGGATCAGAAAGGCCCAGAAGCCGATGGTCGTGAGCAGGCGGGTCAGCAGCTCCAGCAGCAGGACCCTGGCCCAGGTGGAAAAGCCGTCCAGCAGCATACCCGGCTCGGTCTCCTCCCCACGCAGCACGCGGAAAAAGATCAGCAGCAGCCCGAAGGAGACGATAGCCAGCAGATAGCTCAGCAGATCCGAGACAAGGGTCTCCGCCGTGGAGGGCTGGATCGAGGCGGCGATCCTGCTGGCGCCGTCCACATCGCCGCTCTGCAGCATGGCTGTCATCTGGTCCGAGAGGGACAGAAGCTGCTGGGTGGGCGGCATGGTCAGCCGGAGGCTCAGATAAGAAAACAGCAGCGCCATCAGAACGTAGATCAGACTGGGGATCAGAAGCTGCTTTTTCTTTCTTCCCAGCAGATCGCGGGCCTGCAGCTTCAGAGAAGGGATATCCATAACAGCGGAGCCTCCTTTCCTCGTTTTTCGGAGAGAAGTATAGCACCGGGATCAAGGAAAGACAAGCAATTTTTGTGAAAAAAAGCTTGACAAGGGCGGATCCCGGTGCTATTATAGGCAAGCGTTCAAGAGATGCGCGAGTGGTGGAATTGGTAGACTCGCTAGATTCAGGTTCTAGTGCTCACTCCGGGCGTGCGGGTTCAAGTCCCGCCTCGCGCACCATAGAAAAAGCCCTAAATCGCAAGATTTAGGGCTTTTTCGTCACTTTTTGAGGAAGTTCCTCCGACGGTGGAGCGCCCAAAATCGCAGCATCCAACAAAACATCCAACAAGGCTGTTTTCGGCATTGCCCGGAACGCTTGAAAACAGGCGCTTTTCCCGTTCACGCAAGCAGCTTGTCCATCGCCTCTGCGGTGTCTTTTTTGCCCTCCATCGACACATGGGTGTAGATGTCCAGGGTCGTAGACGCCTTTTCGTGGCCGAGGAATTCCTGCACCTGCTTGATCGTGTGACCGCTGTTGACCAGCATACTGCCCGCGGTGTGGCGAAGATCGTGGAATCGGATCTTCGGCAGATCGTTCTTCTTCAAGAGCTTGGCGAAGCGATGGCTCACATAGTTCGGTTCGAACACCGTGCCGTCTGCCCACTGGCAGATATGCTCGGCATCGGAGTAATTCCGCCCGGTGAGCTTCCGCTCTTCCTCCTGCCGGTCCCAGACCGTCTGCAGATACGCCTTCAGCGCGCTCGGCATATACAGATCCCGCTTGCTCGCCCGGCTCTTGGTCTTCTCCATCTCTGTGATCGTGGAGAAGCGGACAACGGTGTTGCGGATATGGACGATGCCGTTTTCCATGTCCACATCCTTCCACCGAAGGCCCACCGCCTCCGAGCGGCGCAGACCGAGGAACAGGCCGAGGTAGACCGCAGGCTCGATGGGGTCGCCCTTGATAACTTCCAGCAGCTTCTTGGCCGTGTCGATCTCATAGGCGGTGCCTTCGAAGTGTTCCTCCTGATTGTCCTTCACGGTGATGTTCGCACAGGGGTTGTAGGTCAGCTCGCCCAGCGCCACGGCTTCCTTGAAGACGCCGTTGAGGATCACCAGATGCTTGCGGATGCTCTTTCTGGACTGGCCCGCGTCCTCCTTGGTGCGGACATACTGGAGGATCACGCGCGGCGTCACTTCACCCAGAGTCAGCCTTTTCTTTTCAAAAAAGGGCTTGATATGGAGCTCATAGTTGCACCGATAAGCCTCATAGGTGTCCGGACGAAGCCGTTTCTTCTTCATGGCCATCCAGTCCTCGATCGCCGCGATCAGATCCTTGTCGGCTCCGTAGCTGTCCGACTTGGAAAGCGTGTCCAGCCACTCCGCCAGCATCCGATCCGCCTTCTGCTTGTTCGCGCGCGTTTCCCGCTGGTTCTTGCCTTGAACCTTGATTTTTGTGGATTTTGATTTTTGTTTTAGATTGCCGTTGATATCCGGCACACGGACGGTCATCTGATAGATGCCGTTCTTTTCCTGTAAGCTCCCCGTTACTTTCATTGGATACCTCCTTCATGAAACGGGGGCCTATTTACTTCTCCCGTATTATAGCTTCTTTCCTTGACATAATCAAGGAGAGAAGTTTTCGGAATGCGAATGGCTTTTCCGACCTTGATCGAGCGGATCTCGCCGGAGCTGACCAGCTCGTAGGCCTTGGTACGCCCGATCCCGAGAGCGCTTCGCAAATCGCTGATGGACATGATATCCGGGTATTGCGTAAATAACATATAGATAAGTTCCTCCTGTTCAAATTAAAAGTAAGATAGAGTGTGAAAAAAGCTGTACGTCCGTACAGGTGTACGACCGAGGCCGTACAGGCGTACATACGTACAGCTGTTTTGTTAATCCACATCAATTATTTTGCTGCGATCGTCCGGGCGGATCAGGATGCCGATCCCCTCAAAGCCGCGGACGCGCATATGACGTTCGTTTTGCAGATTGTTGGTCTCGCAGATGTTGTAGGCGTCGCCGTTCGTCTTGAGAAAATGGCTCATGGTGTTGCAGGCCAGGGGCTTGAGCGCGTTGTCCTCACACCACAGGCAGTACACGGCGTACAAGTCTTTGGTGGAAACCGTATAATCCGCTTTCAGCCGGATATAGCCCTCCGAGACCAGAAACTCCACGAGGTTATTTCCCTCGGTGATCGCTTCCGCCATGTTCTCCCTGGCTTTGGGGCTGACCGTGAACTCGTAATTCTGCGCGATCAGACGTTTCAGCCCTTCCAGCATCCAGAGGAAGATCCCTTCCTTTTCGGCGATCAGCTTCTCCGAGAGAAAGGGATCGTCGATCCGATCCTTCTCTCGTCGTCTGGTGGTCAGAATGATCTGCCTGCGGAAGAAGCCGTCGCTGCGGTCGTACAAGGCTTTCAGCGATCCGTTGCCGAAGCCGAGAAAGCGGCAGTACAGCTCTCCCTGGTAGCTCTGCTGACTCTTCTTTTCCAGATCCAGCGGCAGCTCGGCAGTGATGATGGTCTTGATATAGTTCGTCTGAGGCAGGGCCTCCAGCTTCATATCGTCGTCCACCATCACCAGCACATGCTCCAGATCGGCGCGGGCAAAGCGGTTGGTCTCCACCTTTGTGAGATTGCCGTTCGCCATGCTGTCGCCGAAGATGGCGCGCATCACGACGCCGATCCGGCTCTTGCCCTCGCCGCCCTTTCCAACGATCATCAGCATCTTCTGCGCTTTGGTCGTGGGGATCAGGCAGTAGCCCATATACTCCTGCAGTGTGGGGACGTCCTCTTCGTCCAGCAGCTCGGACACAAACTGCAGCCAACGCGCAGGCTCGGGGGCGTCGGGATCATAGGCGACCGTCAGACGGTTCCGGCAGAAGACCTTCTCCTCCGTGAAGCGGCCGTCGAGGAACAGCGTCCCGTTGGCCATGTGAATGCGATCCGTTTCTGCCGGGAAATCCCCGGCGAAGGCCTCCGCGCGCAGCACCTCCAGCAGGTTATCCAGCTTTCTGGCGATCTCGGTTCGCACGAAAGCCTTGAGCTTGTCGAAGATCAGCTTTTTCAGCTCGCGCTCGTCGGTGATCCGGCGCTCTACGGTAAAGAAACTGCCCTTGACGCAGACCATTGGATGCTCCCACAGGAATTCCTGACAGAACAGGATCTCGTTCATTTTCTTGCCGTCAAACCATTCCGGCAAATCTGTTGTTTCATTCATCTTTTTCATTTTCTCCTCTTGTTTTCATTTTTGTTCAGGACGCAGATAACGGGCCGGTCAAAACTGACCGGCCCGTTATCTTGCGTCTCTGTCGTGTTTCCTGCGGAGCTGCTTGCGCTGCAGCTCCGCGGCTTTTCGCTGTACCTCGACCTCGGCATCCCTCCGCCGCTCGGCGGCGATGATACCGTCGATCCGCTCCGACCCCAGGGCGCGCCTGACCCGATGCAGATCGGTCGCGTCTTCCAGGAGCTCGCTGTTTTTCGTCTGCTCTTTTTCGAACTTCTCCTTGAAATAATCCCGGTCCCGTTCTGCCTTGCTGAGACTTCTCTGCAGCTTCTCCAGCCTTTCCTTCAAATCCAGGATCGTGCGGTACAGACCGAGAAACTTCTCCTTGAGCTTCTGCACCAGCGGCATGATCTTGTGCTCCCGGTAGCTCTTTGCGCTTTCCAGCGCCCCGGCTTCCGGGATCAAGTCCTCGAAATAGCTGATGTTGTTCCGGGCAAAGGCCTCGGCATCCTGTACAACGGGCACGATGTCGTCCAGCTTCTTTTCCGCCTTTTTCGTCTGCTGTTCGAGCTTCGTAAGGGCTTCCAGTTTCTGCAGCTCTTCCGTGCCGAGCTGATCCAGGGCTTCGATCGCTTCCAGCCTGGCCTCGGTGATCGCTTCCAGCCGCTGCTGCTCCTGTTTGACCTTGAACTCTGTGACGGACAGATGCTTGGCCGTGCTGCCTCGCTCACCGCGCTCGAAGTCCTCGAACCCGGCATCGCGCATGTGCTCGAAAAAACGATCCTGCAGCAGACTGTAGGACTTGACGATGTGCGACTTGCCGGTTTCGTCTGTGACCTTCTGCGAAGCCCATTTCTTGGAATGGCTGATCTGTCGGATGACCTCCTTGACCTTGCCTACCAGCTCCGGGTCTTTACATCGTTTGGAATAGCGGATCTCCTTGTCCACGACGGGCAGGGCCACCACATGCATATGGTAGTGATAGACCGGATGGCCGAGCTGATCGGTCAGCGCGGCGTTCAGCTCATCGGCGTGCATGACGGCGGAGAGGATGTTCTCCGCGCCGTACTCCTTCTGGGCGAAGCGGAAGACCTCTTCATAGAACGCGCGGGCGTAATCGTAGCCGCCGTGATCCTCGAAATAGGCCGTGTTTACGTCGAAGATCATCTCATCGAAGACTTTGGCGTCCTGCTTCAGACCGCGCAGAGAGACGGTGCCTTCTTCGATCAGCCTGTCCAGCGTACCGTTGTAGCTCAGCTCGCCGCAGCTTTTGAAATGGACATTCCGGGGCGTTTGGGAGAGATCGACGTTCATGTTCTCATAGCTCTGGTTTTTGCGCTCAATATGGCGTTCCGCTTTTCCGATGCTTGCGCGGGTGTACTGAGCCACGCGGGCAACGGCATAGTTTTTCCCCATCTTCTCACCTCCTTCCGTGACTGTTTACGGGGGTAGGACGCGTTCCACACCTTTTGTCAAAGTGTGTAACCCACTATGACACTTTCAGCCCTACAGCCTGCAAAGTGTCGTGGGACAAGGGGACGCGGCTGCTTCCCCTGTACCCCTTCGCGGATCGCCGCTCCGTTCCGCATCGCCGATCCCGCTTTCAAATTGAAAGCGCCGCAAAACCGCGTGCTATCATTTTGAAAGCATCAAAAGCTGTTGGCGAAATCCAGAATATCGGCGGGAAGCTCTTCCTCCGCCTCCACCGTGGATTCCGGACTTTCGCCCTCCGGAGACACAAAAAGCCGCCGGGCACGCAGCTCCCGGCAGATCTCTTCTGCCAGGGCTGGTGCATCCAGCGGCTTTTCGTTTGCCTCCTGCGCCATCAGCTTTCGCAGACCTTCGATCAGAAAGGCGTTCATAGAGAGCGTCTGCGACACGCTCTTTTCATGTAGCCATTCCCAGATCTTCCGGTCTGTGGGACGGTTGAGATCGAAGCGGAGAAGCAGAGTCTTCTCATGCTTTTTCATTACATCACACATCCCTCCGTTTCAGATTGTTCAGCGCCAGCAGCTCGTACCCCTTGGCCGTGGCGCAGATATCCTCGATATACCGCACCCGGCCGTCGCCGTCCCAGAAGTGCTTGAGAATACAGGCCCCGCCGCCCATGACCATGAGGCGCATGATCTCCGGGTTGAACTCGTACTCCCGGAGCTTTGCGAGGATCGAGACGGCGTATTCCTCGGCGGCCTTGCGCATGACCGCCGTGTACCTCTCCGGCAGATCGGCGTTTCCCTTGCGCAGGAAGTCCTCGAAGCTGTCGTAGGGCAGGGAGAAGCCGCTGACCGCCAGCACCTCGTTGGACATGCGGATGATGCACTGCTCCACGCCGAGCTTGTCCGTGTAGCAGCGGTTGACCATGGGCCTGCCGTCCTTGATGAGCATGGTGTTCAACGTGCCGTTGCCGATGTCCGCCAGCACGTTCAGCCCCTTGAAGTCGCCCAGGCGCTGCACGACCCCGGCGAAGCCCTGCGGGAAGACCTGCACATCGTCGATGCGGACGAGGTAATCCTGCCCGTGGTAGCGGAACTCGATCAGCTCGTTTCGCATGAGGTAATTCCGAAAGCTGTCCTTCTGCGTGCTGATCCACTGGATCGGCAGTCCTACGGCCAGCACGGCCTCGCATTCCGTGATATGCCGGAATTCCAGTTCCTTGGCCAGAGCCGCGACCGTCAGGATGTAGTAGTCCTCGTCCTGGCTCTTGTCGCTGACAAAGCCCTTGTGTTCCTCTCCGACCACATAGTATTTGCCGCCGTAGTAGAGCGCGTCGTCGGTCATGGGCGGCTCTGTGTCGTAGGCGCGGACGCCCGAGCGAAAGACCACGTGCCGGCACTTTGTGTTGCCGAAGCCGTGGTCGATCCCGATGATTTCTTTTCCCTTGTAGTTGTAGTGTTCCATAGATAAATCCTCCGTTTCTTTAATCTTCGTTTGCGATTTCTTCACGGCTCAGCCGGTGCAAGCGTTCTTCCAGCTGATCCATTTTCCCGTCGGTCATGAGCCGTTCCACGGTGCGGATGCGATGCTCCAGCGTACCGGCCGCAAGCTCAGACGCCATGAAGTCGATGGGCTCCAGCATCTGACATGCCTCCACATACCGTTCGTCCGGGTCGATGGTTTCATCCCGCGGACGGTAGCGGCTCTTCCACCGAAGCAGCAGATTCAGATACTCGTCGAGCACCGTCTGGCACCGCAGCAGATCCGTGCGGAAGCGGTTCAAACTGCCGTCCGGCGGCGCGGTCGCGGGAACGTCCACACTGAAATCCGCAGCCAGCTTGCCGGCCGCCTCATAGGGACGCAGGTCGAACAGCCGCGCGGTCAGATCCACCACGCTGCCGCCCGCCCCGCAGCCGAAGCAGTAGAAGTAGTCCTCGTTCAGCTTCAGACTGGGCGTGTGGTCGTCGTGGAAGGGACAGCGCGCCATCCCGCTGTGATTGGCCTGCAGACCGTAGCGCTCCGCCGCCAGGGGGACCGGCACGGCCTCCTTGACGGCGTCAAAAATGTTTGCCATGGGTTCACCTCCTTTCTCCGCCCTCGAAAAAGTGAGAGCAGTTATTTAAAAACAAAAAAGCCCGAAATCATCCTTCCTGACACGGACATACAGATGATTTCGGGCCCTTACATAAAAAGAACTCTTGCACATATGATAAATTTGTGATAATATTCTGATAGATCAAGCAAGGAGGGATCAAGATGCTGAATATTCGCCCGGTATCCGATCTGCGGAATAAGTATCCGGAGATCGAGGAGGCTGTCCTGAAAAGCGGAGAACCGGTTTTCCTGACAAAGAACGGATATGGCTCTATGGTCGTGATGAGTCTGGAGCAGTATTCCGCGCTGACCGACGGGATCGAGCTGGCACTGGATGAGGCGGACCGCGCGGCGGCCATGTCCGATACCCGCTATGCCGCCGATGAAGTCTTCGGCCGTGTGAGGAAGAGTATCCATGGACGAAAAGCATTATGAGCTGAGGATCCTGCCGCTCTTTGAAGAGAAGCTGCAGGAGACTGTGGACTATATCACTTACCGGCTGCACAATCCCATCGCTGCGGAGGCTTTCCTGGACGCGGTCGAGGCAGCGATCTATGAACGACTGAACGCGCCGGAGGCCTTTGAGCCATATCGCTCCAAGAAGGATCGTGAGCATGTGTACTATGCGATACCGGTCAAAAACTACTTCGTGTTTTACGTCTTGATCGGAAACGTGATGGAAGTCCGCACGCTGGTATATGCACGGCGCGACCTGACAAAAATCGTATAGGACAATATTCCATAGAGGCTGGGTAATCCGGCCTCTTTGTTTTTTGCTTCCAGATGATTGGCCAGCCAGCCCCAGAACAGAGTCCGGTTTTTTGGACACCTTATCGTTTATACTGTAAGATGCGGATGCAGTTGGTGTGTAAAAGTGAGAGCAGTTATTTAAAAACAAGACTTATCTTTGAAAGGAGGCAAAGCCGATGAAACTGGATCAATACAGCATCCTGCAGATCTCCGCGCGGGCGATCCTGAACCTTGCGAAGAAGACAGAGGACGGCTACAGCTTCTATTTTGATACGAACGACGAGACGAATCAAAACGCAATCAAGAAGACGATGCAGGACGACTACGCCCTGTTTCATCAGCTTCAGTCCTTCCTCCCCATAGAGGGCGAGCCGACCCTGTCCTCCGAAGACGCGCTCATGACCTCGCTCGTCTATCTGGATTTCTCCGGCATCTTCGACCGGCAGCCCGTGGGTCGGGTAAAGGAGCTGCAGGAGCTGGCGGAGCGGCTGTTTCGCCCGGAAGGGATCGAGCTGGTGTTCTATCGCGGCCCGGTCAAATTCGTCGCCTTCGAGCGCTCGGCCAGTATGAGCCGGAACAACAAGCTCTCCTTCCTCCGCGCAGATCTCTACGACGCCGTCTGGGAGCGCGTGACGCTGGGCATGAGCATCGGCCGCTGCCAACTCTCCAAGCTCTACGCCTACAACGGCCTGATGTTCACCAGCGGCCGCATGATCGAGAGAGACCGTTTCCCGATCAACGCCGACAACATCATCGTGGTGGACAATCCCCGGAGCATTGTGAAGAATGTTTCTGTCGTGACCGTCGAGGACGACGGATCGGATGAGCCGGTGCGCCGCTATTCCCGCGTAGAGAAGACGGCGGATATAGAGGTGCTGGAATTCGACGGCGAGGGGCTGATCTCAGCCGAGCTGGGTCATGATCTCGATCCCTTTTCCTATGAAACGCACGACCATTTTTCCTATCAGATCCGGCTGCCCTACATCAAGGGCGTGGTGCATGAGGTGGATTTCCACGCGCTGTTCGAGAGCCTGGGCGTGACCGAGATCGAGGACATCGAGGGCGTCCGCCACCCGGTCGGCAAGGTCAACATGATCCTCACGAAGAGCATGTGCAAGGGCTGGGGCTGGATGCGGGAAAACGGCCTGAACTGGAAAGAGTATCTGGCCCGCTGCCGGAAGTATAAGCACAGGCTGTTCATCTCCAACATGGATCGGCGCAGCCGGGACGGGCTGACCGAGCTGAACTTCCAGCTTTTGAACACCGCTGCCATCACCGCCGAGGAGTACCGCCCGCAGGAGCTGCCGCTGGGCTGGGACGCTTCTCCGGAAAAGACAGACGGCGCATGGCTGACCAAGGCCACGGAGACCGCCTACTACAACGCGATCGCCAACGAGGACTGGCAGCTCGCGTACTTCGGCGCGGATCGCTCTGATCCGGAGCTGGATTACGACGACAAGCGCAGAATACGGGCAGAGATCCTGTACCGCAACCCGGCCTTCCTCGCCGAGCAGGTCTTTCAAAAGGAACTGGCGGACAAGGCGCGGCAGATCCGGGAGAAATACGGCATCGGCAAGCTGCAGGTCGCCGGGGATGCGCGCTATCTGTCGGACGATCTCATGCGTCTGCTGGCGCACATCGTGCGGCCCTCCTCCGAAAAGGCGTACCGTTTTCTGAAAAAAGAGTGCCTGCACGGCGCGCAAGTTTACGCCCCGCAGCCGAATTATCCCATGCCGGAGCGGATCACGATCCTGCGCAATCCGCATATCTCCCGCAACGAGGAGGCGCTGGTCACGCCGCTGAAAGAGGTCGGGCCGGTGCGGAAGCGCTTTCTGTCCCATCTCTACTATGTCGCCATGGTGGACTCGCGCTCGCTGATCCCGGATCGGCTGGGCGGCGCGGACTACGACGGCGACACCATTCATCTCTACGCCGATCCCATCCTCTGCGCCTGCATCGCGCGGAACTATGACGGCGGGCTGGACAACGCGAATAATCTCCCGCTGTTGAAGATCCCCTCCGCGGAGCCGCTGATCGCGGACGCCAACGACTGGCGGGCGCGCTTTCAGACGGTCAAAAGCACCTTTTCCTCCCGTATCGGGCAGATCTCCAACGCCGCCCTGCGCCGGAGCATCCTCGCCTACGACGAAGCAACGCCGGAAGAGCTGCGGGAGCAGTGCCGGAAAGAGACGGAGATCCTGACGATCCTCACCGGGCTGGAGATCGACTCGGCCAAGAGCGGCGTCAAGCCGGACCTGTCCGAATACCTGGGCAAGCGGGCGAGGTTCAAAAACGTCTTTCTGCGCTACAAGGAGATCGCGGGCGAGCCGGACGAGCATGAATGGTACGAGCAGAGCAAAGCCAAGAAGCTCAAGGCCTTTTTTGAAGGGGTCGAATGGGACGAGGTCACGGCCAATCTGGAGCGCACGCCTTACTACGCCCGGCAGCTCGGGAAGGAGACGGTGCATCCGAAAGCAAAGCCCGCCGAGAGCGCGGAGCTGTTCAGCTTTGCCGCCGATCCCGACTGGAAGGAGAAGCTCGATCCTCACGCGCTGGAGCGTATACGCTCGATCATCGCGGATTATGAGGAGGCCAAACGCCGCTGCATGACCTACCGGCATCTCAAGCCGGGCGCCAATTACCGCAAGGATGTGCAGCGCATCCTCTTTCTGCAGGATCGGGAGAACGAGATCACGGTGGACGAGCTGTACCACAGCTTTGAGTGCTACAGTGCTCCTGTGATCCGCTCCGCACTCACCGCGCTGCGGGATTCCGACTGGCAGTTTACACCCAAAGAAGGACGCTTATTGATGCTGGCGACTTTCTTCCCGGTGATTCCCTATGGATACCGTGACGCCCTCTGTGATTTCCGCGGCGGCGGGTATCGCCTGCTGGGAGATATTCTGGAAGATATTGACGCGCAGCTTCAGGACGAAGGCAGACGGAAGTACAAGGGCCTCCGCAAAGACGACACGGAGCAGATGAAACGCATGATGAACGGCGCGGCTGACGATGCGGATTACAGGCAGCGACTGATCGACAACTGCCGGAGGATCATCCATCCCACGATCCGGCATGAGCCGGGCGAAGTGCTGGATCAGATCGACTGGGTCGAGGCGGTCAAATGCGCCGAGGCGCTGGGCAAGCGGAGCTTTATGCTGGAAGTGATGCCGGTGGCCGTGCTGGAGCAGGTCATCGACCGCAGCCAGCCGGAGAAGATCGAAAAGAAAGCGTGGTGGAAGTTTTGGTAAACGAGCCGGAAGAATTCAGAGCCTTTACGGAATTCCCCGAGTACAAGGCGGAGGGAAGGAACGATACGAGCTATATGGGGCATTTCACCTTCCCGATGCTGTTTGAATTCTTGGGGTTTCAATACATCCTGACCCTGCTGGCGCGGGGCTATCTGTTCCGGGAGGGCAGCAGCGGCTATGACCGGATCGATCTTGCCCGCTGCGCGCTGCTGGCCTGGTGCAGTCTCTCAGGGGAGAAAACAAAAAAAGCCCCGGATCAAGTCGATCCGAGGCTCAGAGTGAACTATGGGGAATACGCGGAGGAGTTTCCGGAGCTGGTGACGCGGTCGGGCGAGGGCTGGATGATCCGCCATGTGGAGAATATCATCCGCTTTGTGGAGGCCAATCCCACAGCCGTGCGCAAAACGGTTCCGGAGAAGGTGCAGACGCTCAAGAAGGGCTTTCGCGGCCAATGGGCGAACAAGGTCCGGCAGATGCTGATCCCGCCCTTTGCGTCCAACACGCAGGGCGCGTGGGTGCTGCGCTTCGACGATATCCTGGCCGACGCGCTGGAGCTCGGCCCGTTGGAAAACAAGGACTTCGAGCCGAACGCTGACACGCTGCAGCGACTGACCGAGCTGACGCCGGACGGCGTACCGATCGAGGCAAGCACCTTGCTGTACAAGTACTACGTAGCCAACAAGGAAGAAGACCGTGAATATGTCTTTCTCCCGCAGCAAAACTTCAACGCTTATTTTGGCACCACGGCCTTCAGCCAGAAATGGACGGCGGCGCTGAACGGAACGCTGATCGAGAAAAAGGTCATCGATGGGCTGTGCAAGTACAGGCTGAGGATGATTGAGTAAGAAGGGTTTGCGTCCCCGCCGGATGAGTGGCTTAGTACTCCTATTTTGATAGAATGAGAGAGGACGGTTGCATTTTTACAATTGGCATGGATGAACCGAATGGCATCAGGCAGCAGCACATTGAACGCCGCTCTCTTTTATCCGCGGCTTGTGGCTGTTGTCACTGTCAAAAGCTGTATTGACCGCTGCCGCAATGGTGCTCTTCTCCCCGCCAGCGGACGGTAGCCTCTGTGTTGCAGGGAATAGTGACGGAAAGGACCTGATCCTTGAGCTCCACACATAGTCTGCCGGACTCGCAGATGAAACTGCGGCGGAAGGAGCGAAGCGGTGCAGAAGCATCGGGTTCGATCGTGAAATGACGATACCCGGGGTCGCCTTTGATTCCGCAGATCGTGTGGAACAAATAGCTGTCTACACAACCGAAGGCATAATGATCAAAGCTCGTCTTGATGGGCTGTCCATCTTCACCCATGGCCAGCCAGTTTTCCCAGATGGCAGTAGCACCCAGCTTTACCTCATAAAGCCAAGAGGGTTGACGCTCGTTGAAAAGGATCTTCAGCGACAAATCATGCCGCCCCAACTTGTCAAGCACAGGGAGCAGATACGGCGTGGCAAGAAAGCCGGTGCCGATGGTGCAGTTTCCTTTTTCCACAAGTGCGATCAGGCGACCGGCATATTCGTCATGCAGATCATCCGGCACCAGATCAAAGGCAAAGGCCAGGACGTAGGCGCCCATCAGATAATCGGGAAGCAGACCCTGTCGGAAGATGCCCTTTACGATGGCGTCCTTCATATGCTCGGCGGCATCCCGCCATGGATGGGGATCCTCTCCTATCAGGCAGCAGACCTCGGCCATCCTTCGTACGGTCTCATAGCCAAAATATGGCGCGACATAACAGGCGCTCTCCTTGCAGATCTCGAAGCCTTCGCTTTCCCGGCCGGGCACCAGCCATTCGCCGAAGTGGAAACCGGTGTTCCAGAGCCAGCGGTCAATGTCCTCCGGCAAATCGCTGCCGCGCTTTTCCTGCGCCGTTTGCAGAATGTATCCGCACCATTGCTTCATCGCAGGATAGCAGCGACGAAGCACTTCCAGATTGCCCGAACTGCGGTACATTTCATAAGGAACCCACAGAACGGCGTCGCTCCAGCCGGCAATTCCGGTCATACCGGTGTCTCCGAAGGGAGCCATGTTGCGGATGGCAACAGCCTCATAAAGATTCGTCAGCGGGGAGACCAACGGGATCACGCCGTCCGGCCGTTGATCGGCCAGAAGGCCGGACAGCCAGCTTGACAGGAAGGGCGTCATCTCCTCATTCAGCATGGCGGTTTCCGCATAGATCAGGATATCCCCGGTCCACCCGGCCTTTTCCCGTGTGGGGCAGTCGGTCGGGATGGAAAGCATGTTGTTTTTTTGAGAGTAGCGAATGTTCTGATAAAGCCGGTTCAGGCGCTCGTCGTCGCAGGAGAAGCTGCCGGCGTTTTCCTTGACGGTAGAAAGCAGAACGGCGGTGAAATCTTCCGGGCGCGGATCCATCATACCGCTGACGCGAATGTAGCGAAAGCCGTGAAAAGTGAAGTGCGCCTCATGCAGGAAAGGAGTCCCATCGGAAACGACGGTGTCGCACTGGCGGAGGGACATCGTGGAAAAGTAGTTCTTCTCCCGATCTACGACTTCGGTGTATTCAAAGCTCAGCTCAGCCCCGGCAGGCGCGTCGATCCAAATCCTTGCCCGTCCGGCGATGACCTGACCGAAGTCTACGATAGTCTCCCCGCGGGGAGAAGTGTAGACTTCTTTGGCAGGGATCAGCTCAATGGGCAGAATCGGCGGCTGCGGCTGGGCACGCAGAACGGAAAGATCGTAGTCCCGCAGGAGGACGGGATGCTTTTCCCCGTAAGGCAGCGTGCGATCCTGCCGTTCACCCATAAAGAGATCGGAAAACAAAATGTTCGTCGTCCGCACGGTTTCACTGCCGTCAGAACAGATGAGCGCAGTTTCACCGTCAGCATAACGGACCTCCAACTGATACAGGATGGCAGGGGCACAATGCTCCTCCGGCGTCTTGACCGCCGTCTGGGCACAGAAAAACCAGCCGTCGCCGACCTCAAAGGCAAGAGCGTTTTCCGCCTGCAGCAGAGCGGTGACGTCGTAGGTCTGGTAGTTAAGAATGGAGCCGTAAGGGGTAAACTCAGGAGCAAACTCCCGTTCATCCGGGCGCTGTCCGTTCAGATAAACCCGATAGCAGCCGTAGCAGGCGGCGTATAGCCGCGCTGAAGCAATTTCTTTTTGCGTGGGAAAGCTGCGCTCAAAGAGCAGGACGGGATTTTCAATTCCGTAGGTAAAGAGCTTGGCCTCATTTCGCTGGATCGGGCTTTCGATCCAGCGTCCCTGACACTCCGTTTGGAACAGAAAGGCGGTTTCAAATTCACTCTCGGCCTGCGCCGTATTGCCCTGATTGTCCCAGACGGTGACCGTGACGGTATAGTGAGTGCGAGATTTGAGTTCGCCGCCATAGGGGACAAAGCTTTGCACGTCGGACGAACGCTTGCCGCTGTCCCAGACAAGTCCCGCAGCGTCGCTGACCGTAATTTGAAAGGCCGTCTGAAAAACATTCTGCGTCTCGCTCTCCATGCGCCAGGAAAACTCCGGTGCGCGGTCAACGCCCAGGGGCGCCGTCATGTGATTGACACGACATTCGGAAATTCTCATAGCGTCTCCTTTGCATCAATACTTGCGGCTGAGCTGCGCCTCGCACTCCTCGCGGGTGATCTCACCGGCATTGCACTTGGCCATGAGCTTGACGTCGCTGTCGCGCAGCTTGTAGAAGGCGATGACGACGACGCCGAGGATGGTGCCTATCGCGGGGATCAGCATGTAAACGCTCCAGAGCGTGTCCAGCGCGCTCTGCGGCTGCACGACGTTCAGCTCCGCCAACTCTTCAAAGCTCTCCGCCTCCACGGTGATCCAGGAGGACAGGCCGAGAATGAAGATGCCGAGGGAGGAGGCGATGCTGGTGGTCAGCTTGTTGAGGAAGGCGTTGAGCGAGAAGAAGATGCCCGAGCAGTCCTTGCCGGTCTTGTAGCGGGTATACTCGATGGTGTCCGGCGTCATGAAGGTCTTGGCGATGGTCGAGACGTTGCCGGGCGCAGCCTGGAGCACCAGCAGGATCGTGATGAGCGTGAAGTTGTGATAGCCCGCGAAATAGATCATCGAGTAGATGATCGCGCCGGTGAGGCCGCAGACCATGAACACGCGCTTCTTGCCCCATTTCTCGCAGAAGCGGTCGGTGTTGAGCTGCGCGATCGTCTGGGGGATGAAGGCGATGGCGATGGGGATGATCAGAATCATCGAGTCGCCGTAGAGATAGTAGGAGGCGTAGGTGCCGAGGGAAGCGCCGGTCTGCAGCGCGCCGAAGATCAGCGTGCTGAGGAGGATGACCGCCATGTACTTGTTGGTCTTGACGCACTCGATCATGTCGCGGAAGCTGTAATGCTCGGCGGAGTTTTCTTCCTCGGTGTTCTTCAGCTCCACGTTGTGCTCCTTGACCTTGGTGGCCAGCGGCAGCATCATGAAGAAGAAAATGACGGAGGAGACGATGGCGACCGTGCGCATGGACACGCCGACGTGCTCGCTGATCAGGAACATCCAGATCACACCGGCGAAGACCGTGAAGATGCCGTTGAGGATGCCCTTGAGCTGCAGGATGCGGTCGCGCTCGGGGACGTTGTCCGTCAGGGACACGATCATGGAGTTCATGGGGACCTCAACCAGCGTGTAGGAGAAGTCGTAGAGCAGGTAGGTCACGGTGAACCACGCGAGCTTAACGCCCTCCGGCGCGCCCTGCGGCATCAGGAAGAAGATCACCGTGAAGATCGGGAACAGGAAGAAGGTAGCGCGATACCAGGGCAGGTATTTCCCCTCACCGGCCAGCTTCCCCAGAAGCTTGGAGTTCCTGATGTTCAGCTTGTCGATCAGGAAACCGAACACCACGTCGTCGCAGGCGTCGATGACCTTGACGACCAGGATCGCGGCGGAGATCTTCAGCAGGCTGATGCCCTGGAACAGCAGGAACAGCGTCATGAAGGCGGTGACGATGTAACCCTCCAGCGTCCGGCCGAGATCGCCGATGTAATAGTTGATGCGCTCTTTCTTTGTTGTCTTCCAGCCCTCGTGGGAGATAACTTTCTTTTCTCTCTTTTTCATGGCGACCTCCTATATCGCTTTGATCGTGCTCTCGCGGAGCGTGTGTCCTCTTCTGTCTACCTGCACGGTGCGCAGCTCTCCGGGCGCTTCGCCATGCTCGACCCAGGCCAGCAGCGCGGCCATGCCGACCTGCTCGGTCAGGCCCGGCGCGTGCCAGCGGCAGTCTCCGTGCCCGTCGCCGGGGGTGATATAGACCCGGCAGAAGCGGTCGACCGCGTTCTTCCCGCCCATGATGAGGCAGAGCTTCCTGTGGTAATCCAGCGTGCCGTCCACGGGGATCAGGGGATCGCAGGTGCCGTGGTCGATCAGGAGCTTGCCTCCGCGGTCCCGAAAGGCCGAGAGATCGGCCCTGTCCGCCGCGGCGTCGGCGAGCTTGGTGACGCTCTGTCGGAAGAAGTCCCGGTATTCCGCGACCGTCATGCCGTAGGAAGCGGCTTTTTCGTCCTCGCGCACCCAACGCAGATGGTGGGTGCTGAGGAAGAAGGGACGGGGCTTTCCGGTCAAGAGCTGATAGTAAAACGCGCCGATCGGGATGCCTACGTTCCAGAAGGGAACGCCGGGGCGGAAGCCGTACCACAGGCGTTCGCCGTTTTCATCCACGGGGCCGCGCCAGATGTCTCTGACGATCTCAGCCTCGGTCTGCGTGACGCCGTGCGTTCCGACCAGCGTGAAAGGGTCGAACGCCGCCGGCTCTGTAAGGCGGTAAAAGGCCTCGTCGCCGCCCGCCGCGTCCCGCGCGGCCTGAGAAAAGAGCGAGAGCTTTTTCGCGCTCAGGATCTGGCCCGCGTCGTTCATGACGGCCAGCGGCCAATAGCCCTCCGGAAGGAATTTCGTCCAATTGATGGCCGGACAGCTCGCCCAGATGCCGTCGTAGTCCGCCGGCCATTCCTGCGCCTCCACCATGGCCTGACGGCCGCCGCCGCTCCCGCCGTGAAAATAGCTGAAACGGACGGGGCGTTCATGCAGGATCTCGGCCACCCGCTTTCCGATCACGGTCATCCGATGCGTGCTGCGGCTGCGCCAGTTTTCATAGCGCTCCCGGTCGAAGACCCCGTTTTCCACCGCCCACTGCCTCTTGCCGTTCCCGGCGTCGGTCGTGGCGGCGGTAAAGCCGTTGAGGATCGCTTTCGGCAGAGTCTGCCCTCGGGACGTGTTGTCCGGGCAGGTGATATACTGCGCGCCGCCGGTTCCTGTCCCGCCGCCGCCCGTGCCCATAAAGCGATCGTTCCAGCAAAGCGGCGACCAGACAATGAGGTTTTCCTCATGGACGCCGGTGCGATGCCGGAGCCGGACCTCCACATAGGGCGGCAGACCGGTGATCTTTCCGAGCGGGCGTTTGTATACGCCGGTTTCGTTGACGGAGACGGAAGTGACCTTCAGGTCGGGATCTCCCAGCGCGTTTTGAAGGAAGGCGGCGTCGGCCCGCTGCCGGATGCCGGGTGTTTCCGTCAGGGAAGACGGATCGAAGAAAACGTTGTTATCTCTCTCCATGCTGCTCCTCCCAAAAGGCCGCCGCGCGGCCGATCCAGCCCCGGAGCGCCGTCCGGGAGCCCAGGCCGAAGCCGTGGCCGCCGTGTGCGCCGAGCTCAAACACGCAGGGGCGCCCGGCTGCCCGCAGCGCCGCCTCAAAGGCGGCCGTGTCGGCGGGCGGGATCGTGTCGTCGTCCCCGGCTGCAGCCAGATAGACCGGCGGATACGCCGTGTCGATATGCCGATCCGTTGCGTAGCGTTCTTCCTGCCCAGCCGTCCAGCCCGCGCCGTACAGCCCGGTCTTCAGATACGCGGAAAGAGGATTGTCCGGCAGATACGCTGTGTTCGTGAGCGGATAAGCCAGCATCAAAAGCTCCGGCTGCGGCAGGCCGTAGGAGCGTGCGCCGAGATGTGCCGTCCCCCACAGGGCGGCCAGATACCCGCCCGCGGAAAAGCCGCCCAGGAGGTAGCACCCGGGATCGACGCCGAAACGGGCATGCTCCCGGCGGATCAGACGAAGAGCTGCCGCCACGTCCTCCAGGGGTTTCGGAAGCAGGCCGGAGACAAAGCTCTCGGCCGCTGCGGTGCGGTAGCTCAGGCAGAAGCAGGAGATCCCCAGCTCGTTGAGCTGCGCGGCTGCGGGGATCGCCTCCGCCAGATGACAGACGGCCCCGTATCCGCCGCCGGAGAGCAGGAGAGCAAAGCCAGCCCTTTTCTCCTCCGGCGCGGGAAGAAAGATGAGCTGCGCCTGCGCCTTGTCCGGCGAGGCTTCGCGTTCTTCCTCTGTATACACGGGAAAAACCAGCGGAGCGCCGTCCCGTGCGGCACGCTCGACGCGCCGCAGCCCGACCAGCATATCCTCCGCGTCCCAGGTCGGCTGCTGTTCATGCAGCGCCCGCAGAGAGCAGTCCATCCGCTGAGCGGCCCATTGGTCGCCGACGGAGGATACCCAGTTGCCGCGCATCCCCGCGAACAGCGGCTCCGCGTACAGCTCACGTATTGTCGTGTTTTGATTCAGCTTCATCAGAAACCTCTTGACAGTGCCAGACGATAGTGTTACATTTGTTACCGGTAACAAATGTAACACTATCGCTTTTTGATGGCAAGTATATTTTGACAAAAGCCGCTCAACTGTAACAAAAGACGGAGGACTGTATCACATGGAACGAAAGAACGCGGCGCATGAGCTCGTGATCGAAAGCATGACGGAGGCGCTGATGCAGCTTATGCGCGTCAAGCCGCTTTCCGAGATCAGCATTTCCGAGCTCTGCGAAAAGGCGGGCGTCAGCCGCTTGAGCTTTTACCGAAACTTTACTTCTATGGACGATATTCTTGTCCAGCATCTGACCGCCTGTACCGACGCCTGGTGGGCGGAATTCTCCCAGCGCAGCGAGGAGGATTTCTATCAGAATTTCTGGACGGAGCTGCTGGGGGAGTATCGAAAGAACCGGGATCTGATCCTGCTGATCGATCAAAACGGACGTTCCCAGATCCTGAAGGAGCACATTTTTGCCTGCTGCGCCGTCAACGACGCGGCGGATGAGACGGAGGCCTATCTGCGCGCGGCGCTGGCCGGGACGCTCTACGGTCTCGTGGACGAGTGGATCAAGCGCGGCATGGGCGAGTTTCCCAGGGGCTTCAGCCTGCACAAGCTGCGCTTTGACAAGCCGGAGGCAGAAGCATGAGGAAAAAACCTGTCGTTCTCAACGCCGCACGGGACGTGACCGTCACGCCCTATCTCGCGACAAAGAAAAAGAAGCTCAGCTTTCTGATCTGCCCGGGAGGCGGCTACAACAACTGCGAGGAGTCGGAGGCCGCGCCGGTGGCAAAGCTCTACAACAAGCTGGGCTTCAATGCTTTCGTCCTTCGTTATTCTGTGGGAGATCACAGAGAATGGCCGCACCCGCTGCAGGACTACGAGCAGGTCATGGACTGGCTCTCCGTCCATGCGGAGGAGCTGGCCGTCGATCCGCAGCGCGTCGTGGTCGTCGGCTTTTCCGCCGGAGGACATGTGGCGGCGGCTGCCGCCTCTTTGGCCGCGCACAAGCCCTATGCGGCGATCCTCTGCTATGCGCTGATCGACCGGGAGACGCTGAGCTATTGCCATCCCGAGGCGCCGGACGCCGCCGAGGCGGTCAATGGGGATACCTGCCCCTGCTTTGTCGCCTCCTCCCGCAACGACTGGATCGTTCCCATCACCAATACGACCAAACTGCTCGACGCTTTTGAGCGCTGGGATATCGACTATGAGGCGCATATCTACGGCTATGCGCTGCACGGCTTTTCCATCGGGAAGCGGGTGTACGGGAACAATCCCGTATTCTGCTCCCGGGTGGGAAACTGGGTGGAGGACAGCCTGGACTGGCTGGAGGAGCTGGAAGAGGGGCGCTATATCTCCATCAGGAAAAACGCCGGGTACCAGGACGCCCACGCCGGGACGCTCTCAATCTACACCTCCTGCCGGACGCTGGAGCAGAAGCCGGAGGCGCTGCGCATACTGAAAAAGCGCTTCCCGGCCCAGTATCTGATCTATGCCGCGGCGCGGAAAAAGATCGGCGCCTTTATGGACACGGTGTCGCTGTACAATCTCTACACGCTGATGCGCGTCAGAGGGAAAACCCTCGACAGGATCGACCGGGAGCTGCGGCAGTTTCCGCTGGAAAGGGGCAAGGAATGAGGACACGGGAAATCGACGCCGTCATGCAGCGTTTCGTGGACGAGCGGCAGATCGCGGGCGGCGCGCTGCTGGTACGGCAGCACGGCGAGCCGGTCTATCAGAACAAATGGGGCTGGGCGGACCTCGCCGCTGAAAAGCCTATCGAATACGACTCGATCTACCGCATGATGTCCATGACCAAGCCCGTGACGGCAGCAGCCGTGCTGCAGCTGGCCGAACAGGGAAAGATCGGCCTGGACGAGCCGATCAGCCGCATCCTGCCGGAGTTCAGGGAGATGCGCGTGGTTTCTGACGGGCGCTATGCATGGCATGAGGGCATGACCATGCTTTCGCTGCTGCCCAAGCTCCTTTTCTTCCGGCAGGACAGCGTGAAGACCGTTCCCGCCGAGCGGGAGATCACCGCCCGCGATCTGCTCAGCCACTCTTCCGGCCTGCAGCAGGGGATCGTGGGGCTGCTGATCATGAAAAAGGACACGGCGAAAAAAGAAAGCCTCGCCGCGGAATGCGCCAAATACTGCCGCCAGCCGCTGGATTTCCAGCCCGGTACTTCGACGAGCTATTCTCCGCTTGCCGGCTTCGATGTTCTCGGACGCATGGTGGAGATCGTGAGCGGCCTGCGGCTGGACGCGTATATGCAGACGCACATCTTTGACCCGCTGGGGATGAAGGATACAGGGTTCCGGCTGAACGGAGAACAGGAAAGCCGCCTCGTTCACGCCTACAAGCGCAAAGGGAAGCGCCTCATAGACGTGACCGGAACAAAGGACGACATGGACGCCATGCTGCACCGCGGGCCGGATTATCCTGATGCCAGCGGCGGCCTGTTCTCGACCGTGACGGACTATGAGCGCTTCGCCCGTATGCTGCTCCGCGGCGGCGAGAGTATCCTGAAGCCGGAGACGGTGGCTCTGATGCGATCAGAGGGGGCAAAGCAGCATCTTGAATCGGAGCCCGGCCTCGTCTGGGGCCTGGGCGTGAAGCTTCGGAAGGATCCGAAGCGAGCGGGCAGCGCCTGCACCGCAGGAACCTACGGCTGGTCCGGCGCCTTCGGCACGCACTTCTTCGTCAGTCCCGCCGACGAGCTGGAGGCTGTCTGGTGTACCAACCGCACGGATCTGGAGGGCAGCGCCTCACCCATCAGCAAAAAGGTCGAAGAGCTGGTCTTCGGCTGCTTCGGGAAAGGCAGCGGAGCATGAGCGTTGTTTCACGCGAAGTTGCCGCGGGCGTTTTCCAGCTCTCCAGCGACAGCTTCCCGCTGTCGACCGAGCCTGGGCCCGCCAGCAGGAACGCCTATCTGATAAAGGGGGCGGAACGCGCGCTGCTCTTCGACCTCTCTTTGGAGGAGCCGGAGCTGTTCGCTTATGCCGCCCGGCTCGCCGACGCCCCGGTACAGCTGGCGCTGAGCCACGCGCATGTGGATCATATCTACCACCTGTCCGAGCGGGAAGAGGTGTGGCTGCATGCGGACGACGTGGGTCTGCTGCGAAGGGGCTGCCTGTTCCAGCGCCCGGTGAAGCCCTGTCCGCGGCTCCGTTTTCTGCGGGGCGGAGACAGAATCGCTCTTGGCGGCAGAACGCTGCGCGTCATTCACATTCCCGGCCATACCGACGGCAGTATTCTCCTGTGGGACGAGGAAACCGGGACTCTGCTCTCCGGCGATACCGCGGCGCGGAGGCTTCTCTACGGACTGCACGGCTATGTGCCTTTCGCCGTGTTCTGCGAAGAACTGAAAAAGCTGCGGGAATTGCCGATCCGGCAGATCTATTCCGCACACGATCGCTGCGCGCTGCCTCCGGAGCATCTGGATTTTATGATCGAGAGCCTGCGTCCCGAGTTCCTGCGCAAGGCGAAGAAACTCTCCGTTCCGCTTTTGGGACAGCTCATTCATTTGACAAGGGGCGAGGAAAACAAGCTGCGGTATTTCGACCTCGCCGCGCTGTGCCGCGAGGAGATTGAAGCATGAAAAACAAGTCCATTCGCCCGGGAAAGCCCTTCCTCGATACCGAGGGGAAGCGCATCCAAGCCCACGGCGGCAGCATTTTTTTCGACGCTGAGACCGGGATCTTTTATCTCTACGGAGAAAACAAGGAGCACACGGTTCCCGGCAGCGGCGTCTGGACCTGGGGCGTGCGCGCCTATGCGTCGCGAGATCTCTATAACTGGGAGGACAAGGGGCTGATCCTTCCGCCGGTGCTCGACGATCCGGACTCGCCGCTCAACTCCCGGACGGCCTGTCTGGACCGTCCGCATATCCTCTTCAACCGCAAAACGGGGAAATACGTCTGCTGGATGAAGATCATGCACAAGAACGACAACCGCCAGCAGACGGAGACCGTCGCGGTCGCGGACAGCTTTCTTGGCCCGTATACGATCGTGCGCAGCGGTCTGCGTCCGCTCGGCATGAACGCCGGTGATTTCGATCTTGCCGCGGACGGGGAGGGAAAGGCGTATTCTTTCTTTGAGCACGTCCATTCGGAACTGATCTGCGCGGAACTGACGGCAGACTATACCGATGTGACGGACGTGTTTTCCCGCCATTTCCCTCGCCCCTATCCGCCCTTTGTGCGGGAAGGCCCTGCGCATTTTGAACGCAAGGGCCGGCATTATCTCATTACATCCGGGACGACCGGCTATTTCCCGAATCGCAGCGAGGTCGCCGTCGCAGAGAGCTGGCACGGTCCCTATACCGTCCTCGGCGATCCGCATCCGGGCGATCCCTCCGGCACATCCTTCCATTCGCAGGTCTCCTCGGTATTCAAGGTGCCGGGGAAAAAGGATTTGTATATCGCGCTGGCGGACCGCTGGATGCCGACCGCGACGGACATACCCGCTGCCTTCTGCGAGGAAATCTTCGAGGGCTTCTTCTCCGGCCGTGTTCCGCTCAGCGAGGGTGAACAGTTCCGGGAATCTCTGATCGGGAAATACGGGCTGCAGAGCCGCAGGGACGTCCTTGTTCAAAGCGAAACGGATACCTCAGTCGCCGACTACGTCTGGCTCCCGCTGCGTTTTCAGGAGCCTTGTCCCGCATACCCGGACGGCATGGTCTTCATCGACTGGCTGGACGAGTGGCGGATCGAAGACTATGAATGATCCGATATCGTTATGTATTTTTTCAGGGCGGCGGGAAGGCTCCCGTCGCCCTGATTTTATGTTTGCAGTTCAATGATTCAAATCGATCTTCTGATCCTGATACTGCTCATTTTTCAGAATCTCCGGATCATTACCTGTAAATGCCTTAGCGGCTTCCTGATCATCCTGCAGCTGCCACATAAACCAGGCCACGACATATCCATCTTCTGCGGTTACTGTAAGGCCATGCGATGTATCTTTTCTTCTCGTCATGAGCTTATCGCCGGGAATCTGGTCATAAATAGCATTCAGACCTTCCAGCGTAATGACAGCATCATCACCGCCTCCTGCTCCGGAGATCAGCATGATCGGGGCCTCGATCCCAGTCACGTCGTATGGCCATTCCAGCGCGAGTGCAACCAGCTGATTTGTGGGTGATATAGCCACACCGGTTTTATACAAATCCTTGTGGTCCGTGTTTGTCATGGCATTAAAGACAGCTACGCCGCCCTGAGAGTGCCCTACAATGCCAATACGGTCAAAGTCTACTTTCTGGTAGAAGATGTTGGTCTGCCCCTCTTCAGCCTTATACTCATTCAGCCTTTCAAGATGCCTGATGCACATCTCCGCGCCAAAAGCATTCCATGAATAAGTTTCATCCGTTGCGATAACGATGAAACCATAGGATGCATAAAACTGATGCTGTGCTTTGTTCAGGGAAGCACCCTTCCAGCCGGTTCCGTTGCAAATGACAATCACCGGGTACTTCTTATCTGCTGTCTCCAGCTCCTTCGGATAGCTGATCGCATACTTTTCAAAGCCCTGCATTGTCGTTTCTTCATAATATCCGGTTTCATACGGGCCCTTCTTCAAATAGGCCTCCTCTATTTCTCCTCCGGTTTGAATATCGTTACGATACGTCTCCTTCAGGGACTGATCTCTGTGTGTCAGCCAGAACAAAAACGCTCCGACTAAAACGAAAAAGACAAGTAAAATGATTCCAATAATCTTCAATGCTTTCTTCATAGCACCCACCTCATTTCACCGGCATATATTTTGCCAGATATTCATCGATTGCTTCCATCCAGAGCTTCGATACGGCGCTGTCGTTCTGCAGGCCGTGGCCGGAGTGCTCCAGCACGAAGTACTTGTAGTCCACGCCGTTTTCTTTCAGCGCCTCTTCCAGACGCAGGGACGCGAGGAAAGGCTGCACCTTGTCGAGAGCCCCGTAGGCAACTACCGTGGGGATGGGGTTGTTCTCCACCCATTCAGCGGCAGCGATTTCATGGACCTTCTCGCGATAAGAACCATCCTTGATCTCTTCCGGCGTGATCTCTTTTCCGCTCATGACGCTGAAAAGCCCGGCCCCGGCCTGTCTGGATTCCTCCGTGTCCTGCCCGAGGCCGAAGATGCCCCAGTCCTCCGCCACAAAGCTGGACGGGCCCACCGCGCCGTAGGTGAAGACCACCGGCACAGGCGCGTCCTTGCCGTCGCGGTAGGCATAGATCATCGCCAGCGCGTGGCCTGCGGAGCCGCCCGCCATCGCCATTTTGTCGATGTGGTAGCCCGCCGCCTCCGCGGCCTCGATCACTTTGGGCACGGCGGCCTTGATCTCGTTGGACTGGGAGAGGACGCTGGCCTCCGGATGCTCCTCTGTGCGGAGCGTATAGTTGATGCCGGCCGCCACGTAGCCCTTGCCGCACAGCCAGGCGAGGGTGGACCTGTCGTCTGCCTTGTCGCCGGAGGTGAAGCCGCCGGCGTGGAGGTAGACGACCAGACCGTATGAGTCCTTCGTGCCGTCCTTCGGCAGATAGAGGTCGAACCTGTTCGCTTCGCCCTCTCCGTAGGGCAGGTCACTTTTCAGCGTGCCGAGCTCATCGCTCCAAGTCACGGCGTATTTCTGCGCCCATGCCGGCTTGATCGCGACCTTGGACACGACACCCGCGCCGAAAGCCAGTACAAAAATCAAGATTCCAAGTCCGACAGACACAACTCTCACCTTCTTTTCCTTCTTCGTCTTGCTCACAGGAAGTCACCTCCGAACAGCGTTCCGCCCAGCAGCAGGTTCATCCCTGCCCGGACCGCCAGCCGTCCCAGCACGAAGGCCACGACCATAATGATGGCAATGATGATGATTCGTTTCGCAGTGATGGACATATCTAAACCTCCTGTAATGAGTGAACGACGGTGCAAAATGCTGATATTTAACCAAGGGTCTCACACTTGGCGGCGTGAAGGGCTGAAAAGCAAGGATGAATGTTTGATGGGAAGAAGCAGGTTCAGTCTTTTGCTGCCTGTAGGCGCCGGTATTCCTTCGGCGTCAGGCCATAGTGCGCCTTGAACAGCTTGTAGAAATGGGTCAAATTGCTAAACTGCAGTTCAGCGGCGATTTGAGCGGTGGTGAGCTTGCTGCGCAGCAGCAGCTCCGCAGCCGCCTTCATTGTAAAGGTCATGCTGTAGTCAAACAGACTCTTGCCCGTGTACTTTTTGACGATGCGGCCGAGATAGGAGCCGTTGTAGTTGAGGACCTGCGCCAGCTCCGCGTTGGTGATGCGCCCGCTGCGCTCGCTGAGGATACGGTCGATGCGTGAAAACAGCAGCGAATCGACATTGCTTTGCGCGGTGACATGCTCGGCATGGTAACAGTTCGGGTCGCAGAGAATACCGATAAAACGGCTGAGCAGCTCCAGCAGCCGAAAGCTCGCCCCGTATTCCGGAACGATCAGCGTCATCAGCAGGTCTTCAAAGATCTGATGCACCGGCGCGACCTGCTCCGTCTGTGTGATCTTGGGGATGAAGTCCAGGAAGTCCTTGGCGTCGGAGTCGCTCTCGTCCAGATTTTGCTGGAAAAAATCGAAAATCAGGTTCTCGAACAGCTTCTTTTCACCGGGAAAAAGCAGCGGCCGCCCGTCGTTCATGAGCTTTCGGACAAAACGCGGGCTGATCGACAAAAAGATGCAGGTATAGTCGGAGGAAAACTCCTCGGTATGCAGGGTGTTGCGGTTCATCAGGCAGCAGCTTCCGGTGGGATAAAAATACCGCTTTCCCTCCACGATCTGATACATGCTGCCTTCGAGCACATAGGTAAACTCAAAGCAGTTGTGCTGGTGCTGACTCTGCCGTTCGCGGCCTTTGATGGAGGCGGCGGAGGGAACGAGCAGCTGAGACTCCGGTGTGTAAAGAGAAAAGAAGGTCTTCTCGGGATGCGCCGCCTGTACGGACATCAGCATCAGGAAAAAGGGGACAAGGCTTTCCTGATAAAAAACAGCCTCGTTTCCCGTGCTGTGAAAGGCGACGATATCCTCATATTTTTGCTTCCCGGCCAGCGGGATCGCGTTGATGCTTATCTTCATGATGATCACCCATGTGAAATATATCATATATCGGTGCAGACTTGCAACGCCGTGGCGTAATATGATAGTAAATAGCGTCATAAAAGTCGAGATATGATAGTATTTTGCTGGAAGAAAAATACGAAGTCGTAATATGATATAAAATATACGGCCTGCCGGTCGATGGGTGACATTGTCCGGCAGGCCGTTTCTTTTTATGATATTGTCAGCAAATCATGATACGAGTGAAAAAGGGGTGTTTCATACGCAGGAGATCATCAGACAGGGCTATATCGGCAATCCCGCGCAGCTCGTGACGCTTCGCCGCGTGACCGTGAACGAAGGAAAGGCGCGCGGCACCCAAATCATCGAGGTCAAAACGGCGGGCGGTTTGGAGCTGGACATTCTTCCGGACGCCGGACTGGACATCGGACAGACGCGGTACAGGGGCGTCAATATGAGCTGGATGAGCAAGAACGGCTACGACAGCCCGGCGGCCATCCATCCCCATGAGACCGAGTTCGTCAACACCTTCCCCGGCGGGCTGCTGTACACCTGCGGTCTGCGCTCGGCGGGCCCGGCCAACCGGGACGGCGGCGAGTGGCACCCGCTGCACGGCAGATACCACAGCCTGCAGGCCGAACAGGTTTGCGCGGAGATCGCGGACGGCGAGATCGTTGTAAAAGGCACGATCCGCGAAACGGCGCTCTTCGGGTACTGTCTCGAGGTGAAGCGCACGATTCGCATCCCGGCCTTCGGCGCATCGGTCACGGTGCAGGACACGGTCACGAATCAGACGCCGCGGGACGAGGAGATTATGCAGATCTACCACTGCAACTTCGGTTATCCGCTGCTGAGCGAAAAGGCACGGCTGGTGCTGCCTTCCGCGCGGGAGACCGTTCCCCGCACAGACTTCGCCAGGACCGGCCTCGGACGGGAGTGCGAGTTCGAAAAGCCCGTTCCCGGTGAGGAAGAACGCGTGTTCTTCCAGAAGATGCGGAGCGAATTCTGGGCAAGGCTTCAAAACCCGGCGCTGGGCGTGAACATGACGATCTCCTGGTCGGGCGACACGCTCCCGATCCTGTCCCAGTGGCGCAGCATGGCCGGCGGCGATTACGTCCTCGGCCTGGAGCCCACCAACTGTTATATCATGGGTCGCCATGACGAGAGGGAAAACGGCACACTGCCGGTGCTCAAAGCGTGGGAGAGCGTGACCAATACAGTAAAAATCGAATTTGAATAACACCTCATCCGGCGCTGCGCGCCACCTTCCCCTCCAAGGGAAGGCAGATTTGAAAGGAGAATTTGGAATGAAGAAAATGACCTTTGCCCTGGCTTTCTGCAACCGCGGCTTCATGCCCGGGGAACTGATCTACGGCGCCCGTGAGGATATGGTGAAGGCGGTCACCGACGCCGGGTACGACTACATCATGATGGACGCTGAGCTTACCCGTTACGGCGGCATCGAGACACGCGACGAGGGCCTCCTGTATGCCAAGTGGCTCAAACAGCACGAGGGCGAGTATGACGGCGTGATCTTTTCCATGCCGATCTTCGCCGATGAAAACGGCGCCATCACCGCGCTGCAGGACGCGGGCGTGCCCATCCTCATGCAGGCCTATCCCGATGAGATCGGCAAGATGGACTTTGCCCACCGCCGCGACGCTTACTGCGGCAAGTTCTCCGTGACCGATGTGTTCACCCAGTACGGCGTGCCCTTCACGGTGCTCAAGCCCCATGTGGTGCATCCGCTTTCTCCGAAGTTTCAGGAGAATCTGCGGGACTTCGCGGCCATCTGCCGCGTCGTCAACGGCATGAAGCGCTTCAACCTCGGCTGCATCGGCGCGCGCACCACAGCCTTCAAAACCGTGCGCTTTGACGAGATCGCCCTGCAGAAGCACGGCATCAATGTGGAGAGCTTCGACCTGAGCGAGGTCTTTGACAAGATCGCCGCGAAAAAGGACGACGATCCCGCTGTCGCCGCCAAGATCGAGCACCTGAAGAATTACACAGATTTTTCCCGTGTTCCCGAGAAGAACATGCTCAACCTCGGCAAGCTGGCCGTGGTCATCGACGAGTACATCGAGACCTACCATCTGGACGCGCTGGCGCTGCGCTGCTGGAACGAGATGGAGAGCCATTTGCGCATCTGCCCCTGCGTGCTGCTCAGCGAGCTGAACGATCGCGGCATCGTGGCCTCCTGCGAGATCGACATGTGCTCCGCCGTCTGCATGCGCGCCATGAACCTTGCCACCGAGCAGCCCACGGCCGTCCTCGACTGGAACAACAACTACGGCGACGATGAGAACAAGGTCATCCTCTTCCACTGCGGCCCGGTAGCCCAGGGATTGATGACCTGCAAGGGCACCGTCACCAATCACAAGATGTTCGACAAGACCGATCCCGGTTCCGGCTGGGGCTGCAACGAGGGGCGGATCAAGGCCATGCCCATCACCATCTCCAATTGCCAGACCAAAGATGGCAAGATCGTGATCTACGCCTCCGAGGCGGAATTCACCGACGACCCCATTGAAGACGGCTACTTCGGCGTGGCCGGCGTAGCCCAGATCCCCGACCTGCAGAACAAGCTCATCAAGCTGGCCAAGGGCGGCTTCAAGCACCACACTGCCATCGGCAACGGCCATGTGAAGGATATTCTCAAGGAGGCCTTTACCACCTATCTGCACTACGACTGGGTGGAGATCGAGTAACTTTTTCTTGAAAGAAAAAGTTACCAAAAAGAACTTCAATGCTTGAATTGGTGGTTGATAGTATGAAAATCGCTGGTTTGGACATCGGCACCACCGGCTGCAAGCTGACGGTGTTCGATGAGAAGGGACAGCAGCTGGGCAAGGCCTATCGGGACTATCCCGTGCGCCGCGCGGTCAGCGGCCACGAGATCGACATTTCCACGATGATGGACAGCGTCTACGCGGTCATCGAGGAGATGGCCGCGCAGATCCCTGATATCGGAGGCATCGGCGTCACCAGCTTCGGTGAGACCTTCGTCATGACCAACGACGCCGGCGAGCCGCTGCACAACGCCATGCTCTATACCGACCCGCGAGGCGCGGAGGAGTGCGCGGAGCTGTCAGAAAAGCTGGGCGCGGATCACATCGTGCAGATCACCGGCCTCGCGCCTCATGAGATGTATTCCATTTCCAAGATGATGTGGATCAAAAAGCACCGCCCGGAGGTCTATGCAGCGGCGAAGCGCATCCATCTGATTGAGGATTATGTGGTCTGGCATCTGACAGGTATGGCGCAGATCGACTACTCGCTGGCAACCCGCACGATGGCCTTCGACATCCATTCATTAACCTGGAGCAAGGAGATCTTCGAAGCCGCGGGGATCGACGCGTCGCTCATGAGTGAGCCCGTCCCCACGGGGACGAGCGCAGGAACGATCACGCTGGCCGCCGCCCAGCGGACGGGCCTGAACCCGGACTGCGTGATCGTCTCTGTTTCCCACGACCAGGTCTCCGCCGCGGTCGGCGCGGGCGCTTTTGACGGCTCTGTCGCCGTGGACGGCGCGGGCACGGTGGAGTGCCTGACTCCGATCTACGACAGCATCCCGGAGATCGGCGTGATGGCCAAAGGCTTTTTCTCCGTGGTGCCCTATGTGGTACCCGGCAAATATGTGGCATATGCCTTCTCCTATACCGGCGGCGCGCTGATCCAATGGGCGATGGAGACCTTCGGCAGGGGCGAAAGCAACGAGAGCATGGAGAAGGCCTACGGCAGGGATGAGCCGACGGGTCTGCTGGTGCTGCCGCACTTTGCGGGCGCGGCCACGCCCTATATGGACACCGGCTCCAAGGGTGCGATCCTCGGTCTGACCACGGCCACGACCGCGGCGGACATCTACCGCGCCTGTATGGAGGGCGTGGCCTATGAGATGCGCATCAATTACGAGGCGCTTTCAAGCTCCGGCATCCGCTTTGAAAAGCTCAACGCCACGGGCGGCGGGGCCAGATCGAAGCTTTGGATGCAGATGAAGGCCGATGTGCTGAACCTGCCGATCACGGCGCTCAAAACCGTGGACGCGGGCACCGTCGGCTCGGCCATGCTGACCGGCGTCGCGGCGGGGCTGTTCACCGACCTGAACGACGCCGCCGCGCACATGGTGCAGGAGACGGAGACCTATAATCCCAGAGCGGAAATGCACGAGAAGTACATGAAAATTTATGAGCGGTACAAGAGCGTTTACAACGCCGTCCGTCCGCTGATGTGAGGGATGAATATGCTTGTTAACCTGGTTGAAATACTGAAGCTTGCGGAAGAAAAGAAATGCGCGGTCGGCGCGTTCAATACTCCCAATCTGGAGTGCGTCAACGCCGTGATCGACGCGGCGGAGAAGCTGGATGTTCCCGTCATCATCTCCCACGCAGAGCTGCACGAGGAGGTGTCGCCCCTTTATAAGATCGGCCCCGTGATGGTGCAGGCGGCAAAAGCGGCCAGAGTGCCGGTCTGCGTCCACCTTGACCACTGTGAAACGCTGGACTACATGGCGCAGGCGCTGGAGCTCGGCTTCACCGGCGTGATGTATGACGGCAGCACCCTGCCTTATGAGGAAAACCTCGCCAACACGAAGAAGGCCGTCGCCATGGCAAAGGCCTGCAACTGCGGCGTGGAGGCGGAGCTGGGCGCCCTGGCCTCCCGTGAAGGGGGAGCTGCCAGTGCCTCCGGCCCGGTCTATACCGATCCCGATGAAGCCGTCGTTTTCTGCAGAGAAACCGGCATCGACGCGCTGGCACCCAGCTTCGGCACGGCGCACGGCATCTATAAATCCAAGCCCGTCCTCGACCTTGAGCGGGTAAAAGTGATCGCCGAAAAAACCGGCCTGCCTCTTGTGATGCACGGCGGTTCGGGCGTCAGCCCCGAGGACTACCGCACCGGTATTCGAAACGGCTTACGCAAGATCAACTACTACAGCTACATGTCCAAGGCCGGCACCAACGCGGTGAAGGAGCTGCTCGAAAAGCAGGACGTGACCTTCTTCCACGATCTCGCCCTCGCCGCTCAGAAGGCCATGCAGGCCGACGCCGAAAAGGCCATGCGCGTTTTCGCGGGGCTTTGAAACTCAGCAAACAATTCTTTGAGAGGAGACAAAAAATGGCAACACAGTTCAAAGACGCCGCTTCCATTGAGGCGATCCTTACGGAGATGACCTTGGAGGAAAAAGCGCAGATGATCCAGGGCAGCACCCCCTTTCGTTCCGCCGCCATGCCGAAATACGGCATCCCCGCGCTGTACATGATCGACACCACGACGGGGCTCAATCTCAGAGAGTACGTCGGCGAGGCTCTGTACGGAAAGCTGGCCGCGGAAGCGGAGGCTGCCGGAAAGCCGCTGGATCGGGAAAAGAACGGCTATATGGGCGGGCTGCTCATTGCGCTGGACGCGCTGAAAAAGATGATGGTCGAGCGGGCAAAATCCGGCGTTCCGGCGCAGAGGCAGGAAAACGGCTGCTATCCTCCGTCTATCTCGCTGGCCTGCACCTGGAACCCGGAGCTCGTGGAAGAGGACGGCCGCGTCGTCGCCAGCGAGCTCGGAAGCAAGGGGATCGACATGATCCTCGGCCCCTGCATGAACATCCACCGGGATCCCCTGTGCGGACGCCTGGCGGAGAGCTATTCCGAGGACCCGTATCTCACGGGCGTGATGGCGGCCGCCATGACGAAAGGCATTCAGAGCACCGGCGTTCTGGCGGATCTGAAGCATTTTGCGGCAAACAGCCAGGAAAAGGACCGGATGGGCGTGGAGGAGCACATCCCGGAGCGTGCTCTGCGGGAGATCTATTTTCCGGCCTTCAAGCGCTGCGTGGACGCGGGCGCCAGGACGATCATGTCCGCCTACAACAAGGTCAACGGTGTGCCCTGTGCCATGAACAAGTGGCTGCTGACCGACGTGCTGCGTAAGGAATGGGGCTTTGACGGCTTCGTGGTCTCCGACTGGGGCGCTTCCTATGACATGCCGACGGCGGTCGCCGCCGGAACGGACCTTACCATGCCCGGACCGCTGAGCGTGAAGAAGATCACGGAGGCGGTGGCGCAGGGACGGCTGAAGGAAGAGGAGCTGGATGCGGCCGTCCGCAACATCCTCCGCGTTACGCTCGCTTCGCTCCCGATGACCGGCGAGCGCCCGACCTTTGACCTGAAGGACGCCTACGCGGTCACGGAGAAGGCGGCGCAGGAAGGGACTGTTCTTTTGAAGAACGACGGCGTCCTGCCGCTTCCGACAGACGCCAGGGTGGCATTTTACGGGAAACGGAGCAAGCGGTTCGTGGCGATCCCGGCGAGCGTTGCGGCCTCCACCGATCTGGTCACCAACCCGCAGGACAGCGTCTGCGCGCTGATCGGAGAAGAAAACGTGCTGTCCGGAGAGAAGCGCTGCGATGCGGCCTATCGGATCGTCACCGTCGGCGCGGACGCGGCGGAAGGGCTCGACCGCACGGATATGGAGATGGATTCGGACGACAGGGAAGCGCTGGAGCAGGCGTTGAAGGACGCGCAGGTCTTCGGCGGAAAGCTGATCCTGATCGTCAACTCCGTCGGCCCGGTGGAGCTTGCCGAATACACCGAGCGTGTGAACGCGATCGTCTGCCCCTTCTTCGGCGGCATGATGAGCGGCAAGGTCACCGCCGATATCCTGTTCGGGAAGGTGAATCCCTCCGGCAAGCTGCCTCTCACCTGGCCGAAGCACTACCACGACGCGCCGACGTATAAGAACTACGGCGGCGAAAACAAGGAAGTATGGTACGGAGAGGGCATTTACGTCGGCTATCGCTGGTACGACGCCAGGCATATCCGACCTCTGTTCCCCTTTGGCCACGGGCTGAGCTACACCACCTTTGCGGTAACGGACGTTCAGGTCCCGGAAAGCGCACGGATCGAGCAGGAGGACGTTCCCGTCCGTGTGACGGTAAAGAACACCGGCAGCATGGCCGGCGGAGAGGTCGTCCAGATCTATGTCCATGACCGCTCGAAGGCCTATGACCGGCCGGAGAAGGAGCTAAAGGCATTCCGAAAGGTGTTCCTGCAGCCCGGGGAAGAGACGACGGTGGAGCTGACGCTTTCCAAAAACGCCTTCGCTGGCTATTACCTGCCGCGGCACGAGTGGATGGTGCAGCCCGGCGTCTTTGACATTCTGGTAGGGACCTCCGCGGAAGCGATCTGCTGCAGGGCGGAGACCCGGATCCGGATCGTGGATCCCTTCGGCATCTCAGAAATGAGCGGGATCGGCTCCATCATCAAGGATCGGGCGGCGGTCAGGGCAATCAACGAAGCGATCGAGGATGACATCGAGATCCTCGCCGTGGTCGCCATCAACTACGCGCCGGATCTGTCTCTCGCGGAGCTCTGGAACGGAGTCAACATCCAGAACGCGTTCAAGGCGAAGGGCTGGAGCGAGGAAGAGGCCGCAGCGCGGTTTGAACGGATCCGCCGGGAGCTGAAAGAGCTGCGCGAGGCAAAGGTCTGAGTCCATCGTAACGAAAGGAAGCGGAATCCATGAGCAATGTGAAATACTGCACGATCCCATACGTCAATAAACCGGTGTCGCAGATCTTCTACGGTACGGCGATCCAGCCTTTCCTGTCAGGAGGGGACGGCAACGAACTTCTGGACGCCATTTTCGAGACCGGCATCACCGCTTTTGACTGTGCGAGGAATTACGCGGATGCAGAGCGTTCGCTGGGAGCCTGGATGGAGGCGCGCGAAAACCGGGACAAGATCGTACTGCTGACCAAGTGCGCGCATCCCACGCCCAGTGGGGAAAAGCGCGTCAACGAAAAGGCCATCCGCGAGGATTACGCCACATCCTCCGCGCTGCTGAGGACCAATTACTTCGATATCTATTTGCTGCACCGCGACGATCCTGAGGTGGAGGTCGGGCCGATCGTCGAGATCTTCAACGCGCTCCACGCGGAGGGAAAGATCGGCGCCTTCGGCGGCTCCAACTGGACGCATCAGCGGATCGAGCAGGCCAATGAATACGCCTACGCGCACAATCTGAACCCGTTCAGCGTTTCCAGCCCGAACTTCGGACTGGCCAACCAGGTGAAAGACCCGTGGGGAGGCGGCTGCGTGACGATCTCCGGCCCGGCGAACGCGGAAGCGAGACAATGGTATGAAAAGACCAAAATGCCGGTGATCGCCTATTCCAGCCTCGGCCGGGGCCTTTTTTCCGGCAGACTGAAGAGCGAAAACGCTGGAAAAGCGGCCGAGATCCTGGATCCAGTCGCCATGCGGGGCTATGGATACCCGGAGAATTTCGAACGCCTGCGCAGGTGTGAGATCCTTGCCGAAGAAAAGAAGGCTTCCGTTTCTCAGATCGCGATGGCATGGATCTACAGCCAGAAGCTCAACAGCTTCGCCGTGGTCAGTACCGCCAAAGCATCCAGAATGCAGGAGAACATCAACGCGCTCCACATCAGCCTGACGCCTGCGGAGCTTCTCTGGCTGAATCTGGAACAGGACGAGAGATAACGGGAGGTGTCGCTGTATGGCGTCGAAAATCGGAGGCCCCCAGAGCTCAACGGAGCCGTTGATCACAGCGGAAGAGCTTGCACAGGAAGAACACCTTCTCACATTCCCTCATCTGAATCGCAGCGATGTGCTGGAGCTCGGAAAAATCGCGATTCGGAGGAATGAAAAAACAGATCTTTCCTTCGCGTGCAGGATCGAATACAACAACATGGTGGTTTTTCAGTATCTTCCGGCAGGGACAAACCAGTTCAATGTCGACTGGATGGAGAAGAAGATCGAAGCTGTAAAAACCTTCAGGACCACGACGATGGGCTTGTGGGTGCTTTACGACGCAAAAGGCCATAAGCGAGTCGATACCACACCCGTTCCTCAAACATGCCTCGTCAAGGCTGGCGGAGGTTTCCCTTTAATGACCGAAGATGGGGAAGTTGTCGCTACGTTTGCCGTTTCGGGACCGGGAGATCAGAACGATCATTATTTCGGCATAGAGTGCCTGGAAGAATTTCGTGAAATGCTTAAAAAGCAAGAATAAAGGAGAGACAAGTATGAAAACAAAAAAAGAACGTCCCTATGGCACAACCTCCGGTCTGGAGCGCCTGACCTATGCGCTGGGTGATCTGGGCAGCAACTTCGTATGGACCTTCTGCTCCTCGTTCCTGACGCTGTATTATACGGACAGCGTTCTGGTCTCCGCCGGGCTTGTCGGTACCATCATGCTGATCTGCCGGATTTTTGACGGCTTCAGCGACATCGGCGCAGGCCTCCTGATCGAGAAGACCAAGGGCAAGCGCGGCAAGGCCCGCCCCTGGTTCGGCGGCAGCATTATCCCGTTGGTCCTCATCCAGCTGCTGGTTTTCAATGTTCCCGGCTCCATGGCTATGGGCGCGAAGATCGCATGGATCATCGTCAGCTACTTTCTGCTGACCGTCGTGGCCTATACGATCAACAACGTCAGCTATCACGCCATGCTTCCCCGCATCAGCCTGACCAGCGAGGATCGCAACAAGGTCAGCTCTCTGCGCGGCATTTTCTCCTTCATCGCCGGCCTTCTCCTGGCGATCCTGACGCCCCGGCTTCTGGCGGCCGGCGGCGGAGAAAAGCTTCAGTCCTCCTGGACCTCCATCGCTCTGATCTACAGCGTCCTCTGCCTTGTCTTTGAGGGCATCTGCTACTTCGGCACAAAGGAGAAGATCTCTTCTGCCGAGAGCACCGGGGAGACCAAGGCCGAACCCCACGATGTGAAGCTCGGCGTCAGAGAACTGCTGCACACCAAGTACTTCTACATCACCGTCCTTGTTTTCATCTTCTGCTTTATCATCAACGGCATTTTCCTGTCTTCCGCGGTGTACTTTACCCGTGATGTGTTCGGCAATGCCGACCTGTATTCTCTGATCGCCATCATCTCCATCCTTTTTGCGGTCGTCGTGATGGCTTTCGCGCCGAAGATGTTTGCCAAGCACGGCAAGCGGAACGTGCTGCTTGTTGCGGCCGTGATCGGCGTTGTGGGCGGCGTGATCGGCTATGTCGGCGCCAAGGGCCTGAATGTCGTGCTGGTCTTTGTTTCCACTGCTCTGCACGGCATCTCTCTGGCTCCCTTCGTGGCGGCGATCTTCACCTTCGCCTCGGATATCATCGATTATCTGGAAATCAAGACCGGTGAGCGTTACGAAGGCCTTGTTACCTCTGTCAGCTCCATCGGTTCCAAGGTCGGCGTCGGCCTCGGCTCGGCCATTCTCGGCTGGGGTCTGGCGGCCGGAGGCTATGACGGTGCGCTTGCCCAGCAGGCGCAGAGCGCCAAAAACGCCGAAACCATTCTGCTCTTCATCGTCCCTGCCATTGCAAGTGTTGTCTGCTTTATCTGTATGTGGTTCTGGGATATCGACAAGAAGATCGCAGAAGGAAAGAAATAATTCGAATCCGACAGAAAAAGCACTGCGGCACGTGTGAACCGCAGTGCTTTTTTTTGTGAATATGGGCTTATTTCTCGAAATACGCTTCCGCATAGCGGAGGGAGGTTTGGAAAAAGGCCTCCGCCGTTTCGGGATCGTCGGAGTATCCGTGGATGGATTTTTCAAAGGTGAAGAGATGCTTTTCCAAACCCAGCACAATTTTTCTGAGCGTTTCCGCCGTCTCCCGGAAGCCGCGCTTGATCCGTTTGTCCAGCAGGCCGTAGAGGCCGTGGACCTGGAATTTCTCCCGGTAGCTGCTCAGCGTGTCCATCTCCCGGTCGGGCGGCGCCAAGGTCTGGTAATCTGTGCTGTCGTGATCAAAGAAACGGGACCATGTAAACCGGCAAATAGGTGATTGGATCGTCACGAATATAATCCTTCGTATATACCAGATATCTGGCGAAAACCCGGTTTGAATACTTCTGACAGAATTCATCAAGCGAGACGTGCGTTTTATAGCCGGAGGATTTGACCTCGATCGGGCAGATTTTATTTCTGCACGCGATCAGGAAATCCACCTCCCGCTTGTGCGTGCTTTCGTCAGACTGAAACGTGTGATAGAAGAGATCGTTCCCGGTTGCGGTGAGCATTTGCGCTACTACATTTTCATACAGGTAGCCGAGATTGGCGGAGAGCTTGTCGTTCAGAAGCTTTTCATAGATGACGTTTTCGGTAAATTCACGGTCCTTGAACATCAAGGTCGTAAACAGGCCGGTATCGCATACAAACAGCTTGAATTGTGAAAGGTCTTTGTTTGCCGACAGACCTGCGTTGGGATCGGTGGCGTGATAGGAAATGAGCACGGTCTTGGAATCCACCATTTCCGTGATCAGCTTCAAAAGATCATCGGCGCGGCTGCCCGGCAAAACGCTGGAAACCTGATAGCGCGAGGCGTTCTTGTTGAGCTGAGCCGGGATGGAATCAAACAAAAGGGAGATTCGACCTGTGGGATCGATTTTTTTGAAATCGTCCTCATAGAGTTTCAGAATGTCACGTTTGACAAGATCGACTTTCCGAAAATTGTTTGTCTTGAGATACTCACTGACGGCCTGGGGCATTCCGCCCACCAGCATATACAGACGGAAAGTCCGGAGGAGCTTTCGGTTAGTCTGCTGGCCGAGAGACATGCCCTGCTCAAAACATTTCTTCGTAAGGCCATAGCTTGCCTGATCCCCGATTGCCCAGAGAAATTCTTCATAGTCCATCGGATACATGTTGATCCTGCGTTCTTCGCTGGGGATCAGAATGCTTTTCACATTCCTTTTAATGGAAATCAGAGAGCCGGTTTCGATATAGTCATAGCGGTGATCCTTGACAAGATGCTTGATCGCCTGACGGGCCAGGGGACAGAGCTGTACTTCGTCGAAGATGATCAGAGACTTGCGCTCCACCAGATCCACATGATACTGCAACTGCAGCTGCAGGAAAAAGTAGTTCAGATCGGAAATGTCCTCGAACAGTTCTCGGACGGCTTTTGAGGCAATAGAAAAGTCGATCAGGATATAACTTTCGTATTCGTTCTGAGCAAAGGCCTCTACGACCGTGGATTTGCCGATCCGCCGCGCGCCCTCGATCAGGAGCGCCGTGTGACCGTCGGATTCAGCTTTCCAAGCAAGGAGTTTGTCGTAGATCTTTCGTTTGAACATAGCGCGAGCCTCCAGAAAACAAAAAGTATTTATTAGAATATCCGCAAAATTGCAGAATTTATATTTGAATTATACAGCAAAACAGCACAATGTCAAGCGAAAACAGGCGCAGGATTTGATTCCTGCGCCTGTAGCTCCATGTTGTCAGTCTGAATAGACTAATTCCTGCAATACAATTTCTTCAGCCACAGCCCTGATGTTGTTCATCTCTTGAATCCATCGTGTTTGGTCCGCAGCTTTCAGATGTTCCGAGATCCCACGCCGGGCGGCAAGCTGGCTGACGATCCGATCAAGCTGTTCCTGCGCGGCTTTGTCGATCTCGGCCAGGTGCTCGAAGAGCTTTCCCGACACCAGCAGATCGGTGTACAGCACCGGCCGATGCTCTTTCAGATACCGTTTGCGCATCCTACCGTACTTGCCAATGGGCGGACGATCGTTATCCTCCGGGACAAGATCGGGAAGAAGAATGTCGCCGACCTGCGTATAAGTGCCGCCGCAGTGCTCAAAGAAAGACTGTTGCATTTTTCAAACCTCCATGCTATCATTTTTTGTGTAGTTGGTTTGAAGTAAACAGGCCCCGATAATAATTCTACTGCGAACCAATTTGATGCTTCCATGACGCTGTTTCGCGCCGCAAAAACATCCAACAAACATCCAACAAACTGCCGGATTTCTGCATCTGGCGCGCTTGCTGGGATTTCCTGCAAAATGCTCAAAAAAGCCAGTGTTTTCAATGGATTCGGCGGCATTGGGCGACACCCGGAGACACATACTGAAACGATCTTTTTTTGATTCAGGTTCTAGTGTCCACTCCGGACGTGCGGGTTCAAGTCCCGCCTCGCGCACCACAAAAGTTCCGAAAATTGCTCAAAATGAGCGTTTTCGGAACTTTTTCTTTATCTTCGCTTTTTGCACTTTCCCCAGTTCTAATGGAGTTCTAATATAAACGCGTTTTTCGGGCTTTCACGGTTTGTTGCAATACGAAAGAGAAAAGACAATTCACTCTATGACGAAAGAGACAATTTCGGACTGTGAAAGGAGCCGACTCTATGGAAATCACTTAATATATGGGCGGCATGTACTAAGTTGTAACTTTTCAGAACAATTTCAAAGATTTTTTGTCAAAAGCATCTATAATAAGTAATTTTTTGAAGTAGTTTGGAGGCCGTGTACCAACGGTTTACCAAAAAGCGCTTGACTATGCATTGAGGCCGGTGCCGTAAAAAAGCACCGGCCTTTTTGTTTTTCCTCCACCCTGCTCCCTTGCAACAGAAAGCTGAAGTTCTTGAAAGGAACGTCTTTAATGAATCCCCATCAAAAGAAATACGTGTCGCAAACGGAAGCTGTTTTCTCTTTCCTGAATGACCGCAGAATTCAGATCCCGTGTGAGCAAGAGCTTTCTGAAAAAGAAGATAGAGAAATGGCATTTAAGAAGAAGGCCTAAAGGCGAATGTTGATCGCATCCTCGGTATAGAAAAGGACGCCGAAATTGAAAAAGATGAACCGACTTCGACTCGTTCTTGAACAAAAAGCGTTTCGCAGAAACGCGCAGCCATTGGAGAAATCCAATGTTCCCAGGGGATTGGGGAAGTGCCCCAACAAGCAAAATGAGCAGTCCGGCGTACAGCCGAATTGCTCATTTTTGCAAAACTTCATGAAGTTTGCCCTGCTTGCTGACGCTCAAGTCCAGTTTGTGTGGTCGTAAGAATTGCCGGCTGAATACGCAAACTACGCTGCCAGATCCGTTGCCGCTCTTGCCATGTAGCTGGCAAGCCTCTCCGCCACATTCTGCTGGAGGTTCCGGAAGAAGAACTGATAATCATAAACGTGGTACGCGCCGTAGGGGAGCCCCGGCACGATCGGGGCGTACTCGGCCGGGTCGACGTCCGTGACCTTCACCGCGCCGCGCTCGGCGTCAATATAGCAGCCGCAGAGGCTTTCCTGCTCACTACGAATCTCACCGTTGTAGTCGGTAAAGCAGGCGCCGAGATTTTCGCTCTTGTCCGCAGCGGTCTCGTCGGTCCGCCAGTTGAGGGGATTGATCCCGAACGCCCGCTGTCCGGCGGGGCTGATGAAGGTCTCCGTGACCTCCGGCGCCTCGCAGTCAAAGCTGATCACAACGCCGAAATCGTCCGCGCCCTGGGCGGGTCGGATCTGCGGGTATTGCGCCGTCAGTTCCTCTGTGCAAGGCCAGCCGATGGCGTAGACCGCCACCAGCTGATCGTAGAGTTCCTCGTCGCCGAAGTACTCCTCCAGCAGCCGGTAGCACATATCCGCGCCTTGGGAAAAGCCCGCCAGGACGATGGGTCTTCCCTCATTTTCATGCTCCAAATACCAAGCAAACGCGGCTGACACGTCGCTGTAGGCAAGCTCCATGTAGGGCTCCCACTCCTCCCGATCCAGGCTGTAGACCTTCATGGCCGCCTGCCGGTAGTAGGGGGCGTACATCCGGGTGCTCTCCTCGTAGATCCCGCGCTCCATGTTCAGCGCGCCGAGGAAGCTGGCCTTGGTGTCCTCATCGTCCATGGACATGTTGAATTCATCGCTCATGTCCACCGTGGGGCAGATCAGGAAGAGATCGGCGTCCTTGTCTTCCCCGATGCCGAAGTAAGCCCAGTTATCCGCGTCGGCATAGTCCAAAGCGTCCTGCGCGGGGGTCTGCGCCGCCGAAAGCTGAATGTCGGCAGGAACGTACTGTTCGGCTGCCTTCGTGATGCCGTCCGGATAGATCTGCGCAAAATCGGTCTTCATCGAGATCGGGATAAAGCCCTTGGCAAGATAGTCGGCGGATTTTGCCTCCCAATCCTGCGTACCCCACTCACGCTCGTTGTCATCGGCGACAATCATATACGCCTGCGCGAGATAGGGGTTCCGCGCATCAATGGCGTAGTTCATCATGCTGGTGTCGCTGCCGCTGTTGCCGAAGGCCAGCACCGGACGCTTGCCGATCTCGCGCTCGACGTAGATCGACTTGTTGCCGTTCAGGTTTTTCTGGATAAAACCGCCGGTCAGAACGAGCTCGTCGCCGTTTTCATACTTGAAGTCCATGTTGGACGGCTCGTCCTCGTGGCCTCTTTGCTTTACCTCAAAATCGGTGCCGATCACATGCTCCGGTTCCACATAGTCCCGGATCGGGGAGTTGGCAAGGATGGCGCGGGTGGTGGTGCGCTCGGTACCGCTAATGACCCAGATCTCAAAACCGTTATCATAGAGATATTTCACAAGCTCCGCCATCGGCAGGTAGAAATTGTCTATGTAGCGCATGTTGTCGAAGCTCGCGGTCTTTTTCTGCCCGAACTCTACCGCATAGTTGTAAAACTCTTCCACGGTCATGCCTGCGTAGGCTTTTGCAAAGTTTCTTGCCAGCGTCTCGTCGGCAAGATACCCGGGCCGGATCGACGCGGCGACCGCTTTCAGCTCATCCGAAACGCGCTCGGGGTGGTCGTAGAGGCAGTATTCGATGAACATCATCGTGTCATAGTAGGTATAGAAGGTCTCGCACGCGAGTGTACCGTCCATATCGAACACAGCGATGCGATCTTCGACGGGGATATAATCTGCTCCGCCCTCTTGCGTGACGGCGCTGACGTAGTCGATCAGACTGTTCTTCGCGCCGGTTCCTTCGTTCCAAAGAGAAAGCGGGTCATTCCCGGCAAGCAGCTCAGCCGCGGCAGCGCTCTTCTTCCAGCCCACGCCGAGCGCATACAGAATACTGACAACCAGCAGCAGGCAGATCGCCGTAACGGCAAGGCCTCTCCAGGTTTTCAACTGTTTTTCCATTTCCTTGCTCCTCTTATTTCCTTTGTTCGATCTCTCTGATCGTATTCGCCACGATGCGTTCCGCGTCATACCCCTGTACATCCAGCATTTCGGCCACGATCCGTTCCGTTTCCGGGATACCGAAATAATCCTGCGCCAAAGTACGGATATACGCATAGCTGAAATCCGGGACATAGGGGCCTCCTGCCGTGGTCACATACCACAGCTTTCTCGCCCGGCACAGGCCGTGGGGCAGCCCCTCTTCCGTATATTCGGAGACCAGCCCCGTCACATAGATGTTTTCGAGATACAGCTTTAAGATCGCCGGGAAAGACAGATCCCAATAAGGCGCGGCGATCACGATCTCGTCCGCGCGCTGAAACTGTCTCGCCAAGCGAAACATGGGATCGGAATACTCGCGTCTTTCGATCAATTCTGTCCGCCTGTTAAGCCTTTCCTCGGTGAGAGGGTGCAAGTCCTCCTCCGAGAGTTTTACTTCCTCCGACGCACCTCCGAGGCGCTTGAGCAAGGATTTTGCCAGCCGCTCTGTTCTGGATCCCTCTCGCGCACAGACATTCACATATAAGACCATTGCTTGTAGTGTTTATTGCTTGACCATCAAAACGTATTTCGGCTTCTCCGGCAGGTATTTCACGCGAAGCTGCGTGCCTTCCGTGATAAAACGCGGCGGGTTGCCCAGCTTGGCCTCAACGGTCTCTCCGGATTCATTTTTGTACTTGACAAAATACTCGTAATCCGTGGTCCGATTGCCGTCGCTGTCCTGCCCTTCAACTTCCTTGATGCGGGAGAGAACCGCGTCGACTTCGATGCCCTTTTCGTTGATGGCTTTGCTGCGCTTGTAGTTGTAAATGAAGCCGATAATTACTACGAGAACAATGACACCGATGACAACATACAACATTTTATTATCCTCCTTGATTTCAATTCTTTCCTTTTGATCATGGATTTTGGTCAGACTCCGTCATCATCCTGCATCTGCCCAGCAAGGACATACAGATCGTAATAGTCATCGTACAGGCCAAGGCAGGCATCCATTCCAGAGTTGACGCTGAAGGATTTTTCCAGCACCATCTCCCATGAGCCATATTGTTCAAAGAGTTCGTCCGGCAGGGGTCCTTCCTCATGCCCGTATTTCTCAAGATTCCGAGCCTTCATTGCCTCCAGGCCTTCCGGGTCGCCGTTGTAAGCTGCCATGCGGAGTTCATTGCGTAGCGTACTCACTGCGCGGGCAATCTCTTCGATCTCCTTATCCGCTACACGCATCTTGCCAAGGAGATCATACATTTCTGCAAAGCTGTCATGGTAGGCAAGGCGCTCCTGCCGTCCCGCCTCCACTACCCCCGGGTCAGACCAGTCCATTTCTGCATACTGCTTCAGACTGCCGGTCTCGCTGGGACGAAAGCCATAGACAGCCGTTTCGTCTGCGACGATATCAGCCATGGCGGACGGGTTGAGCTGCGGATCGTGCTCATAAGAGAATGCTTCTGCTTTCTCCTCAGGCACGCTGTTTTCGCTTTCGCTGCTTGGTACCGCGGTTTTGGGAGAAGCCGGAGACGCGATTTCGGGTGTTCGCGCCGCATCAGTCTTCTTATTCCCGCACCCTGCCAACAACACAGCCACAAGAGTAAGGATAAGCAGCCAGGATAGGGCTTTTCTTGTGCAAGTCATTTTCTGTTTTACTCAATCGGCAGGAAGTCCGAAAAGCCGGTGACCTCAAAGACTTCTTTCACCAGTTCGTTGGCGTTCGTGACCTTCATTTTGCCTTTGTTGCGCATGGTCTTGAAGGCAGACAGCAGCACGCGAAGCCCGGCGGAGGAGATGTACTCCAGCTTGCTGAGGTCAATGATCAGATCCGTGACACCGGCTAGGCTGTTCTTCAGTTCTTCCTCCAACTGCGGCGCCGTCGTGGTGTCCAGGCGGCCCTCCAGCGCGACGACCAGGTTCTTCTCGTTCAGATTCTTCTCGATCTTCATTACATGTTCCTCCTGTTAAGCTCCCTTGTCAGATCGGTTCCTGATTCGTTTCCGGCTGGAAGAGATCGCTTTCTCCGGGCAGACCAGCACACACAGATGGCAGCCTACGCATTTTCGTCCGTCGAGCACAGGTCTGCGATCGTCTGACAAGCGGATCGCCTGATGTCCCCCGTCGGCACAGGAGATCACACAGCGGCCGCATCCGATGCACTTCTCCCGATGAAACTTCGGGAAAACAACGGTGTCGCGTTCCAGAACATCGGTCGAATCACTGACAGCATCCAGCGCAAGCCCCACCGCCTCGCCGACCTGGGCAAAGCCCTTCTCCGCCAGGTAATAGTTGAGCCCCGCCTTGAGATCGTCGATGATGCGGTAGCCGTATTGCATCACCGCCGTGGTGACCTGAACGCTGCCCGCACCGAGCAGGATAAACTCCAGCGCGTCTGACCAGGTTTCCACGCCGCCCATGGCGCTCAGATGCATGCCCTGCAGGGCCGGATTCTGAGCCAATTCCGCGATAAAGCGAAGGGCAATGGGCTTGACGGCGTTGCCGCTGTAGCCTCCCACGGCGGATTTCCCGTGAACCGCAGGCGAGGAGACATAGGTATGGGGATTCACGCCGATAATGCTCTTGATCGTGTTGATGGCGGCAAGTCCATCCGCGCCGCCGCGCCTGGCCGCCTCGGCCGCGGGGCTCATCACGGCCACATTCGGCGTGAGCTTTGCCAGGATCGGGAGCTTCGTTCCGCGTCTTGCCGCGGCGGTAAAGCGCTCGACCAGCTCCGGCACCTGGCCGATATCCGAGCCCAGGCCGCCGTCCGCCATGTTGGGGCAGGAGAAGTTCAGTTCAATGGCGTCTGCGCCGTTTTCCTCGCAGAGCCGGGAGAGCTCCTCCCACTCCGCGTCGTTCTGGCCCATGATGGAGGCCAGAATGAATTTGTTGGGATAGTTCTCTTTCAGGCGGCGGAAGATCTCCATGTTCTCCGCCACACTGTGATCGGAGAGCTGTTCGATGTTCTTAAAGCCGATGATGCTGCCATTGTCCCCCGTGATGGCCGAAAAGCGCGGAGAAGCCTCGTGGATCGGGAAGGAGCAGATCGTCTTGAACGCAGCCCCCGCCCAGCCCGCTTCAAAGGCTCTGGCGCACATATCATAGGTGCTGGCCACCACCGAGGAGGACAGCAGAAAGGGATTTTCCAGCGGGACGCCGCACAGCTCTGTCCGCAGGCGGTCTTCGTCCTCCGGCACGCCGATCTCCAGCTGCGGCTTTACCTCCGCGTGAAGGCGTGTCAGCAGCCTGCGGATCGGAACCTGGTGCGCGCGGACGCAGGCATCCTCGCAGGGCGCCGGGCAAGCGGCGCAGGGGCTATGCTCCGGGAAGCCTGCTGCCGCCGTTTTTTCATCGTCAAACCAGAGGCAGCACAGGATTCGGGCCGGGTCGAGCGCTTCACAGGCCGCTGTACAGGGCGCATCCTTACACAGGGCGCAGCGGAGCAGCTCCGAACGGGTTATGTGTCTTTCAAACATCTGGTTCACCCCTTATCTATTGCGCATTCCGGGGCAACACGCCTCGTGCGCGATCTTATTGAACAACTCATCCTTTATTCGATCGTCAGAATATCCGAGAAGCCGGTGACTTCAAAAATATCCAGAATCGTCTCGTTCACATGGAGAACCTTCATTTCTCCCTGCCTGTTCATGACCTTCTGGGCGGAGAGCAGCACCCTCAGCCCGGCGGAGGAGATATATTCCAGCGCCGCCATGTCGATGGTCAGGGCGGTCACGCCGTCCAGAGACGCTTTCAGCTCCTATTCCAGCTCCGGCGCCGTGGTGGTGTCCAATCGCCCAGCCAAGGCGACGGTCAGTTCGGATGCGTTGGTTGTTTTCTCAATGTTCAGCATGTTCTTTCCTCCTGTTTCGTTAGTTTTGGATTTCTTTGTTCTAATTCATTTATATGAGCGTTTTGGTGTTCATTCGGTTTATGTAAGCTTCCTTTTACTCGGCCTATATTATACACCAAGTTGACCCATCTGTAATGAGCTGTTCCTGTTATTTCGTCAAAGTTTATCCTCTCATGCTTTTTCCCGAATCAGAACGCGAACGACGTTGCCGGCTTCTCTCTCGGGGTCAAAGGAAAAGGCCAGATCATCAACAGCCCGTTTCAGGACCATGTAGGATAGTTCGTTATCCCCCTCCGCCGGGTCGAAACGCTCCCCGCCGTAGGCAACGGTCACCGTCACCTGCTCCTCCGTGGGGGCATATTCCAGCGTCACATGGATGGGTGTTTTCCCCAGCAGCGGCAGCAGCATTTGCTGCCCCAGTTCCTCGAAAGCAAGACGAATGCGATACTTCGTGCGAGGAGGAATATCGTTCTGCATACAGTAGCGGTCGATCTCCGCTCCGGCACCGATAAAGTCGTAGTCGCGGCTTTCAACGTTGAGTTCCAGAACCTTTAGCTTCTTGATAAAGCGCCGTGTCAGCTCCTTTTTAGGATGATCGAAGATCTGCTCCGGCGTGCCGTCCTCATAAATGCCGCCCTCGTCCATATAGAACACCCTGTTGCAGATGGCGCGGGCAAAGTTCATTTCGTGGGTAACGATCATCATGGTCTTGCCGCTTTGCGCAAGATCACGGATGACCGCCTGCACTTCGCCTACCATGGTGGGGTCGAGGGCGCTGGTCGGCTCATCCAGCAATACCACATCCGGATCCATGGCCAGCGTCCGCGCGATGGCCACGCGCTGCTTTTGCCCGCCGGAGAGCTGCTCGGGATACTGGAATTCCCGCCCGGCGAGGCCGACACGCCGTAACAGCGCCATGCCGGTATCATAGGCCTCTTGCTTTGACTTTTTCAGAATGTCCATGGGTGCGAGCATCAGATTCTCAATGACCGTCAAATGCCCAAACAGGTTGAAGGACTGGAAGACCATGCCCATCCTGCGCCTCGCCAGCGTCAGATCATATTTCGGCGCTGTGATATCCACACCGTCGAGCAGGATCTGCCCACCGGTGGGCCGCTCCAGCATGTTGATGCAGCGGATCAGCGTGGATTTTCCTGTGCCGGAGGGCCCGATCACGGAAATCACATCCCCATCGTTTATAACAGCGTTCACGTCCTTCAGAGGCGTGGCGTTTTCGTATTGCTTTCTCAGATGTTTGAGCTCAATCATCGGCTTTCACCCCCTTGAGGAGCTCCTTGCGTGATCTTTTGCGCGGGTCGATGCGGATCTCGACCTTATTCACGAGGAAGGTCAGGATCGCCGCAAGAACGAAGTAGATCACCGCAACGGCGATCAGCGGGAAAAATGCCTCATAGGTTCGGCTGCGGACGATATCGCCCATCTTTGTCAAATCCTGCACGGCGACGTAGCCCACAACGGCGGTCGCCTTGATCAGTGCGGTAATCTGTCCCTTATAGGAGGGGAGAAAATGCGGGATCGCCTGAGGCAGCACGACGCGGAAGAACGCTTTATGATCCGAGTAACCCAAGGCGTAGGCAGCCTCGGTCTGACCACGGTCGATCGCCCCAACGCCAGCTTTGAGCATCCCATATACCGCCGCGCCGAACACCAGCGTAAAACCGATGACCGACACCGCCGTTCCCGAGATGGCGATCTTGCCGAAGATGACGTAGTACAGGATCATAAGCAGCACCACCACCGGCATTCCCTGCACCAGCCACACGCAGAAGCGGGTAAGGACATTGGCGACGGGGTTTCCGTTCCTGCATAGCATGAACACGCCGAAGCCAAGTGCCGTACCAAACAGGATGGACAGCACGGTAATCAGCATCGTCGTGCCGATGCCTTCGACAAAGAGCTGCCAGCGGTTTTCCCGGATAAAGGTTTTCTCAAAGCTCGCCCGGACACCGTCAAGGAACGATTCCTGTTTCCCGGCTGTGCTGTCGAGGACTACGAACACCACGCTTTCCGCGAAATGCGGCTCTGAGAAATCCACGCTCTCCTTGCGCTCCTCCGTGGCGGCAAGGCACGCGCAGGCAAAATCGCACTTTCCGGCCTGAACAGAGGCCAAAACGCCGTCGAAATTCATCTGCTCCACCTGCAGCGCGAAACCGTTTTTCTCGCAGAAGCGTGCGGCCAGTTCGATTTCAAAGCCGACAATGACATTGTCCCGGACATAGTTAAACGGCATTTGCGTACCCGTGGCCGCCAGGCGCAGCATTCCGTTTGTCGCAGGCAGCGCGGAAATGTCGAGCATGGTTTTGACGGACTCATCCTCGCCGAACCATTTCTCGCGCAGTGTTTCCAGCTCACCGCTTTCACGGAGCTCCCGGATGTACACACTGAAACGCTCGCGTAGCGCGGCTCCGTCCTCCGTTTTCGGGAAGGCGAAGCTGACATCCGCGTCCGTCAGGTGTTCGTCCAGCCAGGTGATGCTCTTATCCTCATAGCTTATGAAGAGAGCTCCCGATTGTGGCCGGACCATTGCGTCGATCTTGCCCGCCTTCAGCGCATCGATCATATCCGCGGTCGTGTTGAAGTAGACGATCTGCGCCGTGGGAAGCCGCTTTGCTGCCAGGCTGTCGTGGATCGTGCCTGTTACGACGCCGATCCGCTTTCCCGCGAGCTCGTCAACGCTTCCATATCCGCCCTTGGCTACGACGGAACCTGTCGTGGTCAAATCCGATGAGCGCACCGCGAGTACGATGCCTCCGTGGGCCGTCGGGCCGGAAAACAGCACTTGCTCCTCTCGCTCCGGCGTCACATTCATATCGGTGGTGAAGTCATATTTTCCCGACTGTACTGCCGGGATGCGCCCGGCAAAGTCCACATCTCCGAGCTCCAGCGAGTAGCCCCTCTCCCGGCAGAATCGCACCACAAGGTCGATATCGTAGCCGACGTTCTTCCCGTCTTTGATGTAGGACCACGGCATATCCGTGGAGGTCGTCACGACCCGGATCGTGCCGTTTTCTCCGGTCAGGTCGGACATATCCACGACCTTCCGCGCCTCATCCACGCCGAGCCAGATCTCCGCGATCTCGTCCATGGTGCCGTCTGCCCATGCACGCGCCAGAAACTCGTTCAGTTCCTTGCACAATGCAGCGCTTTCAGGATCATCCTTCTGGAAAGCAAAAGCGTAGTTGTTCTCTGTCAACGGTTCATGGATATAGTCGATCTCCGGCTGCTCGGCGTGCATGGAGATCATTCCCGGCTCGTCGCCGAGGAAGCCGTCGATCTTGCCTGTGAGCAGGGCGGCCGCACAGTCCGGATAGCTGTCAAAGTACAGGTAATCGCTGTCGGGGAAAAACTCCGCGGCAGTGTCCTCCATCAGGGGCCCCACCAGAACGCCGAGCCTTTTGCCGTTATAGTCCTGCCAGCTCACCGTGCCGTCCGATGCTTCCGACCCTTCGCCGGTTGCGCGCACCATGGCCGTGACCTCCACATCGAACAGGGGATCGGAAAACGGAATCGCTTCTCCTTTTTCCGGCGTGTAATAGAGGTTGGACATGATGCAGTCCACATCTCCTGTTTCCGCAGCCGTAACGATACCGCCGAAATCGTAAATCTTAAACTCGACGTCCGCGCCGAGCCAGGCTGCGAAGCGGTATGCAAGCTCAATGTCGTACCCGCGCAACTCTGTCCCGACGTAATAGGAATAGGGCATCACGGTACCGGTCGTGCCGACTCGCAGTTGGGCCGTAAGATGCTCAGGCAACGTGATCTTCGGCATGGTGTCGTCGGCCAGAATCACCCAGCGCATATACATATCGTCCAGCGTCCCGTCCGCGTTCAGCTCCGAGATGAAAGTATTAATCTTTTCCTGAAGGTCCGGGATGGGCGAAATGGGAGACAGCCCGACCGCGACGGTGTTTTTGCTGTAGTTCTCGTCCAGAAGACGAACGCCTGCCGTTCCGTTTTCTATGGCAAACTCCATTTCACGACGGGCATACACATAGGCGTCAAGCCTGCCCTTGGCAACATCATCATAGGCCAGAGGATAGTTGTCATAGACCAAGACCTTCGCCTCGGGATAATCCTGCTGCAGTGTTTCGAACTCCAGCATGTCGCCAGGTACGCCGATCTTCGTACCCGGCTCGCCAAGCTGGTCAAGCGAGGTGATCTCCTCTTTGCCCTTTGTGCCGCAGCCGGTCAGCATGGTCAGCGCCAGAGCCAGGAAGCAGGCCAAAGCTGTCATTCTTCTTTTGTTCCTATGAACCATGTTCCTCTTCCTCTGTTTTCCGTTCCTCATCAGTGTCATGCGTCAACTCCGCATGGCGTCCATCATTTGAATGACGATCCGGCTGGAATTGTCCGCCGCGAGATCGCCCATATTGTCAACGCTTTCATGGGCGTTTCCGTCCGCCTTGTCTGACATCGCGCGAATCACCACGAAGGGCATCCCATACTGTGTGCATACCGCCGCGATGGAAGCACCCTCCATTTCGCAGGCAATAGCGTCAAAATCCTGCTGCAAGCGGCGAACGTATTCCTCGGAGGCTACGAACTGATCTCCGGTGGCAACGGTGCCTTTGAACACGTGATTCTCGCCTACCACCTGAACGGCAGCCTCGAAGGCCAGATCCACCAGATCGGGGTCGCAGGTATAGAAGACCTTTTCTCCCATTTCTTCTCCGGTAACACCGCTGGACCAGACAAAGCCGTCGTTGGTGATCGTGCCGTAATCGTGCTGCACCAGGCGCGTTGCGATCACCTGATCCAGTACCTGCGTCTCATCGCCGACGCCGCCCGCGATTCCGGTGAAGATCACCTTGGAGATCGGGTAATTGTTCAGCATGGCCGTCGCAGCGGAGGCAGCCATGACCTTCCCAATCCCGGACCGCATGATTACTACCGGTTGCCAGTGCAGCGTACCCACATGAAAGTCAACGCCGCCGATGGTATCCACGCGGTCGATTTCCGCCTCTTTGAGCAGCAGCGCAACAAGGCCGAGGACAGCGGAAGCCATTTCAACTGCGTGAAACATGCGCGCTTCCAGAGAGTAATGCCTTCTCTCCAACGCTGTCATTTCTCTTACCGTTTTTTCCGGCATGGCGTATCTCCCCCCCACTGTCTTTTCCTCCGGTCAGCAGGACTCCTGCTCACTCGATTATCAAGATATCTGAAAATCCTGTAACCTCAAAAATCTCCATGATCGTTTCACCCACGTGCACGACCTTCATCTCCCCCTGCTTGTTCATTGTTTTCTGGGCGGAGAGCAGCACGCGCAGCCCGGCGGAGGAGATGTAATCCAGCGCGGTCATGTCGATGACCAGCGTTGTCACACCGTCCAGAGAGGCCTTCAGCTCCTTCTCCAGCTCCGGCGCGGTGGTGGTGTCCAGCCGCCCGGTCAGGGAGACGGTCAACTCGGACGCATTGGTGTTCTTCTCGATGTTCAGCATAGTGTTTTCCTCTAGATTAAAGGATTTTTATGTATTGCAAAAACGTATCATATTACGGTTATAGCCTGTTGTTGCCAGATAGGCCTTCTCCTTCTGCGCGTTCAGAAGGCCACTAATAACGAAGCTGCTCAGGCCGTCGATTTTTAACTCCGGATCGGTCACGTCAAAAATCACGCCGGAATCCCGCTCGATCAGCAGCACGGAGCTTTCCTCAAACAGCAGTGAGATTTCGACAAGCAGCGGCTTTCGAGCCGCCTTGTTCTTTTCAATCAGGGTCAGCCCGATCTCCTCGGTAAAGAGCGCCGCCTGTGTTGCGCTTCTGTCGCTGAATCCGCGATCACGCAGCGCTTCATTGACCTGCTCGGACAGCCTGACACAGCTTTCCCTCGTCAGAACATCGTCAAATACAAGGATTGGCCTCTGTTTGTCTTCGAGGAGATAGGGGAATTGCTCCCTCCCATAACGAAAGCGAATATACAGCAGAGACAGCGCCAGCGCCAGCAGCGGCGCGACGGCAAAGGCAGCCCACATCCCCGTCTGCGCAAACAGCACCGAGCCGAGGACGGGCAGGAGAGAATACAGCAACCCGTCCTTCAAAAACGTGATCCCAACCGACAGCCCCACATGGTCGATCAGCATATAATACGAGGTCATCAGGGAGATCGCACTGCAAAAGACCATGCCCATGCAGACAATTCGGACGGCTTGGATAGATGGAAGCAGCGCCTCTCCGCTGCTGATTCCGAATAAACCGCAGAACTGCCTGGCCAGGGCAAACACAAGAAGGTTGGCGATTAACCCTTCGGCAAGGGCGGCCTTGATCGCCGCGCGCATGAGTCTGCGGATCATGACGTGATTATTTTCGCCCAGATAGGTTCCCAGAAGCGGCTGCACAGCCAGACCAACGCCGTCCATGACAACGCCGAATTCAATCAGGCTGATCACTACCGCCAGCGTGACCTGCCCCGTTTCTCCATAGCGGGCCGAGACGTGGCCGATCAGTACATAGTCCGCCACCGCCCAGCAGAGATAAATCGCCGCGTCAACGATACTAAAACGGACGCTCTGCACCAGATCGGACACGGACAGATGCCAGACGAAATGCAGTGTGTTGCTCTTTCGGAAGAAGTGCCAGAGGGAGGCCAAAAGCCCCAGCGTATTGCCGATGATCGTCCCCAAGATGATGCCGAGCATTCCGAAGCGGCTCGCCAGCAGCACCGAAAACAGGACATTCCCGCCGATCTGGCAGGCATAACAGACATTGTTGCAGGTCTCGTCTCCGTCGGTATAGACCATCTGGCTCAGATACGAGACCATGACGTTGAGCGCCGCGTTCAGCGGCGTCCAGCGGTAATAGACGGACGCCAGGTCGTAGATTTCGCCGCCGATCCCGCAGACCCTGAAATAGACATCCCGGAACAGCACTAACAGCATGGCGCTGAGCGCGGCGATGGCGGCGCTCAGGATCATTCCCTGTCCATAGATCTCGTTCGCGCGGCGTTTGTTCATCGCGCCGATCTCCCGGCTGTAGAGGATGCCGGAGCCGATCGATATGACGGTGGAGAAAAAGGTAACGATACCGGTAACAGGCGTGACCGCATTGATGGCCGCAACGCCTGACTCCCCGATAAAATGGCCCGCGATGATGTTGTCACACAGAAGCATGATGTAGATGACCGCCATGGTAAAGGTGCCGGTCAGCAGCATCGAACGGAACTTATGCTCACAGAAGCCGTTTTTTCTCATGTTTCCGCCCTCGATTCCGGTTGCGCCTGCGTTTGGCGGAGCAGGTATTTGTCCATACGAAAGTCCGAAAGACGTTTCGGAAAATGTCCCGCGGCTTTCCACACAAGGCACAGGTTCAGCAGGAAGGCGGCCAGTTCTCCGGCAAAGCCGCCGAGACAAAAGCCCACGACGCCGAACAACTCGCCGAGCAGGAGCTTGAAGCCCAGTGGAAACAGGAGCGCTTCCGCAAAGAAAAGCACATGTGCCTGACCGTATGCTCCCACTATTTTGTAATAGCAAACCAACTCCGAATTGAGCATATAGAATACGAAGCCGAGCGCACAGGAGACGGTGAGCCAGACAGCGCTGCTCACAGCCATCGGGTCATCCCCTGTGAGGAAAAGGCCCGTCAGCGGGCGAGCCAAAAGCAGCAGCGCCGCCGCGATCAGCATAGAGCCAAGGATGCCTCCTTTGGTGAGGCGTTTTGCGGCGTCGGCAAGCTCCCCGTCCGCTGTTTTACCTTCCTCTTCCAGGGACATGCTGATGCGCTTTCCGACCTTCTCTCCCAGCACCGTAGTCACCAGGAAGCTGAAGCCAACGCAGATTACTTCCGGGAAATTGTCGATTGCTTCAAAAACGCCGATGCCCGCAATCACCGATTCCGAGAAACGCGAGAGCAGATAAAGATTCTCCACCAGATACAGAACACCCACGAAGCCATATTCCATGAAGTCCGGAAGTCCCGTGAAAAAGGCGTCCCGGATGTCTGCAGGGTGAAGCCGGAGCGCGGTAAAGGCTGCCCGGGAGGTCCTCCGGCGAGACACAAAGGTGGACAGAATAATATAGAGATCCGCGGCGGCTATACCGACGATGTTTGTCGTCATATAACCCGCCATGGATGGATTGACAACAGTAACAAAGACGCCGCCGGAAAGCATGGTCCCGTAAAGAATGAGGTTCGTTACGAGCAGCTTCCGCCGCTCCTCAAAAAACAGGAGACAGCTTGCAATACTGAAAAGGCCCTGCGGCATGAAGTTCAGCAGGAACAGCGAATAACACTCCCGGCTGAGCTGTGCGAGGGCTTCGCTTCCTTCGTTCGCGCCGAGCAGGTCAAGCATCGGCGTTTGGAACACGGCGAAGAGCAGGGTCAGCACGGCCATCACGAGGAGGATCCATGAGTAACCCGCATTCTTATGTCGTTCAAAGGCCTCAAAATCTCTTGCGCCATAGTCCTTGGCGCAGACCGCCTGAACGCCGTTGTAGCCCAGGGCGACGAAGGCGCTGGCGACCATTACGCAGGGCATCACGATCTCGTAGGCCGCCGCGCCCTCCGAACCGAGAAAGCGGCTGATAAAGAAGATGTTGATTAAGTTTTTGACCACCAGATCCATCTCGGCGATGAGCGCAAAAAACAGGATTTTGCCGCCGTCACGCCATGTTTTGAATCGGTCATCTATCTGCTTGTTCATAATAATTTACTGTTCAGCCATGCTGCCGCCTGAGATACTCCGATGAAACAGGGATCCCAAAATCGCATTGTTCGTTTCCGGTAAGTGAACATACCAGATATCATTTATTTCTTTCCGAGGCCTGCCCGGATCTGTTTTCCAAACGTGCCGCCCTCGTCGTTGAGCGCGCGGCTGCGGGCGAAGGCCATCGCCGTCACAAACACCGCGTCCAGGTTCTCCTCGCGCGTCCAAATGCGGTAAAAGCCCGGAACGGCAAGCTTGCTCGCGACGCTGTGCTGCGCGGCGTCCTCCTCGTGGACATACCGACTGCTGGATTCCAGAACAGCGATCTCCTCGCCGTCGCGTGAAATGCGATACTGCGGCCAGACGGCGCCGTCCATGCGCTCGGTCTTGACGTCGATACCGTTTTTCTTCAGGTACTTCCAGATATCCTCCCCGTCCAGCTCAAAGGTATAGTTGCTGTCCAGAAGGAAGGAATTATACTCCGATTCCTCCTCATGGCCCACCAGATGCGGCACCGTGCGGCCATGCTCGTGGTCGATAAAATCAAAGCCGTAGGGCGATGTGAGGCTGAACTTCGTCATCTTCGCCTCGTACAGCACCCGGCGCTGCCTGTCCTCGATGCGGTGGCCGACCTTTGCCGTGCCCGTATCCGACAGGAAGTAGAGCTCGCGCTCCTCGCCCTGCACAGAGGGGGCGAGACCGGCGCCGCCGTGCAGCGCCCGCTGCTCCTCCAGCTGCTGCAGCCCCCGCTTTTTCTGAACGCTGGACCAGATCACGACGGCGAGGATCACGGCGCCAACGACTATGAAATAAATGCCAACGCCGCTGCCGTCGTGAACGACCGCCGGGTCGTTGGGATCGTACAGGACCGTGATGGTCTTGCCGACCTTATAGGAGCCGCTGCCGGTGTCCAGCTCACCGGTGTAGGTCTTTCCGTCCACGGTGTACTCCACCGTGGGAAAGTATACCGAGCTGTCGTCGCTGCTGTCTTCACGCAGCGACACGATGGTGCCCGTGGTTTTCACAAAGCCCTGCGAGCGGAAAAAGGTGAGATAAATCCCCACCGCAAGGGCGATCACCGCCAGCACCGCGGCGAGGATTTTCAGCTTCGGTCCTCGTAATGAGATCATATTGTCCTCCTGTATCGTTATGGCCTGCCCCGGCTCGCGGCGCCGCCCTCGTCGCGCCGTATCAGTCGATATGCATCCCCCTGTGCCAGCCGCCGACAGAGCGGGCATTGTGAAAGCCCAGGCGATAGGCGTGCCAGGTCGCCTGGTCGGCGACGGTCCCGAAGCTGCAGATAAAGAACAGCCGCGTATCCGGGTCCTTGTTCTTGAGGTAATCGTCCAGCTCCTCGGGATCGACGGCGGCGGTGCAGGGGATCGGCCCCTCGGAGAAGCGCCGGTGCTGCGGGCGGACGTCGATCAGCTCGCCGCCCTTGGCGAGGGCCTCCTTCACGAAGCACAGCGACACCCGGATCCGGTCAGCGGTGGCCAGAGAGAAGGTTTCGGTTTCTCCGCTTTCATAGGTGAAGGTCATCCGGTGATCCTCATAGGCCGCGTCCGTCACCGTTCGATCCGTCAGGTGCAGGATCTTCACGCACTTCGGACATTCCGGGATGAGCACCACGTCCCCGCCGGCACTGACCAGCAGAATCTGATCCATGCAGGGCTCGAAAAAGAGCTTCACGGCGCCGCCCTTCGGCAGCAAGCCTTTCTCCTCCCAATAGTGCTGCTCTGTCAAGTTCACAGGAGTCCAGAGCTCTCCCGTCAGAGAGGAATAGAGCGCCGCCTGTCCGTCGCCCGTTGTACCGGCGGCGTAAAAATCATCCCGGGCGTAAAGGATGTCCTGAAAGGTGCAGGGCGGGAACTCCCCGGCAAAGCGCTCGTTGAAGCCAAGCCTTTGCCATTGTGTGTCTTTATAGACGCACAAATCGCCATCCCCGGCAAGCGCGAGTTTTCGCCCTGTGACCGGATTTTCGCAGATTCTGTTCATGGCCTGTTTCTTTCGTCAAAACGGCCTTCCCGGCCTATTTGAGCATCGTGACAGCTGCGGCGCAGAAGCCGCACAGATCCCCGTTGTCCGCACAGCACGCGGCAGCAGCGGCAGCTTTTCCCTGGGTCTTGAGGATCCTTTTGTATTCGGGCGCTTTTCCGGAATTTACGATCCTGTTGATAAGGTCTTGCAGCTGGCCGCCTCCGCTGACCTGCTCAAGCTTGTCGAAGTCCAGTTCCATATCCATTTCCTTGCTCATGGTGTATTCCTCCTTGTCTGTGTCTTCGTTTCTCTTATATCCGCTGCCTGCATCAAAGCGGGAATGAGGCGGAAGGGCTCCGTTCCCGTTTGATTTTCAATCATGGCCCGGATGCGCTCCAGAGCGGCGCAGACCGCCCCGGTTATGGCTTCCGGTGTGTCCGTGTAATTGCCCAGCCGCCCGCAGACATAGCGCCCGTCCCGGATGCCGAGAAAAAGCTTCTCCGTCTCCGGGTCAAAGCACCCATAGGCGGCAACCAGTCCCACCGCATCGGCCGCCAGCTCGTCCCGGACGGGGGCGACGTCGCCGGGGTAGAGCCTGCGGCAGATCACATGGGTCAGCTCGTGGAAGCGCCGGATGGTGTCGGAATGGCCGAGCCATTCTTCCTCCGTCTCGCCCACCGCGGTGGCGTCCACGTGGCTGTACGGCCCGCGGGAGAGCAGCACAAGCATGTCTATGTAGTTTTCCCGGACGGCGGTGAAGCGCTTGAATTCCGCCGCCCGCTCCTCCTCCGGGTAGAGCGCCAGATGGGCGTGGATGCGCGGCCAGTTGAACACGGTCAGCATGGCCGCGCCCTGGCTTGCAGGGATCGGGGTCAGAGGCCCGTCCTTGGCCGCCATGAGGCAGCGCAGGACAAGCTCAAAATCCCGGCGATTCCCCAGCGTGACCACCCGGACGCATCCCGCCGGGGTATCTGCGATCTCATCCCTGTCGGCGCGGTCGCCCCGGTAGTGGGCAAGGCTTTTGGCTTGAGGCGTCTCACCCCGCAATACGACACGGCGGTAGGACTCCTGCGTGTCCGTGTCCGGGTTTAAGTAAAGCTGGGGGTAATCGATCACCTTGCCATGGGCGTCGCACTTGTACTCGCCGCAGTATCTGCACTTGTTCACGCTATGCCAGATGGGCGTATCGGAGGTATAGAGATTCCTGGCGGTGTATCTGCCGCATTTGGCGCAGTACATATACGGCATGTTCGTATAGTTAAAATGGCATGTGTTGCAGCCGCCGTCGGTGCCCCAGCAGTCGCTGCCGTCTTCCACGGTGGCGGCACAACCGTTCTCCATCCAGTCCCGATCCGGGGCCATGGATCCGCCGGCCACGTCCGCCAGCTCGTCCAGGCTCAGCTCCACGCCGTCCTGGGCGCGGCGCTGCTGCACCTGCTCCCAGACCTCCTGCGCGGGTACGTCCTCCCGGCCGCCCGCTTTCAGAAGCTCCTCCACTTCCTTACAGGTGTCCGCAAGCAGCAGCTTGTTGTACAGTTCCTTTGATAATTCTGCCATGGTTTTTTCCTCCTGTTATTCTTCTATTATGCCTGAGCCGACGCATCACTTAAATGGGTTCTTTCACTTCGCCGCAGTACCTGCACTGAACGGTGGTAGTCCAAAGATAGGAACAGTACGCCGTCCGGATCGCGCTGTATCTGCCGCATTTGAAGCAGTTACAGTTGGGAAGATTCGTGTATTCGATGTTGCAAAGATCGCAGCCGCCGTCGGTGCCCCAGCAGTCGCTGCCGGGCTCCACCGTCGCCGCGCAGCCTTCTTTCATCCAGTCCCGGCCTCCGGCCACGTCTTCCAGCTCGTCCAGGCTCAGCTCCATGCCGTCCTGGGCGCGGCGCTGCTGCACCTGCTCCCAGACCTCCTGCGCGGGCACGTCCTCCCGGCCGCCCGCTTTCAGAAGCTCGGTCACTTCCTCCTGGCTGTCCGCCAGCAGCAGCTTGCTGTAAAGTTCTTTGGATAATTCTGCCATGGTTTTTCCTCCTGTATCATGATTTTTATGCTTAAAGCCGGCCGAGCTGGCGCAGCAGAGCATCTTTTTTGGCTTTCCACCCGCCCTTGAAATAGCGGCAGGTGTCCAGATCCACGGACAGGTAGTCCGTAGGGTGGTCCCGGACGGCGAGAGCCCGGCAGCCGCCGCAGCAGTCGGTCCGGTATTCACAGACGGCGCAGCCCGGGTTGTGCTCCATGAAGTCGCCGATCCGGGCGGAGGTGATGGTCATGTAGGAAGAATCTCCGTCCAGGATCTCCTCCAGGGGCGTTTCCAGCATGTTGGGGAACTGATCCTCAATGGGGCCGCCCACCATGGACATGCAGGGCAGGACGTTCCCCTTGGGGCTGACGTAGATGCCCCGGCGCACATGGGCGCACATCAGGACCCTGCCGAAATATTCTTCCTTGATATCCTTCTCAAACCAGGACGAGACGGAATCCGACGGTTTGTCGTAATCGAAGAAGCCCTCTAGGATCAGGCTCAGCGGGGCGCCGTCGGCGAAGAAATGGGGAATGTAATCCAGGTAGGTCTGATAGACCTCGTCCCGGCTGAGAAAGTGCTCCGTCTCGTTCCTCCACTCCCCCAGAGGAAAGGCGTTGCCCACCTTCATGCTCCGCACGCCCAAAGAAGCCATGAGGTTCACAGATTCCCGGATGCAGAGTGCGCTCTCCCGGCAGATGACCATGGAGACCGAGGTGCGGAGCCCCCGAGCCTGGCAGCGCTTGAGCGCGTCCAGGACGATCTTCTCCGCGCCGGGGATGCCTCGCATCCAGTCATGGTGCCCCACGCCGTCGAAGCTAAACTGGATAGAGGGATAGATTTTTCGTGCCTCCAGCCTGTCCAGAAACTCATCTGTGACGAGCAGGCCGTTGGAGTAGATGGTGGTGATCGTCAGTCCCCGCTCGAGGATCGCGTCCACCAGATCCCAGAAGTCCCTGCGCACCATGGGCTCGCCGCCCGTGATCTGCAGGTTGCGTACGCCGCAGCGCTCGAAGGCGTCCAGCATGGTCATGAGCTCGTCCCAGGTGGGTTCGCCCTGAGCCGCGTGAGGTGCGGACATGAAGCAATGGCGGCAGCGGTAGTTGCAACGCCCGGTGATCGACCACTGGACGTACTCCTTGAAGCGGGCGGGATAGAAGCGGTATTCCTGCTCGGGGAGCAGACTCTGCCGCCCGTCGCAGGGCAGGATGTAGCCAAACTGCTCCCAGTTTTCGTACAGCTTTTGCTGCTCTGCGGTCAGCGCGTCCCAGTCGATGGGCGTGTGTCCGTCGCAGTTGGAAAGCAGCTTGAATTCCGGTTTTTTGAAAAAATCCGTCTGCGCAAAGTGCAGCGACTGCAGCGCGTATGGGAGCAGCTTCCAGCCCCGCAGGGCAAAGCCTTCCGCGAGAATGTAGTATTTGATCACGTTCTATCTCCTGATTTCTTTTTTCACATGTGGTTTTTCTGCCGTCTCAGCCGATCTTTTCGAGACCCAAAGGCACCCGGGAGGCGTCCAGCAGCAGGTAGAATTTCGCGCTCGTGCGCCTGCCCTCCCGCCACTTGGCCTTGGTGCCGCAGGGGAAGCAATGGTTGAAGCGCAATTCGATCCCGCCGTCCGGCATCCGGAATCCCCGCCGGGCGGTGAAGCAGCAGGCCTCAAGCAGCTGCCAGCGATCATCCCCTGCGCCCATTTCCCGGTACAGCTCACAGGTCCGCCGCAGTGCGCCATCCTCCGCAAAAAGCGGGCTGACGTCCGGCCGCACGTTCTCAACCATGGACAGCAGCGACAGGACCGGCAGGAAGCTGCCGTCCGGCAGAAAATCAAACTGGATCGAGACCGGCGTATCAATGGCCGCCAGTCGGGCGAGGTCGGAGAGCATGGCGTCGTCGTAAGCGGTGAAGCCGAGCTCGTCCAGCCAGCGCCGAACATAGGCCGGATCGCTCAAAGCGCGCCTTGCCTCGGGGGTAAACGGCTCCACCTCCATGCGGGTATTGTTCGTGTCCCTGCCGGGGAAAACTCCGGTATAGCGGGCATACCAGCCCTCCGGCAGCCGCTGGGCATGGCGGAGAAAGGCCTCCGCGCGCTCCGGCTCGCCCACGGCGCGGAAGAAATCCTCCGCCAGCTTCAGATCCCCTTCGAGCTTGCAGTGGATGCCGGAGAGTGTCCCCGAACCGGCGGCGTCCAGTTCAAAGTGAATGTAGGGCGGATAGGGTTTGCGTTGGGCCGCCCAGTCAAGGACCGCCTGCGCCTGCATCTGAGTGGGATCCGCGACCCGGCAGCCGGGATGCAGGTATTTCGGGTTGTGAATAACCAGAGCGTCGTACTCCGGCGCGCCCAAGAGCGGCGCCTCCACAAAGCCGGAGACGGTTTTTACGCCTTCCAGCGACAGCCCGCCGCAGGCATCCAGCAGCCTTTCGGCGCTGTCGCCCATGAGGGCCGCTTCCCGCCCGTCCGCGAAAGCCCGAGACCAGGTGTATTCCATCAGTACGCTCCTTTTTACTCTCTATCCGGCCAAGTCTCCGGGGGAACGAAGGGCTCGGTCAGGCCGCCCGCCGCCAGAGCCAGATCGTCCAGCTCCAGCGTCTGCATATCACCGAAGAGACGACCGCGCAGGGCCTCCTTATGGGCGGGGTTGGGAAACGCGGCGCCGCGCAGCAGCGTTTCCACGTCCCGGTCAGATGTTTTGTTCATGGGCGGTCTCCCATTATTATACTCTCATATTTTTATCAGAACCAATGGCACATGGCTTACGGATGCTCTTTTTTCAAATGCTCATTCAGTTCAGCCACACTGCTAAACCATTTTCCACAATGGATACAGCACGGTATTATAGTCCCGGAATCATCGTCGATTATTTCAAAATGACTGCCACCGGCAACCGTGTCCAATTCGTCCGGGTTTAACTCCACGTCCTGCGCTTCCTTTTTGATCTCTTCACTCATGATTTTGTTCTCCCTTCAGATCGTTCTCGTTCTTTCTTGTGTGTTGATCAGGAAAGAAACACCTGTACCGGCAACAGCCGTTCCGCACGCGGTACAGGTGTGCTTTTGCTTTAGGGGTTATCAGTATCGGAATTGGTCACAGGCCCATGTGAGGCCACATGTGCTGAATACACTAACCAGGCATACGTTCCGCCGCTGGCGAATGTCTTTCCGCAGCGTGGGCACGTATATCCTCCATCAGAATTTACTCCGCCGGAGACGGTTTTCAATTCCTCCAGAGACAGGGCGTCGATGGCTTCGGCGGCCTGCGCTTTCAGTTCTTCTCTCAGCTTGCTTTCTTCACTCATGGTTTTGTTCTCCTTATTGATTCATTTCGCTCGATCTCACGACCGCTCTGTTCTCTATGCAAGGCAACCCGCAGTGGGAGCGTTTCCACGTCCCGGTCAGATGCTTTGCTCATGAGACTTCTCCTAATCTTTCCTTTTTTATAGCTGCTCCTGTAGTTTCGTTATTTTCCTGCAGCCATTCTGGCAAATGTACCATTATTTACTCAGATCAAGTTCTTTTCCGAATCTCTTTTTATATTCCTCCAAGGTGATGATTTCCATGCTCACCCCGTGATTGGCGGCAGATCTCACAGCATTGTCTGTACCATACCACTTGTCTAATACTTCACCCGTTGTATCATCTACAATCCTATAGTCGAAAATGTTTCCTGGATCGACAATGAGTCCGCCTGCCACTCCGCCGAGCTCTTCCGGGTTCAGCTCCGTATCCTGCGCTTCTTTTTTGATTTCTTCACTCATGGTTTTGTTCTCCTTTTTTGTTTATTTAGCTCGGTCTCATGACCGCTCTATCCTATATACAAGACAGAACTCCGATTGGAGACAGGGGCGTTTCTTTCAAGCATCACCCTTTGCAGTTTCTTGCATGATCCACAACATTTATCATAGCTGTTTTTGCATCTGTTCCGGAATCGATTTTTTGGTTGCAAAGGGGGCAAATTCCATTTTTCATTTTTTCCATGTCTTCTTTTGAAAAAACAAATCCTTCTTCACGTTCAAAAGGGTCGGTCCAGCCCCCGGAAACTTGTTTCAGTTCCTCCGGGTTTATCTCCACGTCCTGCGCTTCCTTTTTGATCTCTTCGCTCATGGTTTTGTTCTCCTTTCAGATTTGTTTATCACTCATTACAAATCCTCCATGATGTTCTTAAGTTGCTCACCCCAATCGTTATCATTATCAAACGGGGACTTTGGTGCGTATGGGCTCTCGCATCCGCAGTTGCTGCACCTGTATGGTACATCGCCAATATAGACGCTGCCGCATTTAGAGCATTTCCAGGCATGTGCCCCGCCGGCCACCTTCTCTAAGTTATCTACAGAAAGTTCGTTAAACTCTTTGTCACCCATTTCAAATCTCCTTATATCGCTCTTTAGACCAGCCGGCTTCCTATACAGAAGCTTAGCTCATGGCTGTTTTCCGATCATTGACTGTTTCTAACAGCGACAAATTATTGGGACCTAGTATAAACGTTTTTAATTAGCTACACCATTCAGTTGCACCAAAATGCAATATATACGCGCTTTTAGCATATTTCAAAGGTGGTGTTATTTGAAAACCGTTATACTAGCTTTCAGGCATCACCCTTGATCTTTACAGCCAATCAAGATCATAACCTAAGCTAAGTGCATAATTTACTCCGTCTAATACCTGCGCCCATTCCTCCGGAGTACATACCTTTTCAAGCTCTCGCCACTCTGACGAACTTAAGCCATATTTTATTATCAACGGCTCTACACGATCCCAAAAATAATGATAAGCGGATCGCTGTCCTCCAGCAACCTGGTTCAGCTCTTCCTGGTTTATCTCCACGTCCTGCGCTTCCTTTTTGATTTCTTCGCTCATGGTTTTGTTCTCCTTTTCAAAATATTAAAATCAATTTAACGGCAATTTTAGTTCCTTTGCACAGAGAAAGCACAACCCCTGCGGCACAGATACCCCGTCAATTTCCCGCAGAACATTGCAGATTGCAGGTCGTTTACCGCATACTGCACACGGATCGCTGAAGCTGCCACCAGCAACCTTGTCCAAATCATCAGGATTCAACTTTTTGCTCTCTTCGCTCATGGGTTTGGTTTCCTTTCTTTGCGTTCCCTTTCTGCGTTCACTTCTTGCCGGATGCCCACTCTTTGATATGGTTATCTATTGCCTGTGTGTCTGAAAAGACTTTTCCACAACGCGGACAAATGCCGGAAGCAGCGAATTCTGCCTCTTCCAAGGTATTATAATATCCGATCGCGTTGCCGTTGCCGGAACCATCGACGATTTCAAACCCGCCGCTGACTCCCTGGCCAATCATTCCTCCCGCAACATTCTCCAGCTCTTCCGGATTCAGATTTTTGATTTCTTCGCTCATTGGTTTTTCCCTCCGTATTGACTATTTCTTTTCTGCGATTATTTCTATCAGGAGCCTATTCATTGCTATCATCAGCTTTCGACTATGCCTATCTCAGTTTCCCGGCTCTGCTGATTTAATTGCTGTATAGCTTTTAATATTTCCTCCAGATTATTGGCAAATTCCGGATGAGACCTGATATGATTTACAAAATCTGCTGCAGCAACACTTCCGCCACAGACAGGGCAAGTCTTCATGTCATTAGCACCTGTGCTTCCACCGCTGACCTGCTCCAGCTTGTCCAGAGCCAGCACCAGGTCCTGCGTTTCCTTTTTGATCTCTTCGCTCATCTGTTTTTCTCCTTTTCAAAAATATTTAGATCGGTCTCATGACCGCTCTATTCTATGTAGAAGACAGCCCGCCGTTTGGAGACAGGGGCGTTTCTTTCAAGCATCACCCTTTGCAGTTCTTCGCATGCGCCCAAACTATCATTATATCTATATCTGTTCCGGATTCGATTTTTTTGTTGCAAACCGGGCAAATGCCTCTTTTCATTTTTTCCATTTCTTCTTCTGAAATAATAAATCTTTCTTCGCATTTATCATGGTTGGTAAAGCCCCCGGAAACTTGTTTCAGCTCCTCCGGATTCAGCTCCACATCCTGTGCTTCCTTTTTGATCTCTTCGCTCATGGTTTTCCCTCCGTATTGACCATTACTTTTCTTTAATTATTCTGCCTGGAAGCATATGCTTGCACCCAACCCATGTCGGTTCCAATAGATAACGGATTTGGCACTTCCGGCAAACAACTCTTATTTGGGGATGTTCTCTTCCAAATAATGCTGTGCCATATGCCATGTACGTTCCATCTCAGACAAAATGTTACCGTATTTGTCAAATTCCATACCGCAATAGGGACATATGAATTTATTGGAAGACGCTCCTCCGGCAACCTGGTCCAGCTGATCTAAAGACAGCTCCTCTCCATCGACAGGCTTAAAGTCCTCAGCGTTAAGGGAAAGGCTATACTCTTTGGCGATCTCGATGACTTTCTCTACTGCGTTTTCCTTGTCAGTCAGCGCGGTCAGCTTTGCTTTCAGCTCCTCGTTCTTACCGGCTTCCTCAAGGAATTTCTTCAGGTTCTCGTTCATGGTTTTGACCTCCTTTTTGTTTATTTAGCTCGGTCTCACGACTGCTCTATCCTATATACAAGGCAGAACTCCGATTGGAGACAGGGGATTTACACTATTTTCAGGGCTTTTCTCCGCCGTCCAAAAGCTGCCGACAGTGCTTCAAAAGCCGCTGGTAGCGTTTGTTGACTGCCTTGGACTCCAGGCTGTACAGCGCACCGACTTCCTTGTCTGTAAGCCCCATGACATAGCGCAGGTCAAGGAATTCTCTCTCCTCCTGCGTCAGCCGCGCATATAGCCAGAGCACCGTATACCGGGGCTCGTCCTGTACCGTGGGGCTTCGATCGGCGAAGCCCTCCGGCATCGCCGTCTCCCGGCGGTACGCGGCGGAGCGCACAAGATTCACCGCCTTGTTGTGGGCGATGCGCGTCAGCCAGGTAGCCAGAGACGAGCGCGCCGGATCATAGCCGGGATAGGCGACATAGGCGGCAAGGAAGGTCTCCTCCACCACATCCTCGGCATTTTCCCGATTGAGCAGAATCGTGTAGGCATATTTGTATACGCGATCATAATAGACTTCAAACACTGTCTCGAAGTCCGGCTTCAGAAGCTCTGCCATGTTACGCCTCTGCATCCACGCGCTGCCGCGCCACCAGGTCGGCAAAGAAGCCGCCCTTTTCGATCAGCGCGTCGTAGCTGCCGTCCTCCACGATGGTCCCGCCGTCCAGCACCAGGATGCGGTCACAGTGGCGGATGGTGGAGAGCCGGTGGGCGATGACCACGCGGGTGCAGCCCATGGCGTCCAGCGCCTCGGAGACCTGCTTCTGGGTCTTGTTGTCCAGGGCGCTGGTGGCCTCGTCGAAAAACAGCAGCTTGGGCTTTGGCGCGATGGCCCGGGCGATCATCAGCCGCTGCTTCTGCCCGCCGGAAATGCCGCCTCCGCCCTCGGAGACCATGGTGTACATGCCCATGGGCATGGCGCGGATGTCGTCGGCGATCCCCGCCTTTTCCGCGGCGTCCCAGGCCTCGTCAACGGAGAGGCTTGGTGCTGTGAGGACGATGTTGGAATAGATATCTCCCTGGAAGAGGCCGCTTTGCTGCATGACGGTGCCGATCTTCCGACGCAGGGAACCGAGATCCAGACTCTCGATGTCCTTGCCGTCATAGTAGATGGCGCCCTTTTCTGGCTTTTCAAAGCCCAGCAGCAGGCGCATGAGCGTGGACTTGCCGCAGCCCGTCCGGCCCACGATGGCCACATATTCGCCGGGCTTTATCTTCAGAGACAGATCGCTCAGAATATACGGAGAATCGTCATCGTAGCGGAAGGAAACGTGGCTCAGCTCCAGGCCGCCGTTGATGCTTGTGACGATCTCCTTCTTTTCTTGGGTCTCCGGTACGGTTTTGAGGAAGGGCTCCGCCATCTCTAAGATCGGCTGGATCTGCGCGGCGCTCATGGCCGTGCCGGCCAGCGCAGTAAACGCACCCATCAGCGAGCCGTAGGCCGCCGTAAAGGCAAAATACGTGGATGGATTCAGACCGCTCTTCACCGCGAGATAATAGAGAATGATCGTGGAAATGAGCGAGATCCCCGTGCTGATGGCGGCATTGGCCCGCAGGAACATCGGCGTGTTATAGGTCAGCTCCGCCCCCTCGGCGTAGAGATTCAGCCACTTGGCAAAGCTGCGCTTCTCCGCACCGGCAAGCTTGATCTTCTGGATGCCGGAGATCATGGAGTAGCTCATGCCGGATTCCCTGGCCGCGTGCTCCATCCTCTTCCGGTTGATGCCGATCTGCACAAAGGTCGTGACCACGGAGAAGCCCACCGTCACCAGCACGATCAGCAGAGAAGGAACCACCAGCTTCGGTGCAAAACGAAAGATCTGCGTGACGTACAAAAGAGACGTGAGGCTTGTCAGCCCCGTCGTCATCACCATGCTCATCAGCATCGAACAGAGCTGGTTGACCGACATGGAGCGGCTTTTCAACTCGCCGGGACTGTACTGCCGGAAGAAGCTTGCCGGCAGGGACATAAGACGCATCATCATGGAGGCCTGCACACCAAGAGAGGTCTTCGCTTCCAGTCGGCTTGACGCCATGGCGCTGACCGAGGAGAAAAGCTGCATGGAGAGCGATACGCACACCAGGCATATCGCAAGGCCGATCAGCGCGCTGCCGCTTCCACTGGAGAGCACCGGGCCGGTCAGCGCCCTCGTCAGGCGCGGGATCAGCAGGCCTACACCGGATACCGAGATCGCCGCAAAGACGATCATGAAAATGTCGCTGGTGGAGACACAGCTCTTCATGTACAGCAGCAGGTCGGGGATGCCGAGCTTTTTCAGCGGCAGCGGACGGTAGAAGCAGATGGCGTCCGGGTCAAAAAGCTGCTCGGTCTCAGCATTCAGACGAACGGTCTTCCCAGTGGCCGGATCTCTGAAATAGTAGCCGCGGATCGTCCCCGGCAGCAGGGCCGCCGGGCTGCCATCCTCCTTACGGAAGGCCAGGATCGGCCCGTAGGCGTCCTTGTACCAGCCCTTTTTCAGCTCCACGCCGCGGCGCATCATGCCGTGGGGACGCAGACAGTAGTCCAACTGCTCGTCGGGATCCGTAATGCTCTCCGGCAGCTCGGAGGGCTTATAATGGTAATATTTTAATATCTCGTCAATGGCGTTTTTCGTGATGATCCGCGCGTCGCCGATCCGCTGGGCGTCCCTTTCGCCCATGACCACGCCGGCAATGCGGAGAAAGGATTCCTCCAGGAGCTGCTGATCGGCGTCGCGCCGGTCCTGGATCTGATTTTCAAACCAACCCATTTGCTCCCTCCTTACTCACTCGCCACTAACTCCGCATAAGCGCCGCCCAGAGCCATCAGCTCGTCGTGAGTGCCGCGCTCGACCACCTTGCCCTTGTCCAGCACGATGATCTCGTCGCAGTCCCGCACGGTGGAGAGCCGGTGGGCGATCACGATGCAGGTGATGCCCCGGTCGCGGATCGCGTTTACGACCTCGTATTCCGTCTTGGCGTCCAGTGCACTGGTAGCCTCGTCCAGGATGATGATGGTGGGATCCTGCGCCAGCACGCGGGCGATCTCCAGTCGTTGACGCTGCCCGCCGGAGAGGTTCCGCCCGCCGGAGCTCAGCTTGTGACGATAGCCGCCCTGCATCTGTACGATGTCGTCATGAATCTGCGCATCTCTGGCTGCCAAAATCACCTCGAAATCCAGAATGGTGTCGTCCCACATCTTGATATTGTTCTCAATACTGTCCTCAAAGAGGATAATGTCCTGATCGACCACAGCCAGTGAGCCGACCATCACATCCCGCGGATAGGCGCTGCGCGGCTTGCCATCGAACAGAATCTCACCGCTCCAGGGCTGGTACAGGCCCGAAACGAGCTTGGAGATCGTGGATTTGCCGCAGCCGGACGCACCGACCAGGGCAATGCGCTCGCCGGGCTTCAGGCTCAGGGAGAAATCCTCGATGAGGGGCTTATCCAGCCGGGAGTAGCCGAAAGTGACGTTTTTCAGTTCAACCGTTCCGCTGAGCTTTTCCAGCTTTTCCTCCGACTGGGGATGATCCGCCGTGTTTTCATCCTCCGGGTATTCCATGACATCTTCCACGCGCTCCATCTGGGTGCGCATCTCCTGGATGGTCTGACCGGCGCCCACCAGCGTCATGGCCGGGGACATGAAGGAGCCCAAAAAGCCCTGGAACATCATGACCGCGCCCAGGCTGAATTTTCCCTGCATGGTCAGCCACACGCCGAGAAGCAGCACAGCGTAATTGGCAAGCGTTCCGAGAAAGGCAGGAAGGATGCCAATGGTCTGCTGCGTTTTCGCCGCCTCCACGCTTTGGGTATTGACCGCTGCCTGATGGCCCGCCCATTTCTGGAAGAAGCCGTTCTCCGCGCCGCTGGCCTTGATGGTCTCGATCATTTCAATGCCGGTGACCGTTGCAGCCTCCAGCATCCCGGCGTCGCGCATCTGCACACGCGCTATGTTCATGCGTTTTTCGGAAATGATTCTTGACAGCACGGCGTTCAGGATCAGCGTGGAAATGCCAATCAGCGTCAAAAGCGGACTTTGCCGCAGCATCAGCACCAGATAGAACACCATCATGATGGAGTTGAGCAGCAGCGGAGCGAAGGTATTTACCAGTGTTCCGGCGATGGAGCTGTTCAGTGCGAGGCGGGACTGGATGTCTCCCGCCAGACGCTGGGAATAAAACTCCATGGGCAGGTGAAGCACCTTCCACATATAGCTCGTACTGCCAATCACGGCCATTTTACCGTTAATCTTCAGCGAGTACACCGCTTGTACCCACGAGACCGTGATCTGGATCGCCGTCAGGGCGATCAGTACCGAAAGGAACGGATAGAGCCATTCCGGGTTTTGTCCGGTGAGCAGGCGGTCCAGAAAGATGCGCGAGGTCACCGAGTTGACGATGCCGAAGAGATAGGAGATCACGGTCGCCAGCATGACGAAGGCCACCGCAGCCCCGGCGCCGACCAGGCGCTTGCGGGCAAAATCTATGGTGCTCCGGCGCTTTCCATCCGGCTGGAAGCTCTCGGACGGCGTAGGGATGATGACAATTCCGGTGAAGGCTAGGTCAAACTCCTCCATCGTGACCTTGACCGTACCGCGCGCCGGGTCGTTGAGATAGGCGTATTTGCCCCGGAAACCGTCCAGCACGACAAAGTGATTCATATTCCAATGGAGGATGCAGGGGAACTTTCCGTTTTTCTGGAGTGACTCCGGCGTCATACGCATCGCCTTGACCTTAAAGCCGTAGTGCTGCGCCGCGAGATAGATATTCTTCGCATTGGAGCCATCGCGGGAAACGCCGCAGGCCAGGCGCACCTCCTCCAGCGGCACCCATTTGCCGTAATAGGCCATGAGCATCGCGAGAGAAGCCGCGCCGCATTCCAGTGCCTCCAGCTGCATGACCACCGGCACCTTGGCCACGCCTTTCGTGAGAGTTGGTTTTATCTTCATCGTTTCTACCCACTAACCACTAATCACTAACCACTAAACTACCTGCTTTCCAGCAGAAACTCAATGGGGCGGGTCTGTTCCACAACGACAGTCGCGTCATAGCTGCCGTCCGGCAGGGAGACCTCTGCATAGGCCGTGGCCCGACCGTATTCGTCATAGTCCACCGACGCGATCACGAACTCCTGCGAGGCGATCCGCAGGGGCATCCCGGCCTGCAGCGCGTCCGCGCTTTGGCCGGGCGCGACGATCTGAGCCGTGTGATCCTGCACGATGGCAGTAGCGTCCACGCTTGTTTCCAGCGTCCCGACCGCCGACCAGGCAAACAGTCCCACTAGCAGGGCGATTACCGCCGCCAGAATGATCCACATCCCGGGGCTCGTTACGCGCAGATAGCTCGTCAGATCCTCGGGAGAGGAAATGCGCGCCATTGACTTCTTGCGAAACAGTGTTGATTCTTGCTTTTCTGCCACGATACTCGCTCCTTATTTCATCGATCCTATGTAAATGACTTATTCATTTCACTGCGTAGCGCAGCTTGGAGAATTCTTCCTCCAACTGCTGCTGCTTAAATGGCTTGCGCACAAAACCGCTGACTCGCATCTGGATCACATCACGGGCGAAGTCCGATTCCTCGAAGGTGGTGACGAAAATGATATTGACCGCAGGATGAATTGCCTGCATCCGCAGGGCAAAATCCAGGCCTTCCCGCTGAGAACCGCCCAGATCAATTTCAGTGAGCAACACGTCGCAGCCCTCACTCTTTGCGATCGAGAGCGCCTTATCCGGTTCGCGGCAGCCGTAAACCACGGCGTTTGGCCTTACAGCCTTCACTTTGTGCTTCAGATCCATCAAGCCCAACAGACTTCGATCCACGCAGAGAATGGTCATGAGTTTCCCTCCTTATCAGGTATTCGGTTCTGTTCAATATCAGCGCAATGATCTTCAGATAATTACAGAGCAATTGCCAGCTTGTATTTTCCTTCGGGCTGGCCAAACAGAAAATCATTTTGCTATGGTAAAAATGTCCTGACTCTGAATTCACCGCATGGCGCAGATTGGCGAATTCCTCCGCCAGCTGCTGCTGCCTGTAGGGCTTGCGCACAAAACCGCTGACCCGCATCTGAATGGCATCCTTTGCGAAGTCCCTTTCCGAAAAGGCAGTAACAAAGATAATGTTGACCTTGGGATTGTTTTTCTGCATCCGCCTGGCGAAATCCAGTCCCTCTCTTTCAGGGCCGCCCAGGTCGATCTCTGTCACCAACACGTCGCAGCCCTCCTCTTTCGCATGCAGGAGAGCTTTTTCCGGATCCCGATACCCGTTAATCGTGGCATCCGGCCTTACGGCCTTTACTCTGTTCTTCAGATCCCACAGGCCGATCGGGCTTCGGTCTGCACAAGAAATAATCATTGGCTTCCTCCTTACCGTGTCTATTGCAGGAAGCAGCATAAATATACATAGTAATGATAGCACGCGAAGCGTTCACAACCGTTACAAAATCGGCCCTTCGGCCCAAGAACAGAAAAAAATCGGGGCACATTGGCCCCGATGAATCGTCATTCGTTTTGTATTTTCATTTCTTCTGAAACTGGAGCCGTCCTGTCGTCAGCTCCGCCCAACTGTATTCCGTCATGTATGTGCCGCCAAAGGCGTTGATCGCCTCAATATCTCCCTCCAGCATCCGGTAATAGTCGCAGTCCACCATGTCCCGCCGGATGGCGAGCTGACGCCGTTCCCGGATCAAAAGCTCCTCCATCCCGATCTCCCGAAGGGTGGTACGAAGGTCGTGCAGGATCTGACGGATGCGGGCCTTGGCTCCGTTACTGTCTTCGTCCTCCCACAGGGCGGCTGCGATCTCCTCGGCGGTGCAGGCGCGCCCCTCGCGGTCGATGAGGAAGGCCAGCAGCTCCTTGCTTTGCCTGCGCTGAAAAATGACCGGTTTTCCGTGCCAGAACACTTCAAAATGCCCGAAACAGCGTACCTGGAGCTTGTCCGGTTTCGGCTTTTCAGGAAGCAGATTCAGATGATCCAGTTCCTCCCGAACACGGTCAGCATAGACAGGCTTCACGATATACCCGTTCACATGGAGCATAAAGGCGTCGGCGGCGTATTTGGGGAAGCCCGTAACAAAGACGATTTTCGTCTCCGGCGCGAGCTTCTTAAGCTCTACAGCGAAAGCGAGCCCGGACATCTCCGGCAGCTCAATATCCGAAAAAACCACGTCCGGCGTCATATGCTGCTCCCGGATGGCCCGCAAGGCGTCCTCGCCGTCCGAAAAATCCACGATCTCGGCGTTTGGTTCCACTGCGGCAATGGCGTCATGAAGGAGACGGAGCGCCTTCGGTTCGTCATCTATGGCAAGAATCATCATATCGCGTTCACCTGCTTCTTCGGAATCTCAATGGTCACGACGGTGCCCTTCCCAAGCTCAGAGTGAATCCGGAGGGCGCCGCCGCTGATCTGCTCCAGGCGTTTGCGTACATTGGCGATGCCGATATGCTCGCGCCCGTCGTCGGCCATCACCGGCGCGTTGGGATCAAAGCCAGGACCGTCGTCGGCAACGGTGATCTCGTAGCGGTCGGGATATTCCCGTGTGCCGATTCTTACGGTTCCCACGCTCTTCCTCTTTCCGCGCACGCCGTGGCGCACCGCGTTTTCCACGATGGGCTGCAGGGTCAGCGTCGGCAGCATGAAGTCCGTGCAGCGAATGTCGTAAACGATGCACAGCGCGTCTTCAAAGCGCACCTTTTCGATATCCAGATAGATCTTTGTATGCTCCAGCTCCTGCGTGAACGGGATCTCCCCATCGTCCTTGAGGGCGCTCATGTTGCCTTGCAGATAGCGGGAGAATTTTTCCGTTGTCTCTTTGGCCGCCTTTGGGTCGTATTCGCAAAGATACTGGATCGCGGAAAGTGTATTATATAGGAAATGCGGCTGGATCTGGCTGAGCATGATCTGCATCCGCTGCCTCGCTTTCAAATCGTTCTCGTGCTCCCGCACAAACCGCAGATGCAGCCAGATATAATAGAACACGCTGCTGATCACGATGGCAAAGGTGAGGAAGGTGATCGGTTGCTCCAAATATCCCACACGTTTGTCTAAAAAAGCGGATATAAGGATCATCAGGACGACCAACACCGGAATCAGCAGATCCTGTTTCCGAGCTGTGCGATAATCCCGCACGCTTTGATAAAACAAATACGCCAGCAGGATCAGATTGATGATCAGGCAGGTGTTGCTGAGCGGCCCGCCCTGGTAATGGTTATTTGGATCGATCCAAAAGCACAGATGGGAGAAGAACGCGGTCATGTGGACGGCCCAGTTCACGATTGCCAGCGCCCAGCCGCCCAGATACTTCTTTTCCGGCCGAACGATATAGAGAAACAGGATCAGGAACACCGGGCGGATGGTATAGCCCAAAACGGAAGCGGCTGTGCGCAGCATCACGCGCGGCTCGCCGGCGGCCAGATCATTCTCCAGCAGATTTTGAACGATCAGCACGGTGCTGAGGAAAAGGATGATTCCCATGACCCAACGGTGTTTTCGGCTGATATAAGGGTCGCTCAGCACCGTGACGGTCAGACCGATCAGCATAAAGCACAGCGGAACCAACAGGGCCACTGTGTTCAGATTCCATGTCATGCGCTGTCAACTCCTCTTCCAGTTTGCATTCTACGGTTATTAGGCAGTTCAATCTTTTTCTTTCAGAGTCTCAGTTTATCCAACAAGAAGAATAGCCCAGATTTCAACAAATCGCAAGTGCTAAAGAATGTAGTTATCGTTATTGACAGTTCTGTGATATAATCCTAATGATAACTGAAATGGGGGTGCCAACATGGACTATAATGGAAAATTACGTCCATTTTATGTGCTTCGACTCCTATATGAGCAGACTGACGAAAGCCATCCTTTAAGCACAGGTGAAATCGTAGATCTGTTGGATGTGAAATACGGGATTAAAACTCAAAGGACTCGTATTCCCCAGGATGTTGATGCATTGGAACACTTTGGTTTTGAAATAGGGCGACAAAAAAGTCAATCAACCAGCTACTATTTCGATAGTCGTCTCTTCGAGCTTCCAGAGTTGAAACTACTGATTGACGCTGTGGAATCCAGTTCCTTTATTACTGAGAAAAAGAGCGCAGAACTTATCCAGAAGCTGACATCACTAGCCAGTCCTTTCAAAGCGTCCACGCTTGCAAAACTATCAGAAGATGGTGGCAACCCCAAACAGGGAAACGAGCAAATCTATTACATCATTGATACCATAAATGCGGCTATAGAAAGCGGCTGTAAAATCTCTTACCAATACTACACATATGATATGTATAAGAGTCGTATGCTGCGGCATAACGGGGAAAAGTATGTATTCAGCCCCTATGATTTGGCTTGGGACGGAAAGTTTTATTATGTCATTGGTTATTCCGAGAAGTACCACTCCATAAGTAATATTCGTATAGACCGCATTGCGCACACGCCGGAAATCATGCCGGAACCTGGTCGGCCTATTCCGGAGGACTTTGATCTCAACGAGTACAAGCGCACAATGTTCCGAATGTATAACGGAACGCGGATGAACGTGGAGCTTGTCTGCGATGCCAGCGTAATGGACGCTATCATAGACCACTTTGGGGAAGAAGTGGACATCGGTTTAGTTGATGAAAACACGTTCTCCGTCTCTGCTGAGACAGCGGTCAGCCATGTGTTTTATAGCTGGCTCTTCGGCTTCGGCGGAAAAGACCGACTGACGGAGCCCAGAGAGGCTGTTGAGCAGTATGCTGACATGTTTTTGGAAGCGGCTAAATCGCTCCATGAGCAGTTATAAAAAATTTATTATATAGTTTGACGCCATCAGATACAAGAGAAAAAAACTCTTTGCCGGTGACTTGATACAAAATTGTATCGTTTCGTTTGTAATAACGTTCTTTTTCAATGCTCTTTCATTTTAATTCTTGATTGAAATGAACGGGGCATCCGCGTTCTTTTCATTTTCCACTCTTGTCACAAAATCCGGTTTTGCATTTTTGTGGCACACGGGGGAAAATGAATACCGGCAAAAAGCATTTCGATCTCACGCAAGGAAATGGTGCTGCCGGTACCCGGGAGGTTTCCAAAGGAGGGCGGGGAGCCCTGCCTTTGGCACACGATCTTGCTCGCAAGGTCTAGTGTGTTATACCTTTTGTTGCGTCCGAACAAGGCCATAAGGTCATGTGGCCGCGCCTGCGCGGGGGAAGGAGTTGGAAGCGAGTGCGGAATGCAATGGAGCATGTGCTTCCGGCGGAACAAGAGGTATATAAAAGCTCCCGTCTCACATCCCGCCGCAGCGCCGTTTCTCAAAAAGATGCTTTCAAAATGCTAGCACGTTTCGGACTTGTATGCTCGGTGTGCTTTCAAAATGAAAGCATCTTCTCGTGTTTTGCTATTCCACCCATCGGATGATCATGCCCCGGTCGACGTCGGTGCGCGGCACGTTGCAGGAAAGCTTATGCTCTCTCACAGCCTGTGGTGCTTCCCACTCGTACCAGAACGGGACTGTCAGCTTTTTTGGAAGCTTATCATTCTCGATTGACCGGATCTCGTGGATCGCGCGTTTTGCGAAAGGCTGACTTTTGACAAAATCTCCGTCTGCCAGCTTTACGATCTCGATCCCGTTTTTCAAAAAGTCAAAACGGATCTCACCCCATTCGCCGTCGTAGTCTGCCCAATAGGAATAGACTGCGGCGGCGATTTTTTTGTTTTTCTTTTCCTGAGAAATCAGCCGCAAATGCAAAACATGAAAGACCTCGTTCCCGGCCAGATGCTTCATCATTTTTTCCAGCGCCCGCTGATACGCACGCTCCGCACCGCTGGGTCCGCTTCCCTCAAACAGCACGGCGAGGTCTTCAAAGCCGACGCGCTTCCTCCAATCACTGACACGACCGCAGGTCATGCAGATCGCGTTGTGCTTTTCCAGCAGCGTCTGCTCGCGGAAGCTGAGCGTTTCAAACGCCTCCCGTACCCACTCGGCTTGAACCCAGCCCCACAAAACAGAAGCGTATTCCCAGCAGTCGTCGTGGCTGACGTCGGGATCGCGCTCAAAGAAATTTCCATCGTCGTCTCTTTCCGTGCGGGGATAGAAGTCCGCTCGGCTTCGATTCTTCAGCGCCGTGGCCAGATACGCTTCTGCTGTCTGTTCGCTGCAGTGCTCGGCTTCAGCAATGGCTTTGACAGCTTCCCGTGTTTTCTCATGATTCTCACGATAGAGTCTTCCGGCTTTTCGGACTGCTTTGTATTCATCGAGACTTGCGAAGGAGCCGCCCTCTTCATTCATGCGCTGCCCGATCATGGCGTTTTCAATGTCATGATGTGCATAGGTCAGAAAG
>ONBX01000010.1 GCA_900316205.1 uncultured Eubacteriales bacterium
CCGTGTTTTTTTCTAAGAAAGCCTCCAAAACGCGCCGGAAACCGTTGAATGATCTCGGTTGGTATATTTATATTACCTTCTCTTTTTCATTCAACGAGCATGTAAGCAAGGGAAGAAAGAAAAGTGAAGAGAGAAGAAAGATGGATTCCGCTTTACGAACCGACCGGTTATCATCTGCATCGCCGAAATCGTTCTTCTTCACTATTCAATATTCTCTATTCCCTATTCACTTTTCATTCTAAAGACCCCTCAGTCTGCCGCCTTGCGTGAGACAGCGTCAGACAGCTCCCCTTGGCAGGGGAGCCTACAAGGAAAGGAGATTGTAATGGCTGAGAAAAAGAAAGCTGCGGTGAGCATCGCGCCGGAAGCGTCCGATAAAAAGAAGGCCCTGGAGGCCGCCATCTCAAAGATTGAGAAGGATTACGGCAAGGGCACCATCATGCGACTGGGAGACGACATCTCCGTGAACGTGGAGGCTCTGTCCACCGGGTCCCTTTCCCTGGACCTGGCCCTGGGTATCGGCGGCGTTCCTCGGGGACGCATCGTGGAGATCTACGGGCCTGAGGCTTCCGGTAAGACCACGCTGGCCCTGCACGTAGTGGCTTCCGCCCAGCGCAACGGCGGCGAGGCCGCTTACATCGACGTGGAACACGCGCTGGAGCCCGCCTATGCAAGAGCTCTGGGCGTTGATATCGACAGTCTTCTTATTTCCCAGCCGGACACCGGCGAGCAGGCTCTGGACATTGCCGAGAGCCTGGTGCGTTCAGGCGCTATCGACGTGCTGGTGGTAGACTCCGTTGCTGCCCTGATCCCCCGTGCAGAGCTGGACGGCGAGATCGGCGACACGGTGGTGGGCATGCTGGCCCGTTTGATGAGCCAGGCCATGCGCAGACTTGCCGGCGCCATTTCCCGCAACAACTGCACCGTGATCTTTATTAACCAGCTTCGCCAGAAGATCGGCGTGATGTATGGCAACCCCGAGACCACTCCCGGCGGCCTGGCCCTGAAGTACTACTCCTCCGTGCGTATCGACGTGCGCAGGATCGAAACTCTGAAGGTAGGCGGCGAGATGGTGGGCAACCGGACCCGCGCCAAGGTGGTCAAAAACAAAGTGGCTCCCCCCTTCCGGGAGGCGGAATTCGACATTATGTACGGCGAAGGCATCTCCCGGGTAGGCGAGATCATTGACCTGGGCGTGAAGCTGGAGATCATCGACAAGGCGGGCGCCTGGTTCACTGTGGACGGACAGCGCATCCAGGGCCGTGACGGTGTGAAGGAATACCTGCAGAACAACGAGGACGCCCGAAACCGTATCGAGCAGCAGATCCGGGACAACGCCTACAAGCTCATGTCTCCCCAGGCGCGCCGGGCCGCCCAGGCCACAGGCCGCGTCCCGGTGCAGCAGGGCGGCGTGGACGTTTCCGCGGCGGATTTTGACGAAGACTGATGGAGTTCTCCATCAAGAGTCTCCGGCAGACCTCTCCGGAGCGGATCAGCCTGGAGCTGAGCACCGGGGAGGAGATCAAGGCGACTGTGGGCCTGGCGGCCGAGCTGCGGCTCTATGCCGGGAAAGTGCTGGAGGAGCAGGAGCTGGAAGCGCTCCGCTCCTCCGCCGCCCTGGCCCTGTGCAAAAACCATGGGATGGAGCTTTTGAGCTACCGCCCCATGTCCGCGAAAGAGCTGCGGGACAAGCTGGTGCAGAAGGGCGAAACGGCGGAAAATGCTGAGGCCGCCGTGGAATGGCTCCAGTCCCGAGGCTTTTTGGACGACGAGCGCTACGCCGGGATGGTGGTGCGCCACTACGCCGGGAAGGGCTACGGCGCAGGCAGAATCCGACAGGAGCTGCAGCGCCGGGGCGTAACCCGGGAGCTTTGGGAAGAAGCACTGAAAGAGCTGCCGGAGCAAGAGGACAAGATCGACAAGTTTCTCTTCTCCCGGCTGAAGGACCCGGGAGACCGGGCACAAGTACAGAAAGTGAGCGCCGCTTTGCTTCGCCGAGGATATTCCTGGGAGGAGATCCGGGCGGCTTTGGCACGTTTTCGCGCAGTTTGGGAGGATGAATAAGCCTTCCCTCCACTGCGCGGGCAAGGAGCAAGTATGGAGCAGAAAAAGAGTTTTGCCCTGATCTCGCTGGGCTGCGCCAAGAATCTGGTAAACAGCGAGCAGATGCTGTATCTGCTGGACGAGGCAGGGTACACGCTGACGCCGGAACCGGAAGGTGCCGATCTGGCCATCGTAAACACCTGCGGCTTTATCGACGCGGCAAAGAGCGAGGCCATTGACGCTATTCTGGAGATGGCGGAGCTGAAAAAGGCAGGAAAGCTGGGCGGCCTGATCGTCTGCGGCTGTCTGACCGAGCGCTACAAGGACACGATCCTGCAGGAGTTGCCGGAAATCGACGCGGTATTGGGCGTGGGAAGCTTCGGCGATATCGTAAAAGCCGCGGATGCAGTGCTGGCAGGCCGGGAGGCAAGCTTCTTCGGAGATCGGAACGCCCCGGTGGAAGAGATCCCCCGGGTGGTTTCCACCGGTCCCAGCTGGGCCTATCTGCGTATTGCCGAGGGCTGCAACAACTTCTGCGCCTTCTGCGCCATCCCCTACATTCGCGGACACTACCGCTCCCGCAGTCTGGAAAACGTGGTGGCGGAGGCGAAGGATCTGGCGGAGCACGGCGTGAAGGAGCTGATCGTGATTGCCCAGGATATCACTCGCTACGGCACGGACCTGTACGGGAAACGCTGTCTGGCCCAGCTGTGCCGGGAGCTTTCCGCAATCGAGGGGGTTCGCTGGATCCGGCTCCATTACCTCTACCCCGACCAGTTTGACGATGAGCTGATCGACGAGATCGCAAGCAACGACAAGATCGTGAAATACCTGGATATCCCCATCCAGCACATCAACAACGAGATCCTGAAGCGCATGAACCGCAAGGGCACCGGAGACGAGATCCGGGCGCTGTTCAAAAAGCTGCGGGAGAAGATCCCGGGTCTGGTGCTGCGCACCAGTCTGATCGCCGGCCTTCCCGGCGAGGGCGAAGAGGAGTTTGAAGAGCTTTGTGCCTTTCTGCGGGAAGCCCGGATCGAACGGGTGGGCGTGTTCCCCTTCTCCCCCGAGGAGGGCACCCCGGCTGCCAAAATGGAGCATGTGGACGAAGAGGAAGCCCAGCGTCGGGCGGATCTGATCCTGCAGCTGCAGGCTCCCATCATGGACGAATTCTGCCAGCGCTTTGTGGGAAAAACCATAGAAGTTCTGGTCACCGACTATGACGAAGAGGAGCAGTGCTGGGTGGGCCGGAGCTACGCCGATTCCCCGGATATCGACGGGGAAGTCCGCTTTGACGGCGTCTGCCGGGAGGGAGACATGGTGAAGGTCACCATCTCAGGGGCAGAAGACGGTATCCTGTTTGGAGAGGAGGCGGAGGCATGACCACCGCCAACAGAATTACCATTGTGCGGATGGCCTTGATCCCTGTGTTTCTGGTATTGGCCTACGCTGGGCTGCGCTGGGCTGCGCTGGCTGTGTTCATCCTCGCAAGTCTCAGCGACATGGTGGACGGCTACATCGCCCGGCACTATCACCAGGTGACCGACTTCGGCAAATTCATGGACCCTCTGGCGGATAAAATGCTGGTACTGGCGGCCATGGTCTTCTTTGTGGAAAAAGGCAGCATGCCCGGCTGGGCCGTTGCCATCGTGCTGTTCCGGGAGTTTGGCGTGAGCGGGCTGCGCCTCGTGGCTGTGGAGCAGCAGCGGGTCATCGCCGCGGCCTGGTCCGGCAAGGTCAAAACCACGGTGACGATGATCGGGATCTGCGTACTGCTGGTCTTTGGCGACATTCCGCTGGTAAGCGGCATTGTCACAGGTCTGATCGTAGCCACCACTCTTTACTCCGGCGCGGAGTATTTCATCAAAAACAAGGACGTCTTTCGGGACGTAAAATAAGGAGAGACCCATGAAGCTTTACAATTCCGCCACCCATAACCGGGAAGAGTTCGTTCCCAACCACCCCGACATCGTGAAAATGTACACCTGCGGCCCCACGGTGTATCACTACGCCCACATCGGCAACCTCCGCTCCTATATCATGGAGGACGTGCTGGAGAAGTATCTGCGTTACGTGGGCTATAATGTGAAGCGCGTGATGAACATCACGGACGTGGGCCACCTGACCTCCGACGCCGACGAGGGCGAGGACAAGATGCTGAAGGGCGCCCAGCGGGAGCACAAGACCGTGATGGAGATCGCAAAGTTCTACACCGACGCATTCTTCTCCGACTGCGCCAAGCTCAACATCAAGACCCCCGATGTGGTGGAGCCCGCCACCAACTGCATCGACGAGTACATCAAGATCATCTCCAGGCTGATGGACACGGGCTACGCCTACTTTGCCGGCGGAAACGTGTATTTCGACACCTCCAAGCTGGATCGCTACTTCGTCTTCAACGACTTCAACGCCGAGGATCTGGATGTTGGCGTACGCGAGGGCGTGGAGGAGGACACCAACAAGCGCAACAAAAACGACTTTGTGCTGTGGTTCACCAAGTCCAAGTTCGAGGACCAGGCCCTGAAATGGGATTCCCCCTGGGGCGTAGGTTATCCCGGCTGGCACATCGAGTGCTCCGGCATCTCCATGAAGCACCTGGGCGAGGATCTGGACATCCACTGCGGCGGCATTGACAACGCTTTCCCCCACCACACCAACGAAATTGCCCAGAGCGAGGCTTATCTCGGCCACAAATGGTGCAATTATTGGATGCACGTGCTCCACCTGAACACCACCAGCGGTAAAATGTCCAAGTCCAAGGGCGAGTTTCTGACTGTGTCCCTGCTGGAGGAAAAGGGCTATGATCCTCTGGCCTACCGGCTGTTCTGCCTGCAGAGCCACTATCGGAAGAGTCTGGTGTTCTCCTGGGAGAACCTGGACAACGCCCAGGTGAGCTACAACAAGCTGATCGCCAGGATCGCCGCGCTGAAGCCCGGTGATGGCGCGGTGGACGAGGCCGTTGTGGAGCAGCTGCGGCAGAAATTCAAGGCGGGGCTTGACAATGACCTGAACACCTCTCTGGCCGTCACCGCCCTCTACGACGTTCTCAAGGCCAAGACCAACGACGAAACCAAGCTCTTCGCCCTGGCCGATTTTGACAGGGTGCTGGGCCTGAGCCTGGTGGAAAAAGCCGCAGCCGAGCGGGAAAAGCTCAAAAAGCAGGCCGTCACCGCGGGAGAGTTCACCATCATCTCCGAAAGCGGCGAAGCGGACGTGGAGGTGGAGGCGAAGATCCGGGCGCGGCAGGACGCCAAGAAGGCCAAGAACTTTGCCGAGGCCGACCGGATCCGGGACGAGCTGAAGGCCGAGGGGGTCGAAGTCACCGACATTCCCCACGGTTCAAAGTGGAAGCGGACCTGATGAAAAGCAAACCCTCCATTGCCCCGGAGTCTGAACCACAACACCCGCATAGCCCTGTTATCACCACAGGAGAGACGCTTAAGCTCTCCTGACAGTTCAACACACAATATTAAAAATGGTTCGGCGAATTCGCAGCATATCACATGTACGAATTCGCCGAACCTTTCTATTGTATTTCATATTTGCTGCGCGGGCGACCGCAAGGGTCGCCTCTACAGCCTGAAATGAGTGCTGCCGCACTCCCATCAGTCCAGCATGGACCCTTTGCTGCGCTCAAACTGCTCCCGGAGCCAGAGCTTACTCTCCGCCGGGTCCAGGATACCGGTGACTTCCTGCATAAGCTCTGACGGTTCCCCGGCCTCATGCCAGGCAGAGAGGAAAGCATTGGGGTCCAGCTCATAGAGTTCTCCCATGAGAGCTGCATAAGCCTCCGCGGAAGCACCGTCCAGCTGCTGATTTCCCAATAGTACACCGCGGTACTGCGAGGGCGTCAAGCCACGGTCAAGGGCAAGAAGGCGGATCTGCTCCAGCAGGCGGACCACCCCGTCCGTATTAAGGCCGGTATAGCGCACCAGGGCAAAGGCCTCTTCCCGCTTCTCAATCAGGTTCAGCACGGAAAGCAGTTCCTGATATTGTTGTTCGGTCATGCCGACGGGGACATCCGGTTCCGGCGTCGGAGCGGGTACCGTGAGTTCTTCCAAAGCGGTGAACGCAGGCCAGACATAATGCTGGTGCCGCTCGATCCAGGCCTGGGCTTCCCGGTCCGTGATCGCTTCCCCCTGGCGCCAGGACCATGCGCTCTCCCGCCCCTCGACTGGGGCCGGTTTCCAGGCGTCTTCCACCTTATGCCAGAGCCCATTCTCCGGATCAGCTATGGGATCCGAAGAGACGCCGCCCTGAAAGAGCAGCAGTCCCGTTTCCGCAAAACGCGGGGTCCGAGCTTGCCAAAGCATATGGGCAGGATTGGAAAACTGCTCGCATAGGGACTGGAGGAACATGCCCTCGCCGAGATATCTCCACTTGTTGGTGGAATCCGCGCAAAAGATCTGCCTCGGCTCCCCGTCGATCAGGCAATAGGCGTCATAAAGTGTTTCCGAAAGGGTGCCCGGTTCCAGGTCAGAGTAATGCAAAGGCCCGATCAGAAGCTCCGGTATTCCGTCCGCGTCCAGATCCTCCAGCGCAACGCCGATCTCCGTGCAGGGCTGATCCTCATTGACAGGGAGAAACAGATTGCTGATCCCGGCATCTTCGCAAAAGCTTCGGTCCCGGGTATCCAGCGCGTTGCGATAATTCCCCAGCACGTTTTGATAGAGCCTTAGGTAATCGCTGCGGGTCTCCGGGTCCCAGGTCTTGCTCGTCGCTTCCGGAGAGGCGGCGGGAACAAGCGGGATTGTCTGCGTTTCCCCCACATGGCTCAGGCGGATCACAGAAAAGACAGCCAGCAGCACCAGCGCCACGGCAGCCGCGGTCACCAAGGGTTTGAGCAGCCGCGGTCGGGGACGGAGAACCAGGCGCTTTTCCCGCAAGGGCTCGCCCAGGGCTTTTTCCAACTTTTCCTGGAGACGCTGCTCCATCCCAGACGGAATCTCAATGCTTCCGTAAGCGTTTTCGATGCTTTCCTTGTTCATTATACATCCTCCTCCAAAGCCTCACGAAGCATCCCCCTGGCGCGGTGAAGCCAGGACTTGACGGTCCCCTCCTGCTGACCCATGGCCCGGGCGATCTCCCGGACGCTGTATCCCTCGAAATAATACAGATACATGGCGGTTTTCCATTTCTCCGGCAGGGCCAGCAGGGCCGCGAGCAGTTCCCCGGAATCGTGGGACGGCGCAGGCAGCTCCGGGTGATCGTCCAGGTTCACTTCTCCCCTGCTGCGGCGGCGCAGCATGTCCTTTGCGATGTTGCCCACCGTCACGATCAGCCAGGCCTTGACCTGCCGTTCATCAGAGAACCTACGTCTGCTCTGAACGAGACGCAGAAAGGCCTCCTGGGCGGCGTCCTCACTGTCGCTGGGGTTCTTCAGATAGGTATAGGCCGCGCGGTACACCGTTGGAAGCAGCTGCTGATACAGCCGCTGGAGGTTTACTTCCGCGCGCAGCGTTTCTCTTTCCACGCTCTGGCCTCCTTCCTCAATTTGTCCGGACACTCTATAAACGTTTCAGAAGGGCATTTGGTTGCAGTACGGCATAAAAAAATCCCGGGAAATTTCTTTCCCGGGAAATCATCAATCCTGATATTCAAACATCAAGTCGTACATGCTGACGGTATCGCCGTTCTGAACGCCCATCTGCTCCATGCGCTCAAAGACGCCGGCCTCACGGAGGATGCGGTCAAAATACATGCGGCTTTCATAGTCGGAGAAATTGACCGTTGCCACCAGGCGCTGCAGCCAGGGTCCTTCCACCACCCACATATCATCAAAGTGGGTGATCTCCAGATCCTCGGAGGTGTCCACCACCGGCTCGGGGGGCACATAGTCCGCCTCATAATGCTGCACCGGGGGAAGCTCGGCAAGGCGGCGGGCACACTCGGTCATGAGCTGGCGGGTGCCCTCATGGGTCACGGCGCTCATCTCATAAAGGCTATATCCCAGCTCTTCCACGTGGGCTCTAAGCCGTTCCAGATTCTCCCTGTCGTCCCCCAGAAGATCGCACTTGTTGGCGACCACGATCTGGGGCCGGGCAGCCAGGTCCTCGTTATACTCCCGCAGCTCCTGGTTGATGGCGTCAAAATCCTGGACAGGATCCCGTCCTTCGCTGCCGGAAACGTCCACCAGATGGACAAGCAGCCTGCAGCGGTCGATATGCCGCAGGAAGTCGTGGCCCAGGCCGGCGCCCTCGGAGGCGCCCTCGATGATGCCGGGGATATCGGCCAGGACAAAGGACACGCCCTCATCCACATACACCACGCCCAGATTGGGGAACAGGGTGGTGAAGTGATAATTCGCGATCTTGGGATGGGCCTTGGTCACCACGGAAAGCAGCGTGGATTTTCCCACGTTGGGAAAGCCCACCAGGCCCACATCCGCCAGGAGCTTCAGCTCCAGGGTGATATCATGGCTCTCTCCGGGAAGACCGGGTTTGGCAAAGCGGGGCACCTGACGGGTGGGCGTGGCAAAATGCATGTTGCCCCAGCCGCCCCGACCGCCCTTGGCGGCGGTCCAATCCGCGCCGTCGGACATGTCGTGCATGATGGCGCCGGTCTCGGTATCCCGGACCAGGGTGCCCCGGGGGACCCGGATGCGGAGGGTCTCACCGTCCTTGCCGTAGCAGCGCTTTCCCATGCCGTTCTGACCGTTGCCGGCCACATATTTGCGCTTGAAGCGAAAGTCCACCAGGGTAGACATGTTGTCGTCCACAGTGAAGACGATATCGCCGCCGCGGCCGCCGTCTCCCCCGTCAGGGCCACCGGCCGCGATGTATTTTTCCCGATGAAAGGCCACAGCCCCGTCTCCGCCCTTGCCGGCGTGAACGGAAATGCGGACCTTATCCGTAAAGTCAGTCGCCATAGACGATCCTCCTTTTGCTTTCATAAGCAGGCGATCGCAAAACCATCGTTTCGCAATCACAAGAAAAAGGCCGGACGCTTTGTCCGGCCTTTCGATGGTTACTTACTGCGCGATCTCTTCGTAAACAGAGACCTTCTTGCGCTCCTTGCCCATGCGCTCAAACTTCACCGTGCCGTCCACAAGGGCGAACAGGGTGTCATCCTTACCCTTACCAACATTGGTACCCGGGTGGATCTTGGTTCCGCGCTGTCTGACAAGGATGTTGCCGGCGAGGACAAACTGGCCGTCGGCTCTCTTGGCACCAAGACGCTTGGACTCGCTGTCGCGGCCGTTCTTGGTAGAACCCATACCTTTTTTATGTGCCATTTAGGTTACACCTCCATTAGTCAAAATCAGTTGCGGAAAATCAGGCGTTGATGGTCGTAATCTGGACCTTGGTGTAGGGCTGACGATGGCCCTGGGTACGACGATAACCCTTTTTGGGCTTCATCTTGTAGACGCGGACCTTCGCGCTCTTGCCGTTCTTGAGAACGTTGGCAGTGACGCTGGCGCCTTCGATGGCGGGGGCGCCGAACTGAGCGGTCTCACCATCCACAACGGCCAGAACCTGGTCGAAATTGACGGTATCGCCGGCGGCGACTTCCAGCTTCTCGACGAAGATCACATCACCCTCGGCAACGCGGTACTGCTTGCCTCCGGTCACGATAATGGCAGTCTTCATGAACATTTCCTCCCTCTTTACAGGACTCGCTCTGGGGGTGGAGCTCAGGTCTCGTCTTTGTTTACCCCTTCAACGCGGCCTTAAAAGAATACCATAGAGTCCCGTCAATGTCAACAATTTTTTCGGATATTTTTCGTAAAAAATCCCGGGAGAATGCAGGTTTCTTCTGCTCTCCCGGGATCTGCTGCAGTGCAAAGAACAGGCTCAGCCGACGGCCTCGATATTGTCATCCACCAGCATAAAGCTGCCGTCCGCGCCGCTCTGGCTGAGGAGCTTGCCGTGGCGCTCCCCATCGGCAGTGTAATAGGTGATGAGCAGGTTGGGCAGGCCCTCGGGCACCACGGCCTGCAGCTGCAGGGCGCAGTTTTTCAGAGAGCTGGCGCACCAGAGCTGGGTGTCCTCATAGAACTGGTCCACATAGTAGACGGAGCTGATGCGCACATCATAGACCTCCCCTTCCGCCATGAGGCAGAGCTGCTGGCCGTCCTCGCTGACAACGAGCTTGTCCACGATGGGAAGCTCGCCGCCCTCCTGATTGGAGAGCTCATCCACCGTGAGACGGCCTTTGCCGGTCCGATCCGCGGGGTAGAGGAAGCGGGGCTCGATCTTGCCGGAAAGCATGTCATAGGGGATGCGGAATTCCACGATGCCGGCGGCGTAGGGACCAAGCTCATAGAGGTTGGAGAAGAAGACCAGGCCTTCCCGGTCAAAGTACCAGGAACCCTCCCGCAGCAGGTTGCGGAAGGCCTCTTCCCTGCCTCCCGCGGGCAGGAAATCCTCCACGATGCGGTCGGAATAATAGCCATCTGCATCCTGCTCGGCCAGGTCCAGCATGGTCTGCACCAGGAAATCAGCCAGGGCATCATAATCGCCGGAAAGGCGGTCAAGCGTCAGGATCTGGCCGGTGGTCATGTCAAAGCTGTAGGTAAACTGGCCGTAGCTGCCGTGAGCGCCGCCGGTATAGCTGGAGTCGGAATAGAGGATGCTGAGCATGTTCTCATCCAGACGCTGGACCTTGGCGCTGAGCGCGTCCGAAAACTCCAGAGGCATCCCCTCCACCTGGTAGTCCCGTGCGTAGGTGAAGTTGTCCTCCGCGCTCTCCAGCATGGCATGATAGCCGATAAACTCCTGCTTCAGGCCGTAATCCTGGCCGGTGTAGAAGGTCTCCTCTATGGTGGCCAGGACCTCGTTGACCTCCTGGGCCACGATCAGGTCGTTTTCATAGATGACCCGAGGCATGTCATAGGAGAATTCCAGGATCAGCTCCTGGCCCTCAGCCGGGTCATAATCGTTGATGCTGGTGCGGCCGATGTTCACCAGGATGGCATTGCCGGGCTCCTCCGTAGGGGCGGGAGAGGCAACGGGGATGTCCGCGCCGACCTCGGTGGCAGGCTGGACTTTCTCGGTGGGACTGGGCGTCTCGGTGTTGGTTTCGATGGGCCCGGGAGTCGGGGTGACCTCCGGGAAAGGCGGGATCTCGATCTGCTGCAGGCTTTCGGCACAGCCGCAGAGAGAAAGCGCCATCAAAACGGCAAGCAGCAGGGATAAGGTCTTTTTCATTCTGTTCATCCTTTCTCGATCTCCTCATAGGGGATCGTTTTGGACAGCGAAGAATTGAGATAACGGTAGTCCGCCGTCACTTCCCGGAGGACCCGGATCTGAGGCGGCAGCTCGATGGTCTGCGCCTCATCCTCCAGCTCCAGTTCCATAAGAGCCCGGTCTGTCCAAAAGGGGAAAATGTCGATCTCAAAATTCTGCCCCTTCCAGGGCAGGACCCACCGGGTCTTTCGGATCACGTTGCGCCCGGGGTCCGCGCTCTGCAGGAGCGTTTCATACTCCTCCCGGCTGATCCGGCGTTCATTCTCGATCCGGCGAAGGTCACTGAGACGGGTCTTTTCCGTGTGGGTGTAGGTCCAGGCGCCCTCCCGGCCGCGCTTGCGCACCCTGGCGTTGATGTGCGGGGCAGGCGGCAGCAGATAGGTCTGCACGATCTCGGTGGGACTGGCGTTTTCCCGCAGGAAATCAGGATCCGGCATGGATATCAGATACTTGCGTTCGATCTCAAAGCCTTCCATCCAAAAGCACCTCCGTTCGCTTGGACCCGTAAGGCACAATATAGCAAAAACGTCGGGGAAAATCAATAGGGATGACAAAATGTTTACAGTTCCGACAAGGCTTGCCAAGATCCGGCAAAAAGCGTATACTTTTTCCGGGTGATGCATATGAAAGGCGTATTGCTGTATAACATTTCCGCGGACAAGCTGAAAAAGATCCGGGTGATCCTGCTGCGGCTGGGCCTGCAAGGGCGCGTTGTGACGGAAGAGGAATTTGCGCTTCCGGTGGGGCAGCTTGCCGGGGTCGAGGGTCTCTCCCCCGCTGAGACGCCTCAGGAGGGCTCAGAAGAGGCGTTCCGGGAGGAGATGCTGGTGATGTGCGATCTGCCCTCCCCCGTGTTCAGCGCCTTTCTGAACGCCCTGCGGCAAAATCGCTGTCAGGTGGCGCTTAAGGCCGTGCTGACGGAAACAAACGCCGGCTGGAGCTCCGCAAGACTCCATCGGGAGCTGGCCGCCGAACACGAGGCCATACAAAAAGCCGCGAAAAGCGTGCACAGGCAATGAAAACGAGATAACAGAAGCGGCATGACCGGTGAGTCATGCCGCTTGCGCATTTTGATGGGTTTTACATGATGGGGATCTTGATCTTCAGATCGCTGAGGGGCCAGGAGGAGCAGGCGTGGAACCAGCCCATCTCCTTGTCCATGCGGCGGCGGCCGTCGCCCACGGGAGAGACAAAGATCTCGCCGGAGAGCAGGTGGCTGCGGCAGAAGCCGCACTCGCCGTTGCGGCAGTGGGTGTTGATCTTGATGCCGGCCCGCTCCAGAGCCACGGCAACGGGCTCGGAGGCCTTGGCCTCGATCACATCCTCCTGGATACCGCGGACCACGGTGATCTTGAAGGTCTTCGTCTCGGTGCCCTTGGGGTAGCCGGGGCAGGTGGAGATGTCGGCGGGATTGTTGACCACGTCGTGACGGAAGCGGCGCTGCGGCACGCCCATCTCGTCCAGAGCTTTCTTCACGAAGCGGAACATGGGCAGAGGACCGCAGAACATATAGGTCACGTCGCCCTCGGAATACTTCTCGATGATCTCCCTGGTGATAAAGCCCTTTTCGCCGGGCCAGTCGGGCTCCTCGGAGAGGACGTGGACCACCTTCACATCGGGGCAGGCGGCTTCGATCTCGTCCAGTTCCTTCTTGAGGACGATGTCGTTGGCCTTGACAGAGCCGTAGAGAATGGTGAGCTTCACGCCCTTCATCTTGCCATAGGCGATCTCCTTGGCCATGCTGTGGAAGGGAGTGATGCCGGAGCCGCCGGCCAGGGCCACCAGGGTCCTGCTGTCCCGCATGGGCTCCCAGTAGAAGAAGCCGAAGGGCAGGTTGGCCTCCAGCACGTCGCCCAGGTGGACCTGCTCAAAGAAGTAGTCCGGTACTAGGTAGGAGACGTTGCGGCGGATGGTGATCTCGAAGAAGGGGTGCTCCCCTCTCGCCTCAAAGGGAGCGGAGGAGATGGTGTAGGGACGGGAGAGCTTGCTCTCGCCGATCTCCAGGCGGAAGTTCACATACTGGCCGGACTGGAACACGGGGATGTGTCCGTCCACAGACTCGAAGCGGTAGACACGGGAACTGGGGGAAGCCTCGCGAATGTCCACCACCTTGACCATCATCTTGTCCGGGTGCAGCTTATCGGCCAGTTCCCGGATGGGATCCTTGGGATCGGGGATGGGAGAACCCTTGGCAAAGTTCTCTTCTCTCAGCTTGGTGACGCGGGAGGCTCCGCCGACGTCCTTCAAAAAGCCTTTGACCTTGATACTCATTTCTTACAGCCTCCCTTTCTTTTCCATATCTTCCTTCACACCCTTGGCAGCGGCGCGGCCGTTGGTGATCTGGGGACCCATGCCGTCGCCGGACATGCCGTGGGCGCCGGCAAACTCCAGGCCTTCGATGAAGTGATCCTTCTCCTTCATCTGCAGACGGGCCACCGCGTGGTCCTCCATGGAGTGGAGGTAGCCATAGATGTTGCCCTTCCAGGCGCCCACATAGTGGGAGACGGTGATGGGAGTGGTGACTTCAAACTCCGCGATGCGGGGACGGAAGTCCACCTTGGTGATCTTGATGCACTCCTCGATCATCTCATTGGCGAGACGGCGCTTCAGATCGTGGTATTCCTCCTCCTTGATGCTCTCAAAGGGCTTGGAGGGCACCAGGGCGGTGATGGAGAGCTGGGTGTAGCCCTCGGGCAGGGTGGGATTGGCGTAGTTGAGGCAGATGGTGGTGATGTAGTTGTAGGGCTCGGTGATGTTGGCGTAGTTCTCCCAGATCTTGTTGGTGTCCATGGTGGTGCCGGAGAAGGTGGAGTAATCGGTGATGCCGTTTTCCTCAGGGGTACCTTCGATCAGCATGATGACGGACACGGGGACCACGGAGAGCTTGCGGTTGTTGATCATCTTGATGGCGCCGGCGGGGACCTCGCTCAGCGGCTCGATCATCTGGCTGTAGACCCGGTTGGGATACGGGCCGGAAATGACGTAATCGCAGTGGATCTCGTCCCCTCTTCTGGTGCGGACGCCGTAGACCTTGCCGTCCTTCACCAGGATCTTTTCGACCTCCTGGTCGAACTCGTACTGGGCGCCGTTTTCCTCGCACTTGGCCTGGAGCTTCATGCTCATCTCATGGCTGAAGCCGCGGCAGACATAGGAGCCGGTGAAGTAGTCCGCCATCAGGAAGGCGTAGATGGTAAAGGGCAGATCGTCCATGCGGTTGCCAACGTAGATCCAGTAGGGCGTGAGCATTTCCACGGCCTTCTTGGGGAGCTTGAAGGTATCGATGACCTCGGTGGCGGTGTAGCCCACGGTCTTCACAAAGTCGGGATGCTTGAGGAGCATCTGGACCTTGCTCATGGGGTGGACGGAGAGGTAGTTCATGCTGTCATACACCCGGCGGCAAAGGAGCATCAGCTCATGGACCTTGTCATAGGTGCCGGGGCATTCCTCGTCGATCTCTTTGGCGACGGTGGTATAGCTGTCGTCATAGTCGGGATGCAGGACCTTGTCGATGCCGGAATTGGGCAGTGCTACACGGTAGCACTCGGGCACGGGCAGCCAGTCGATATCCACGCCCATATCGTCAAAGAACTGGCCTACCTTCAGGCGCTTGCCGGGCTGGCCGATGGACATCATCTCATGGAGGGTGGCTTCGATCTCGAAGCCGTTGCGGACAAAATCGGTGGCGAGACCGCCGGGCATGTTGTGCTTTTCCAGGATCAGGATATCCTTGATGCCCCAGGCCTGCAGCTGCAGGCAGGCAGACATGCCGGCCAGCGCGCCGCCGATGATGACCACATCATAATGGTCTTTATAAAAACTCATAATAACATCCTTTCAAGAAGCGGAGGGCAGAGCAGGCTCTGCCCTCCGCAGTTTGAGGCAGCTTAGAAGAAACGGTCCACCAGCTCGCGGGAGTACTCGGCAGTCTCGTCCATGTCGCCGAAGCTCATGACCTCGCCGGCATAGAAGGTGTCGTACTTGCCCTGCATGGCCTCGACCTTGTCGTACCAGCCGGCGGCATAGTCCTCGGAGAAGACATGGGGGAAGTAGTACACGGACCACTCGTTGATGACTTCCTCGGCGGGGTTCTTCATGATCTTCAAATCGTCCAGCACCATCTGCTTGCACTGCTCATAAGGGATCTCCTTGGAGTTCTTGTGCTTGCGCAGAGCATAGGTGGTGATGACCTGATCCTTGGTCTCTCTCCAGCGGCGGTAATAGACCATCAGGTGACCCAGCTTCTCGGGAACCATGTTGTCGAAGACATAGTAGCTGATCTCGGGATGATTCTCAGGCTTGGTGAGGAAGGCCTGGACGTCGTAGCGCTCGTAATCGATCTTGGAGAAGAGCTCCTTCTCGTCCTCGCGGGCGTCAAAGTACTCGACCATGCCCTTCTGGCCGTCGGCCCGCTTGTTGGGGATGTAGAGAGGCGCGGTGACGATGATCTTGTCGTACTCCTCGACCTCACCGTTGACGGTGACGTAGACCTTGCCGTCCTTGCGCTCCACCTTCTCGATGGTGCTGTTGAGGCGGGCGGGGTTCTTCAGGTGAGCGTTCAGCTGCTCCCAGATGTACTGGGTGCCGTTCTTCCAGGTCCAGAGGTTGACCTTCACGAAGTTCATGCAGGTCTGGAAGTCCAGATACTTCAGAACGTAGGCAGCGGGGATCTCGTCAAAGTAGCCGTAGCCGAAGGAAGTGAAGGGTCCGATCCAGATCTTCTGCACCAGAGGAACGCCGTTCTTCTCGCAGAAATCTTTGAAGGGCATGGCCAGGTCCTTCAGGTTGGGGTTCACGCCCTCGACCTTCTCACGGCCGGGGGTGACGGCATAACCGTCATAGCGGCCTTCGGCAACGCCGCGGTGGCCGTTCACGTCATAGCCCTTGTACTTGGTCTCCAGCAGGTCGCCGAATTTCTTGAGCTGGCCCTTCATCTTGAGCATCCAGGGGTTCTTGATGATGTTGCCCAGGGTACGGGCAAAGGGCTCGATGACCTCGCCGGCAGCGTTCTTGTAGTTGCGGTTGAGTTGGGGGCCGTCGTGGGTGATGCCGCAGAACTCTTCCACATCGTGGACAGCGTAGTAGGAAGGAACGCCCATGATGGCGCCCATCTCATAGCGCTTGCCATTGTAGTAGGGGCTCCAGCACTTGCCGCCGACACGATCCTGGCGCTCCAGGATGGTGTAGTTGTTATAGCCCTTCTTTTCCAGATACATACCGGCAGAAAGGCCCGCAGGGCCGCCGCCGATGATGCAGATGCGCGTGTTCTTATCCATGTCTTCCCCTCCGTATAGATTGTGGTTTATTATGATTGCCCAGAGATTTTCGCTTTTTTGATTATACATCACAGGAAAAGATTTTGTCACTATATAATTTCATCTATCTTGTCAAATTCTTTGAAAATACTGTTTTCCCTCTTCCCCCGTTTTGTGCTTTATGCTATACTGTTATACAGTGAGAAAGGGAGGTGGTCACCCATGCGCTTTGATCATTTTGAAGACATGCTCCGCCACTGGGCGGAAGCCACACCGGATGCCCCGGCCCTGCGTTACGGGGCCCGTACGGTCAGCTTCTCCCAGCTTTTTGAGACTGTTCAGCAAAGAGCGGCGCTGCTGCGGAAATCCCACAAAACCTGCCTGGGTCTTTTGTCAGACGGGAGCCTGGACTGCGTGACAGAGCTGTTCGCCGCGAACATCGCCGGGATGCAGGTCGTGATGCTGGACGAGAACGCCCCCTCCGTACTGCTGCGGCAGCTGATCCAATACACGGATGTGGACCTTCTCTGGGGCGACGAGGATCTTGTGGAGGAGCTCTCCCCTGCTCTGACCCAAGGCGTGGAAAAAGGAAGCGGGAAAATCCTGTTCTTCACCTCCGGCACCACTGAGCGGGCCAAGGCCGTGGTGCTGACGGACCACTCCCTCTGCCAGAGCGCTTATAACGGCTCGGCAAAGCTGCCCCTCGCGCCGGAAGATACGCTTCTCTGCCTGCTGCCTTTGGGGCATGTATTCGGCTTTGTGTGCGGGCTTCTCTGGGGTCTCAGCTGCGGCGCCTGTGTGGCGCTGGGCCGCGGCGCCAGGCATTATATTGACGACTGCGCCTTTTATAAGCCCACGGCGCTCTCCGCCGTTCCCCTGCTGCTGGGCTTTCTGATGAAGCAAAAGCTGCTGAATGCGGAGCTGAAGCTGATTCTGGTGGGAGCCGGGGATTGTCCCCCCGCCCTGCTGGAAGCGGCGGCAACCATGGGGATCCGGGTGAGCTTCGGCTATGGGCTTACGGAGACCAGCTCCGGCGTTGCCATCAGCGTGGAGGGCGACCCCTACGCCATGGAGATCTGTCCGGACGATACCATCAGCCTGGCGGAGGACGGAGAGATCCTGATCCAGGCCCCCACCTGCATGATGCAGGGCTATTACAAGCGCCCGGAGAGCACTGCGGAGGTTCTGATCGACGGCGTATTCCACACCGGGGACCTGGGCCGCTTCGATGAAGAGGGCAAGCTCCACATCACCGGGCGGAAGAAGGACATGCTGGTCCTCTCCGACGGGACCAAAATCTTCCTGCCGGAGTATGAAGCCGCCATCGCCAAGGCTCTCGGAACCAACGAGATCGCCGTGATCCTGCAAAATAACAAGCCGCTGCTCATTTACAGCGGAGAGGCAAAAGAGCAGGATCTGAGCAAGGCGCTGCTCCCGCTGATGACGGAACTGCCGAGAGGACAGCGTCTGGGCGGGATCCGGATCACAGACCAACCGCTGCCGCGGACGGCGACAGGAAAAATAAAGCGCTGGGAGCTCCAGCAGAAAGGATAAAAGCATGACAAGACAGGACGTGATCCAGGAGATCAAAACCGTTATTTTCAACTGCTTCCCCGATATGGAGGGCCAGGAGCTGACGGAGGACACGGTCATCAACACCGAGACCGCCATCGATTCCATGGGCTTCGTGCTGGTCATCTGCAAGCTGGAGGCCATGTTCGATATCAAGATCCCCGAGCGGCAGTGGGCAAAGCTCTCCACCCTGGGCGACGTGGCCGACGCCATCATGAAGCGGCTGCCGAAGGCATGAGCATGCTGATCGAGGGGCTGCGCCTGCGCAGTAAGGACGTGGATCTGCACCGCAGACTGCGTACCTCCCGGCTCTTTGAACTGTTGCAGGAGGCCTCCATCCGCCACACGGAGGAGCTTGGCATGGGCCGGGACAAGACCCTGGACAAGGGGATCCTCTGGATCGTAGGACTGCAGCGGTCGGAAATCAGCCGGATGCCGGAATATGACGAGGAGATCGTGCTGAAAAGCTGGCCCGGAAAAACCATGCACCTGTTCTTCCCCCGCTACTACCAGATGGAGACCGAAGGAGGAGAGATGCTGCTCAGGGCCAGCGCCCTCTGGACCCTTGTGGACGAGCAGACCCGCAAGGTGGTATTTCCCGAGAAATACGGCGTGGTGATCGAAGGCGAAGTCACCGGCCAGGAGATCGCGCTCCCATCCAGTCCCCGCAAGCTGGAGCTGACAGAGGCTGTTCCCTTCCAGGTGCCCTACAGCTATGTGGACCTGAACGGGCACATGAACAACACCCGATATTTTGATCTGGCGGAGGATTGCATCCCAGCCTCCCGGGAGGGAAAGCCCCTTCGCCTGATCCAGACGGAATATGCCAGCGAGGCCAGGCTGGACGATCAGCTCCGGGTCCGCTGGGGGCAGGATGGTTCCAGCTTCTACCTCCAGGGTGATGGAGAAAAGCCGGTATTCCGGATGCGGATGGAATACGGAGAATAAGAAAACACGTGAGGCAATGAATTTGCCTCACGTGTTTTCTTACTTCAGACTGTAGACAAACCTGTGCGGCCAAGCTTGGACACGCATGGGGGGATTGTGAAGGGGGGAGGGCGAAGGGATGCCCCCCCTTCACGTTCAATCTATGCCAAAATGGGAACTTTTTCGGAAGTTTCCATTTTGGCTTTTCAAGCTGTCGACACTTAAGAATTCCGCTTCGCGGGGACCTCATCCGTCGCTTCGCGCCACCTTCCCCGTGCGCGGGGAAGGCTTTGAGGCTGACAAAAAGAAAACCGGCTGCGATGAACGCAGCCGGTTTTGCTGTTATTCGGTTTTATCGTCGGATTCGGCAGGCTGGGCTTCGGGCTTTGCCTCAGGATCCGCAGCAGGAGTCTCCGTCACGGGCGGCTCCGCAGAGGGCTGAGGAATGCTGCCGTACTCGTCATCGCCGTCGAATCTCGCGATCTTGCGGGCTGGGCGCTCGATGGTGGTATCATTCCGGGCCAGGCGGGCCTGCTTTTCACTCTCCGGCATAAACTCGCCGTGCTCGAAGAAGTAATCGAATTCCTCCCCTTCCATGGTCTCATGGATCAGAAGATATTCGGCAATGGCACGCAGCTGGTCGGCATGCTCAGTAAGGATCTTTTCGCACTGGGCAGCCGCCTTATCAAACAATGCCTTGACCTCCTCATCGATGGCGGCAGCGGTCTCCTCGGAATAGCTCTTGGTGGTGCCAAAGTCACGTCCAATGAAAATGGACTGATCGGAGCTGTCGAACTTAATAGGCCCCAGGCGCTCGCTCATGCCATACTTGGTGACCATGTCCCGGGCAATGGCACTGGCCTGCTGGATATCGCCGGAAGCGCCGGTGGAAATATCGTCCAGAAACAGCTTTTCCGCCATCCGTCCGCCAAGATCCGTAACAATTCGCTCAAACATCTCCGCGCGGGTGGTATAATCCTCCGCGTCCGCATCGGGACGATACAGGGTAAAGCCGCCGGCTGCACCGCGGGGAATGATGGTAATATAGTGGACAGGATCGGTATGCTCGCAGAACTTGGACGCCACCGCATGGCCGGATTCGTGATAGGCAGTCAGCCGTCTGGCGTTTTCGGACATCTTGCGGCTGCGCTTCTCCGGGCCCATCTGGACCTTGAGAATGGCCTCGTCAACATCCTCCATGGTGATGAAACGGTGCTTGCGGCGAACTGCCAGCAGAGCTGCCTCGTTCAACAGATTCTCCAGATCCGCGCCGGAGAAGCCCACAGTGCCCCGGGCAATGCTGCCCAGATCCACGTCTTCGGCCAGGTGCTTATCTCGGGCGTGAATCTTCAAAATGGCCTCACGTCCCCGCACATCCGGCAGGTTCACATAGATCTGACGGTCAAAACGGCCGGGACGAAGCAACGCCTGGTCCAGGATATCGGCACGGTTGGTGGCGGCCATTACGATAACACCCTCGTTGTTGTTAAAGCCGTCCAGCTCCACCAGCAGTTGGTTCAGGGTCTGCTCCCGCTCGTCGTTGCCGCCGCCCAGGCCGCTGCCTCTCTGACGTCCGACAGCATCGATCTCGTCGATGAAGACGATGGCCGGTGCCAGCTTCTTGGCCTGCTCAAACAAATCGCGCACACGGCCTGCGCCGACACCCACATAGAGCTCTACGAAGTCCGAGCCAGAGATAGAAAGGAACTGCACATTGGCCTCTCCTGCCACAGCCTTGGCCAGGAGGGTCTTGCCGGTGCCCGGAGGGCCGACCAGCAGTACGCCCTTGGGGATCCGGGCGCCCATGGCGGTATAGGCCTTGGGGTCCTTCAGGAAGTCCACAATCTCGGCCAGTTCTTCCTTTTCCTCATCGCAGCCGGCCACATCTCGGAAGGTCTTTTTGTTCTTCTCATCGCTGCCAAGACGAGTGCGGGCCTTGCTGAAGCGGGCAACGCCGCCAGCCGTGCCGCCGCTCATCCGGTTCATCATCACATACCAGAGGGCAAAACCGCCGCCCAGGAGGATGATATAGGGGATGATGCTGACCCACCAGGGGATGGTGCCGCCGGGCTCATACTCATATTCCTCAATGATGCCGGCCTCATGCTGCTCCCGGATCAGTTCGTGGAAATCCTCATAGAAGACGGAAAAGCTGTAGAGATCATAGTTCATCTTCTCCGTTCCGTCCGGATTGGCAGCAGTGCTCTCTTCCACAGCCAGGGCAGGCGTCGGGAGCGCCGTGGGAGTGGGCGCAGCCTCGTCCTTTGCCGTCTCTGCGGAGCTGTCGAGGGCCGGCCGCACCTCAAGCTCGATGGCGCTGCCGGAGCTGCTGGGGATCACCCGGAAGCTCTTGACCCGCTCCTGCCGGAACAGGTCCGCAAGCTCAGAATAATTCTCGATCTGGTTGGGGGTTGGTTGCTTGGTCAGCAGCATGACCACCGTGATCAGGATCGCCAACATGATGATATAAAATCCCAGATCCCGGCTTCGGTTGCGATTTGGTTTCAAATGCGGTCACTTCCTTGTCTCATAAGGGGAAAAACGTATTTTACTTGCTGTATACTTCAGGGCTGAGGATGCCGATATAGGGCAGGTTGCGGTAGCGCTCGTTGTAGTCCAGGCCATAGCCGACCACAAAGGCATCGGGCACGTCAAAGCAGGCATAGTCGGCATAGACGGGAGCCTTGCGGTGGGCCGGCTTATCCATCAGGGTGACGATGGAGACGGAGGCGGGCTTGCGCACCTGCAGGTAAGTCTTCAGGTAATTCAGGGTAACGCCGGAATCCAGAATATCCTCCACCAGGATCAGGTGACGGCCTTCAATGTCCTGATTCAGGTCCTTGTTGATCTTGACAGCGCCGGTGGAAGAGGTGCCGCTGTACGAGGAGACGGACATAAAGTCCATGGTGCAGGGGATGGAGACATGCCGCATCAGGTCCGCCATGAAAATGAAGCAGCCCTTCAGCACGCCCACAAAAATGGGGTTCTTGCCCGCATAGTCCTCGGAAATCTTCTTGCCGACCTCGGCAACCTTTTCTTCGATCTCATCCGCAGTGATCAGGACTCTCTCGATACCGTTGTCCATGTTAATCTCCTATTATTTCTCTATTATTACCCGGATCTCCAGGCATGGGTCTCCAATTTCAGGCTTCACACGCTCATCCGCGGGAAAGCCAAGGACCGCCAGGATCCCTTTTTCATCCCGCAGCACCGGGATCAGGTCCCGTTCCCGCTGGGTCAGGCCCGCGTCCCGGAACAGGTCGTGCAGGCTTTTGCCGCAGCCTCTGCCCTGGGGATGATAGCGGTCACCCGGAAGACGGCCGGTGCAGTACAGTGTACCACAGATATTTGCAGTTTTGAAGAGATAAGATTTGAACAAGTCGTAAATTTCCCCACGATAGACGGTCTCCCGGCAGGAAAGCACGAGCCCCGCTTCGGGGATGGAAAGCCGCGTATTCGCGGCAAGGACACGCCTGGGAAGACTTTCTGTTTCTCCTTCATCCAGAAAGAGCTTCCCCTGCTCCCGCCGAAGGCGGAGGCCGGGAAGGTCCAGAAAGCCAAGCCCCTCTTCTCCGCAGAAGGCCAGCGTTCTCTCCACATGGACCATGGGCAGCGCCTGACGGCAAAAGAGGCGCAGGACCCGGGAAGACAGGGCCGGGTGCAGGGAGAGCAATTCCCCGGTCGGGATGCTGTCCCGCTCCGGGAGGGTATCCAGGAAGGCCCTCGCCTGCTGCTGCAGATATTCCTCATCCTGCCGCAGCAGCCTCGCGGTGCGCAGGACAGCCTCAGAAAAGCGGGGGTTCAACTCCCGCAGGACGGGGACGACCTGATGCCGGAGGCGGTTGCGCCGATAGTCATCCGAGAGATTGCTGCTGTCCTCCACAAAGGGGATCTGCTGCGCCCGGAGATAGGAGAGGATTTCCTCCCGGGTACAGCCCAGCAGCGGGCGGCGCAGCTTCCCGCTCACAGGCGGGATACCGGAAAGTCCGGCGCCTCCCGCGCCGCGGACCAGGTTCAAAAGCAGGGTCTCGGCATTGTCGTCGGCATTGTGGGCGGTGGCGATCACGTCGCAGTGCAGGCGCTCCGCTTCCCGGTGCAGAAAGGCATAGCGCAGCGTCCGGGCGGCTTCCTCCAGGCCCAGGCCATTCTCTTTGGCACAGGCCGGAACGTCTCCGTGCTCCACCGTACAGGGAATGTCGTTTTTCTCACACCAATTCCGAACAAAGGCGGCGTCCCGAAGGGCTTCCTCCCCCCGGATGCCGTGCTCGTAATGGGCGGCAAAAACCGTGAGGTCCGGCTGATTTTTTAGCCAGTGGAGCAGGCACATGGAATCCGCCCCGCCGGAAACGGCGCAGAGGACCCGCGCCCCTTCGGGGATGAGACTTCGATCAATAGTCATCCTCGTGCCATCTTTCCACATTTCCGAAGGAAGTATACTCCGGCAGCCAGGTCAGCTCCACCGTGCCGGTAGAGCCCTTGCGGTTTTTCAGGATGATGGCCTCGGCCAGGTTGGGGTTTTCACACTCCTTGTTATAGTAGCCGTCCCGGTACAGGCCGATGACCACGTCAGCGTCCTGCTCAATGGCGCCGGATTCACGCAGGTCGGAGAGCATGGGGCGCTTATCCTGGCGGGATTCGTTGGCGCGGCTCAACTGGCTGAGGCAGATGACGGGCACGTTCAGCTCCTTGGCCATGATCTTCATCATACGGCTGATGTCGCTGACCGCCTGGGTGCGGCTCTCGTTGGACCAGGTGTGGCCGCTGCCGGCAGACTGCATCAGCTGCAGATAGTCGATGATCACCAGATCCAGCTTGGGAATGCGGCGGCACTGGGCGTTCATCTCAGACACCGTGAGAGAGGGGTTATCGTCGATGCGGATATCCGTTGCGCTGAGGGTCTGGGCGGCGTCAGTGATGTTGCGCCACTGCTGGGGCGTAAGCTGACCCGTCATCAGGTTCTGGGACGGGATCAGCGCGGCCTTGCTGAGCAGACGGCTCACCAACTGCTCCCGGGACATTTCCAGGGAAAACATGGCGATGGTCTTGCCCTCATTCACAGCGGCGTGGAGGGCCATGTTCAGCGCGATACTGGTCTTGCCCATGCCGGGGCGGGCCGCCACCAGGATAAGTTCGGATTTGTTCAGGCCCAGGATCATCCGGTCCAGGTCCGCAAGGCCGGTGGGAATGCCGGGGATCTTGTTGCCGGAGGCCGCAGCCTCGGAAAGATTGTCAAAGACATTCTGCACGATGCCGGAGATGGGCAGCAAACCGCCCACGTTCCTGCCCTGGCGCAGGGCGTAGATCTTCCGCTCGGCGGCTTCCAGGAGCGTGTCGGCCTCGCCGGAGCCCTCCCCCACCATTTTGTTGATCTCGTCCGCCGTTTCGCCCAGGCGCCGCAGCAGCGCCCGGTCCCGCACGATGGCGGCATACTCCAGCACATTTGCCGAGGTGGGCGTCATGCGCATCACTTCGGCCATGTAGGAGTCCAGCTTATCCTCATAGACGCCCCGGACCTTCATCTGGTCCAGCACCGTCACGGGGTCGATGGTCTGGCCATAGGCAAACATGGCATAGACCGTCTCATAGATATCCCGGTTGCTCTTCAGGTAGAACTCGTCCGCCTTCAGCTTGTCCAGGACCTCCGGGATACAGCGGGGGTCAATGAGCATGGAGCCGATGACCGCCTGCTCCGCCTGGGCGGAGTATGGAATTTTTCTGCCCAGTAATTCGTCCATTCTGCTATCCTCTCTGTCTCAACGCCGGGAAGGGATCGCTTACTGCTCCTCCACCACCAGGACGTTGATGTTGCCGTTGACCTCGTAGCCCAGCTTGGCCTTGACGGTGTAGCTGCCAAAGGCCTTGATAGGCTCGCTCTGGACGATCTTGTTTTTCTCGATGTCCATATCAAACTGCTCCTTCAGGGCCTTGCTGATGGCCTCGGAGGTGACGGCGCCGAAAAGCTTGCCGGAATTGCCGGCCTTGGCGCGGACAATGACCTGCACGGCGCCCAGCTTCTTGCCGTATTCCTCCGCCAGGGCCTTTTCCTTGGCCATCTGGGCAGCCTTGGCCTTCTCCTTGAGCTTGAGGGCGTTGATATGATCGGGCGTAGCCTCGGCAGCCAGGCCTCTGGGGATCAGGTAGTTGCGGGCATAGCCGATGGAAACTTCCTTCATCTCGCCCTTCTTACCCTGGCCCTTCACGTCAGTATTGAAAATAACCTTCATCTTCTTGCACTCCTATCTATCATTCTTTTGTTTCAGGCAAAGTATTCGTCCACGGCGGCGTGAACCTTGTCCAGCACCTCCGCAAGGCTGAGACCGGTGAACTGCGCCGCCGCCGCGCTGCGGTTGCCGCCGCCACCCAGCTTCTCCATCAGGATCTGGACATTCATCTCACCAATGGAGCGGGCGGAGGCATAGATTTTCCCCTGCCCGTCCGGGGCAATGACGATGGACGCCTCCACGCCGGAGATGTTCAGCAGCTCGTCCGCCGCCTGGGCTGCCACCACACGCTTCTGAGGCTCCGTGGGCGCGGCGATGGCCACGTTTTTGTACAGATCCACACACTGGAGGATCTTATACTTGGCAATGGTATCCTCCATATCGGATTTGAAGAGCTTTTTGACCTCGGTGGTATCGGCACCCGCGCGGCGCAGCCAGGAGGCCGCGTCAAAGGTACGCTCGCCGGTGCGCAGGGAGAAGCTCTTGGTGTCCAGGACGATGCCGGCCAGCATGGCCTCGGCCTCCACCCGGGTGAGTGGGCTCTGCTCCGTGACCTCCTGCAGGATCTCGCAGACCAGCTCGCAGGCGGAGGAGGCATAGGGCTCGATAAAGCCGAGAGCCGCGTTCTGGATGTATGTGGCGGCCACCCGGTGGTGGTCAATAACGGCAACACGGTTGCAGGCGGATAGCAGGTCCGCATCCTCAACCTGCTCGGGACGGTTGGTGTCCACGACCACGAGGAGGGTGCGCCCGTCGGCGGAGAGCATGGCCTCCTCCTTGGAAAGGAAGACGTCCTTGTACTCCTTCTCTTCCTTCAAACGGGCGATCATGGCTTTGGAGGCGTTGTGCTCCAGGTCCATGATGATATTGGCGCGAACGCCGCAGGTACGGGCCATGGAGCAAATGCCTACGGCGGCGCCCAGGGCGTCCAGATCCGCAAAGCGGTGGCCCATGACATAGACCTTGGAAGAGTCCCGCATCAGTTCAGCCAGCGTGTTGGCCATGACACGGGATTTGACCTTGGTGCGCTTTTCCACCTCGGAGCCGCGGCCGCCGTAGAACTCAAAACTCAGCCGGTTTTTGATGACCGCCTGGTCGCCGCCCCGGGTGAGGGCGAGCTCTACCGCCATATCCGCAAACTGCAGCGCCTCCGCCATGGTGGAGGCCTCCTCCCCAAGGCCCACGGAGATGCTGGCACTGATGCCGTTGGGGCTCTCCACCTGGTGGACCTCCTCGGTGACGCGGAATTTTTCCTCCCGCATGACGTCCACGTCTCGCTTTTCGAACATGACGAAATAACGGTCCCGGTCGTAGCGGCGGAGGATACCGTGGAAGCGATCGCACCAGTGGTGGAGCTTATCCTCCACCTCGTCCCTGAGGTCGTTTCTGGTCCGCTCCGGCAGGTTCTTGCCAAGCTCGTCCAGGTTATCAATCACAACGGTGCCGGGGATGGGACGGGACTGCTCATACTCCAGGCGGACATCGTCATACTCCGTGATGTCCAGCCAGTAGGTGATGCCCAGGAACACATCGGATTCCGCTCCCTTCTCGGAGCGGATCAGATTTCCGTGGACCTGGTACTTCTTCCCCTGCAGCTGCAGGATTCCGGGATAGCGGTTTTTGCCCTCGGTGAGCCATTTGCCGGTAAAGTCCGGCACCAGATCGGTGATACGCACGTCCATGCGTTTTTTGGACACGCCACACATGGAGAAAAACATCTCATTGCCCCAGACGATATTGGCATCGTCCAGACGGAACACGGCGATGGGCAGCGGAAAATGCTTGAGCGTATTGTCCTTGGCATTCTCCGAATCATAGGCCACCGACTCGATATAGGCAGAGAGCTGCTTTTCCCGAACACGGCGGGCAATCAGCGCAAAAACCAGCAGCACCAGGATCACGCCGCCCTCAGCGGCGGCCAGAAGATACTGCTTGAAATACAGCGATCCCGCCGCGAAAAGGATCATAAAGAAGAGAAGAATCCCCACGCCGGGCTCGCTCAGTCGCTTGATGCTCTTGTTATTCTTCACCGCGACGCCTCCTTGCGATAGAAATCAGCTTTCCGGAAGGCCGGAAAAGCGAAGCGATCGGAATTATCCCATTGAATCATTGAGATATTATACCAAAAGGCCGCGGCGTTTACAACTAATAATTTTCCCCCAGTGGGGAAAACTGCCGGTAAATCAGGAAACACAAGCGAGGAGGTGGCGTATGAAAGCAATTCTATTGGCAGGCGGACAGGGTACGCGGCTGAAGGCGGTGACGGGGGATCTGCCGAAGCCCCTGGTGCCGCTGCTGGGGCGGCCGCTGGCGGAGCACATCCTGCGGCTGCTGCGAAAGCACGGGGTCACTCAGGTCTGCGCAGCGGTGCGGTACCGGTCGGAGGACGTGATGCAGACCCTGGGCGACGGGAGCGGGCTTGGAATGCACATCAGCTACCGGGTGGAGGAGCGGGAGCTTGGCACCGCGGGGGCGGTGAAAAACTGCGGAGATTTCATCGGAGATGAAGACGTGCTGGTGATCAGCGGGGATGCAGCCTGCGATTTGGATCTTTCGGAGCTGGTGCGGCGTCACCGGGAGAAGGGCGCCGCGGTGACCCTGGCCCTGCACCGGGACGCTTCTCCCCTGCGCTTCGGGCTGGCGGTGACAGACGGAGACGGCGCAGTGCGGGCCTTTGTGGAAAAGCCCAGCTGGAACCGGGTAGTGACGGATCTGGTGAACACGGGGATCTATATTCTGTCGCCCAGGGCAATGGAGGCGATCCCAGAAGGGCAGGCTTTTGATTTTGGAAAAGACCTGTTTCCCCTGCTGCTGAAAAGAGGGGAGCTGCTTCTTGGTGTGCCGCTGGAAGGCTACTGGTGCGATGTGGGGACTCCCCTCTCCTACTATCGCTGCTGCGTGGACGCACTGGAGGGGCGGCTGCAGCTGGAAGCGGGAGAGGCATTTCAGGTCAAGGCTGAAGCAGAAAAGCGGGAGGCGCCGGAGCCGGGCTATGTCCTGGACTTCCCTTGTCACGACAGAGCCGCGCTGATGGGGCGGCTCTCCCGGTGGATGCTGGAGCTGCCGACGGAATACGAGGACGGGATCCGGCTGAAGGACGCACAATTTGAGCTGCATATCCGTCCCGAGGCAGGGCGCAGCGCGCTTCGGATCGCGGTGAACGCGGAAGACGCGGAGTTCGCGAAACGGCTTGCCTTCTCGGCACGGGATCTGGCAAAGGCGCTGGAAGAATGATACGCAAAACGCATTGCAAAAATCCCGGCATGATAGTAGAATAAAGATACTATCATGCCGGGAGGGAGCAAGATGAATCTGGAAAAAACCATCCGCAGTCTGGAGCTGCGGGGCTACAGCGTCAAGCACTTTGCCAAGGGCGAGGAGGCAGCCGCCTATCTCTGCGAGCAGATCCGGGACACCAGCGTCGGCATCGGCGGCTGCAAGACTGCGGATCAGCTGGGGCTCTACGAAAAACTCAGCGAACAAAACACCGTTTACTGGCACTGGCGTGTGCCGGGAATGGAGACCCTGCAGAAGGCCAACGCCGCGCCGGTCTACATCACCAGTGCCAACGCCATCAGCGAGGACGGCGAGATTCTAAACATCGACGGCCGCGGCAATCGCCTGGCGGGACAGGTCTTCGGCAACAAAAAGCTCTATATCGTGGCGGGCACCAACAAGATCCGTCCGGACTTTGCTTCCGCGCTGGAACGGGCCAGGAATGTGGCCGCGGTGCAAAACTGCAAGCGCTTCGAGGCCAAGACTCCCTGCAAGATCGACGACAAATGCCACGACTGCCGCAGCGCGGACCGGATCTGTCGGGCCCTGCTGGTCCTCTGGGGACCGATGATGGGCATGGAGGCGGAAGTGATCCTCATCGACGAAGAGCTGGGCATGTAAGGGAGGAACATAGGATGGTCAGACATGATGACGAGCGCATCCACGAGAAAAAGCAGATGTTCGGCGGCGAAGGAGAAGCGATCTTCCACCGCATTCTGAACGGGCCGGACGAGATGTACGGCAAGGGTCGGGTCTTTTCCCACCTGGTGCTGGAGAAGGGCTGCGAGGTCGGCTGGCACGTGCATCACGGGGACGGCGAGACCTACCTGATTCTGAAGGGTCTGGGCCTTTACAACGACAACGGTATCACGCGGGAGGTGGTTCCCGGGGACGTGACCTTTGTGGACGACGGTGAGGGGCACGCCCTCAAATGCATCAGCGACGAGCCTCTGGAGGCCATCGCGCTGATCCTGTATAAATAATCCAGAGAACATACGGGAGGGAGCAATCCCCCCAATTCGAAAAAAGCAGCGCCCGATCAGGCGCTGCAGGAAAGAGGATTCCACGGGGAAACGATGACGTTCCCCCGGGGAATCCTCTTTTCATGTTAACCTTCAGTGCTGTTCAGCCAAATAGAGGCTGACTTTGCTCTGGATAAGCTTCGCAGTATCCTCCGCGCTGCGCTCCCCGGCAAAGAAGGGAGCCGCCTCATTCTGCACCATCTCGAAAATGGTGTTGTTGAAACTGGGGAAGGGCTGGGCAATCTCCAGCATGGCCAGGAAGCGGTCCGCCTGTTCTCTCGTCAGGCCGTAAAATTCAAAGCTGAACATCTCTCCGTCCTCGCCGGCGGTACCCATACCGCCGCGGGAGATGGGGATCTTCTCACCGTTCTCGTCCAGCCTGGGCTGGCCGTTTTCGTCCATCTCATATTCGATGCGCATGGCGTCGGCCATCTGCTCGTCAAAAACGTCATGCCGAAGGGGCAAGTTATACTGACTTCGCTGGTAGTCCGCCGTCAGGAAGCTGCGCAGGAAATCCCAGGCCGCCGCCTTGTCCGAGCAAGTGGCACTCATCCCAAAAGCGTTGTTCAGCACCAGGATGCTGCCGCTGCCCGTGCGGGTGGGAAAGCCCACATAGGTGATCTTGCCGCCGAAATACTGGTCGGCATAGCCCATCTCCTCCAGGGAGGAGATGTATTCCTCCAGCAGCATCTGCTGGCCGGTGGCCGCTCTGCCGTAGTCCGAGCCTGCGTTGTAATCGGCCCGGGCCGGGAACGTGGAGCAGAAATTCAGCAGTTCGCAGAAATCCTCGTTATCAAAATCGCAGCTGCCCGTGGACCAGTTCACATAGCTGTCCATGTCCACATAGAGGCATCGCACCAGCATCTCATCTCGGCTCATGCTGGGCCCGAACAGGGTGCAGCCCTCGGGCATGGAGGCCAGAGCCTCCTGCATCTGAGAAATGCTCAGCCCCGGCTCCTCTCCCACCACGCTGCTGGCGCCGATCACGGTATAGACCTGGAAGCCGGAGGCGATCTGATAAAGGCCGCCGTTGAACTCCTGGGCCTTCAGCACAGAGGGCAGGAAATCCGTCCGCTTCAGCTCTCCGTCCTGGTCCAGCCAGGGGCTCAGATCCTCCAGCAGGCCCTTGGCGGCAAACTGCTCATAGGGAAGGCCGTCCAGGCACAGCAGATCCGGCATGCTCCCGGTCAAGATCTCGGTGCTCAGTTTGGTAAAGGGGTCCACATCCGAAGACTCGTAATCGAAGCTCTCGGAATAATCCACGACCTTGATGCGGATATCCTCATGGCTGCGGTTGAAGCGCAGCACCTGGGAGAGGACGCTGTCTGGGTCTCCCATAGTGCCCAAAACCAGCTCCCGCTTTTCCGGCAGGCTGGACCGGGGAACCTGGGAAATGTCCACCAGGCTGTAGACGCCGTTCTCGCCGCTGCTGGCCCGGAATGAGCCGTCCTCCTTCGCCTGCAGGAACAGCAGCGTCTCCGCGGTCAGTTCGCAGTCCAGCAGGTTCAGTATCTCAACATTGCTGCCGTCAGCCTGCTTCACGCCGTAGAGTCGGGTGCCGCTGACGTAGAAGCATGCATAGTCCCCCGCACCAGTATAGCTCTTGTAGGGCCACTGCTCCAGATCCATGCTCTCCCCGAGCTGCATGTTCTCCAGGTCCAGTATCATGAGCTGTGTTCCCCGGGGACTGCCGAGGACAACCGCCGACCGTCCGTCTGCAAGGAGTACGACGCCGGAGGGCCAATCCTCCAACTCGATGTTCCCGGAAAGAGAGCCGTTGGACGAGAAGACGTAGACACTCTGCTGACCGGTCACGATCAGTCTCCCCTCTCCGTCCAGGATAGCGGAGTTGAAGTCCAGCCAATCGCTGTTACCGGCATCGGAATCCCATTCCAGCTTCGTCTGGGACAGGATGCCCCCCTGGGAGTCCATCCTCAGCAGACGGTAACTGTTTTCGTTTTTATAGTAATTCCAGTAGTTGGGGTCCTCCACACTCACGTTCTCCGGCCCATCGAACCAGGAGGCAAAGACCGACTCCACCGCCAGCAGCTCCCCGTTTTCCTGGGGGAAGATCCCCTGCAGGTTGCATCCGGCATTGTAGTCCCGAAGCTTCTCCTGTCCCTCGGAGGCAGGGCTTTCGAGGGTGGTCAGCTCTATCATCTGACCTTTTCGGTTTACATAATATAGCTTCTGTACATATTTCACTGTGGGCTCGCCCTCAGCGGCCTCGGGATTCTCCTGCTCCTCCCAGCTCTGGGCATAGAGGCCGTCCTCGCTTAGGCACAGGGGCTGCAGATTCTTGTCACGGTCCAAGGGAATCTCCCGGTATTGTGCGGTGTAAACCAGTTCGTCAGCCGCGGCAGCGATTTCCGTTTCCGGATCTGCCGTGCTCTGGTTTTCCCCACTGCCGCAGGCGGCCAGCAGGCACATGCAAAGGCATAGCAACAGCGCAAGGGGAAGCGCTTTTAGTATCTTCATCCTGTTTCTCCTATTCTTCAGGCTTTGGGAAAGCGCAGGGTCACCTTGAAAAGATCCCCGTCCAGGTCGATATCCATTTCGCCCTTCTGCAGGCGCATCAGGCTCATGGCGATGGCAAGGCCAAGGCCGTTGCCCTCGGTATGGCGGGAGGCGTCGCCCCGGACAAAGCGCTCGGTGAGCTCCCTGGCGTCCATGGTGAGGGGCTCCCGGGAGATGTTGCGGAACGTCACTTCGGCGGCTCCCCCGCTCTCCTGCAGGCGCAGATAGACCCGGGTGCCGGGGAGGGCGTATTTCACGATGTTATTCATCAGGTTATCGAAGATACGCCAGAGATGCCGCCCGTCGGCCAGGACCGTTACCGGGATTTCGGGCTTTTGCAGCACCAGCTCCAGCCGGGCCTTCTCCAGCCGCTCGGCATATTCCCCGGCGGTCTGATCCAGGAGTACAGACAGATCGCAGGGCTGCAGATCCACGGCCATGGCACCGGAGGAGGCTTTGGAGGCCTCGATCAGGTCCTCGATGAGCTTTTTGAGCTTGCCGGACTGACGGGACAGGACCTCCAGATACTCCTGCTGCTTTTCGGTCTTGGGCTCCTCCTTCTGCAGGAGATCCACGTAGTTCACGATGGAGGTGAGAGGCGTTTTGATGTCGTGAGAGACGTTGGTGATCAGCTCGGTGCGGAAGCGCTCGGACTGGAGGCGCTTCTCCAGTGCCTCGTTCAGGCCGTCCCGGATATGGTTCAGGTCATGGGCATGATCCTTGAAGTCCAGGATCAGGTTCTTTTCCTCCACGGTGCTGCTCAGGTTGCCGGAGGCGATCTCCTTGGCGCCCAGGCGGAGACGGCGGAAGGCCAGCACGGCATAGAGCGTGGCAGCAGCAGCCAGCAGCCAGAAGAGGAACCAGAAGAAGGTGGCACGGTTTTCCGACCAGACCGCGTTCATGCGGAAGATGAGATCGATGAAGGCCGCCCCGGCCAGCCCCAGGGCCCATTTCCATAGGATGGGGAGATGACGGACCAGGGTAGTGAGTCCCTTCCAGAGCCAGCGGCAGAAGCGAACGATCAGGCAGCCGCTCCAGAGGGTGCCAAGCTTCACCCGGACGGCAAAGCTCATGCACCAGAGCAGGAAGCTGAGGCCGATGAGCAGGATGCAGGGGATCAGGGCAAAGAGGATCTCCGGCCAGTCGAAGCCTCCCATCAGGGGCGTCATGAAAACGGCGATGGCAGCGATGACCAGGACCGTGAATACATCAAAGGGGATCTTCTCCACAAAGCTGGGGACAATCTCTTCGGTGTTTTTCCGGTGTCCGGCAGCGCGGAGCAGGAAGAGAAAGAGCAGCACACCGAGAAGGAAGCTCAGCCCGGCGATCCAGAGGACGGCAAAGCGCCCGGTGTAGAGGAAGGATGCCAGATTCGCTCTCTGCCACAGGTCGCCCCGCGGCTCCATGTCCTTCACCACGTAACCCTTGACGGTGAGAGTCTTCTCCGCGACCCAGGCATCCATCTCCTCCCTGCTGTGAAAACTGTGCCACTCGCCGCTGCCGAATTCCGAGACATTCCAGCGCGGGGCATCCGGCGGCGTGAGAGACGGCGCGGCAGTAGGCTGGGGAAGATCTGCATCAGACTCAGACGTAGGATAAGGCGTTGGTGCGGGCGTGGGGGTGACCACTTCAAAGTCCTCATAGGGCACCGGCATGTCATCCCCATCGTAATAGGATGCGCTGTTGCCTTCCACATACTCCAGATTGTAGTTGGGTGGGATGCGTTCCGTGGTCTGCCAGATCACGTCCTCGTCCTCGTAGTTCGTCCAGAGGACATCGCCCGCGCCGTTCAGCACGGTGCAGCGCAGGTTGGGATCGCTGACATAGCCTTCGCCGCTTTCCCGGTAGATATAGCCGGTATCGTGGACGATGGATTCGGCCCGGTCGGCCACCATGAATTTGCGAAAGCTCTCCTGAGAATCGGTGTAGGCGTCCCATTGATAGAGAAGCATCGCCGAAATCGCGGAGCCCACGAAGGCCAGCACCAGCAGGCAGAGCAGGATCACAGCGATGAGCTTTGCCGCAAAGCTTCCATACAGTTTTTTCATAACAAGAAACCTCCTTAGGGACTAAGTGTTGAACGAACATCAGGCAGGCTCGGGGCCTCTCCCTCATCCGTCCCAGTGTACGCACTGGGACACCTTCCCCCGCTGGGGGAAGGACAAATGCAAGAAATCGTGATTCCGACCCGCTCCCGTAAGGGACACCTTAACAATTACTTCTTCCCTCTTCCCTCTTCACTTTTCACTTATTTTATACCCCTGGCCCCAGACGGCGCGGATATAGCGGGGAGAGGCAGGGTCGATCTCCAGCTTTTCCCGGAGATGGCGGATGTGTACGGCCACGGTGCTCTCAGCGCCGTAGGGCTCCTCGTTCCAGACCTTGCGGTAGAGATCCCGGGGATGAAAGACCCGACCAGGGTTTTGCATGAGAAGCTTCAGGATCTCATACTCCCGGGGCGTGAGATTCACCGGCTCCCCGTCCAGGGTGACAGCCTTGCTGCCGTCGTCAAGGCTGATGGGACCGATGACAAGAACGCTCTCCCGCACCGCGCCGCCGCCAAGCTGCAGATAGCGGCGGAGCTGGGAGCGGACCCTGGCCAAAAGCTCCACCGGGTTAAAGGGCTTGGTGATGTAATCATCCGCGCCGATGTTGAGGCCCAGGACCTTGTCCGTATCCTCGCTCTTGGCGGTGAGCAGGATCACAGGCACGTTGGAGAATTCCCGGAGCCTGGAGAGGGCGGAGACCCCGTCCAGCACCGGCATCATGATGTCCAGCAGTACCAGGTGGATGTCCTCCCGGTCCAGAAGCTCCAGGGCCTCTTTGCCGTTTGCGGCGGCGAAGGTCCGGTAGCCCTCGGCCTCCAGATAGATTTTCAGGGCGGAGACGATGTCCTGCTCGTCATCGCAGATGAGAATGTTGTAGCTCATGCGCATCCCTCAGCTTTCGATATCATTATACCCTCCCGGTCCTTAAGAACCAAGAGGGTATCTGTTTAAGAAATGTTTAAGTTCGGGCGATTGTCCAAAGCTGACCAAGGTCAACATGAAATGAAAAAAGAATACTGAAGACTGAAGAACTATGGTGTCCGCTTCGCGGACCGATCAAAAACATCGCCAAAGGCGATACCGCATCTCTTCACGCTTCACTTTTCCTTGCGCAAGCATCACTCGTCCAGCTTGAGGACAGCCAAAAATGCCTCCGTGGGGATCTGGACAGTGCCCAGCTGGCGCATCTTCTTTTTGCCTTCCTTCTGCTTTTCCAGCAGCTTCTTCTTGCGGGTGATATCGCCGCCGTAGCACTTGGCCAGGACGTCCTTGCGCATGGCCTTCACCGTTTCCCGGGCAATGATCTTGCCGCCGATGGCAGCCTGGATGGGCACCTCGAAGAGCTGGCGGGGAATGTTCTCCTTCAGCTTTTCGCAGAGCTTTCTCGCCCGGGGATAGGCCTTCTCCCGGTGGGCGATGAAGGAGAGGGCGTCCACCTGGTCGCCGTTCAGGAGCATGTCCACCTTCACAAGGTCGCTGAGCTTGTACTCGGAGAACTCATAGTCCAGAGAGGCATAGCCCTTGGTGCGGGCCTTGAGGGTATCGAAGAAATCATAGATGATCTCGTTGAGAGGCATCTCATAATGCATCTCCACCAGGCGGGAATCCAGGTACTGCATGTTCTTGTACTCGCCCCGGCGGTCCTGGCAGAGGGGCATGATGTTGCCCACATAGTCGTTGGGCGTGATGATGGAGACCTTCACATAGGGCTCATAGGCCTCGGCAATGGAGGGGACCTCCGGATAGTTGTGGGGATTATCCACCATGACAACAGATCCGTCGGTCTTCACGACCTTGTAGATGACGGAGGGCAGGGTGGTGACCAGCTCCAGGTCAAACTCCCGCTCCAGGCGCTCCTGAATGATCTCCATGTGGAGCATGCCCAGAAAGCCGCAGCGAAAGCCGAAGCCCAGGGCCACGGAGCTCTCCGGCTCGTAGCTCAGGGAGGCGTCGTTGAGCTTGAGCTTTTCCAGCGCGTCCCGCAGATCGGGGTACTTGGAGCCGTCCTCGGTATAGATGCCGCAGAAGACCATGGGCCGGGCGGGGCGGTAGCCGGGCAGGGCCTGGGCCGTGGGCCGCTCCGCCTCGGTGACGGTATCGCCCACCTGGGTATCGGCCACGTTCTTGATGCTGGCGGTGAAATAGCCCACGTCGCCGGCGGCCAGCTCCTCGCAGGGGTCCAGGCCGATGGGGCGCAGGTGGCCCACCTCCACCACCTTGTATCTGGCACCGGTGGACATGAGGAGGATCTCACTGTCCCGCCGGATGCGGCCGTCCATCACACGGAGGAAAACGATGACGCCGCGATAGTTGTCATACTGGCTGTCGAAGATCAGGGCCTTCAAAGGCGCGTCCGGGTCTCCGGAGGGGGCGGGGACATTGGCCACGATATCCTCCAGAACGGCGTCGATGTTGATGCCGGCCTTGGCGGAGATCTCCGGGGCGTCCTGGGCGGGGATGCCGATGATCTCCTCGATCTCATCCTTCACCCGCTGGGGCTCCGCCGCGGGAAGGTCGATCTTGTTCACAACGGGCAGGATCTCCAGATTGTTGTCCAGGGCCAGATAGGTGTTGGAGAGGGTTTGGGCCTCCACCCCCTGGCTGGCGTCCACCACCAGGACAGCGCCCTCGCAGGCGGCGAGAGAGCGGCTGACCTCATAATTAAAGTCCACATGGCCCGGGGTGTCGATGAGGTTCAGGGTATAGCTGTCCCCGTCCCCGGCCTGGTAAGTAAGGCCCACGGCCCGTGCCTTGATGGTAATTCCCCGCTCCTTCTCCAGATCCATGTTGTCCAGGATCTGGTCTTCCATGATACGCTGCTCCACAGCGCCGCACTTTTCGATGAGCCGGTCGGACAGGGTGGACTTGCCATGGTCGATATGGGCGATGATGGAAAAATTGCGGATCTTATCCTGTTCGATCATATCTCTTCCCCCTCCGCGGACTGTAGCGCGCTCTCCGCCCGATTCAGCAGGCTGCGCAGTCCGTTCAAAAACTGTTTAGCATCCCGGAGGCTCACATCCCCCGGATGGGCGGACCGGCCCAGCAGATAATCCGCCGTCACGCCGTAATAATCGCAGGCGCGGCACACAAAGCCCAGGCCGGGCTCTCGTGCGCCGTTTTCATAATGACTCAGCAGAGCCTGGCTGATGCCCAGGTCCGCGGCGGCCTGCCGCTGGCTGATATTGCGTCCCTTTCGCAGGGCGGAAAGGGTCTCGGGAAAATTGCGTTCCATAGCGTTCCTCTTCTCCTGAATATAACAGCGAGTATTATAACGGCAGAATCACACTTTGTAAACAGAAAATTCTGTGAAAAACTTGAAATATCCCCTGCTTAGTGGTAGATTACTACTGTTAGATCAAAAACCATTTTGGAGGTATTTTGAAAATGTTCGAAAACCTGATCGAAATTCTGAAAGCCAATCCCCGCAAGATCGTCTATACCGAAGGCCCCGACGCCCGCATTCTCTCCTCCGCGGCCCGTCTGAAGAAGGAAGGCTTCCTCACCCCCATCCTGGTGGGCAATGTGGAAGAGGTCAAGGCCGCTGCCGAAAAGGGCGGCTTCGACATTGAGGGTCTGGAGATCCTGGATCCCAAGACCTATGACAAGATGGACGAGATGGTGGAAGCCATGGTCGCCCTGCGCAAGGGCAAGATGAGCGAGGAAGATTGCCGCGCTGCTCTGCAGAAGGGCAACTACTTCGGCACCATGCTGGTGAAGATGGGCGTGGCCGACGCGCTGCTGGGCGGCGCCACCTACTCCACCGCCGATACCGTGCGTCCCGCACTGCAGCTGGTGAAGACCAGAAAGGGCGCAAACCTGGTGTCCTCCTGCTTTATTCTGGTGAAGGAAGGCGCCCCGATGCTCTGCATGGGCGACTGCGCCATCAACATCGATTACCAGGACACCGTGGATAAGGAAGGCAACGTCATCCTGCCCGCCGCCGCGAAGCTGGCTGAGGTCGCCATTGAGACCGCCAAGACCGCCAAGGTCTTCGGCATGGATCCCAAGGTCGCCATGCTGAGCTTCTCCACCAAGGGCTCCGGCAAGGGTGCCAGCGTTGACCTGGTGCGCAACGCCACCGCCATTGCCAAGGAGAAGGCTCCCGAGCTGACTCTGGACGGCGAGATGCAGTTCGACGCCGCCGTGGCTCCCGAGGTTGGCCAGCTGAAGTTCCCCGGAAGCAAGGTCGCCGGCTATGCCAACACCTTCATCTTCCCCGAGATCCAGTCCGGCAACATCGGCTACAAGATCGCCCAGCGTCTGGGCGGTTACGCCGCCTACGGCCCCATTCTGCAGGGCCTGAACGCCCCCATCAACGACCTGAGCCGCGGCTGCAACGCGGAAGAGGTCTACCAGATGTCCATCATCACCGCGGCTCTGGCCTGAGTCAGCAAATATCCCCTTATACACATAAAAAGGGCGGCCCAAAAGGCCGCCCTCAAGCTGTCGACAAAGTGTCGCCAGCTTGAGAAGCAAAAATGGGAACTTCAGAAATGGTTCCCATTTTTGCGTAGATTGAACGTGAAGAGGGGCTTACCCTCCCCTCTTCACAATCTCCCCATGCGCTTCGGCACATCGCCGTACGGGTGAAGGTTTGTCTGCTGTCTTGGTTCGGCCTTTGGGACGAGGTATTACTATGGAATTTGAAAAGTCGATGGAGCTGGCGCTGATCCTGGCCCGGGAGGCCGCCGACGCCGGAGAGGTGCCGGTGGGCTGCGTCATCACGGACAGGGACGGAAACATGATCGGCCGGGGCCGCAACCGCCGGGAGGAGATCAGAGACGCCACCGCTCACGCGGAGATCGAAGCCATCCGGGAGGCCTGCGCGGCTATGGGCGACTGGCGGCTGGAAGGCTGCACGCTGACGGTGACGCTGGAGCCCTGCCCCATGTGCGCCGGGGCGATCCTAAACGCGCGGATCCCCACAGTGGTTTACGGTGCGAAAGAGCCGGTCTTCGGCTCCTGCGGCAGCGTGATCGACCTGTTCTTCGAGCGCTACGGCCACACGCCCCGGGTCTACGGCGGCGTGATGGAGCAGGAATGTTCAGGGCTGCTGAAGTCCTTCTTCCGAAACAAGCGATAAAAAAAGACTTCCTGTCGGAAGTCTTTTTTTCGTTAAAAGAGCTTGATGGCGCCGTAGGTGAGGCCGGTCATGATGGCGGCGGCGATGCAGACGCCCACGAAGATCACCGGAAAAGCCTTTCGAACTTTCAGGTTCAGCAGCGCCGCCACCAAAGCGCCGGTCCAGGCGCCGGTACCGGGCAGCGGGATCGCCACCAGGATCAGAAGGCCCCAGGTGCCGTATTTTTCCACCGCTTCGCCCTTGCCCTCGGCCCGCCGTTCCAGCCGGGTGATGAAACCGTCCAGCGCGGCCCAATGTCTGCGCAGCCAGGCGAAGATACGCTTGATGTATATGATGATGAAAGGAACGGGGACCATGTTGCCCAGGATCGCGGCGGTCAAAGCCGTAAAGTAAGGAAGCCCCAGGGCGATCCCGTAGGGCAGGCCGAGCCTCAGCTCCACCACGGGTACCATGGAGATGAAAAAGGTAACGATGAACTTGCCAAGCGTTGTTCCGGTGAGCCAGGCGATCATAGAACGCTCCTGTGTGTACAAGATGTGGGTAGTATACCATAGATTTCCACAGTCTGCAACGCAGAGAAGGTTAAGATTCCTTAAGTTTTTTGATTGACGCTCCCGCGCTTCTGTTGTAGAATGAATGCAACAAAACGATAACAGGAGGGCATCCTTATGAATCAAGTCGCCATCGTCACGGGCGGCAGCGGCGGCATCGGTCGCTGCACCGCGGCGGAGCTCCACAGGGCCGGCTGCAAGGTCTATGAATTCTCCCGACGGGAAAAGCCCCAGCGGGGTGTCACCCACATCACGGCGGACATGACCGACGAAGCTCAGGTCCGTGCGGCGGTGCAGGAGGTCCTGGACCGGGAAGGGCGGATCGACATTCTGGTGAACAACGCTGGCTTCGGTATCTCCGGCGCCGCCGAGACCACCGACACCAGGGACGCCCACGCCCAGCTGGAGCTGAACCTCTATGGCATGGACAACGCCACCAAAGCGGTGCTGCCCGCCATGCGGCAGCAGGGCAGCGGGCGGATCGTGTGCATGAGCTCTATCGCGGGCATCCTGCCCATCCCCTTTCAGCTCTGGTACTCCGTGAGCAAGGCGGCCATCAACGCCTATGTGCTGGCGCTGCAGAACGAGGTGCGGCCCTTTGGCATCACCGTCTGCGCCATCATGCCGGGAGACATTGCCTCCGGCTTCACCGACGCGCGGCAAAAGTCCGAGGCCGGGGACGACGTTTACGCCGGGCGGATCCAGCGGAGCGTGGCCGTGATGGAAAAGGATGAACGGGGCGGCATGACCCCCGGCTACGCGGGCGCTTATGTGGCGAAGATCGCCATGAAGAAAAAGTCCAAACCCCTGGTGGCTCTCGGTCCCATGTACAAGGGCGCGGCTGTGCTGGCAAAGCTGCTGCCCCGTCGGCTCTCCAACTGGATCGTGGGCCTCATGTACGCGAAATAACAGCATTTGTCCGCCGGAGAACCGGCGGACAGGCTTTTGATGGCGGAATTCTCCCCTTTTTTGCTTGCTACCGGGGTGAAACCATAGTATAATGATAGAAGTCTTTTTTCTGGAGGACTTGTTATGAAGAATTTCAGCAAAACGCTGCTGATCGTTGTGCTGGTGATCCTGCTGGGCCTGGCGGGCCTGCTGGGCTGGCTCACCATGACGGAATACAGCCCCGATCCCATTGAAGAGCTGGATCCCCTCACCAACCAGGCTAACACCGCATTGTCCCTGGGCGCCACGGTGGATCTGCTGAGCTGGAACATCGGCTACGCGGGTCTCGGCGCGGAGGAGGACTTCCTGCTGGACGGTGGCCAGACGGTCCGCCCCGGCGAGCAGACCGTGGTTCGCCGGTATCTCAAGGGCATCGAAGAGACGGTGCAGGCGGGCAACTATGATATCGTGCTGCTGCAGGAGGTGGACACGGACTCCGACCGCACCTACAATATCGACGAGGCCCAACGTCTGGCCTCCGGCACCAGCTACCACGCGCTGAACTATTCCTGCCCCTTTGTGCCGAACCCCCAGACCCTGCTCTATGACCCCATCGGCAAGGTCAACAGCGGCCTGCTCACAAACTCCCGCTTCCAGATCCAGCGGGCGGAGCGCATCTCCCTCCCCTGCCCCTTCAGCTGGCCTCTGCGTATCGCCAATCTGAAGCGCTGCCTGCTGGTGAGCTATCTGCCCATTGAGGGCAGCGATCATGAGCTGGTGCTGGTGAACCTGCACCTGGAGGCCTACGACAGCGGCGAAGGTAAAATCGCCCAGACAAGGCAGCTGCGGGAATTCATCGAATCCGAGTATCAGAAGGGCAACTATGTCATCGCCGGCGGTGACTTCAACCAGCTCTTCCCCCGGAGCGCGGAGCGCTACCCCATCATCTTGCCCGAGCTCTGGCAGCCCGGGGTACTGGAGGAAAACCAACTGCCGGAGGAACCCGGCTGGCAGTTCGTGTGCGACATTACAAAGCCCACCTGCCGCCTGCTGAACCAGCCCTATGAACCGGCGGACACCGCCAACACCCAGTACTATGTGATCGACGGCTTTATCATCAGCCCCAACGTGATGCTGGAGCTGGCGGAAACCCTGGACATGGGCTTTGTAAACTCTGACCACAACCCGGTGCACCTGCGGGTGACCCTGCGGTAAAACGATTTCTGCTTAACAGCTGACGTGAAAAGTGCCGAAAACCTTGCGTAGCGCTGAAAGGGCAGCTTGCAGGGGACGGCCTCCCGGACGTCCCGGCAGAACCAGACGAGAATAAAGAATCTCCGGCGAATACGAGTTTCCTTCCCGTATTCGCCGGAGATTTCTTTGTATTGCGGGCTGTCGAGAGCGGCAGCCCCACCATTTTTCTCAGCCTGATTTACGTTTCGCCGGGGTGCTTTTTCTCCCAGCGCCTGCGCTGCTGCCTGCGGATGGCTTCCTCTGTCTTATCCTTGACATCGGGAAGCAGGTCCTCCGAGAGCTTGCGCTTTACACGCCGGAACAGGCGGATCAGGGTCTGCAGCAGCCGGAGCGCGGGCAGGATCAGGAAGAGGACCGCAAAAAAGCTCATCAGTGAGCACCAATCCTCCACGCAGCGGGCGGCGTTCTCCCAATAGGGATTGACGACGCCAAGCTTCTGCATGCTTCGGGTACCGAACTCTCTTACCAGGCCCAGGACCTTCCCGAAGGCAAAGCGGCCGGTGTTCTCCACGATCTGGCCCTGGCCGATGGGAAACTTCTCCTTCACGAAATTCAGCACGAAGTTTTTGACGGGATCGGTCATGACCAGCTCATAGCAGCTGGCGCCGGCGCCCTCCTTGAGCCGGGTGTAGGCGTCAAAGGACATGTAGACACCCTGTCCCGCGGTGTAAGCCTTGCGGCTGGCAAAGTCCTGCTCCCGCTGCACAACGCCGGCCACGGTGAAGGGAACGCCGTTCAGCTTCATGGGCATACCCGCCAGATCCGTGCCGCCGAAAAGGAGCCAGGCCGTGTCCTCATCCAGCAGCACCCGATCGTCCATCACATCGCTCTCGGTGAGGTAACTGCCGCTGAGAAGACGAAGGGGATGGAAGAGGAAGAAGTCGCCTCCCACGGCGATGACGCTGACCTCCCCCTTGCCCAGGTCCGAGGAGGCGCTGAGCTTGCCGGAGGCGCTCCAGGCATCCCGGAAAAGCCGGGTATCGGTATCGGCCTCAATGGCGGCGGCGTGAAGCTGGTCCAGGATGGCATAGCGAAAGCCGTGGATCTGGTTCAGGCTCAGGCTCTCATCCGCCGGCAGAAAGCAGCTGACCTGGCGGAAGGCCGTGTCTCCTTCCCCCGCCCAGCGCTCCGCCGCGTATTGGGAGGGCAGGAGCTTTGCCAGGGAGGAGTGGGCGAAGAAGCAGGCACAGGAGGCCAGGACCAGAAGGCCGCAGAGGATCCAAAGGACAAGTCCTTGGCGTTTGGTGAGTTTTCTCATGACACTCAGTTATCGGCCAGGCGCACCATGTCGCCGTTTTTTACGGGGGCGGAGCTGGTGGTGATGACATAATCGCCCCAGCCCAGATCGCCTGTGACGGCAATGCTGGTATCATCCTGAGCCAGGATCTCCACGTTGACACGGCGGGCGATATAGCGGTTGCCCAGGGGGGAGTTCTTGGACTCCACCTTATAGAGGAAGCTGCCGTTGGAGTCGCTGTGGATGGCGCTCTTGGGGACCACCCAGTCGTAATTGGCGCTGCGCTGCCCGATGGAGACGGTGAGTTCGGTCCCGGCGTTCACGTCGCCAGATACATCAAAGGTGAGCAGCTTTTTGTTCTGGGGATCCTTGGGGTCCACCCGGATGGTGGAGAGGGTTGCGGTAATCTCCCGGCCCCAATAGTAGTTGGAGATGGTGGCGCTGTCCCCCACCCGGAGGCGAGAGGCCTGGTCGCTGGTGACGGAGACTGCCATGCTGTAGCCCATGTCGGGCACTTCAATGACGCAGAGGGGATTGTCCTTGAGAACGGTGTCGCCGGCGGTGCACTCCACCGACTGGACCGTGCCGGAGACCTTGGCCAGGACCTGGTTGCCCTCCCCGCCGGAGAGCTCTTCGATCTTTTTCTTTTGCTCCTCGATCTGACGGCTCAGGTCAGAGAGATCCAGGCCGATGGAGGCGCTGGATTTGGCGTCGGCGTTCTTGCGGGCGTCCAGTGCGTTCTTCAGATCCAGATAGGCCAGGTACGCGCTGTTTTTGGCAGCAGCAGCCTCCTGGTATTCCGGAGAGCTGTTATACACACTCATCTCCTCCTGCAGCTCGTCCACCTGCTGCTGGGCCGCGTCCATGCGGTCAGTGGAGATGGCGTTGAGGGCAGCCTCCGCCACATCCACGGCGTTTTTCTTTTCCAGGAGAGCCTGCCATTTTTCAAGCTTCTGCTCCCGATCTCCGTCGGGGGCAGCGGGTTCTTCGCCCTCCTCCGGCTGGCTCGGCTCGGAAAGCAGCTCATCGATGCGAAGCTGCGGATCGTTCAGATACTTCTGCTGCAGGGCCTGCTGCTGGGGATCGGGGTCGTTGGGGTTCCAGCCCTCCACCAAAAGCACAGCCTGCTCGGCGCTGAGGCGCTCCCCCTCGGCAGTGGAGAGATCACCCTGGGCCTGGGACAAGGCGCTTTCGTAGGCCTCCTTGGCGGCGTCCCGTTCGGCGGTAGCCTTATCCAGCTGTTTTTGCAGATAACGATAAGCGTCGGAATCGGTATTGCCCATGGGGTCCATGGCATCCAGCGCGGCCTCGGCCTGGACATAGTCCTCCCAAGCGGCGGCAACGCGCAGCTCATCCGCCGTGTAGTCGGTATAGCTTCCGCCCAGGGCGGTGCGCTGATAGCTCAGCTGCAGCTGGTTCAGCTGCTCCTGGGCCTGCTCCAGCTCGGACTTCTCGCCGCTTCCCAGGACGAAGAGCACGTCGCCAACCTCCACAGACTGGCCTGCCTTGACCATGACGGCGCGGATCTCCCGGGTCTCGGCGGCCTTCACCACATTGCTGCCGTTGGCCGTGACGGTGCCGGTACCGCGGACCTTGGCATTGATGGTGCCGTCCGACACAGACTGGGTGGCCACCTCAGGCAGATTGCGGTTCATGATGGTGTTGGAAAAGAAGGTAAGCACCAGGAGTGCCGCAAGGAGAACGATGGCCGCGTTCTTGACCCATTCTCTGTTTTTCACTTTCATTTGCGTTTCCATGTTCAGATAATCCTCCGTTGTCTTTCACTCAGCCCTTGACGCTGCCGGCGTTGGCGATGCCCTCCACCAGGTACTCCTCCCCGTGTAGGAAGAGCAGCAGCGAGGGGATCATATAGAGCGTGGCCATGGCAAAGGCCAGACCGATCTCCCCGGAGTTGATGGAGGAGAGAAAGACGCTCAAGGGCTGGGAATCCGCATCCTGCAGGAGGATGAGGGGCTGCTCCACCATGTTCCAATAGTCGATGAAGACCAGGATCGCGATGGAATAAAGCGCCGAGCGGCATTGCGGCAGACAGATTTTCGTGAAGATCTGCCACTCCCCCGCCCCGTCCACCTTGGCGGACTCGATGAGGGAATAGGGAATGCGGCGCATGAATTTGGTCAGAAGAAAGACCGAGAAAGGCGCGAACATGCCGGGCAGGATAATGGCCCAGCGGGTATTGAGGATGCCAAGCCACTTGCTGACCAGGAAGTTCGGCACCAGGGTGACCTGATAGGGCATGAGCATCAGGATCACATAAAAGAAGAAGATGGAGCTGCGGATCTTGCCGCGCCAGCGGGTGAAGCTGTAGGCCGCGACCGAGGCGATGCCGACCTGCAAAAATACGATGGGTACCACCAGAAGGATGCTGTTCCAGTACTTGAGGAGATACTCCGGGGACTTGAGAAGACCCGTTGCGTACTGGGAAAAGCTGACCTTGTCAGGGATGAACTTCAGGTTCACCTGCTTGGAGACATAGCCGCCCTGCAGATTCGAGAAGATGACGCCGTAGTTGGATTTGAGTTCCGCCTCGGACATGAAGGAATTGGTGATGGTGAGCACCGTGGGCAGCAGGAAGAGCACGGCAAAAATCAGGCAGAGCAGGAACATGGCGCCGCGGGAGAAATAATGCTTTTTTCTCATCCTTCCACATCCTTTCCGAACCAGTCTTCCACGGCGAAGAGCAGAAGGATCAAAACCACCATCACAAGGGCCATGACCACCGCCGCGGCGGAGAGCTTCTGATAATCCAGACTGCGGAAGGTGTTGTTCATGAAGTGCTGCAGCATATAGAGGGCTGCGGGATAATCATCCGTCAGCAGATAGATTTCCCGGAAGATCTTGAAGGAGTTGATGAGGGAAAGGATGGTGACAAACAGCACCGTGGGCGAGAGATAGCGAAGCTTGATGGCAAAAAACTTATAGAGTTCGCTGGCGCCCTCCACATCCGCCACCTCCAGCAGCTCTTTGGGGATGTTGGCAAGACCGGCCATGAAGAGGATCATGTTATAACCCAGGTTCTTCCACAGGAAGAGCAGTACCACCACGTACACCGCGTAGTCCGACTGGAGCCAGTCGATCCTGTCGGCGCCGAAGAGCATGAGAAACTCATTGGCGGTGCCGTTGTTGCTGAAAACGACCTGCCAAATGAGCACCACCGAGGCCACCGGCACCATCATGGGGCTGAGGAAAAAGGTGCGAAACTGGCTCTTCAAGGGGATCCTGGCCTCCAGCATCAGGGCCAGGACCATAGCCAGGACCACCGCCAGCGGAACCGCCAGCACGGAAAAGTGCAGGGTGTTTTTGGCCGCCAGCTTAAAGGAATAGTTCTGAAAAAGGCTAATGAAATTGTCAAGAAAAACAAAGTTTTTGGAGCCTACCCCGTCGATCAGCGAATAGTACACCACCACGCAGAAGGGCAGGATGAAAAACACGCCCACGCCCAGGAGGCTGGGACAGAGAAAGCAAAGACTCCGCAGAAAATCCTTTCGTTTTTCTCTTCTTTTGATGCGAAGATCGTTCATGTCATATCCCTTGTTTCCCAGTATCATATCTTTTGAAATTATACACCAGCACATGCGCCTTCGCAAGCCGTGAAGAGGAAACTTAAGAAATCATAAGGTTTCACATCAATCCCAAAGTGTTCTGCAAACAGAGCACATGCGGCGAATCCGCGCTCTTTTTGAGAAGCAAATCCGCCGCACGATGTAGGTTCTTTTGATTCTTCGGAGGAAGGACGGCCGATGGCCGTCCTTCCGGCATCGAAGGCTTTGAATCAGCGCTGTTCGTTGACGTAAATGGTGACCTTGTTCTGGATGAGGCGGGCCACCTCTTCCGCCGTCTTCTGGCCGGAATAGAAGGCCTGGGCCTGCTCGAAGACGATGTTATAGATGGCGTCGTCCTGCTCCAGGACCTTGTCGCAGGTGGTGACGGCTTCCCAGAGCTTGTCGGCCTGCTCCTGGGTCATGGCATAGACCTGGATCTCCGTGCCGTCCTCCTGCCACATGCCGCCGATGGAGACGGGTTTTTTCTCGCCCTTTTCGTCCAGGACATACTCGCCGTTCTCGTCCTTTTCATACTCCACGGTCATGGCGTCCTCCAGCTTGTCCTGGTAGACCTTCTTGCTGAGGGGGATGCCGTTCCAGGCGTTGGCCTGGGTCTCCTCGTCCAGGAAGGTGCGGAGGAAGGACCAGGCGGCCTCCTTGTCGGCGCACTTGGAGCTCATGGCATAGCCGGTTTCCAGATTCATAAAGCTGCCCACGCCGTCGTTGGTGGGATAGCCGATGTAGGTGCAGCCGTCCTTGCCGAACTGGGCGTCGTTCCAGATCATGGAATCCACGCTGTAGAGAGAAGCGGTGGTCAGCATCTGGCGCCCCTCGGCAATGCGGGTGCTGGCGCTCTCCCACTCCATATCCTCGGGGAGCTCCGCGGGGAACTGGGCCGTAAAGTTCAGCATGTCGATGAAATCCTGGCTCTCAAAATTGCACTTGCCGTTTGCCCAGTCCACATAGTGGTTCAGGTCGGTACAGAGCAGGGTCTGCAGCAGATCGCCCCGGGTGGTGTACATGTCCATGGCCTGGCAGCCTTCCGGCATGGTGGCAAGGGCGTCCTGCAGCTGCTGATAGTTCCAGCCTGGCTTGTCGCCCACCACGCTGGTGGCGCCGATGAGGGTGGTCACATTGAAGCTGGAGGTGATCTGATAGAGGCCGCCGTTGACCTCCATGGCCTTCAGCACGTTTTCAAAGAAATCCTCCCGCTGATAGTCCTTGTCGCTGTCCAGATAAGGATAGAGATCCTCCAGCAGCCCCTTGGCGGCCAGCTGCCGATAGGGCAGTTGGCTGAGGCAGAGCAGATCCGGCATCTGGCCGGACATGATCTCCGTGATCAGCTTGGTGCGGCCGGCATCGTAATCCTCATTCTCCGCGTCGTTGTACTCGGAATAATCCCGGACCTGGATCCTGACCTTGTCGGAATGGCGGTTGAATTCCACCACGGCGTCATAGATATCATAGCCGTAGATCACAGCCAGCGTCAGGGTCTCCTTGTGGGGGACGCTGTCATAGGGAGCCTGGAAGATCCGGACCAGCTCGCTCTGGACCTTTTCGTTGCGGTAACGGGTCAGCACGCACATGAGGGAGCCGTCCTCCCGGAAGTAAACGTCATTGAGATTGCCGCCGTTGATATCCACATCCAGGAAGTTCAGCAGCTTTTCATTGCGCTCCTCGGCGATATTATAGCCGTAGAGGTACATGCCGTTGACATAGTAAAGGTCATACTTTTCATCCCCGCGCATGGGGTTGTAGGCCTCGGACGGGATCTTGACGGCATCGCCAAGCGCCTTCTTTTCCAGATCCAGGGGGTAAAGGGCTACTCCTCCGTCGCCCCAGCCCACGATGCCAAGGCTGCCGTCCCGCAGGCGCAGGATCCGGTCGGGATAGACATCGGCAGAGCTGATTTGCATGGTGAGGCTGCCGTCCGGCCCGAAGGCGAAGACGCCCTCATCCCCGGCAACCAGCATGGTGCCGTCCTCGGTAAAGATGCTGGTACTGAAGTTCATCCAGGTATCCTCAAAGGAATAATCCAGCTTGATGCTTTCCTTCTCGGAGCCGTCCTCGTTCAGGCGGCGGACATAATACTCCTGGACGTTGCGGTACTTCTCCCAGGAAGCGGGACTGTCGGACTTCATCTCCGCCTCGGTGCCGTCGAACCAACCGGTATAGAGGTTTTCCACCGCGATCAGGTTTCCCTCAGGGTCCATGCGCAGGGCGCTGAGGCCGGAGCCGGAATAAAAGTTCAGCTTATCGCCCGGGTCCTCCTGGGCAGGCAGAGCCTGATAGGCGGCCAGTTCCCGGATGGAGCCGTCATAGCCCACGAAGAAGAGCTTGACGCCGTAGTTGGGAGCCGCGGAGGACTCTTCCGCCGGATCAGCGTCAGTCTCAGTCTCCCCTTCCGTCTCTTCCGTCTCTTCCGTCTCTTCGGAGGCGGCCTCCTCCGTCTCCGCGACAGCGCCGTCCGCCATCAGGGGACGGGGCGCGACCACTTCGTCATAGACCTGGCCGTAAAAGCCCTGGTCGGTATAGACCATGGGCGTAATGCCGTTGGGCAGGATCTTGTTATCCAGCTTCAGGCTCTCATAGGTATAGACCGTGTCCGGATGTTCCTCCGGTGCATCGGTCTTCTCCTGGTTTTGCTCCTGCTTCTGACCGCAGGCGGCCAGGCTCAGAACCATGGCAAGCACCAGCAGCAGGCAGAGAAGCGAACGCACATTCTTTCTCATCGTATTCCTCCTTGAAGGGATATCAAAGGGCGCAATCCGCTCCCGGGCTTGAGACCCAAAGGCGGCAAGAAACGCACCTGTTTTTCATTGCGCGGTCATTATACCATAGCGCAGGCCAAGCGTCTCTTAATTTTTATTAATTTCCGCAAAGGGCTGTTTCCTCCGCAGAAAAATATGGTACAATGGCGCAGACAAAGAAAGAAGGAGATGATCCTATGGCGGAGGTTTCCCGCATTCTGGTGGTGGACGACGACCCCGATATCCGGGAGGTGCTGCGTCTGCTGCTCAGCGAGAGCTATGTGGTAGCGGAGGCGCCGGACGGTCTGGCTGCCATTACCTATATGAAAGAAAATCCGGACACGGATCTGGTGGTTCTGGACGTGATGATGCCGGGGCTGGACGGGATCGAGACCTGCACAAGGCTGCGGGAATTCTCCACCGCGCCGGTGCTGTTCCTCACGGCAAAATCCGCCGAGCGGGACCGGGTCAGCGCCTATGAGAGCGGCGGGGACGATTTTCTGTCCAAGCCCTTCTCCCAGGCGGAGCTGATGGCCAAGATCTCTTCCCTGCTGCGGCGATACAAGCAGTATCGGGGCAAGCCCGCCAGCGTCCTCACGGTGGAAAACCTGGAAGTGGACTTTGCCTCCCGCTCCGTCAAATCAAACGGGAAGCCCGTGGTCCTCACGGACACGGAATATGCCATTCTGGAGTATCTGCTGCAGAAGCGGGGCTCCATCGTGACGGCGGCGGAGCTCTACGAGGCGGTGTGGGGTGCGAAGTTTCTGGCAGGCTCCGGCAACACCGTGATGGTGCATGTGCTGAACGTGCGCCGCAAGATCGAGGAGGACCCCTCCAAGCCCAAGATCCTTCGCACAGTCTGGGGCCGGGGGTATCAAATTGACTGAGCGCAGAAGGCTTCCCGTGATGCCGCGGACGCTGGACGCCAAGATGATGTATATGCTGCTGCTTTCCCTGCTGGTGGCCGGGGCGGTTTTCCTCACGGCCTATGGGCTGGGAACGCTGCTCCTGGACAAGATCTACATGAGTCCGGAGTCGGTAGCAGCGCGTCAGGCAGAGATCTATTCGGATTTCTCCCGCTATGTGAAGGCAAACCATGTGTCCGGCAGCGACGAGAACGCCGTGACGAACTGGCCGGGAAACGATGAGTACACCACCATCCTCATCTACCGGGACGAGGATCTGCCCACGATGGGAGGCTCCCCTGCCATGGGCGGCGCGGCCTACTCCAACGCGAACCGTCTGCAGTACGCCAGCGAGTACGGCAGGCTTTACTCCATGCGCTTTGCCGACGGCATCTATCACATTGCCATCGGCGACAGCAGCCAGGTCCGGGAGGACACCCTGAACCGCATCCTGGCGGTGATTCTGGGTGCGGTATCCTTCCTCGGCGTGATGCTCTGGTATGTGCGGCGACTGACTCGACGGGTCATTCGCCTGTCCCGGGAGGCAGACGTGATCGGTGACGGAGATCTGGAAGCTCCCATCACCATGCAGGGCGTGGACGAACTGGCCCAGCTGGCCCAGGAGGTGGACAGCATGCGTCACTCCGTCATCGCACGCATGTCCGGCGAGCGGAAGGCCTGGGAGGCAAACTCCGAGCTCATCACCGCCATCTCCCATGACATCCGCACCCCCATGACCGCCCTGATCGGCTATCTGGATCTGCTGAATGAGGACGGCTGCAAGGATTCGGAGCGCTCCGCACGCTTTGCCGCTTCTGCCTATCAGAAGGCTATGGAGCTGAAGGATCTGACGGATGAGCTCTTCCGCTATTTTCTGGTGTTCGGACGGGCGCAGGTGGAAATGAATAAAGAGGAGCTGGACGGCGGGCTGCTGCTGGAACAGCTGCTGGGCGAAGCGCAGTTTGACCTGAGCGACACGGGCTTTACCATCCAGCGGCAGGTCTTTGAGGGCGAATGCGGCATCTACGCCGATCCGCTGTACCTCAAGCGTGTCCTGGACAATCTGGTCTCCAACCTGAAAAAATACGCAGACAAGTCCCAGCCGGTGGTAATTCTCACGCAACTGCAGGACGGTATTCTGTCCGTTTGTATCTCCAACACGGTCCGCAGAGACCTGAATCTGGTGGAGAGCACGAAGATCGGCCTTCGCACCTGCGAAATGATCATGCAGGCCATGGACGGCAGCTTTTCGGTGCAGAAGGACGAGGATCACTTTGCCGCGACCTTCAGCCTGCCGGTGATCAAATGAAAATCAAAAAGAATAGTGAATAGCTGCGGTGTCCACTCGGGACGGATTTTGATCCATCGCGCCTCAGGCGCGATACTGCAGCTATTCACTATTCACTATTATTTCTTCTCTTGAAACCTTTACCAGGCTTCTTCGCCATCGAAGCTGCCGCAGGAGCAGCCGCCTCCGCAGCTGCTGCCGCAGGAACAGCCGTCTCCGCAGCTGCCGCCGCAGGAGCAGCCCTCGCCTGTAGCCTCGCTGGGATTCATGGGAAGCCGGCCGGTGACCAGCAGGTCGGAGGCCGTGTCCGCGTCGCCGGAGTAGCCCACGATGGGAACGATGCCGTAGCTGAGCAGCAGGGCCTTGCCCTCGCCGCCCATGTTGCCGCAGATCACCGCGTCCACGTCCAGCTCACGCATTTTGTCCGCCATGGCCTGGTGACCGGAGAGCGCGGAGGTATCCACCAGCTTCTTCTCGCACTCGTTCACGTATTCGCCGTACTCATAGACGGCAAACATAGGGCAGTGACCGAAGTGACCGTAGATCTCCCCGTTTTCATAAGCTACCGCGATCTTCACAGGCCTACCTCCTGCTCAATGGCGTCCGCCATGGGGGCGATCTCTTCTCCGGAGACGGATTCCACCTCGCCGGCATCCACCATAGTGGCAACCACCGGGTCGATGGGCAGACGGACAAAGTGCTTGATGTCAAAGCTCTTGGCCACTTTCTCCACCTTGCTGTCGCCAAAGATCTCATGTCTGGTGCCGCAGTCCGGGCACTGGAAGTAGGACATGTTCTCCACGATGCCAAGCACCGGGATCTTCATCATATTGGCCATGTTGACGGCCTTGGACACGATCATGCTGACCAGGTCCTGGGGCGTGGTGACGATGACCACCCCGTCAATGGGCAGGGACTGGAACACCGTGAGGGGCACGTCGCCGGTTCCGGGAGGCATGTCCACAAACATATAGTCCACATCCTGCCAGAGAACGTCGGTCCAGAACTGGGTGACGGCGCCGGCGATGACGGGGCCGCGCCAGACCACAGGCTCGGTATCATTCTCCAGGATCAGGTTGATGGACATGATCTGCATGCCGGAATAGGTGGTGACGGGGATGAGGAACTCATCTGTGCCGGTGGCCTTTTCGGTGATGCCGAAGGACTTGGGGATGGAGGGGCCGGTGATGTCCGCGTCCAGAATGGCGCAGCGGTGACCGCGGCGCTGCATCTCGGAGGCCAGGAGGCTGGTGACCAGGCTCTTGCCGACGCCGCCCTTGCCGGAGACCACGGCGATGACCTTTTTCACGCTGGAATAGGGGTTGAGGCTTTTCAGAAAGCTCTGAGGCTCATTGCGGGAGGGACAGTTTTCTCCGCAGGTGGAGCAATCGTGGGTACATTCGCTCATATCGATAAATCCTTTCACATGGTAGTTCGATTTGACCATCTTTTCTTATTATACTCAAAAAGCACGTTCTGTCAAATCCTATGTGCATCGATTGCCAAACGAGTGGATAATGTGGTATAATAATAAAGTTAGGCAATGAAAAACGCGCTGGAAGGGAGGTCTGCATGGTGCCGAACAGTGAGAACCTACTGACGCTTTCCCGCGTCGTGATGATCCTGTGCTCGCTCAGCGTGATCATCCGCTGTCTGCGCTCCATGCTGCGGGACCGGTATGATCCGGAGACCTGGGCCTTCCTGAAAGTGGGAAAGCAGCAATTGCTGCCGGTGACCCACTGGGAAAACCTGCTGGGCCGCTCCCGGGGCGCTGATCTGCAGCTGGAGGGGAAAGACATCCGCCGCTTCCACGCGGTGCTGCGCCGCACGGAGGACGGTGCCTGGCGGCTCTTTGACGTGTTCGGCCGGGGCGGCGTCCTGGTCAACGGCAGCGCCGTCACCCGGGAGGGACTTCCCATTCGGAGCGGAGACGCCATCCGTCTGGGCGGAACCACCCTGCGCTTTCTGGACGCGGACGAGGCCAGGCGGGAGCGCCTGGATTCCATCCGCAGTCCGGTGGGCAAGCGAGTCTCCCCTACCCTGACCCTGCTGGAGCTGACCGTGTTCCAGCTCTTTCTGCTGATGCAGCACGCCCTCTCCGCGCTGCCGGAGGATCTGCCGGGGATCGCGCTCTCCTTCGCGCTGCTGATCCTGCTGGAGTGGAGCTGCTTCAACGCCATGCGGGTCATCGGCCGCAGTGGTTTTGAGGCGGAGACCCTGGCCTTTTATCTCACAACACTTGGCTTTTCTGTCTGCGCTGCCTCCGTGCCGGAGGATACGGTGCGGCAGGCGCTGATCGCCCTTGTTTCCGTGATCCTGTTTCTGCTGGCCGGCGTCTGGATGCGGAGCCTCAAAAGGGCGGAGAAGCTGCGTCTTCCGGCGGCCCTGCTGGCGCTGGCGATGCTCGCGGCTAACTACCTCTTCGGCACCGAGATCAACGGCGCCAAAAACTGGATCCTCCTCGGCGGCTTCTCCTTTCAGCCCTCAGAGCTGGTAAAGGTGGCCTACGTCTATGTGGGCGCCTCCACCCTGGACCGGCTCTACCGCCGGCGAAACCTCTTTGTTTTTATCGTGTTTTCCGCGATCTGCGTGGGTGTGCTGGCCCTGCTGGGGGACTTCGGCACGGCGCTGATCTTCTTTGTGACCTTTCTGGTTATCTCCTTTCTCCGCTCAGGCTCCATCGCCACGGTGTTTCTGGCCCTGGCCGGGGCCGGGATGGCGGGGATGCTGGCTGTGAGCGTGAAGCCCCATATCGCGCGGCGCTTTGCCGTATGGGGGCATGTGTGGGAGGACCGCTTTGACGCGGGCTATCAGCAGACCAGGGCCATGTCCGCCGCCGCAGCGGGCGGACTCTTCGGCAAGGGCGCGGGAGCAGGCTGGCTCCACCAGACGCGCATGAACGCCGCCTCCAACACAGATCTGGTTTTCGGTATCCTGAGCGAAGAGCTTGGGCTGATCATTGCCCTCTGCAGTATCGCGGCGGTGCTGCTGCTGGCCTTCTTCGCGGTGCGGAGCGCCCGAAACGGCCGCTCCAGCTTCTATGCCATCGGCGCCTGCGCCGCCACCGGCCTGATGCTGACCCAGCTTTCGCTGAACGTCTTCGGCTCCATGGATCTGCTGCCCTTCACCGGGGTCCCCTTCCCCTTTGTTTCCAAGGGCGGCAGTTCCCTGCTCTGCTGCTGGCTGCTGCTGGCCTTCATCAAGAGCGCGGACAACCGGAAGGATGCCAGCTTCGCCGTTTCCTCCGGTTTCCTTCCCCGAAAAGTGAAAAAGGAGGCAAAGGCATGAAGCAGATCACCAATCGTGCCGTCTCCGTGCTCTTGCTGGCCGCCTTTGTCATCGTGGGCACCCTGCTCTATGTGATCCGATTTGTGGACCATGGGCAGGACTGGGCCGCGGCCTATTCCCGGGAAAATGCCGGCGTCTCCGGCGCGCTGATCGACCGAAACGGCGTGGTTCTGGCCTCCTACTCTCCTTACGAGAGCCTGTATCAGGAGGATGAGGAGCTGCGGCGGGCAAACTACCACGTCACAGGCGACTATTACGGCCGCACGGGGACCGGGCTGCTCACCGATTATCAGGACTATTCCCTCTTCACCGGCACCAGCCGCTCCCGGAATGCTGTGCTGTACCTGAACATCGACAGCGAACTGAACCGCAGGGCCTGGCAGGTCCTGGACGGGAGGCCCGGAGCCATCCTCATCACAAATTATAAAACCGGGGAGCTTCTGTGCTTGGTATCCTCCCCCACCATCGATCCCCTGGAGGCGGAGCCGGACCCGCCGGAGGGCGCCTATCTCAACCGCTGCCTCGCTGCGAGCTTCGTGCCCGGCTCTGTGTTCAAGCTTGTGACCGCCGCGGCCGCCATCGAGAAAATGCCGGACCTCAGCGAACGCCGCTTTTTCTGCGAGGGTTCGGTGGAGGTCGCAGGGGTTGAGATCGTCTGCTCCGGCTATCACGGCGAGCAGACCTTTGAAGAGGCGCTCTCCAACTCCTGCAACGTGGCTTTCTCCCAGATCGCCATCGAGCTGGGCCAGGAGACCATGGTGAAAAAGGTGCGGGAGCTGGGCTTTCTGGACGCCCAGCGGCTGGACGGGATCCCCACGGTGGCCGGGAGCTTTCCCACAGACTTTGTAGGCGATCCGGAGCTCGGCTGGGCTGGCGTTGGCCAGTCCACAGACCTTGTGTGCCCTTACGCCATGCTGCGCTATGTCTCCGCCATCGCAAACAACGGCGTTTTGCTGGGCCCGCAGCTGGTGCGGGACGGCTCTGCCGGAGGCGCGGTGCGGCTGCTCAAAGAAGACACCGCCAAAGCCCTGCAGCGGCTGATGCACTACAATGTGATCAACGGCTATGGAGCCGGGCGCTTCCCCGGGCTGGAGCTCTGTGCCAAGACCGGCACCGCCGAGCGGGGCGACGGCAGCAGCAACGCCTGGTTCGTGGGCTTTCTGGCGGATGAGGAGCATCCCTACGCCTTTGTGGTGATGATCGAGCGCGGCGGCAGCGGTCTCGGCGCCGCCGGCGGCGCCGCCAACGAGATCCTGCAGTACGCCGTAAACAGATAAAGCCGCGCCCTCCCTTTTGGAGTGCGCGAAGGAGAATACCATGGCAGAAATCACCGTATCCAATTTGATAAAATCCTTTGAGGTGGGCAGCAATGTGCTGGACGGGCTGTCCTTCACAGTCAATCCCGGTGAGCGGGTTGGCATCCTGGGCCCCAACGGCTGCGGCAAGACCACGCTCTTTCGCATCCTCACAGGCGCGCTTGACTATGACGAGGGGCAGATCAGCATCACGCCGGGAAAGCGCATCGGCCTCATCTCCCAGATTCCGGTGTTCCCGGAGGGCTGGCGGACGGAGGACGTGCTGCTTTCCGCCCAGGCAAGGCTCATCCGCATGAGCGAGCGGATGGAGGAACTCACCACCCGGATGGAGGAGGACGCCTCCCCCGCCCTGCTGCAGGAGTACGACCGGCTCTCCGACGATAACCGGCGGCTGGGCGGCTACACCATGGACAGCGACCGCAACCGGGTGGCAAACGGACTGCAGATCCCCGCGGCCCAGCGGGAACAGCTCTTCGACAGTCTCTCCGGCGGGGAGAAGACCCGGGTGAACCTGGCAAGGCTCATCCTGGAGGACACGGACATCCTGCTGCTGGACGAGCCCACCAACCACTTGGACCTCCGCGCCACGGAGTGGCTGGAGGATTACATTCTGCACTTCAAGGGCACGGTCCTTGCCATCAGCCACGACCGCTACTTTCTGGACCGGATCGCCCAGCGCTGCATTGAGATCAATGACGGCAAAGCCGAGCTTTACAGCGGCAACTACAGCTTTTATGTGCAGGAGCGGCAGCGGCGCTTTGAGGAAAAACTGAAGCAGTACGAAAAGGACCAGGCCAAGATCGAGCAGCTCCAGCGGGCCGCCGAGCAGATGCACCTCTGGGCCTTCATGGGCGCGGACAAGCTGCACAAGCGGGCCTTTGCCATGGAAAAGCGCATCGAAAAGCTGCAGACCAGCGAAAAGCCCAGGGAACAGAAAAAGCTCTCTGTGAAGTTCAAGGAGCGGGAGTTCAACGGCGACGAGGTACTGGTCTGCGAAGGGCTTGAGAAGTCCTACGGGGAAAAGACGCTGTTTCACGATCTCTCCCTCACCGTCACCGGCGGGGAGCGGATCGCCCTCATCGGGGATAACGGCACCGGAAAGACCAGCCTTCTCAAACTCATCATGAACCAGGAAACGCCGGATGCGGGCTATCTCTACCACGGCCCCGCCATTCGCAGCGCCTATCTGCCCCAGATCGTGGAGTTTTCCCTGGATTCCCGTTCCGCGCTGGACACCATGCTCTATGACTGCCGCTGCCAGCCCCAGGAGGCCAGGGACCGGCTTGCCGCCTTCGGCTTCCGGGGGGAGAATGTGTTCACCCCGGTGGGGGCCCTTTCCGGCGGCGAACGAAGCAGGCTGAAGCTCTGCATGCTCATGGGCGGGGACATCAACTTTCTCATTTTGGACGAGCCCACCAACCACCTGGATATCGCCAGCCGGGAGTGGATGGAGGATGCCCTGTCGGATTACGAGCAAACCCTGCTCTTCGTCTCCCACGACCGCTATTTCATCGAGAAGTTCGCCACCCGGATCTGGGCCCTGCGGGACGGAGAGATCACGGATTTCCGGGGCGGCTACAAGGAATACTGCGCCTGGCGGGAGCGGCAGGACCAGCTGCGTCTGGCCGCCGCGCAGCCGAAGCAGGAAAAAAAGGAAGAAAAGAAAAAGCCCCATCAGCCAAACAGTGAAAAGCAGATCGCCAAAACCGAGCGGGAAATAGCCCGGCTGGAGGAAAAGATCGCCGCGCTTGACCGGGAGGCCGAGGAAAACGGGGCGGATTACCAGAAGCTGATGGAGATCGGCGCAGAGCGGGAAGCGCTGGACGAACAGCTGATGGTCCTGTACGAGAAATGGGAGGAACTGCATGGATAAAAAGATCATTCTTCGGTACTTTGTGCCCGCCGGGATCCTGGGTCTGGGAGCGGTGGTGCTGGCCCGCTTTGCCATGGGCTGGCTGCCCTATCCCCTGCTGGCCGCGGGACTGATCCTGGCTGGGATCGGCGTGGTCAAAATGAAGCCGGGCTGGGCCCTCTCCTCCGGCGGGCTACTGGCCATGGCCCTGGCCCTGCGCTTTGCGGCGCGTGGCTATGCCTGGTGGGGCTACGCTCTGGCCTTCGCGGCGGCCCTCATTGTGCTGCACCACTTTTTGCCGGTGAAGCTCTGGCGCGTTTTGGTGTTGCTGGTGTGCATCGGGATCCTCTATTTCTGCGTGGTGGAAAGCTTCATCATCCGCTCTGCCCGAACGGACAAAGAGCCTGAGAGGGACTATCTGATCGTGCTGGGCGCGGCGGTCTACAAGGATCAGCCCTCCCTGACCCTGGTACGGCGGCTGGAGGGTGCTCTGGATTACCTGCATACATACCCGGAGAGTGTGGCCATCGTCTCCGGCGGCATGGGGCCGGGCGAGACCGTCACCGAGGCCAAGGCCATGCACGACTGGCTGATCGCTCACGGGATCCCGGAGGAACGGATCCTCCAGGAAAATAAGGCCACCTCCACCCAGGAGAATCTGGCTTTCTCCTTCAAGATCATCCGGGAACGGGGCGATGAGCCGGACGGGAACGTGGCCATCGTCTCCAGCGCCTACCACCTGTACCGGGCCAAGGAGATGGCAAAGCTTCAGGGCGTGGATGCTGTCGGTGTGGCGGCCCCCTGGGGATATTTCTTCGTGATGCTGAACTACTTCATCCGGGAGGCCTTTGGCGTGACCCACCTCTGGGTCTTCGGGAACTAAAGGAGGATCAAAATGGACAGTCTGAACAGCAAAGAGCCGGAAGAACTCTTCTATCTGGCCGATGAAAACGGCGAGCAGATGGCCTTTCATTTTCTTGACTGCATCCTGGTGGAAGACCGGGAATACCTGGTGCTGATGCCGGCGGAGGGCCCCTATGTGAATGAAGCGGTGATCCTGCAGCGTTTCAAGGAAGCGAACGGCGAAGAGAGCTACATCCCCGTGGAGGACAGGAAAACCATCCGCGCGGTGTATGACCTCTTCCGTCAGCGGGCGGGCGACACCTTTATCTTCACCGACGAAAAGTGAACGAGCAAAAAGCAGCTCGCCGGGAAGCGATTCCCTGGCGAGCTGCTTTTTGTAATTACAGCACACACAACAAAAAATATGCCGCCAAAATGGCGGCATATTTTTTGAAAGGCAAATTACTCGTTGATGCCGATGACAACACCGGAACCGACGGTACGGCCACCCTCACGGATAGCGAAACGCAGGCCGTTCTCGATGGCGATGGGGGTGATCAGCTCCACGTCCATGTCGACGTTGTCGCCGGGCATGCACATCTCAACGCCCTCAGGCAGAGTGATGACGCCGGTCACGTCGGTGGTACGGAAGTAGAACTGGGGACGGTAGTTGTTGAAGAACGGGGTGTGACGGCCGCCCTCTTCCTTGGTCAGGACGTAAACCTGGCCCTTGAACTTGGTGTGGGGGTGGATGGAGTTGGGAGCGGACAGAACCTGGCCGCGCTCAACCTCTTTCTTGTCGATGCCGCGGAGCAGGCAGCCGACGTTGTCGCCAGCCTCAGCGTACTCCAGGGTCTTGTGGAACATCTCGGTGCCGGTGACGGTGGTGCTCTTCTTCTCGTCGCTCAGGCCAACGATCTCGACCTTGTCGCCGATCTTCACGCGGCCGCGCTCAACACGACCGGTAACGACAGTGCCGCGGCCGGAGATGGTGAAGACGTCCTCGATGGGCATCAGGAAGGGCAGATCGGACTTGCGCTCGGGAGTGGGGATCCAGCTGTCAACAGCGTCCATGAGCTCCTTGATGCAGGCGTACTCGGGGGCGTTGGGATCGTTGGACTCGCAAACGAGAGCGTTCAGAGCGGAACCGCGGATGATGGGGGTGTCGTCGCCAGGGAAGCCGTAGAAGTCCAGCAGCTCGCGAACTTCCATCTCGACCAGCTCAAGCAGCTCCTCGTCGTCGACCTGATCGCACTTGTTCAGGAAGACCAGAACGGAAGGAACGTTAACCTGACGGGCCAGCAGCAGGTGCTCGCGGGTCTGAGCCATGGGGCCGTCGGAAGCAGCGATGACCAGGATGGCGCCGTCCATCTGAGCAGCACCGGTGATCATGTTCTTGATATAGTCGGCGTGGCCCGGGCAGTCAACGTGAGCGTAGTGACGAGCCTCGGTCTCATACTCGACGTGAGCGGTGTTGATGGTGATACCACGCTCGCGCTCCTCGGGAGCCTTGTCGATGGAAGAGTAGTCGGTGTACTCAGCCTTGCCCTGCAGGGCGAGGTACTTGGTGATGGCTGCGGTCAGAGTGGTCTTGCCGTGGTCGATGTGGCCGATGGTGCCGATGTTGACATGGGGCTTGGTACGGTTGTACATCTGTTTAGCCATTGTAAAATCCTCCTAATAAATTTAGAAACTGGTTTGTTGATTACTTACCATTTTGAGAAACCCATGCGACTGTTCACAAGGGATTCCTGCAAATTGCGGGGCAGCTCGACGAAGTGGCTGGGCTCCATGGAATAGGTGGCGCGGCCCTGGGTCTTGCTGCGAAGGTCGGTGGCGTATCCGAACATGGTGGAGAGCGGCACATTGCTCTCGATCATGGCGGCACCGTTGCGGATGTCGGAGCCCAGGATCTGACCGCGGCGGGCGTTGAGATCGCCCATCACGTCGCCCATATACTCCTCCGGAGCGGTAACGACCACCTTCATGATCGGCTCAAGCAAGGTGGGCTCCGCCTTTTGACAGGCCTCCTTGAAAGCCATACTGCCGCAGATCTTGAAGGCCAGCTCGGAAGAGTCTACTTCGTGGAAGGACCCGTCCAGCAGCGTTGCCTTCACGTCCACAACCTGGTACCCTGCCAGAACGCCGGAGAGCATGGCTCCCTGGATGCCCTGATCCACGCAGGGAATGAATTCCTTGGGGATCGCGCCGCCGGTGATCTTGTTGATGAACTCATAACCCTTGCCGGGTTCGTTGGGCTCGATCATCAGCTTCACATGGGCGAACTGACCCTTGCCGCCGGTCTGCCGGACATAGCGGGTATCCACCGTGGCGGCCTTCTTGATGGTTTCCTTATACGAAACCTGAGGCTTGCCCACGTTGGCCTCCACCTTGAACTCCCGCAGGAGTCTGTCCACGATGATCTCCAGATGGAGCTCACCCATGCCGGCAATGATGGTCTGACCCGTCTCCTCGTCCGTATAGGTCTTGAAGGTGGGGTCCTCCTCTGCCAGCTTCTGCAGAGCGATGGCCATTTTCTCCTGACCAGCCTTGGTCTTGGGCTCGATGGCCACACGGATGACCGGTTCGGGGAATTCCATGGATTCCAGGATGATGGGATGCTTTTCATCGCAGAGGGTGTCGCCGGTGGTGGTGTTTTTAAGGCCCACCGCGGCGGCGATATCGCCGGACCAGACCTGGTCGATATCTTCTCTGTGATTGGCGTGCATCTGCAGGATCCGGCCTAGCCGTTCCCGCTGACCCTTGGTGGAGTTCAAGACAGTCTTGCCGGTCTCCAGCGTTCCGGAATAGACCCGGAAGAAGCCGAGTTTGCCCACATAGGGGTCCGTCATGATCTTGAAGGCCAGGGCCGAGAAAGGAGCGTCATCATCTGCCGCGCGGTGTTCCACCTCGTCGGTCTTGGGATGCTTGCCTTCCACCGGAGGAACATCCAGCGGGGAGGGCATGTAATCCACGATGGCGTCCAGCAGCTTTTGCACGCCTTTGTTTTTATAGGAAGTGCCGCAGGTCACGGGAACCATGTTCACCGAGACCGTGGCCTTCCGGATGGCCGCCTTGATTTTGTCAGAGGGGACATCCTCGCCGTCGAGATACAGTTCCATGATCTCGTCGTCGAAATCGGAAACGGCTTCCAGGAGCTTATCGCGATATTCCAGAGCCAGGTCCATCATATCCGCGGGGATCTCCTCCGTGGTCATGTCCTTACCCAGGTCGTCGTGATAGATACGCGCATTCATATCCACCAGATCGATGATGCCCACAAAGTTCTCCTCGCTGCCGATGGGGAGCTGAATGGGAACGGCGTTGCACTTGAGTCTGTCATGCACCATGTCCAGCACATGATAGAAGTCCGCGCCCATGATGTCCATCTTGTTCACATAGATCATCCGGGGGACGTGGTAGTGATCCGCCTGTCTCCAGACCGTCTCAGACTGGGGCTCCACGCCGCCTTTGGCGCAAAGCACAGTCACGCAGCCGTCCAGCACGCGCAGGGAGCGCTCGACTTCAACAGTGAAGTCCACATGGCCCGGAGTGTCGATGATGTTGATGCGGGTATCACGCCAAAAACAGGTGGTGGCAGCGGAGGTGATGGTGATACCACGCTCCTGCTCCTGCTCCATCCAGTCCATGGTAGCGGTGCCCTCATGGGTCTCGCCGAGCTTGTAGTTGACGCCGGTATAGAACAGGATCCGTTCAGTGGTCGTGGTCTTGCCCGCGTCAATGTGGGCCATGATGCCGATATTTCTGGTTCTTTCAAGTGAATATTTTCTAGGCATAAGGGGTTACTCCTGCTTGTCTTACCAGCGGAAGTGCGCGAAGGCCTTGTTGGCCTCGGCGTTCTTGTGCATATCCTCGCGCTTCTTCACGGCGTTGCCGAGGTTATTGCATGCATCCATGATCTCGCCGGCCAGGCGCTCTTTCATGGTCTTTTCGCTGCGCTTGCGGCTGTAGTCGACCAGCCAGCGCAGAGCCAGGGTCTGACGGCGGGCGGGCCGAACTTCGATAGGAACCTGATAGGTTGCGCCACCGACACGGCGAGCCTTGACCTCCAGAGCGGGCATAATGTTGTTCATGGCTTCGGTGAATGCATCAAGGGGCTCCTTGCCGGTCTTATCCTTGATGATCTCAAAAGCGTCGTAAACGACCTTCTGAGCAACACCCTTTTTGCCGTCGAGCATAACGCCGTTGATGAGCTTGGTCACCAGAACGCTGTTATACATAGGATCCGGCAAGATTTCTCTTTTGGGAACATTACCTCTTCTGGGCACGTTGCTTCCCTCCTTCATTAAAAAATGGAATCATCGGTACTCGAACGTATAAAAATCGTCCGTTGCGCCCCGAGGTCTATCCACATAATAATATATAGATAAACGACAGGGGCTGGGGATGGGCCGGTCGATGGGCGGCCACTTTTCCCCGATCTGCCGCATAGAAAATTACTTCTTCTTGGCAGCTTTGGGTCTCTTCGCGCCGTACTTGGAACGAGCCTGCATACGACCGTTGACGCCCTGGGCATCCAGAGTGCCGCGGATGATGTGGTAACGCACACCAGGCAGGTCCTTGACACGACCGCCGCGGATCATCACGACAGAGTGCTCCTGCAGGTTGTGGCCGATACCGGGGATGTAGGCAGTTACCTCGTAACCATTGGTCAGACGGACACGCGCGATCTTACGCAGAGCGGAGTTGGGCTTCTTAGGAGTAGAAGTACGAACTGCGGTGCAGACGCCTCTCTTCTGAGGGGAGCTCAGATTGGTCTCCTTGTTCTTCAGGGTGTTCATCCCCTTCTGCATAGCAGGAGAAGTGGACTTGTAGGTGACCTTTTCTCTGCCCTTTCTGACGAGCTGGTTAAAAGTGGGCATTGTGTTCCTCCTTTCTTCAAATCTTTGATGGAAATACACCGAAAAAGCCGGTGTTTTCAAGGCTGTCCGGGCTTTTGGACGCACTTTGGGCGCACTTGGCCGCGAACTACTGTATATTAGCATAATGACCAAATTAAGTCAAGAAATTTTGTTGAAAAAAATTTGAAATCCTGTGTTTTTTCTTACGGCTCTCCCCCTTCCCTATCCCATATATTGTGCCCGCAGAGCTGTGCTCTCAAACATAAAAACGCAGAGAGCCCTCCTCGGATGGTGGGGAAAGGCTCTCTGCGACGAAGCGTATGTTGGTTTATGGTTCGGGTTCCGGGTCAGGCTCGGGAATCGGTTCCGGCTCAGGCTCCGGTGTGGGATCCGGTTCCGGTTCGGGAGTCGGTTCCGGCGTAGGATCCGGGGTAGGTTCCGGCGTAGGCTCCGGCGTGGGTTCGGGCGTAGGCTCCGGTGTTGGTTCCGGCGTAGGCGTGGGATCCGGTTCCGGCTCAGGCTCCGGCATGGGAGGCGGCACATAGTCGGGATCCAGCCAGGGATAGCGCTCGTAGATCTCCTCCTCGGTCATGTTCCAGAAATTCCCCGGGTCCGGGTCGCTGGGATCCCAGCCACGGCGGAGCTCATCGTCGGAGATCTTGGGTGCGCTTGGCTTCCCCAGAGGGCCGGGGTCGGGATCTTCGTAGAACTCCACGGCGCTGATATCGGAAAAACGGTCAAAGATCCACTTGGCGTCGATGACCTGGAGGCGAACGCAGCCCGCGGAGGCCGCGGTGCCGAGCTTGTCGAACTCCCAATACTCCAGAGAATTCTTGTTGTACTTCACCTGGTAGGGCACCGAATGGAAGAGGATATTTCCGGTGATCTGGGTGACGTACTGGCCGAAGACGCCGTAAAACAGATTCTGCCATTCCAGGCGCCAACCGGGCCGGAAGACGCCGGAGCGGGGCGTATCGTCACCGGTAGAACAGACCATGGCCTTGACGGGAACGTCATAGTCGCCGCTTTCGCCCTTCTCATAGACGGTGACGGTGTTTGCGGTGACGTTGACTTTGATGTAATAGACGCCGGGATAAACAGGCGTACCCTCCTCCGGCTGCTCCGGCTCAGGCGAAGGTTCAGCTCTCGCCTCCGCGGCCGGAGAAGGCTGCGGCGTCTCGATGGGCCGGGGCTTCTCGGCTGGCCTCGGCATGGGCAAGGGAGAAGGTTCGGCCGAAGGCAGGGGTACTGCAGTGAGAGCGGCCATCTGGGAAGGCAGAGCCATGCTCCGTCCTCCCCCGGATGTGGACGCAGCAACTGTCCCTCCGGGTTCTTCAATTCTTGGCAAAGGCAGGCGGAGCATGGCGCGAGGCTGCAGGGCGTACCAGGTACTGCAGCAGAACACCAGCAGCAATGCCGCGGCAAGGAATCTTCTCATGGATCTCTCTCCTCTGTTCGTCTGCCGACATTATACAGGCTTTTCTCCCATCTTTCAACCAGGCAGCACTCCCCTAATCATGGAAAAACAGATCATTGCGTATAGTACATACGAAGCAGCAAAGCAAAAACTTCGCTTATAACGCAAAAAACTCCCCCAAGTCGGGGGAGTTTTTTGAAAACACGGGATGCTCAGAGGGCGTTGGACTTGTTCACAAGAGCGGTCAGGTCCACGTACTCTTCAGGCTCGGCCTCGATGGTCTCATCGGTCTTCTCCTCGAATTCCCGATACAGGGACAGGCCGGAGCCTGCGGGGATCAGCTTACCGATGATGACGTTTTCCTTCAGGCCGACCAGGCGGTCCACCTTACCCTTGATGGCGGCATCGGTGAGGACCTTGGTGGTCTCCTGGAAGGAAGCGGCGGACATCCAGCTGTCAGTCGCCAGAGAAGCCTTGGTGATACCAAGCAGCAGCTGGGTGTAGGTGGCCTTGGTGAGACCCTCTTCCCCGGCGGCGATGCGCTCGTCGATCTTGCGGTTGGCATCCTTCAGGACAGCGATATCGATGGTGGCACCGGAGAGCAGATCGGTGCTGCCGGCATCCTCCACCTTCACCTTGCGCATCATCTGGCGCACGATGACTTCGATGTGCTTGTCGTTGATATCAACGCCCTGCTGACGGTACACCTTCTGGACCTCGCTGGTGATATAGCTGCGCACGCCCTGACGGCCGAACTCATCGTCGTTCACGCCGCGGATGCGGAGCACATCATGGGGATTGAGGGCGCCGGAGGTCAGCTCCTGGCCACGGTCCACATGGTCGCCGTTGTGCACCAGGATGCCCGCGGAGTGGGGCACGGTGTAAACATTGGTGCTGCCTTCCGCCTCGTTGGTGACGGTGATGGCGTACATGACGCCCTTCTTGGCCTCTTCGATGCTGACAGTACCGGAGGTCTCGGAGAGGATGGCCATTTTCTTGGGCTTGCGGGCCTCGAACAGCTCTTCCACACGGGGAAGACCCTGGGTGATATCGTCACCGGCAACACCGCCGGTGTGGAAGGTACGCATGGTCAGCTGGGTACCGGGCTCACCGATGGACTGGGCGGCGATGACGCCGACAGCCTCGCCGGCGTTCACCGGACGGCCGATGGCCAGGTTGATGCCGTAGCAGCGGGCGCAGACGCCCAACTTGGCCTCGCAGGTCAGGACGCTGCGGATAAAGGCCTTGTGGATGCCGTGGGCCTCCAGGACCTTGGCGTCCTCGGGCATGAGCATGTGGTCCGTGCCGAAGAGCAGCTCGCCGGTCTCGGGATCGGTGATGGGCACCGCGGGGAAGCGGCCATGGATGGCGGTGCCGAAGCTCTCCACCATCTGTCCCCTGTCGTAGACGGCAGCAGCCCAGACGCCTTCGCTGGTGCCGCAGTCCTCCTCGCGGATGATCACGTCCTGGCAGACGTCGACCATACGACGGGTCAGGTAACCGGAGTCGGCGGTACGCAGAGCGGTATCCGCCATGCCCTTACGGGCGCCTCTGGTGGAGATGAAGTACTCCAAAACGCTCAGGCCTTCACGGAAGTTGGACTTGATGGGGATCTCGATGGTCTTACCGGAGGTATTGGCCATCAGACCGCGCATACCGGCCAGCTGACGGATCTGGTTCATGGAGCCGCGGGCGCCGGAGTTTGCCATCATGTAGATGGGGTTGTACTCATCCAGCACGTTGGTCAGGGCGTCGGTGACCTTCTTGGTGGTCTTTTCCCATTCGGAAACCACCAGACGGTAGCGCTCGTCCTCGGTGATGAAGCCGCGCTTGAACTGCCGCTCAATGCGCACCACTTCCTGCTCGGTGTCCTTGATCATCTCGTACTTGGCGCTGGGGACGGTCATGTCCGCAACAGAGATGGTGATAGCGCCCTTGGTGGAGTACTTGTAGCCCAGAGCCTTGATGCTGTCCAGCACCTCGGCGGAGATGGTGAATCCGTACTTCTGGATGCAGCGGTCGATGATGTCGCCCAGCTGCTTCTTGCCCACCTGGAAGCCGATCTCGTGATCGAACATATGCGCGGGATCACTGCGGTCCACGTAGCCCAGGTCCTGGGGAATGGGCTCGTTGAAAATGATGCGGCCCACGGTGGTGAAGATGGTCTTCTGCATTTCCACACCGTCGATGGTCTTGGTGACACGGAGACGGATGGGCGCGTGCAGACCAAGGCTTCCCTCATTGTAAGCCATGATGGCCTCGTTGGCGTCACGGTACATGCGGGTGGGCTTGTAGGTGGCAGGCCTGCCGCCGTTATTCTTGGTCTCCAGGTTCTTGCTGTAAAGCTCGTCGCCGTCGACGATGGCGCCGCTCTCCAGGCCGGTGTCGCCGGGATCATCCACGATCAGGGTCTCGGCGCCCTTCTCGGCCTTGCCGATGCGGACCATGGTCAGGTAGTAGGAACCGAGGATCATATCCTGGGTAGGCACGGTGACCGGGTGACCGTCCTGGGGTCGGAGGAGGTTGTTGGCAGAGAGCATCAGGATGCGGGCTTCCGCCTGAGCCTCGGCGCTCAGCGGCACGTGAATGGCCATCTGGTCGCCGTCAAAGTCGGCGTTGTAAGCGGTGCAGACCAGGGGGTGCAGACGAAGGGCGCGGCCTTCCACCAGGATGGGTTCGAAGGCCTGAATGCCCAGACGGTGCAGGGTGGGCGCGCGGTTGAGAAGCACGGGGTGCTCCTTGATCACGTCTTCCAGGGCGTCCCACACCTCGGTGCGCTGCTTGTCGACCATCTTCTTGGCAGACTTGATGTTGTTGGCAACGCCGTCCTCCACCAGCTTCTTCATGACGAAGGGGCGGAAGAGCTCGATGGCCATCTCCTTGGGCACGCCGCACTGGTAGATCTTCAGGTCCGGGCCGACCACGATAACGGAACGGCCGGAGTAGTCAACACGCTTGCCCAGCAGATTCTGACGGAAGCGGCCCTGCTTGCCCTTGAGCATATCGCTCAGGGACTTGAGGGCGCGGGAGTTGGCGCCGGTGACGGCACGGCCGCGGCGGCCGTTGTCGATGAGGGCGTCCACCGCCTCCTGAAGCATGCGCTTCTCATTGCGGACGATGATATCGGGGGCGTTGAGCTGCTGCAGTCTCTTCAGACGGTTGTTGCGGTTGATAACACGGCGGTACAGGTCATTCAGGTCGGAGGTGGCGAAACGGCCGCCGTCCAGCTGGACCATGGGGCGGATCTCAGGCGGGATCACAGGCAGGATGTCGATGATCATCCACTCCGGGCGGTTGCCGCTGATGCGGAAGGCCTCCACAGCCTCCAGGCGCTTGACGATCTTGGCCTTTTTCTGGCCGGATGCATTCTTCAGGTCCTCACGCAGCTCCTGGGCCAGCTTCTCGCAGTCGATCTGCTGGAGCAGCTCCTTGATGGCCTCGGCGCCAATACCGGCCTTGAAGTCGTCCTCATACTTCTCGCGCATCTCCCGGTATTCCCGTTCGGAGAGGATCTGGCACTTCTCCAGGGGGGTGAAGCCGGGGTCGATGACGATATAATTGGCAAAGTACAGCACCTTCTCCAGGGTGCGGGGGGTCAGATCCAGCATCAGGCCGATGCGGCTGGGAATGCCCTTGAAGTACCAGATATGGCTCACAGGGGCAGCCAGTTCGATGTGGCCCATGCGCTCACGGCGGACCTTGGACTTGGTGACCTCCACGCCGCAGCGGTCGCAGATCTTACCCTTATAGCGGATCTTCTTATACTTGCCGCAGTGGCACTCCCAGTCCTTGGTGGGTCCAAAGATGCGCTCACAGAACAGGCCGTCCCGCTCGGGCTTCAGGGTGCGGTAGTTGATGGTCTCGGGCTTCTTCACTTCGCCGTGAGACCAGCTGAGGATCATTTCCGGAGAAGCAATGCCGATTTGAATGGCATCAAAAGGTGTGTAGCTCATCACAGATCCTCCTCTTCGTTTTCAAAATCCATGCCGAGGTCCGCGCCGAGCTCGTCCTCGGGCACGTCCTCGATGCTGAAGCCGCCGGCTTCGATCTCGCTGTCATCGGCAGCATACATTTCATCCTTCATATCGGGGATGAAATCGTCATCATCATCGTCCTTGAGCTCGATCTCCTCGCCCTGCTCGTCCAGCACGCGGACGTTCAGGCACAGGCTCTGCAGCTCCTTGACCAGGACCTTGAAGCTCTCGGGCACGCCCGGCTGCGGGATGTTGTTGCCCTTGACAATGGCCTCGTAGGTCTTGACACGGCCGGTGACATCGTCAGACTTGACGGTCAGGATCTCCTGCAGGGTATAGGCAGCGCCGTAAGCCTCCAGGGCCCAGACTTCCATTTCGCCGAAGCGCTGACCGCCGAACTGGGCCTTGCCGCCCAGAGGCTGCTGGGTGACCAGGCTGTAGGGGCCGGTGGAACGGGCGTGGATCTTATCGTCGACAAGGTGGTGCAGCTTCAGGAAGTACACCCAGCCCACGGTGACGTCGTTATCGAACTTCTCACCGGTACGGCCGTCGTACATCTCGCTCTTGCCGTCCTCGCGGAGGCCGGCCAGCTTCAGGGTCTCGCGGATGGTGTTCTCGTTGGCGCCGTTGAAGGTGGGGGTGGCAACCTTCCAGCCCAGAGCCTGAGCAGCGTAGCCCAGGTGGACCTCCAGCACCTGACCGATATTCATACGGGAGGGAACGCCCAGAGGATTCAGCACGATGTCCAGCGGGGTGCCGTCGGGCAGATAAGGCATATCCTCACGGGGCAGGATGCGGGAGACAACGCCCTTGTTGCCGTGACGGCCGGCCATCTTGTCGCCCACGGAGATCTTGCGCTTCTGGGCGATATAGACGCGGACCACCTGGTTCACACCGGGGTTCATCTCATCGCCGTTGTCGCGGGTGAAGACCTTCACGTCCACGATGATGCCGCTCTCGCCGTGAGGCACCTTCAGGGAGGTGTCGCGGACTTCGCGGGCCTTCTCACCGAAAATGGCGCGGAGCAGACGCTCCTCGGCAGTGAGATCGGTCTCGCCCTTGGGGGTGACCTTGCCCACCAGGATATCACCGGCGGTGACCTCGGCACCCACCATGATGATACCGCGCTCGTCGAGGTACTTCAGCGCATCGTCGCCCACGCCGGGGATGTCCCGGGTGATCTCCTCGGGTCCCAGCTTGGTGTCACGGGCGTCACACTCATACTCTTCCACGTGGATGGAGGTGAACACGTCCTCCATGACCAGGCGCTCGTTGAGCAGGATGGCGTCCTCGTAGTTGTAGCCTTCCCAGTTCATGTAGCCCACCAGGATGTTCTTGCCCAGGGAGATCTCGCCGTTGGAGGTACTGGGGCCGTCAGCCATGACGTCGCCCTTCTGGACGCGCTGACCGGCAGAGACAATGGGCCGCTGGTTGATGCAGGTGCCCTGGTTGGAGCGGGCAAACTTGATAAGCTTGTAGTCCTTTACTTCACCGGCGTCATAGCGCACGGTGATGTAGTTGGCGTCGACCCGGGTGACGATGCCGTCATCCTCGGCCAGGACACAGACGCCGGAGTCCACAGCGCACTTGTGCTCGATGCCGGTGGCGACGATGGGCGCCTGAGTGGTCATCAGAGGCACGGCCTGACGCTGCATGTTTGCGCCCATCAGGGCACGGTTGGCGTCGTCGTTCTCCAGGAAGGGGATCATGGCGGTGGCGATGGAGATCATCATCTTGGGGCTGACGTCCACATAGTCCACGTCTTCCCGGTTCACTTCCACGGTATCGTTGCGGTGACGGCAGGTGACGCGCTTGTTGATGATAACGCCGTTCTCGTCCACAGGCTCACTGGCCTGGGCGACGATATACTGGTCCTCCTGATCGGCGGTCATATACTCGACCTCATCGGTCAGGCGGCAGGTGCCCTTCTCCACTTTCCGATAGGGAGCCACCAGGAAGCCGTACTCATTGGCACGGGCATAGGAGGCCAGGTAGTTGATAAGGCCGATGTTGGGACCTTCAGGGGTCTCAATGGGGCAGAGGCGGCCGTAGTGGCTGTAGTGCACGTCTCGCACATCGAAGCTGGCCCGCTCGCGGCTTAAGCCCCCGGGGCCAAGAGCGGACATACGGCGCTTGTGGGTAAGCTCTGCCAGAGGGTTGGTCTGGTCCATGAACTGGCTCAGCGGGGAGGAGCCGAAGAACTCCTTGATGGCCGCGGTGACGGGACGGATATTGATGAGGCTCTGGGGGGTGACGATGTCCAGATCCTGCAGGGTCATGCGCTCGCGGATCACGCGCTCCATACGGGAGAATCCGATGCGGAACTGGTTCTGCAGCAGCTCGCCCACGCAGCGGACACGGCGGTTGCCCAGGTGGTCGATGTCATCGGCCTCGCCGATGCCATGGGCCAGGGCGTTGAGATAGTTGACGGAGGAGAAGATGTCGTCCACCACGATGTGCTTGGGGATCAGCACGTCGATATTGGCGCGGATGGCGTCCTTCAGGGCCTCGCCCTCGAACTGCTTGCAGAGCTCGGCCATGTAGCAGCCGTGCACCAGCTCCTTGACGCCCACCTCGGCGGGGTCAAAGTCGATGTAGCGGCGGATGTCCACCATGCCGTTGGAGAAGACCTTGACGTTCTTGCCGTCCACCTTCAGCACCACGCCGTTCACGCCGGCGTCGGCGATCTGGCGGGCCTTGTCGCGGGTGATGATCTCGCCGGGCTCGGCCAGCAGCTCCCCGGTGAAGGGATCGGACACGGCCTCGGCCAGCTCATGGCCGGCGATGCGGGGATAGAGGGACAGCTTCTTGTTGAACTTGTAGCGGCCCACATTGGAGATCTCATAGCGGCGGCGGTCGAAGAACAGGCCGTCCAGCAGGGTCTCGGCAGACTCCACCGTGGGAGGATCGCCGGGACGCAGCTTCTTGTAGATCTCAATGAGGCACTCCTCACGGGAAGAGAGGGTGTCCTTGTCGAGCGTGGAGACGATGCGCTCATCCTCACCGAAGATCTCCTTGATGCGCTCGTTGGTAACGGCGCCCACATAGGGATCGCTGACGCAGCTGAGCCAGGTGGCGGGCTTATTCTCGTTATAAGCGCCCATGGCCTTCAGGAACCAGGTGATGGGGAGCTTGCGGTTCTTGTCGATGCGCACGTTGAAGGTATCGTTGGCATCGGTCTCGTACTCCAGCCAGGCGCCGTGATACGGGATCACGGTGGAGGCGTAGATGGCGATCATGGACTTGTCCAGGCTTCTGTCAAAGTACACGCCGGGAGAACGGACGATCTGGGAGACGATGACGCGCTCGGCGCCGTTGATGATGAAGGTTCCGCCATCGGTCATGATGGGGAAATCTCCCATGAAGATCTCCTGCTCCTTGATCTCCTCGGTCTCTTTGTTGCGAAGACGGACGCGGACCTTGAGGGGCTTTGCGTATGTGGCGTCGCGGGCCTTGCACTCTTCCTCATTGTACTTGGGCTTATCGTCCATGGAATAGTCGATGAAGCTCAGTTCCAGATTGCCGGAATAGTCCGTGACGGAATCCACGTCCCGGAACACCTCGCGCAGGCCGGTCTCCAAAAACCATTTGTAGGAACTCTTCTGGATCTCCAGCAGATTGGGCATCTCTTGGATCTCCGGGGTGCGGGCAAAGCTCTTGCGCAGAGTTTTGCCGTAGAGAACATCTTTTGGCATTGGTGCACTCTCCTTATCGATTTTACGAACGCCCGGGGTTGTTGTCAAATTCAGCTCCCCCGGCATTGATTTACAGCAGCCAAGCTGGTATACTACGTACAGATAGAAAGTGGGACAGCATGCCCCTCCCCTGCACATAAAGCAAGCCATTTTACCATTGTGGTCCTGCCCTTGTCAAGAGAGATTTTGTGAATTTAGAACTTTTTTCGCGGGAGCCTGTGTGCTCCCGTTTTGTTTTTGAGGAAGCGACATGATCAACGGAACGGTTTTATTTGCAATCATTCTCTATGCGGCCCTGGCGCTCTGGCTCCTGTACCGGGACGGACTCCTGCGCAAGCCCTGGTTGGCGGTGCTCTGCGCGGTGCTGGTGGCCGCGGCGCTGGCGGCGCGGGCCTCGGTCTTCGACATGCAGACCGGAGACTACCGGGACTGGCTGGCCCGCTGGATGAGCTATTACCGGGAAAACGGCGGCTTCAAGGCCTTTAAGGAGCTGCCGCCCTACTGCAATTACCATGTGCCCTACCTGTATTTTCTGGCACTGTTCTCCTACCTGCGGGTGCCGGAGCTCTATCTCATCAAGCTGCTGAGCGTCCTGTTTGACATCCTGCTTGCCTGGGCGGTGATGAAGCTCTGCGGCAGGATGACAGGAAGCCGGGGGCTTCGGCTCTGCGCTTTCTTTGCAACGCTATTCTGGCCCACGGTATTTCTCAACAGCGCGGTCTGGGGGCAGTGCGACAGCATCTATGTGGCCCTGGGTCTCATCGGGATCTGGCTTGCCCTGGAGGACAGGCCCGTTCTCTCCCTCAGTATGCTGGCCTTCTCCTTTGCCTTCAAGCTGCAGGCGGTGTTCATCCTGCCGGTGATCGCAGTACTGTGGATCTACGGGAAATACAACTGGAAGCAGCTGTTCGTTTTTCCCGCCGCCTATGTGCTGATTCTGATCCCCGCGATGCTGCTGGGCCGGCCGGTGATGGAAACGATCTTCTTCTATCTGAATCAGACCGGTTCCATCGGAGACGGGCTCAACTACAACTCTCCTTCCATCTTCGCCATCTTCTGGAACGTCCCGGCGGACAGGACGGAGAGTATTTCCCGCATCGCCATCTGTGCGGCGGGGCTGTACCTTTTGAATCTGTTGGCCCTGGCCTGGATCAAGCGCAGAAAGCTCAACGACCGGGCGGTGCTGTGCCTGGCGCTGCTGATGGCCATCGGCGTTCCCTTCCTGCTGCCCCATATGCACGACCGGTACTTTTACCCGGCGGACGCGCTGTCTCTGGTGCTGAGTTTCGGCATGCCGAGCCTGTTTCTCACGGCGCCGCTGGTAGACTTCGCTTCCTTCCTGGGCTATTACGCCTATCTGAGCTTTTATTTCTCCGAAAAAGGCGGGCACTTCCTTCTGTATATGTATTACGGTGCCTATGCCCTCATCGCGGCGCTGATCCTCACGGCCATCGGCTTTGCCTGGAGCACCGCCTCCCCTGCTCCAAGCGGCAAATGGGCAAGACCGACAAAACGGAAAAAAGCATAAAAACCCGCGTTCAAATCGAACGCGGGTTTTCAAGCTGTCGACAAAGTGTCGACAGCTTGAATCGCCAAAATGGAAACTTCCGAAAAAGTTCCCATTTTGGCAAGAATTGAACGTGAAGGGGGGCATAC